>DAOPZC010000058.1:0-30634 GCA_035353175.1 Kiritimatiellia bacterium | reverse complement strand
CTCAGTCGGAGCCGCCTTTCTTTCCGACGCGTGCGTTTCATTTTGCGCTTCGCGGAATGGCAGTTTCGGAAATTGCGAATTGACGGACGGGGGGACTATCAGATAAACTCAATCGGCATTGTCTGATCGGATGTCCTGTATCATCAGTTTGGCCATTGCCGTTGCCTGCGGTTCGGAATATGACGACACGAAGCGAATGACCCCCGACATCTGAAGACGGATTGGAAAGCGGTTGGGCAGGCGTTTTATGGGTGCGGAAACACAGGATGCCGTACAGGGGTTCATCAATCACCACGTGATGCGTCACGCGGGGTCGACGGATGTGTGGAACCTGCCGTTTGTCCATCTCAACGCGCTCGAATGGTTCCACTACGATTCGGTGATGGTGTTCGTTGTCGTCGCGCTGCTGTTGGCTGCGGCGGTCGCCGTGCGCCGCAGGTACGCGGAGATCCCCAAGGGGATTGCCGCCATTGCCGAAGCCTACGTGGTGTTCATCCGTGACCAGGTCGTCTATCCGAATTTCGGCCCGGTTTGCGGACGCGGCTTCATCTCGTTTTTCTGTACCCTTTTCGTTTTCATCCTGTTCGCCAACCTGCTCGGCCTGGTGCCGATCTTCAGCACCGCCACCGGCAACGTCAGCGTGACGGCGGGCCTGGCCACGATTTTCATGTTCACGTGCCTCGGCGCGGTGATCAAGCTGCGCGGGTTGCGCGGGCTCAAGTCCGCTTTCATTCCTCACGGCCTGCCGGGATGGCTCGTCCCCGTCATGGCGGTGATGGAGGTGATCAGTTTCTTCTCCCGCGTGTTCGCGCTGACCATCCGCCTGTTCTGCAACCTTTTGGCCGGGCACATCGTGATCTATTCTCTGCTGGGCATGGTGGTGCTTTTCGGCTGGGCCGCTTTTCCCGCCGTGGTCATGGCGGTGCTGATGTATTTCTTCGAGCTGTTTGTGGCGTTCCTGCAGGCGTATATCTTTACCCTGCTCTCGGCGATTTTCATGAACATGATGTTGAATCCGGAACATTGAACGGAAAGAAACGAGGTGCGAGATGATGGTTCCTATGGCAATGAGTACGGCGGCGGTCGGCGCGGGTTTCACTCTGATCGGCGCGGGGTTGGGCATCGGGCTCCTGTGGGCCGCAGGGTTGCAGAGCATGGCGCGGCAGCCTGAGTTGCAGACGAAGCTCCAGACGGCGATGATCATCGGCGCGGCCTTTATCGAAGGCGCGGCGCTGTTCGCGCTGGTGATCTGCTTGATGAAGGGTTAAGCGCCTCGGGCCTTATCCAAGGGCAAGGATCAAGACATGAGCGAAGTCGAACACGCCGGGGCTGTCGAGGCGGTTCCGGGGATACCGGAGCCGATCCAGAAACTGCAGAGCGATGTCATGCAGGTGTCGGACAAGATGATCCTGCTGACGTGGCTGGCCTTCGGCATCGCCGCGTTCTGCCTGCACCGGTTGCTCTGGAAGCCGATTCTGCACGCCGTCGAGGGGCGCGAGAAATCGATCAGCGACGCCCTGAGCGGTGCCGCGCAGGCGCGCAAAGAGCTGGCGGAGTCAGTAGACCGCAAGCGGCAGACGGTGGAGCAGGCCAACGACGAGGCGCGCAAGGTGGCGGAGCAGGCGGCGCGCGAGGCGGCCGCAGCCGTCGCACGCGCGGACCGCGAGGCCAAGGCGGTGGCGCAGCGCAGGCTGGACGAGGCGGCGTTGGCGATCGAAGCCGAGCAGCGCAAGGCGTTTGAGGCGGTGCGCCGCGACGTCGCCGAACACCTCGGCGACACGATCGAGCATTTCCTGCGCCGGGAACTCACGGATGAGCAGAAGCGCGCGTATCAGGCGGCGATTCTCGGCGAGGTGAAGTTATGAACGGCGAAGGCGTCTTTGCCCGGGCGTATGCCCGTGCGCTGTACGGCGCGGCGGCGGCGCGTCACGAGGAGGCGAACGTGACGCAGGACGTCCTCGCCTTGGAGCGGCAGTGGAACGGCTCGCCCGAGTTGCGGCTTTTCTGCCGGCGGCATCTTCAGGGAAGCCCGGGCAACCGCGCCGCGGTTGTCCAAAAGATCTGGGGTGCAACGTTCACCCGGACGCTGATCTCTTTTCTGGAGATGATGGCGCAGCGGGATCACCTGTCGCTGCTGCCGTCGGTCATCCAGCAGTATCAGAAGATGGACGACCGCGCGCAGGGGTGCAGCGACGTCCGCATCACGTTCGCCGCCGAGCCTGACGAGGGCCAGATCGGCCTGATCCGCCGGCAGGTCGCCGACGCGTTCGGCCCGATCATGAAGGTCCAAACGCAGGTCGATCCCGCGCTGATTGCGGGCGTGCGGTTCTTTGTCAACGACAAGCGGGTGGACGCCAGCCTCGCCGGCCGCTTGGCCCGTTTGCGGTATGGCCTGAGTAAACCGATGCAGCCGGGAGTGGCAGCGAGCTGAGATTTTTGCAGGAAGGCTTTATGAATATCCAACTGAAACCCGATGAGATTTCCGCCCTGTTGCGCCGCCAGATGCAGATGGTGGACCGGCCGGTGGATGTGGCCGAGGTCGGCACGGTGTTGAGCGTGGGGGACGGCATCGCCCGCGTCGACGGACTCTCCAACGTGATGTATAACGAGTTGGTCGAGACCGAAGACGGCGTGGCCGGGCTGGCGTTGAACCTCGAGGAAGACTCTGTGGGCATCGCGATTCTCGACGATGTGACGCGTGTCCGCGAAGGCGACTTGTTCCGCCGTACGGGGCGCGTGGTATCGGTGCCGGTCGGCAGGGCGCTGGAGGGACGCGTCGTGGACGCTTTGGGCCGGCCGCTGGACGGCAAGGGCCCTGTGATTTCCGACGACATGATGCCGGTCGAGGGTTTTGCCCCGTCGATCATCGAGCGCAAGAACGTGTGCGAGCCGATGCAGACGGGGATTCTGGCGATCGACGCGCTGACGCCGATCGGGCGCGGTCAGCGCGAGCTGATCATCGGCGACCGCAAGACCGGCAAAACGACGCTGGCGATCGACACGATCCTGAATCAGGCCGGAACGGGAGTCCGCTGCTTCTATGTGGCCGTGGGCCAGAAGCTCTCGACCGTGGCGGCGCTGCACAAACTGTTGGTCGAGCACGGCGCGATGTCGTACACGACGATCATTCTGTCCAACGCATCCGAACCCGCTCCGCTGCAGTACCTCGCGCCTTATACGGGGTGTGCGATGGCCGAGTACTGGCGCGACCGCGGCGGGCACGCCCTGGTCATCTACGACGATCTCACCAAGCATGCGCAGGCCTATCGCCAGATGTCGTTGCTGCTGCGCCGCCCGCCGGGACGCGAGGCGTTTCCGGGCGACATTTTCTATCTGCACAGCCGGCTGCTCGAGCGCGCGGCGAAACTTTCCGACGAAAAGGGCGGCGGCAGCCTCACGGCGTTGCCGATCGTCGAGACGCAGGCGAACGACATTTCGGCCTACATCCCCACCAACGTGATCTCGATCACAGACGGGCAGATCTTTCTGGAAGCGGGCCTTTTCCACGAGGGACAGCGCCCGGCCATCAACCCCGGCATTTCGGTTTCGCGCGTGGGCGGCGACGCACAGGTCAAGGCCATGAAGCAGACGGCCGGCCCGCTGCGCGTGCTGCTGGCGCAGTACCGCGAGCTCGAGGCTTTCATGCGCTTCTCATCGGATTTGGACGCGAACACGCTCGAACAGCTGTCGGTGGGACGATCGCTGATGCGCGTCTTGCGGCAGGCGCCCAACCAGCCCGTGGCGGTCCACAAGCAGGTGGCGGTGCTCTACGCGGGGACGCAGAAGGCCTTGGTGAAAGTGCCGGACAACCGCGTGCCCGATGTGGTGAAGGCGCTATATGAGGCCGTCGACACGCGGGAGAGCGGGCAGGCTTATACGGCGCGGTTCAATGCCAAGCCGGTGATGGACGACGAGCTCAAGGGCATGCTCAATGAGCTGATCGAAGAGACGGTCAAGAAATACCGTAAGAGCTGAGGCACGGCAAGCGGCGTGAAACATGGCTAACTTTCGTGAGTACAGTTCGCGGCTGGCGTCGATGGGCGGCATGCGGCGGGTGACGGCGACCATGAAGATGGTGGCCGCCTCCCATCTGCACCGCGCGCAGACGGAGCTGCATCTGCCTGAACCGTTCGCGGCGGCGTTGTGGCATCTGGCCCCCGTCTTGCGGCAGGCGGATTTCGCATCGCATCGCGTGTGTCTGGAGCCGCCGGAGAAGGGGAGCCGCATACTGTTGGTGGTGGTGACGTCCAACCGCGGCCTGTGCGGCGCTTTCAACAATTCGGTGGTCCGCGAGGTCCGTCGCTGGGTTAAAGAGCAAAAGGCCGCGCGCGGGGTCTGGATCGAGGCCGTTTTCGCCGGGCAGAAGGGGTACGCGGCGCTCCGCCACGAGATTTCTCCCTGCATGAAGCCGGTGGATGTCACCGCGCATCCGCAGCCCAAAGAGACGGTCGCCATTTCCCGGCATGTCATCGACAGTTTTCTCGCCAAACGCTACGACGAGGTCTGGCTCGCGGGCAACCGGTTTGTGAACACGATGACCCACGAGACCAAGGTCCTCCGGCTTTTGCCGTATCAGCCGCATCCTACGGTTGCGCGTCCAGAAAAACTGCCGGAGGCGCTGCCGAACATCATCGAGCCCGGCGACGACCGCATGCTGGAGGCGATCGTGCGGCAGTGGGTGCATCTCGACGTGTATTACGCCTTGCTGAACAGCGTGGCGAGCGAACACGCGGCACGGGTGATGGCGATGGAGAACGCGACGGTCAATCTGCGGCGGATGGAGAAAGAGTTGATTCTGCTGCGGAACCGTGCCCGGCAGGCGGCGATCACCAATGAGCTGACGGAGATCGTCAGCGGCGCGGAATCTTTGAATTGAGCGAGGCCGGGCGGACGGCATTTTCGGTAGAAAGACGGAGAGCGACATGAGTGAACAGACGGCAGAGAAGGGCAATCGCGGGCGCGTCATTCAGGTGTTGGGCGCGGTGGTTGATGTGGAGTTCCCGGACGGTTATAGGCCGCGCCTCCTGCACGCGTTGAAAACGACCAACCCGCTGCTGAACGACCAGCCCGAGAACCTCGTGCTGGAGGTGGCCCAGCATTTGGGCGACTGCCGCGTGCGCGCCATCGCGATGGATTCAACCATCGGGCTGGTGCGCAATGCCGAGGTGCGCGACATGGGCGAGTCCATCGTCATGCCCGTCGGCAAGCCGACGCTCGGGCGTGTCATGAATCTGCTGGGCCAGCCGGTGGACGGCAAGGGCCCGGTCGTCGCCGAGACGCGTCTGCCGATCCACCGTCAGCCGCCGCCTTTCATCGAGCAGAACCCCGAGGCGCAGGTGCTCGTGACCGGCATCAAGGTGATCGACCTGCTCACCCCTTACCGCAAGGGCGGCAAAATCGGTCTGTTCGGCGGCGCGGGCGTGGGTAAGACCGTGCTGATTCAGGAGCTGATCCACAACATCGCCCACGAACACGGCGGCTACTCCGTGTTCGCAGGCGTGGGCGAACGGACGCGCGAGGGCACGGCGCTCTATCAGGAGATGGCCGGTGCGGGCGTGCTGGACAAGACCGCGATGGTGTTCGGCCAGATGAACGAGCCGCCGGGCGCGCGGTCGCGCGTGGCGCTGTCCGCTCTGACCGTCGCCGAACACTTCCGCGACGCGATGCATCAGGACGTGCTCCTGTTCGTTGACAACATCTTCCGCTTCACGCAGGCGGGCTCCGAGGTTTCGGCGTTGCTCGGGCGCATTCCCTCTGCGGCGGGGTATCAGCCCTCGCTCGGCACGGAAATGGGCGAACTGCAGGAACGCATCACCTCCACCAAAGACGGCTCGATCACGTCGGTGCAGGCGGTGTACGTCCCTGCGGACGACTACACAGACCCCGCTCCGGCGACCACCTTCGCGCACTTGGACGCGACCACCGAACTGTCTCGCGCAATCGTGGAGCAGGGTATTTACCCGGCGGTTGACCCGCTCACGTCGAGTTCGTCAATGCTGGCGCCCGAGGTGGTCGGCGAAGAGCATGTGCGTGTGGCGCGCGGCGTGCAGGAAGTCTTGCAGCGGTACAAGGAGTTGCGCGATATCATCGCGATTCTGGGCATGGACGAACTGTCGGAATTCGACAAGATGACCGTTTCGCGCGCCCGCAAAATCCAGCGTCTGCTGTCCCAGCCGTTCCACGTGGCCGAAACCTTCACGGGCATGAAGGGTGCGTACGTGAAGCTGGAGGACACGATCCGTTCCTTTGCGGCCGTTTTGGACGGCAAATGCGACGAGTTGCCGGAGCAGGCCTTTTACATGGTCGGCACGATTGAAGACGTGTACGAGAAAGCCAAGACCCTGAAATAGCCATGACCACCTTCCCCTTCAGCATCCTGACTCCGGGCGGCACGATCGTGAGCGGCGAGGTGACGCAGATCGAGGTCCGCACCTATGTGGGCGCGCTCGGCGTAATGGCCAAACACGAGCCCATGGTGGCCGCGTGCCCGGCCGGCATCGTGCGCATCCAGCAAGACGGCGTCTGGGTCCGCTTCAAGACCGGGGCGTGCCTTCTGACGACGGACGGCATCAAGGCGACGGTGCTGACTTCGGAGGCCCAGTATGCGGGCGCATGAACCGGGCGTGTGCCGGTCATGATGCCGGCCTGTTTCAAAGGCCCCGGTGATTTTTACGGGCACTTTCTTGACGCGGCATGGAAGCGGATGTTACACTGACTTTTCAGTAAAGAATGTTTTTCTGAAACGTTAAAAGCGGGATTTCATTATGGCAGGCGAGAAAACGGATCAGGTGGCCCAGCAGGCGCAGAATTTCTTCAACAAAGGGGTCGCGGCATTCGAACGCGGGAATTTTGACATTGCGATCGACCTTCTGATGCAGTGCGTTACTTTTTCGCCGGGGTTTTCGCGGGCCCGCAAGGTCTTGCGGGCAGCGCAGATCGCGAAGTTCCGCAAAGAGAAAAAGAGCAAGATGGCCGCGCAGGTCCAGGAGTTCAGCGCGGTGCTCTTGCGCATGAAGATCGCGGGCCTGATCAAGGCGGGCAAGACCGAAACTGCGCTGATCGAATGCGAGAAGCTGCTGAATATGAACCCCCTGCACTCTCAGAACGTGGAGCTGGCGGTGGAGGCCGCCGATGCGGCGGGGCATCCGGAGGCGGCGCTGTTCACGGTGGAGGCCGCCTATGAGAACAATCCCGACGACATGTTGCTGCTGCGCCGGGTCGCGGATTACTATATGCGGGTGGGCGATTATGCCAAGGCCCGCGACGCGTACGTCAAGCTCAACGCGTTCCTGCCGAACGATCAAGCCATCTTCAAGCTGTTGAAAGACGCCGAAGCGCGCGTGACCATGGCGTCCGGATGGGAGGATATCGCGGGCAAGAAAGACGGATACCGCGACCTCATCGCCAACAAGGATCAGGCCAAGCAGCTGGATATCCAGGCCAAGGCGGTGGTCGCCGGCTCTGATGCGGACGGGCTGATCGAGGAGGCCCGCGCCCGTATTGCGAAAGAACCGAACAACCTCAACTTCTATCGCGCGCTGGCGAGGTTGCTGACGCAGAACAAGCGGTTTGACGAGGCGGTCGAGGCGCTGGAGTCGGCCCGCAAGGTGAACGCCGCCGACCCCGAGCTGGACCGCGCGATTACGGCGACGAAGATTCAGGCTTTCGAGGCCAAGATCGCGGCGCTCAAGACCTCTGGCGATGCGGAGGGCGCGGCGAACATGGAGGCGGAGATGAACCAGTTCGTCTTCGACGACCTGAGTTCGCGTGTGCAGCGTTACCCGAACGATCTCAAGCTGCGCTTCGAGCTGGGGTTGCAGTACTACAAGTACGATTACTTCGACGATGCGATCGGGCAGTTGCAGCTCGCCCAGCGCAGTCCGAAGGAGCGCGTCGAGTCGCTGTATTATCTGGCGATGTGTTTCACCAAGAAGGGCCAGCGGGACATGGCGGTCATGCAGCTCGAGACCGCCAACGAGCAGCTGCCGATCATGGATGAGCTGAAGAAGAAGATCGTGTTCGAGCTGGGCAATCTGGCCGAGCAGGCTGGCGATATCGAGAAGGCGTTCGGTTATTACAAAGACGTTTACGGCGCAGACATCGGTTACGAGGACATCGGCGTGCGTATGGAGCGCATCTATAAGTTGCGCCAGTCCCAACAGGGGTGAGAAGAGCCCTCGGGCGGCAAACGACTCAAAAAGGAACAGCCTGCCGCTGTTCCTTTTTTTCGCTTTCGCGTGCGCCGATGATGTGCCGATCACCAGGGGGCCGTTGCAGAGACGCCCAAGAGCGAAGCCGCGTTGCCGCCGAGAACGGCATTCTCCTGCGCCGCAAGAAATCCCGCGGAGCGGACGAAAGACACTCCGTCCTCGAAGCTCAGCCAGGGCCAGTCGGTGGCGAACAGCAGCTTGTTCGCGGGATGTTCGCGCAACACGCGCAGCGTCGCCGCGTCGTCGAAGTTCCGCTTCAGGATGGAGGTGTCGAGGTAGATGTCTTTGCCGAGCACATTTTCGATCGCGCTTCCCCATTGACGCCATCCGCCGAGGTGGGCGGCAATGAATTTCAGCCCCGGCACCTCGCGCATGACCCGGGCCACACGTTCTGGGCCGCAGACCGGCTCGAACGGAAAGCCGATGTCGAAACCGCAGTGGCACTGCACGACGAGGTTGAGGTCGCGGCAACAGCGGAAGAATTCCAGCATTTCGGGCGAATCCAAGACGCACGGCTGATAGTAGGGGTGCAGCTTGATACCGCGGATGCCGCTTTCGGCGACCTGCGTCAGACGCGCGAAGCGGGCCTCGTCGGACGGGTGCACGGAGGCGAAGGGGATCAGGTGGCGCGCCGCCACGTTGCCGCGTCCGCCGTCACGGATGGCGAGCGCCTCCGTGAGGATTCCCTCGAACTGGGAGGGTTTGGTGGCGATCGGGCAGACGACCGCGTAATCGACTCCGCTCTTCTGCATGTCCCTGAGCAGCCCGGCGACCGTGCCGTCTGCTGCGGGAGAAATATAGTGGTCACACTTTTCAACCAGCTTCTCAAGGGCGCGCGCCGCCAAGTCGTCTGGAAAAGTGTGTACGTGGACGTCAATCAGCATGGCGAACTCCGGTTCAATTGAAGAGGGTAAAACTTTAATACGAATGCGGGGGCGATGCGAGAAAAAACAGGCTGCGGAGCACAGCAGATGCCGCTACACGCGCGGGCCTGCCTGTGATATAGTGTGCGCATTATCGAACCTCGGGAGCATATCTATGGCCGCTAGGAAAAAGACTGTTGACCCCCGTCCGGACTGGGACACCTATTTCATGGAGATCGCTCAGGTGATGGCGACGCGGGCAAACTGTTCGCGTCGCAAAGTCGCGGCGATCGTTGTGTCGGAGAACCGCATCATCTCGACCGGATACAATGGCACGCCGCGCGGGGTGAAGAACTGTTTCGAGGGCGGGTGCGCGCGCTGCGCGGGCAAGGCGCCGTCGGGGGCGAGCCTCGAGGAGTGCATTTGCGTGCATGCCGAGCAGAATGCGATCTGTCAGGCCGCTTACTACGGCATCCGTCTGGCGGGCTCGGCGATCTACGTGACAATCAGCCCCTGTCTGACCTGTGCCAAGATGATCATTAACGCGGGCATCCGCGAGGTCATTTATGGCGGCGAATACGCCTTCACCGAGCAGACGCAGCGGTTGCTTAACGAGGCGGGTGTGAAGTGCCGCCGCTATGTCAAAAAATAGCAGGGGCCGGACACGTCTCGGGCCGGCGGACGGGCCGTGCGGGTGCGGGCGCGCGAAGCGGGGGCCTTTGCGCGCTGCCGCAGCCGTATCCTGCCCGCCATCCCCGGTTTGTCGTGCGCGGGAAACGGCCGTCTGGGACGCATTTTGATACGGCGTTTCATTGACACTGTGCGTGAATTCCGTCAAAATCAGGGGTATTAATTTCAGATAAGATCGGGGTCTGTTGAGAACCTGTTTCAGCAAAGACCTCCGAATGAAAGGAACGCATGCAAAGTCTCATCAACCATTTGAACCAGTTGCAAGAGCTGGTGCTGATCCGCGACGAGCACCGGACGACCGGTGACGGCAGCCACATGGAAAAATTGAACGAGTCGATTGATCAGCTGACGGACAAGCTGCCGCCGGACATGAAATCGCTCTATCAGCGGCTCTACAAAAAAGATCACATCGTGATGGCGCCGATGTACAACGGGTGTTGTGCGATTTGCGGGATGCGCATGCCGATCAGCCAGGTGCAGGCGGTGCGTCTGTGCAAGCAGATTCAGAACTGTCCGAGTTGCGCGCGCATCCTCTACGAGGAAAGCGATGCGCCGCGGTGGGTGGGGGAGGCGCCGAGCCGCAGCGAACCGCGCAAGTCGGGCATCTCGCGCTTTTCCGCGGAGTCGCTGATGGTTCCGGACCTGAAGGCCGCGACGGGCGCGGAAGCGATCGCCGAGCTGGCCGCCGTGATGGAACAGAAGGGGTTCGTGTCCGGCGTGGACAAGCTCGTGCAGAACGCGCTGGAACGCGAGGCGGTGCTGAGCACCGCCATGGAGAACGGGCTCGCCTTCCCGCACGTGCGCGGCGTCGAAGGCGGCGGTTTGACGTTGGCCTTAGGCGTTTCCAAGAAGGGCATCAAGTACGACGATGGCGGCAATGTGGTCAACATCGTGTTTTTCATCACGATTCCCACGGCGGTCAGCGCGTTCTATCTGCGCCTGATGTCGGGGCTGACCGAGACCTTCCTGAAAGAGCAGAACCGTGAGGCGATCCTTTCGTCCGAAACGCCGGAGCAGCTTTGGAAGGCGCTGACGAAGGCGACCCGCTATTCGATCAAGTGACGCTTGCGCGTGTCTCCCCAGACGGTTGGCGGAACGTGAGTTCTTGGCGGTACGCCAGCCCGTCTGCGCACGTGCGCGTCATCTGCGCCGCTGAAAAATATTTCTGGCGCGCCGCATCTCTTCGTCACTCGGCGGCGGCGTGTCCTTGAGCGCATACGGGCACTTCAGCGCTTCCCATTTGTATTCGCCCATCTTGTGGAAAGGGAGCAGTTCGATCTTGCGGATGCAGGCGAACCTCAACAGGAAGTCCGACAGCCGCTGCAGCCGCGATTCATCGAGCGTGTAACCCGGCACCAGCACGTGTCTGATCCAGACCGCTTTGCCGATGGTCTCGCAGTATTCCAGCGTCGCCAGCGTGTTGCGGTTGCTCATCCCCGTCAACGGGACGCACAGGTCGTCATCAAGCGCCTTGATGTCCAGCAGGATCAGGTCCGCACGGTCGATCGCCCGCGCCGATTGCGCCAGCGGAACGGCGCCCGAAGTGTCGATGGCGCTGTGCAGTTTGTTTTCTCTGCATCCGTCGAGCACTTCGCAGGTGAAGGCGGTTTGCAGCAGCGGCTCGCCGCCGGAGAGCGTGACGCCGCCACGCGCGATGAAGGGGCGGTATGTCAAGATGTCGGCGAGCACTTCGCCGGCGGTCATCGCCTTGCCGGCCTCTTGGCTTCGCGCGTCGGGGTTGTGGCAATAGAGGCAGCGCAGCGGGCATCCCTGCATGAAAAGGACGTAGCGGATGCCCGGCCCGTCCAGCGTGCCGAACGACTCGATCGAGTGGATCCTGCCTGTGACAGAAGGGTTCATACTGGGGCGGTCACGGGGTTTGGGCCGCGGCGTACTTCTTGATGAACTGTTGCGCGTACGGCATGGCGCCCGTGCCGACGGTCCCGTGGTTGAGCCCCGCGAGCTCGTGAAACTCGACGCTCGGGTGGCCCAGCGTGCGGAGGCTGACGGCCATGAGGTCATTCTCTTCCACGCGGCACTTGAACTCGATCTTGCGGTCCCCCAGCACCAGGCAGATCGGCGGCAGGTTGCTGGAACAATAATAGAGCGGCGCGTATTCGTCGATCAGCGGGCGGTACTGCTGGCCCGTGTCGCCGAGCAGCTTCTTCACTTGGAAATGGGTCGTGACTTGTGCGCTGACCGGGATCAGTCCCGCCAACTGGTGGATCGAGAGGTCGTGCGCGGCGAGCCAGCGGGGGTCCATTCCGACCATCGCGGTCAGGTAGCCGCCTGCGGAGTGGCCGGCCACAAAGACCTTGTTCGAGTCTCCCCCATACTGTGCGACATTCCGGATGACCCAGGCGACGGCCGCGGCCGCGTCTTCCAGATAGGCGGGGTGCGGGGCCTTGGGCGAGAGCCGGTAGCCGACCGCCGCCACCGCGATCTCGGGATCTTTCAGGTTGATGAAATGGCGTTTTCCGCCCGTGAGCCCGCCGCCGTGGAACCAGACGACGGTCGCAAAGCCGCTGCGGTTCGCGGGATAGCGCAGGTCCAGCTGGCACTGCGATTTCTGATAGCCGTCCGCGTTGCGCAACGCTTGTGCGCTGTAATAGGACAGGTTGGTGAGCGTCACAACACCCGCTTCCGGAGGCTGTGTGAACGCGATGTTGGCCGCAAAGCTCAGCGCCGAAAAAACGGAAATAAATACGGTTTTCATTGCTGAAGAAAATAGCACACGGGAAGGCCGGTGACAAGCCGCGCGGGACGTTGCGCTTGTTAATCGGGCGAGGGCGCGTTAAACTTACCGCTTTAAATCTGTTGATCCAAAGGAGTTTTTGAGATGTCTGTCAGAGTCCGTTTTGCGCCAAGCCCCACCGGCAACGTCCATATCGGCAACATTCGCGCGGCGATTTTCAACTGGCTGTTCGCGCGTCACGAGGGTGGCAAGTTCTTGTTGCGCGTGGAGGATACGGACCGCGAGCGCTCCACCCAGGCGGCCATCGATACGCTGCTGAGCTGCATGGCGTGGCTGGGGCTCGATTACGATGAAACGGCCGTGTATCAGAGTCGGCAGAAGGAGCGGCATCTGGCGGTGGCGGACGAGTTGATCCGCAAAGGTTTCGCCTACCGCGACAACAAGGGCGGCGGCGGCGAATGCGTGATTTTCCGCATGCCCAAGGAGGGACGTCTGGAGTACACCGATGTGGTCAAAGGCACGATCAAGAAGCGGGCCGAGGACACTCAGGATTTCGTGATCGTCCGCTCCGACGGCACGCCGGTGTTCCATCTCTCTAACGTTGTGGACGACATCGACATGTCGATCACGCACGTGATTCGCGGTGACGACCACGTGGAGAACACGTTCAAGCACATTGAACTGTTCAAGGCGATCGGCGCGCCGGTGCCGAAGTATGCGCATCTGCCGATGATCGTCAACAACCAGGGCAAGCCCTATTCCAAGCGCGACGGCGCGGCCTTCGTGGGCGAGTTCAAGGAGCAGGGCTATTTGCCCGAGGCGCTTTTTAACTTCCTGCTGCTGCTCGGCTGGGCTCCGGGCGATGACCGCGAGGTGCTGAGCCGCGAGGAGATGATTCAGCTCTTTACGCTCGACCGCTGCAAATCGAGCGCGGCCCGCTTCGACATGAAGAAGCTGGTGTGGATGAACGGCGAGTATATCCACCGTCAGCCGCGCGAGGTGTACGCGGCCGAGTTCGTCTCCCGCGTGCAGGCGGCCGGGCTCTCCACCGAGGGTTCCGATCTTGAGGGTGTCATGGACCAGATGCAGATCCGCACCAAGTTCTACTCGGAGATCCCGGGCTCGTGCGCCTATTTCTTCACGGAAGCTTACGCGTTTGATCCGAAGGGCGTCGAGAAACGCCTGAAGGTCGAGGGCGTGCCGGCGCTGCTGGACGAGGTGGCGGACAAGTATGCGGTGCTGCCGGTTTTTGACCTGCAGACAACGCACGAGGTGCTGGCGGCGATGGGTGAGGCCCGCGGCGCGGGGTTGGGGGCGATGGTGCATCCGGTGCGTGTGGCGGTGTCCGGCCTCACCGAAGGCCCCGGGCTCTTTGAGATGTTGGCGTTGCTCGGGCGCGAGAAGGTCTGCGCCCGCTTGCGGGGCGTGGCGCAGAAGTTGCGAGAGGGAAACTTTTAAGGCTGGCCTTATGCCGACACGCGCGCCGTACAGTTCTGCGATCCGTCTCGTAGGCTTTGCGCTGGGGCTGTCGGCGATGGCCTCTGAGCCGGAGTGCCGTGAATGGAGCGTGGACGGCGTGACGCGCGAGGCGCTGGTCTATGTGCCGTCGCCGGCGGCGTCGAACGCCGCGCCCGCCGTTTTCGTGTTTCATGGGCACGGCGGCAACATGCGCCATGCGGCCCGCGCGCTTCCCATCCATACGCTCTGGCCCGAGGCGCTGGTGGTCTATATGCAGGGGCTCCCCACGCCGGGACGCCTCGCCGACCCGGAAGGAAAAAAGGCCGGATGGCAGAACGTGCCGGGGGTCTTGGGGGACCGGGATCTGAAGTTTTTCGATGCCGTGATGGCGACGCTCCGTACGACAGTCCGCATCGACGGCAAACGCGTGTATGCCACAGGGCATTCCAACGGCGGCGGTTTCACGTATCTGCTGTGGGCGGAACGCCCCTACGTGTTCGCCGCTTTCGCGCCTTGCGCGGCGGCGACATCGCTGCTCGCGAAGCTGACGCCCAAGCCGGTGCTGCATGTCGCGGGCGAGAAAGATACGCTCGTGAAATTCGAGTGGCAGCAGAGGACCATCGACGTCTTGCGCCGGACCAACCGTTGCGGCGGCGAGGGCCGCCCGTGGGGCCCGCACGCCTCGCTCTATGCCTCCCGTGCCGATGCGCCCGTGGTGGCGCTGATTCATCCGGGCGGCCACGAGCTGCCTGCCGAAGCCGCATCCTCCATCGTCCGGTTTTTCCAGACGTGCGGCGGTCCGCCCGCAGTTTTCCGGTGAACTCGACGCGAGTCGCTTTTGTCGCGAGTCGCTTCTTGACACTGCCAGGGCTGTCATTGAGAATGATGACTGGTTTTCTCTCTGGCGAAATACGTATCAAAGAAGGAGGCGTACGATGAAAGTTGTGGCGTTTAACGGCAGTCCGCGAAAAGAGGGGAACACCGCGATTCTTCTGCGGAAGGTGCTTTCACCGATCGCGCGGGCGGGAATCGACACGGAACTGGTGCAGGTCGGGGGGCTGCCGATCCGTGGCTGCACCGCCTGCTACCACTGCTTTGAAGCCAAAGACAAGCAGTGCGTGATTCAGGCCGACATCGTAAACGACTGCATCCGGAAGATGATCGAGGCGGACGCCATCATCATGGGCTCGCCTTCGTATTTTTCGGGAATGACGGCGGAAATGACGGCGCTGATCGACCGCGCGGGGTTGGTGGGCGTGGCGAACGGGCGGATGTTCTCGCGCAAAATCGGCGCCGCTGTGGCGGTGAATCGGCGTGGCGGCGCGGTCAATGTGGTCGACGCGATCAACCATATGTTTCTGATGTCGCGCATGATTGTGCCCGGATCGACGTATTGGAATTTCGGCGTTGGGCTCGAGCCGGGGGATGTGGAGAACGACGCTGAGTCGGTCGAGAACATGCATGACCTCGGCGAGACGATCGTCTGGCTGCTGAAGAACTTGTGCAAGAGTTGACGGCCGCGCCGCTTCTGGCCGGCTATTTCCGGGCCAGAGCCTCGACCACTTTAGCGCAGAGATTGGACATCGAGAACGGTTTCTGGATGAACCCCGCGTCCGCGTTCAACAGGTCTTGGCTGGCGATGTAATTGGACGTGTAGCCCGACATAAAAAGGCATTTGAGATTCGGGCAGATCGCCGTCAACCGGGTGGCCAGTTCCCGCCCGTTCATTTCGGGCATGACCACGTCCGTCAGCAACAGATGGATGTTGCTGGCGTTTTTCTGGGCCACGGCGAGGGCTTCGTCCGGTGTGGCTGCGGCGAGCACATGGTATCCCCGGCATTCCAGCATCCGTTTGCACAGATTGAGGAGTGCGGGTTCGTCTTCAACCAGCAGCACGGTCTCGTGCCCGTCGCAGGCCGCCTCGGCGAGACTGGTGACGGGAGGGAACTCGTCCTTTCCCTTGAAGCGGGGCAGGCAAATCTTGAAGGTTGTGCCTTTTCCGGCCTCCGTGTCAACGGTGATGAATCCGTCGTTCTGTTTGACGATGCCGTAGACGGTGGCCAGTCCGAGACCGGTGCCTTCGCCGACGCCCTTGGTGGTGAAGAACGGCTCAAAGAGATGCTCGCGCGTTGACGGCTCCATGCCGCATCCGTTGTCGCGGACCGACAGCACCACGTAGTCGCCGGGGACGGTGTCCGGATGATTCTCGCAGAAGGCGGCGTCGAAGGTCGCGTTGCGGGTCTCGATGTCGAGTCTGCCGGGCCCCGAGATGGCGTCGCGCGCGTTGACGCACAGGTTGGCCAGAATCTGGTCGACCTGAGACGGGTCCAGCCTGACCGGCCACAGATTGTCGTCTGTCTGCCATGTGAGCGCGATGTTTTCGCCGATCAGGCGCTGCAGCATTTTGAACATGCCGCCCATGGTCGTTTTTAGATTCAGCACCCTCGGGGTGATGGTCTGCTTGCGCGCAAAGGCCAGCAGTTGGCGGGTGAGGTTGGCCGAATGCTCTGCGGCTTTCCGGATTTCCTGGAGGTC
The DNA here is from genome assembly GCA_035353175.1 of Kiritimatiellia bacterium. Lineage (GTDB taxonomy): Bacteria > Verrucomicrobiota > Kiritimatiellia > RFP12 > UBA1067 > DAOPZC01. Next base: position 14,183 of record DAOPZC010000058.1, on the reverse strand, counting down.
TTTGTAAAGCGGCTGGGCCGGGTCAAGGTTCATGACGCAAAGTTCCGCGTGGCCGAGGATCACGCCCAGCATGTTGTTGAAGTCATGTGCCACGCCGCCGGCCAGACGTCCGATCGATTCCATCTTCTGTGCTTGAATCAGCTGCGCGTGAAGACGTTCCTTTTCCTCTTCATCCCGTTTGTGGTTGGTGATGTCGATGGCGATGCCGCCCAGCCACACCGGTTCGCCCTCGATCCGGATGGGGAACTTGGTTGTTTCGAATGTGTGCGATATGCCCTTGCCGTCGCACATCGACTCTTGAAACGTGATGGGGCCGCTTTCGAGGGCTTTGCGGTCGTCCTCAACCATGTGCCGCCCCAGTTCGCCGGGGACCAGTTCGGGCGTGGTTCGGCCTTCCCACTCATTCCATCCCAGCAGATTCCGGAGATAGCGGTTGGCAAAGACGGTTTGGCCCGATCTGTTCTTGATGAACGCGGCGGCGGGCAGATTGCCCATGAAGGCGGCAAACCGTTCGTCGCTCTCCCGCAAGGCGTTCTCCACGCGTTTGCGCTCCGTGATGTCCCGGATGATGCTCTGCAGCAGGATTTCGCCGTTCAGTACCAAGCTGCTCAGGCTCACCTCGGCCAGAAACGGCGTGCCGTCCCGCCGGCGATATTCCCATTCGAAAAACTGAGGGCCTTGCGTCATCGCCCGATTGAGATGGTCAACGGCTTTTTCCTCAGACGGACGTCCGTCAGGCTGGATGGGCGGCGAGAACTCGCTGTGCGTCGCGTTCAACAGTTCATCCCGGCCGCAGCCGAACATTGTCAGAGTCCGCGCGTTGCAGTCGATCAGGCGGTGGCCGCGGATCAACAGGATCGCATCGTTGGCCGTTTCGAACAGCATGTGGTATTTGAGCTCGTTTTCGCGCAGCGCCTCTTCGGTGCGCTCCTTTTGCGTGCAGAGGTTTTGGAGCTGTTCATTTCGTTGCGCCAGATCCCGGAGTTTGGACGCGACTTGACGCTTGAGTATCAGGTTCCAAAGAAGAAAAAAGATCAGAATCCCAACGGTGGCCACCGCGGCACCTTTCAGCCAAGGCGGGAATCGGAACCCTACGTCCTCTGTGGTCCACCGTTTCAGAGACTGGTAGTAAACGGACTGCGGATCTTTTTTGAAAGCGGCCATGTGTTTGTCGATGACCGCAAGTAGCGCGGCATTGCGTGATTTGGACGTCGCAAAGAAGAGCCGTGTCGGATAGAAAATGATCGCGGTGTCTTCGAGCTGGTATTGGCGGAGATGGGCGATGCCGTAGAACCTGTTGGCAATCACCGCGTCAGCTTCGCCCCGGGCGACGGCGCTGAATGCGGCGTCGAACGTCTCGTGCGGAACAAGGGTTACGTTCAGTTCGAGCATGAGCGGCGATCCGCTGAAAAGTTCTTGTTGGATCGAACGCCCAAGCACCGACACCCGCTTGCCGTCCAGATCCAGGATGGAGCGGATGCTGGTTCCGCGTCGCGTGAAGACCTGGACCCAGTCCGACAGTACCGGCTCTTGATGAAAATCGTACACGGCCTCGCGCGCCTGTGTACGGGCCGTGTCGGGCAAAAGGTCGATCTGCTTGGCGGTCAGCCGGTCCAGACATTCGGCCCACGTTCCCTGTACGTACTCGAGCGACCATCCCTCTTGTTGGGCAATGGCCTCGGTTAAATCGATGAAAATTCCCTCGGGCTTTCCCGTTTCGGACACGCCGATCTTCGGCATGTTCTGGTAGATGCCGACGCGCACGTGTGGGCCACTCCAGAGCGTGTGCGGTGTCATCCCTAGCACGGCGGTCAAGCAGAGGAACGGTAGCCAGGTCGGACGCGATGTGTTCATCGGGCGATCCCTCCATCGAGGCGATACCATACGCAAAACGGATTAACAGAAACAACACCAGTTTCAAAATACATGCAAATGGACGAAACGCGAATATAGTCATGTTGAACGATTGTGCCGCAGATGTCAAAATATTTTGAGAGGGAATTTCGCGCTGCGCCCGATGTTACGGCTTATTCCTTGTGGCCTTCCGGGCGGCGGTTTCGGAGAAACCGCCCTACCTGTGTATGCGTTGGCAGCCAAGTTGAGAGGCGATTTGGTAGGGTCGTTTCTCCGAAACGACCGTTCTTATGCATGCCAAATCCAAAGGAATAGGCCGTGCGCCCGACACCTGCTCAAAAGGCGGTTGACTTGCTTGTCGCGCTTTGTTTATATAAAAAATCATTGTATTTGCGACTTCCGCTTCTACGGGGTCAGAAGGTTCGGGGCTGCGGGTTGTTATCGAAGGGGGACACACGCGAATGAAAACAATCACAACGAATGCGCATGTCGATACGACGGGCTTTACGCGCCGGACATTCCTGCGGCGAGCAGCGGGAGCTACGGCCGGGTTGGGCGCGTGGACCGCGCTCAGCGCGGACCGCGTCATCGGCGCGAACGAACGGGTGAACGTTGCGATCATCGGCTGCGGCGGGCGCGGGCGCTTCGTCCTGCGCGTGATGATCGAGGACGCAGGCGCGAATTGTGTCTGCCTGTGCGACCTGAGCGATCAGCGCCTGGAGCAGATGTGGGAGTTCATCCATCCGGTTCAGCCCAACAAGCCGCGCTTCGAAAAGGATTACCTCAAGGTTTTGGCGTCGCCCGACGTCGACGCCGTGATCATCGCGACGCCCGACAACTGGCACGCGCCGCTGACGATCCTGGCGTGCCAGGCGGGCAAGGACGTCTACGTCGAGAAGCCCCACTCGCACTGCATGTGGGAAAGCGGCAAGATGGTCGAGGCCGCGGCCAAATACAGGCGCGTCGTGCAGGTCGGCACGCAGAACCGCTCAACCGAGTATAACCACCAGGCGCGCGAGATCGTGCGGAGCGGACGGCTCGGCAAGATCGGGCTGGTGAAGGTGTTCAACCTCAAGAACGGCTCGCCTTTCAAACTCGGTGACCCAGGTAAGCAGCCGGAGGGCTTCGACTGGGACCGCTGGCTGGGGCGCGCGGCGGCGCGGCCCTATCACCAGAAGCTCTGGCAGGGCGGCTGGCACTACAACTGGGACTATTGCGGCGGCGATTTGACCGACGACTCCATCCACCAGCTCGATCTCGCGCTGATGGTGATGGGCGATCCCGGATTGCCCAAGAGCGTGAGGGCGCTCGGCGGACGCTACATCCATAAGGGTGATGACGCCGAGGTGCCGGACGTCCTCAACATCGCGTGGGATTTCAGTTCGTTCGTCATGACGTTCGACATGACCCAGTACCCGAAGTACATGGAGAAGAGCTCCGATGTGCTTCGCAAAAAACATCTGGTCAGCGACTGGAAGCAGAACGCGACGCGCATCGAGTTCTACGGGCAGGACATGCTCATGATTCTCGGACGCCACGGCGGCGGATTCGTGGTCGAAAAGGCGAGCAGCCAAGTGGTGGAGAAGGTCTACGGGCAGGCGGGCGACCTCGAGCACTACCGCAACTTCATCGCCTGCGTGAAGAGCCGCCGGCAACCCAACGCGGACGTCGCGGTCGCGCACGCCAGCAACCTGGTGGCGCACATGGGCAACATTGCCCACCGCGTCGGCAACGCCGCGCTGGCCTATGACGAAAAAAACAACCGCTTCGACAGCCCCGAAGCCACGGCGCTCATCAAGGACAGGTATCGGAAGGGCTACGAGATACCCGATGCCGTTTAGTGCCCGGGATGAGGCGAAACGGGGCTTGGCGGCGCTTGCCAGAGCGTGGAGCGCTGTGATAATTTGGGTGCATGAATCACAATGTCCTTTGCATCGGCGCGGGGTATGTGGGCGGCCCGACCATGGCCATGATCGCCCTCAAATGTCCTGATTGCCGCGTGACGGTCGTCGATGTCAACGCGCAGCGCATTGCGGCCTGGAATTCGGGCGCGCTGCCGATCTATGAGCCGGGGCTGGCCGAAGTCGTGGAGCAGTGCCGCGGCCGGAATCTCTTTTTTTCGACCGATATCCAAAAAGGGATCGAGGAGAACGACATCATTTTCGTGGCGGTTAACACGCCGACCAAGACGTTCGGCCACGGGGCGGGCTATGCGGCTGATCTCCAGTACTGGGAGAAGACGGCGCGCCTGATCCACGACTGCGCCAAGGGCGACAAGATCGTGGTGGAGAAGTGCACCTTGCCGGTGCGCACGGCCGCCGCGATGTCGCGCATTCTCCACTCGGGGAATTCGCCCCATCACTTCGAAGTTCTCTCGAACCCCGAATTTCTGGCCGAAGGCACGGCGATCGCGGACCTCGAGAATCCCGACCGCGTGCTGGTTGGCGCGGACGCCACGCCCTCCGGGCGTAAGGCGCTGAAAACGGTCGCGGACATCTACGCGAACTGGGTGCCGCGCCGCAAGATTCTGACCGCGAACGTCTGGTCGAGCGAGCTCTCCAAACTCGCCGCGAACGCGCTTCTCGCTCAGCGCGTGAGTTCGGTCAACGCCCTTTCCGCCCTGTGCGAAGCCACCGAGGCCGATATCGCCGAGGTTACCCACGCCGTGGGCATGGATTCGCGGATCGGGCCGAAGTTTCTGAAGGCGGGCGTGGGCTTTGGCGGGTCGTGTTTCAAGAAGGACATCCTCAATCTGGTCTACCTCTGCGAGACCTATAATCTGCACGAGGCTGCGGCTTACTGGAAACAGGTCGTGACGCTGAACGACTGGCAGCAGGACCGATTCGTGGGGACGGTGCTGCAGTCGATGTTCAACACCGTGGCGGGCAAGCGGATCGCGCTGTTGGGGTTCGCCTTCAAAGCCGACACGGGCGACACGCGCGAGAGCCCGGCGATCCGGGTGGCGCGGCTGTTGGCCGAAGAGCGCGCGAACGTCGTGGTCTGCGACCCGCAGGCGCTGGACAACGCGCGGATGGATCTGGCGGATTTGGGCGACGCGGCCGTTTTCGAGCCCGATCCCTATGCGGCCACGCAGGATGCGGATGCGGTGATGATTTTGACCGACTGGACCTGTTTCCGCGAGCTGGATTATGCGCGGGTGTACGCGGCGATGCGGCAACCGGCGTTTCTGTTCGACGGGCGTAACTGCGTGGATCACGCGGCATTGCATAAGCTGGGCTTCAATGTCCACGCGATCGGGAAACCCGCGCTCTCGCATTTGCGTTGAAGGTGGTGCCGCGCGTGCGGGCGGGGGCCGGTCAGGGGCCATCCGTCCGGGATGGGGCAAGGGCTGAAAGAACAGAGGGGGATAAAACGACATGCGATGGGGCATACTGTTGGGGGGGCTGGTTCTGGGCTACACCGTGTGTTTCGCTGATCCGGTCCTGAATTTCGTCTATCCCGCCGGCGGCCAGGCCGGAAGCGAATTTGAGGTCGAGATTGGCGGCGAACTGGCGGCGGACGTGACTCAGGCGGTGATCAGCGGTGAGGGAATCAAGGCGACGCTGCAGGGGCCTGTGCGAGCGGTGACCTATACGAAGAAAGGCCGGCCGGTTCAGTCCGTGGTGCCGAATCGGTTCCGTTTCAAAGTCGTGGTCGAGAAGGAGGCCGCGCCGGGGCTCCGCGCGTTGCGTGTGTGCTCGACCTATCGGTTGAGCGACCCCGTCGGCTTCGAGGTCGCCGCCCTGCCTGAGCTGTCCGAGTCGGTCACGAACCGGGCGGCGGCGGGGACGCGAACGGTCGAATCGTTGCCGGTTTGCTTGAACGGCCGTGTGCACGGCGAGGCGGGCGACCGCTACCGGTTCAAAGCGGTGAAAGGCATGACGCTTGTCGCTTTCACCGAGCCGGGGGTGCTGCCGTGCGGCGGTTTCCTTCCCGCGTTGACGGTGACGGATGCCGCGGGGCGGCCGTGCGAGGGCCTGACAGTGTTCAACGCCGCCGCCGCGCCGGTCGCCGTCTTCGAAGTGCCGCAGGATGGCGAGTATGTGCTGGTCGTCAAATCCGACTCAAAGGCGGTTGGCGATGCCTGCGTGTACCGGCTGAAACTGGGCGAACTGCCTCTGGTTACGGGGTTTTCCCCTTCCGGTGCCAAAGAAGGCGAGAGCCTGAATGTCAAGTTGGCGGGGTACAACCTGCCGCAGAAGCGCGTTCGCCTTTTTACGGGCGGAAAGAACAGTGCGCTGTGTCTGGCGGCGCTGACCGAAGGCTCTTTCACCATACCCGCGTTGCGTTTCGATTTGTCCGCAGAGGCCGATGCGGCGGAGACGGAGCCCAACGACACGTCCGAAACGGCGCAGACGGTTGCGCTTCCCGGCGTCGTCAACGGCGCGCTGGCCCCGGCGGACGGGCGCGACGTGTTCCGTTTCGGCGGGCAGGCGGGCGACGTTGTTTGCGTGGACGTGAATGCGGCCTCGATCGGCTCGACGCTTAGGCCTGTGGTGACGGTGCGGGACAGTCGCGGAAAGGTCGTCGCCAAGGACCTGTTCTGTACGAACGGCACGGTCCGCGCGGCGCTTCAGTCGCGCGATCCTTCGGTGACCGTGAAACTGGTAGACGGCGGCCCGTATGAGGTCGAAGTGTCCGACGCGGAGGGCCGGACGGGCGGAGAGCTTTTTTACCGTCTGAGGATAGGTCCGCCGCAGCCGGATTTCAAGGTATGGATGACGCCCGCCTCGCTGAATATCCCCGCGGACGGCAGCATGCTGGTGACGGTCTATCTGCAACGCATTCACGGTTTCGACGGCGAGGTCCGTGTGGCGTTGGATTTTCCGCCCCTCAGCATTGCCTGCGAGGGAGGGGTGATCCCGCCGGGCGAAACGTCCTGCCTGATGACGGTCTCCACGGACGGCGTGCGTTTTCCGCGTACGGTGTTCGGTTTGTCCCTGACGGCGTCGGCAGAGGTCGGCGAGCGGCCGGTGAAACGGACCGCCGTGCCCGTCCGGTTCGAAGGGGTCGGAGGGCATACGACGGCGCGGACGTTTTCTGAAGTGTCGGCCCGGGCGAGCGCCGGGCTGCGGGCATTGCGGCTGAATGTGGCACCCAAGACGCCGGTGACGGTTTCCGTGAAAGAGCCGGCTCGGCTGATGGTGCTGAGCCCGAATCTGGCGACCCATCTCGGCGGGTTGTACGAGCCCGTCGTGATCTCTCCTCCGTGCGGGTTCACGGTCCAAGGTGTCCAGCACACCAACAAACAGGAGCGCGCGTGGATTTCGCTGAAGGCTGATTCCAAGTTGTTGCGCCCGGGGGATCAGGGCCAACTGATCATCGGTTGCGTTCAGCGGAGCGATGCAAGCCGGACAGTTATGGCCGTGACCCAGAGCGTGCCTTTTATTGTGAAGTGAGCAGGCCGGCAGTCGGTTGTGCCGCCGCTTCAGGCAGCGGGGACTCAGGTTTTCAAGCGGCGCCGCTAGGCGGTCGCCTCTGGAGCTTTTTGGCAACTTGGACAGAAGTGGGTGCCACGCTGGCCGACCACGGAGCGGACGAGCACCGTCCCGCAGCGGGGGCAGGGCAGTCCGTCGCGGCGGAAGACCTTGAGCGCATCGGCGTTGCGTCCGCGGCGTCCCGCGACGCTGTAGAAATTCGCTTTGCTTTCGCCGAGCGTTGTGCCGCAGTTCTCGACGGCGCGCCCTAACACCTCGCGGATCGCTTGGTGAAGGCGTTTCACCTCGGCCCGCGTCAGCGTGTTGGCGCGGCGCTCCGGATGGATTCTGGCTTGCCACAGCGCTTCGTCCACATAGATGTTGCCCAAGCCCGCCACGGTTGTCTGGTCGAGCAGTAGGGGTTTGATTTGCCGATGTTTGCCGCGCAGCCGATCTCGCATGACGTCGAGCGTGAACGCATCCTCCAGAGGCTCGGGGCCGAGCCCTGGCAGCGGGTCTGCGCCGGGCCCGATCAACCGGAAACGCCCGAATTTCCGAGTGTCGTTGAACACAAGCCGCCGGCTGTCTTTGAGGGTGATGATCACATGATCGTGCGGACCGGGCTTTTCGCCTTCGGCGGCGAACCGCAGTTTGCCGGTCATGCGCAGATGGATGAGCAGTCGCGCGCCCGTGTCGAGGGCGATCACAATATACTTGGCGCGGCGCGTCAAGGCGGCCACGGCGCGGCCGTTCAGCGCGTAGATGAACGCGTCCGGCGTCTGGCCGGCGATCATGCGCGGCCAGCGGACCTCGACGGTCCGGATCACGCCACCGACGAGGCCATGCTCGCGGAGGTCACGGACAACGGTTTCGACTTCAGGCAGTTCGGGCATGGTTTGTTCCTTTGTCGTCGGATATCATACCACTCTCGCGCCTGACGAGTGAACCTGTTATGATACGGCAACCTTAAAGGAGGTGCGAGATGCGGGGCAAACACGTTTCCCGATTGGTGCTGGCGGGATGGACCGGGCTCGCTGGACTGTGTGGTGCGGAGCCGGCGGACGATCCGGTTTCATATGTGTTGCCTCTGATGGGCACGGACAGCAGCTTCAAGCTCTCCTCCGGCAACGTCTACCCCGCGATCGCGCGGCCTTGGGGCATGAATGTCTGGACCCCGCAGACCGGCAAGATGGGCGACGGCTGGGCCTACACCTACGCGGCCAACAAGCTCGTCGGCATCAAGCAGACCCACCAGCCGAGCCCGTGGATCAACGACTACGGGCAGTTCGCGGTGATGCCCCTCACGGGCAAGCGCGCCTTCGCGCAGGACGACCGCGCGAGCTGGTTCTCGCACAAGGCCGAGCGGGCCGCGCCGCACCTCTACAGCGTGTATCTGGCGGACTTCGACACGACCGTGGAGGTGACGCCGACCGAGCGCGCGGCGATGTTCCGCGTGACCTATCCGAAGACCGAGCAGGCCTGGTTCGTGGTGGACGCCTTCGACAAAGGGTCCTTCATCAAGGTTCTGCCGGAGCAGCGCAAGATCGTCGGCTGGACCACGCGCAACAGCGGCGGCGTGCCGGCCAACTTCAAGAACTACTTCGTGCTGGTGTTCGACCAGCCCTTCGCTTCGGCCTCCGTCTGGCGGGACAAGGAGCTGAAGGAGGGCGTGCTCGAGCTGCAGGACAACCACGTGGGCGCGCTGGTGCAGTTCGCCGCTCCGGCGCGCGGGACGCGCGTGCATGTCCGCGTGGCCTCCTCGTTCATCAGCCCCGAGCAGGCCGAGATCAACCTGAAGGAGCTGGGCGACGACGCCTTTGACGCGCTCTGCGAAAAGGGCCGCGCGGCGTGGAACCAGACGCTGGGGCGCATCGCGGTCGAGGGTGGTACGCTCGATCAGTTCCGGGTCTTCTACACCTGCCTCTACCGCTCGCTGCTCTTCCCGCGCGCCTTCTACGAGATTGACGCGGCGGGCAACCCGATACACTACAGCCCCCACACCGGCGAGGTGCAGCCCGGCTACTATTTCACCGACAGCGGCTTCTGGGACACCTTCCGCTCGCTCTTCCCGCTGCTGAACTTCCTCTATCCCTCGGTGAACGCCAAGATGACCGCCGGGCTCGAGGCCTGCTATCGCGAGAGCGGCTGGCTGCCGGAGTGGGCCAGCCCCGGCCACCGCGGCTGCATGGTCGGCAACAACTCCGCGTCGGTCGTGGCGGACGCGTGGCTCAGCGGCGCGCGCGGCGGCTACGAGATCCAGAAGCTCTACGAGGCGGTGGTGCACGGCGCGGAGAACGCGCACCCCTCGATCCAGTCGGTGGGCCGCGCGGGGGCCAAGGAGTACCTCGAGCTCGGCTACGTGCCGCGCGACGCCGGCATCAACGAGAGCGCCGCTCGCTCGCTGGAGTACGCCTACGCCGACTGGTGCGTGTGGCGCCTCGCCGTCGACCTCAAGCGGCCGCAGGAGGAGATCGACCGCTTCGCGCGGCGCTGCCAGAACTACCGCAATCTCTTCCACCCCGAGCAGAAGCTGATGAGCGGCCGCAGCCGCGACGGCTCCTTCGACAAGGATTTCAACCCCTTCAAATGGGGCGGCGACTTCACCGAAGGGTGCAGCCTGCACTACACCTGGTCGGTCTTCCACGACGTGGAGGGCCTGATCGGCCTGATGGGCGGCCGGCAGGCCTTCACCGCCAAGCTGGACGAGGTCTTCACGCTGCCGCCGGTCTTCGACGAGAGCTACTACCGCCAGGTGATCCACGAGATCCGCGAGATGCAGATCATGAACTTCGGGCAGTACGCGCACGGCAACCAGCCGATCCAGCACATGGTCTACCTCTACGCCTATGCGGGCGAGCCCTGGAAGACGCAGCACTGGGTGCGCGAGGTGATGGACCGTCTCTACACGCCCGCGCCGGACGGCTACTGCGGCGACGAGGACAACGGCCAGACTTCGGCCTGGTACGTCTGGTCGGCGCTCGGCTTCTATCCGGTCTGCCCGGGCAGCGGCGAGCTCGTGATCGGCGCGCCGCTCTTCAAGCAGGCGACGGTGACCTTCGAGGACGGCCGGCAGCTGGTCATCCGGGCTCCCGGAAACAGCGCGTCCAACCGCTACATCGCCGAAATGCGGCTCGACGGCAAGCCGTACGAAAAGAACGCGCTCGCGACGTCCGCGCTGAAGCGCGGCGGCGTGATCGAGCTCTCGATGGAGGCTTTGCCGAACGTCAAGAGGGGCATCCGCCCCGAAGAAGCGCCGTACTCCTTCTCGCGGAAGTGAGGCTGCCGCCTCAACACGAAACGTCCGCTCTCCTGATGATGGGGAGCGGACGTTTTTTCTTCCCGCCCTGGGCTCCGTGTGCCCAGGGCGGGAGGTTCCGCGAGCCCGGCTTCTGCGCGTCCGGCCGCTCAAACGCCTGATCTCTTTCATGGGGCGCGTGGGCGCGCCCTTGCTTCTTGGCTGCGTCCGGCCGGAAGCGTCACGCCTAGGCCGCGAAATACTTCTGCACATGGGCCGCGACTTGGCGGTCGGTGAGCTTGTCCAGCGTCTGCACCGCGGCGATCCGGCGGTCGAGGTGGGCCCGGGCCATGCGTTTCCGCAGCTCGTTCTTCGCCTCGCCGGGGCCCAGGATCAACACGTCTTCCGCGTTGGCCAGACCCGCGATCACCGCGTCGTAGAAGGCGTTCAGATGATTCACGAAGGCCCGTTTGCGCGTGCCTTCGTGCGGGACTTCGAAATCGTCGAAACTCCCTTTCAGGGGCGATGAGCCGCAGCGTCGAAGCTGCCGCTCGGCTCTCGAGATCGTCAGGTGTGTTTCCACGCCTTGATCCGTGACCGTGACTATCAGCGCACGCCTATGGTCTATCCACAGGCCGACTTTGTTTTTCATGGAGCGCTCCTTTCCCTGTCGGTGTCAATCCGGATGACGCCCGCTTGATGTTTCTTCCCTTCGATTACTTCTTAGTATAGTCCGGCCGTCCCTGTTCGTCAAGAATGGCGGATGTCGCAACGGGCGCGCGCGGCGCATCCGATTCACAGGCCGATCGCATAACCCGAAAAGGGCCGTTGACGGTTCGCTTCGCCGATCATGGGACACAGGCTGGGGTGCGGACGGGGGCCTTCTGCGCCCCCAGGCAAGCCCCGCCTCGGGTGCGGTTCACCTGTTTAGCGCGTATTATTGAGGCCCTTCTTCCCGCTGGCGGGGCTTACTGTTTTTCGGGCGGAGGAAAGTGGAAATCGAAGCGCTTGATGTTCTTTGTTTCCGGGTCGACCATCAGCAGCGCGCGGGCGACATACTCGGGTGGATTTTGGATCTCCCAGTACGTCTCGCCGTCATGGGGGATCTCTTTGGCGATCACGGGGTCGGGCATCACGAGCGTGAATTTGTCGCGCACCATCTGGACCGCCTCACGCAACGGCACCGGCGCCTGCGGCGAGAAGAAAAGCTCTTTGATCTTCCCCTTTTTACCGGTTTTGGTGAGGTAGCAGTCGGAGCTGATGAACTGCCAACCGTACATCGAGAACGCGTCGCGTTCGAGAAAAGCCAGCATCTTGTCGTCGCGGTCATTGTTGGTGAGCTGCGTGTAGGTCCGGAGGATCAGGCGGCGGATTTTTTTGTAGCCCTCCATCTTGGTCGTTTCCAACTGCGTGGCCTTGGTGAACGATTGGGTCCGGGCCGCCTCGGCATGATTGTTCCGCGTGTCGATCCAGGCGAGGTCATTGGGTGAGAGCTTCGCGCGTGTGGTCGCGATCGTCGAACCATCCGGGCGTTTGATGAAGATCTTGCCCGCATCCTCTTTCACGAAAGCCCCCTCGATGGTGTTGCCGTTCACCGACGTCCAGATGCGGACGGGCGGAGCCGCTTCCGGTCCCTTTTGCGTTTGCGCGAAAGCGGAGGAAACGGCGAAGAAGAGTGCAAGGAAAAGACGGCGTGCGGTCGGCGCGTGACGAGAGCTCATTTCGATCTCCTTGTGGTCAGTAAGATAACGGTTCTAAGTTGATCGTGCAACGGGGAAGTGGCTTTTTTAGGCTTGCCGCGAAGGCGTAGACCTTCTATGATGTGTGTCAATTTGGCACTGTGAACAGGTGTGACACCTATGGCATCCGGCTTTTTTGACAGATTGGTCGCGCGGATCGACAAGCTGAATCCCGAAAGTCTCCAGGCGCAGATGTTGCGATTGGCGCAGGAACGGGGTTTTCTTGAGACGATCTTTCAGACGATTCAAGAAGGCGTGGTCGTCATCGACAACGAGGGACGCCTGCTCTATGCCAACCGTGCGGCGGAGAAATTGGCCGGCTTTGACTTCGCGCGGTCCAAGGGCCGGTCGATCCTGAGGTTCCTGCGCGAATGGGACTGGGAGCATCTGCTGGAGGTGCCGGAGGCGGAGAGCGGGTGGGCCCGCATGGTGACGCGCGAGATCGAGGTCTCGTATCCCGAACATCGCTTTATCAGCGTGTATGCCGTGCCGCTGGACGAAGACGGGCTCGTCGAGAAGGGCGTGCTGGTGATCCTGCGCGACGTGACGCGTGACCGCAAACAGGAAGCTTCTGCCTTGGAATGCGAGCGCTCAAACGCGGTCAAGCTTTTGGCTGCGGGCGTGGCGCACGAGATCGGCAATCCGCTCAACGCGCTGAACATCCACCTGCAACTGCTGGCCCGCGAGTTGCATGATTTGCCGGCCGGCCCGCGCGAGTCGCTCGAGGAATTGGTGCAGGTGGCGAGGACCGAGGTCGAGCGGCTGGACACGATCATCACGCAGTTCCTGAGGGCGATCCGGCCCACCAAGCCGGTGCTGGCTCCCGAGCAGCCGACGGAGGTGCTGCAGGAAACGCTGAAGTTGCTCAAGACCGAATTCGAGAACCGGCGCATCGCGGTTTCGGTGGACATTACGGATGCGGTTCCCATGGTGCACCTCGACCGGTCACAGGTCAAGCAGGTGTTTTTCAATCTCATCAAAAACGCGCTGGAGGCCATGCCGGACGGCGGTTCGCTGAAGATCGTGTTCGGCGTGGGCGACGTGTATGTGGACATCTCGTTCGTCGATACGGGCAAGGGAATCGCGCCGGACGAGATCGGACGCGTCTTTGACCCCTATCACACCACGAAGCCCAAGGGCAGTGGGTTGGGGCTGATGATTGTGCAGCGCATCATCGAGGAGCACGGCGGCGAGATTGAGCTGGCGAGCAAGCCGGGGACGGGAACCTGTTTCAAGATTCGCCTGCCGCGTTCCGAGCGGCGGGTCAGGCTTCTCAATACGGGGTCGTGATATGTCAGACAAACCTGTCATTTTGGTCGTGGACGACGACAAGAACACGCGCGACGGGTTGCAGCGCGCGCTGCAGCGGCATTATGCGGTGAAAACGGCGGAAAGCGCCGACGCCGCGCTGAATATCCTCGGCAGCGAGCCGGCCGTCGACGTGATGCTTTCGGATTTGCGGATGCCCGGAACGGACGGGTTGGGTCTGTTGCGCCGCGTGAACGCGCAGCATCCCCAGACGGTGTGCATCCTGCTGACCGCTTACGGTTCGGTGGAGATCGCGGTGGAGGCGATGAAGCAGGGCGCATACGATTTCCTGACCAAGCCGATCAACCTCGATCATCTCGACATGCTTGTGGCCCGCGCGCTGAAGTCGCGCGATCTTGAAAAAAAGGTCGAGACGCTGGAAAGTCAGCTCAACGAGAAGTTCGGCATGGAGAACATAATCGGCGAGTCGGACGCCATGCAGCGGGTGTTCGAGATCATCCAGCAGACCGCGCCGACCCAGGCGTCGGTGCTGATTCAGGGCCCGAGCGGGACGGGCAAGGAATTGGTGGCGCAGGCCATCCACCGCTTGAGCACGCGGGCCAAGGGGCCGTTTGTGGCGGTCCACTGCGCGGCGCTTTCCGCGACGCTTCTGGAAAGCGAGCTGTTCGG
>DAOPZC010000057.1:0-31727 GCA_035353175.1 Kiritimatiellia bacterium | reverse complement strand
CCACGACGGCGCGGGCCGGCTGCGCGGGCTCGCGTGGAGCGCGAACGCGGGCTGGCTGGTTTTCGAAGACACGGGCGCTCCGCGGGTGGACCTCGCCACCGGTGAACTGAGCGGCCATGTGTGGGGTGCGAACCTCGGCTGGATCCGCCTCGACGGCGTCCGCACGACGGTCCTGCGCGCGGGGGCGGACAGCGACGGAGACGGCATCCCCGACCCGTGGGAATACCTGAGAACCGGTGGCCTGTCGGCGCTGAGCGGCGCGGGGCACGATTCGGACGGAGACGGCGTCTCCGATCTTGCGGAATACGGCGCGGACACCGATCCGCAGGACGACGCCTCGCTGCTGGCTTTCACCGGGCTCGCTCGCTCGGGACCGACGAACAGCCTGACGTGGACGGTGCGGCAGACGCGATACTACGATCTCTGGCAGACGCCGGGCCTGGGGTCCGGCGCCATCTGGTCGCAGAGCGCCCTGGGCGTGATGGCTCCCGGCGCCGGCGACACGATGACGCGCGACCTCAACACCGCCTCGCCGATCGGGCCCACGCCGCCCGCGCAGTTCTACCGCGTCAGAGCGGTCATCCCGCTCGGCGAGTGACGCGTGCCGGATCCGGGTTTTGGATAGGGCCGTTTTCGAATCGAACCGCGGCCGCGCTTATTCCGTGTGGCCGGAGAAGGCGGCTTCGCCGAAGCAGTAGAAATCGCCCAGCGTCCGCAGGTACATGCGCCCCTCCAGAAACACCGGCGTGGCGAACACGCCGGCGGGTAGCCCATTGGTCGCGATGGTTCCAAGCGTCCGGCCTGCCGGGACGATGTAGCCCTTGCCCTTGCGGTCGAAGAGGTAGATGGCCTTCCCGACCGGCGTCGGCGAGGAGTAGAACGGGGTTTTGAAATCGTGCTCCCACAGCACGCGCCCGTCCTTCACGTCGTAGCAGCGCATCAGCCCTTGGTCCGCGACCGCATACAGCAGCCCTTCGTGCAAAACCGGCGAGGGCACATAGCCCGCTTTTGCGTCGCCGGTCCAGATCAGGTGGCTCCGGGTCACGTCGCCTTTGCCGTCGGCGCGGATCGCCAGGAACTTCCGGCCGGGATACCCGCCCGTCGCATAGACCGTGTCGCGGTCGACGACCGGCGTGGCTACACAGGTTCGCGCGGGGCCTTCGCACTCCCACAGCAGATCCCCGGTTTCGGGATCGTACCCGCGCGTGCTCGTGCCACCGATCAGCAGCAGCTGGTCGCGCCCCGCCACGTGCCTGACCACGGCGGGGGCGTAGCTTTCGATGGCGGAACGGATGGACTTGCGCCACACCACGTCGCCGGATTGCCGGTGCAGGGCCGTCAGATAACACCCTTTCGGCCCTTCGACCGGCACGATCACCGCGGACTTGTAAAAACTCGGCGACGCCGAATAGCCTTGGATCGTACTGTACGGCGCAATCGTCTGACGCCACAACACCTTGCCGTCGATCCCGACCGCCACCGTCACGACCGACGTGTTGCTCTGGTACGGCACGATCACGCGCTCGCCGTCGCAGGCGGGCGTGGCGGAGGCCACCGCGTTGTCGGGATGCATTCTGGGCGGCGGCCCCTTGTAGAGTTCGGTCTGCCACACCGTCTTGCCCGTCGCCCGCTCTAGGCAGAAGAGCCACGCCGTCGCGTGGTCCTTGGTTTTTTCTCCGGACGTGATGTAGATCCTGTCGCCGACGATGCTGGGCGACGAGTGGCCGACGCCCGGAAGTTTCGCGCGCCACACGACGTTCGTTTCGTCGCTCCATGCCGCGGGAGGCTTCTGCCCGGTCGGCGCAATGTTGTCGAGATGGGGCCCGCGCCACCATGGCCAGTCGCGCGCGGTCGTCTTCACCGGCGGAAGCGTGTCCCATCCCGCCTTCGGCGCGACATCCGGAAGGCTGCCTTCCTGCGCGAATCCAGACAGGACACCGATCAGAACCAACGCGACCCCGAACTCTTTTTTCACGACGCATTTCCTCCCCGTAGACGATACGCAAAGCCAGTACAGACAGCGTATACCGCCTGTCGCCCAAACGTCCAGCGTTTTCCGGGGCGGCTGTGCTTTGGAAAAAAAGCCGGGGCCGGTTCAGTGCGAACCGGCCCCGGCGTTGAGAGCGAGTCAAGCGTTCAGCCGCACGACGTCCGGCGGCGAGCGCCCGCCATCAGCGCAACCACAACACGGTGCCCGTCACGTAGACCAGATCCACGCGGCCATCGGCGCGGTAGGCGAGGTGCCAGTGGCTGTCGGGGAGGTTGGCGGATTTGAATTTTCCGGTCCGCACGCCCGTGCAAGACAGGATCGTATAGACTTTGTGCGGGTCGAGCGCATCCGGATCAACAAGCTGAAGGTCCAGGTTCGACAGGTCGATGTCGCCCTGGACGTCCAGCCGGTCGCACGCGCCGGCAGCGGTCACGTCCGCCACATAGGTGCCTTTGACGGTGGTGTTTGCAAGGGACAGCGTGTTGGTGCCGATGACACCCGGGCCCGCCGGCGAGAAGAGGGTCTCAACCGTTCCGTTGATGATCTGCCCTGTTCCGCTGAACACATTGGTCACGGTAAACCCGTTCAGATCGAGCGTGCCGCCGGCCAGAATGATCGGCGTGTTGGGCATCAGCGCCGCCGCCGTGCCGAGCTTGAGCGTGCCCGCCGCGATGGTCGTGGCCCCCGTGTAGGTGTTCGCGGCCGAGAGCGTGAGCGTCCCGGTCCCGAGCTTGGTCAGTCCGCCGCTGGCGTTTGCCGAGATCGTGGCGGTCGCGGCATTGTGGATGTTTGTGCCGCCATAGGAGAGGCTCACGGCGGGGGCCGAGGTGTAGCCGAACCCGGGGCACGTGACGGTGATGCCGTTCACGAAACCGCTCGCGGCGTCGAACTCCGCGATCGCCGTCGCGCCGCTTCCGCCGCCGCCTGAGATCGTGACCATGGGCGGCCCGATATAACCGCCGCGCGGGGCGATCGAAATGCTGGCCACGCCGTTGCCGGCCGGCGCACGCAACGCCGAGGCGATCGTACAGGCAAAGTTCGTCGTGTCAAACGTCGCGCCGCCCGCATAGATGTTCACGGCATCAGGCGCATACGCGCCGGTGTTGAAGACATTGCCCGCCACGCGGGACCGGAACGTGCCGCCATCGAAGTTCACGTAGGCGGTCGAGTTTGTGCGTACGGCGCGCGTGATCTGGTTGGCCGTCAGCACGCCGCCGTTGAGGTTGACCGTCGCAAACATGTTCGAGCGGTTGGCCATATAGATGTTCCCCGACACATACGCGTCGGCGGCACCCGCCACAGTGAAGTCGGCAAATCCCCGCATCTCGCTGTTTTCGGAGCTTTCGCCCACATCCAGCGTCGTCGAGCACGCGAACGTGCCGCCCGCGGTGTACACCACGCCGGTGCCGCCGCGGCAGATGCCCAGCTGCCCGTTATAGACGTTGCCCATCTGGAACGAGCCGCCGGTCTGCCTCAGGATGCCGACGCCGGCAGGGCCGACGCCGACTTGGGTGTAGCCGTTATTGGTCATCGTGCCGCTGTTCAGCTCATAGTAGCCATACCCGTTTTGGCCGATGCGCGGGTCGCTTGCCTGGCCGCCCCAGTTGTGCAGGGTGCCGCCGTTCTGGTAGACCGCGCCCGCGCTGCCGCCGTTGTTGCCGACGACAAGTCTCTGAGTGACCGAGGCGTTGTCTTGGATCGTCAGGATGCCGCGCCCGCTATTTCCGATGACGAGTGTCGCCTGGCCCACATTGACGGGATAAAGGAAGCCGGACCAGGTTGAGTTGCCGGCCATGACCATGCGCCCGAACTCGCTGGAGTTGTTTCCGATGTAGGCGGAATTGCTGTGGATGTTCACATACGTCGGCGCATCGTTTGTCAGATAGAGCGTCGCGTTACCGACCGTCATTTGTCCGATGCGGTGGTTGAAATCGCCCTTGAACACGAATTCGCCGCCGTTGACGTAGTTGTTTCCGGGATACGTGTTGAGGCCGGCAACCTTCAGCGTGTTCGTGCCCTGCTTGATCAGCCCCATCTGATTGGTGAAGTTGTATGGCAGGTCCATGGAGGCCAGGCCGGTGTCGATGCTCAGGTAGGCGTTGGCCGCTGTGAAGCTGGACAGGGCGTGCAGGTCGCCGACTTGCGCGGCGGTAAAGCCAAAGTTGCCTTCGCTCGCGTGGATGGCGAGCGTGCCGTTCGCGGCAACCGTGAGCCGCCCGTCGTTGTAGCCGGGCAGCGATCCCGGATACTTGGCATACAGGATACCGTTGCTGACGATGGTGCCGCCGGAATACGTGTTGTTGGTGCCGGTCAGCCACAGCGTCGACGAAGTGGTGCCGGTCCTGACCAGCCGGCCGGTTCCGGAGACGTCACCGGCAATCGTCCAGTTGACCATGCCGGAACTGCTGTACCCGTACATGAAGGCCGTGCCGTTCAGCGTGACCGGCCCTGCCCAGACGCTGATGTTGGTCGACGAGTTGTTATAGGTCCCGCCTCGGAAGAACGCGCCGTCATTCAAAATGAGCGACCAGGTCGGGGCGAAGGGCGCCAGATTGTAGAGCTCGAGGCTGGCGCCCCGGTTGACGGTCACCGTGTTGCTGGCGCTGCCGTTCATCAGGGCCCCGCTTTCCATGCGGATCAGCCCTTGGTTGATGACCATGTGGCCCGCGCCCGGATAGACCGGCGCAATGATCGCGATCTCATTGCCGCCGGTCTTTGTGATCGTGTGGTCGTTCATCACGATGTACGGCGAGTCATGGCGGACATCCCAACGGCTCTTGCCGCCGAAGGTCGTGTCTGCGGACAGGTAGATGCGGTTGATGGCGTTCAGCTGGCCCAGGTTGCCGTTGTTGACGATCGCGCCCGCGTTGTTGACGCCCGCGCCGCCGACCGTGAATTCCTCGCGGTACAAGTAGAGCTGGCTTTCGCCCTTCGTTCCGCCGACCGCCGCGTCGCATCCCAAGTCGAGCGTCGCGCCGCTGGCGATGTAAACGCCGCTGGCGACGGTGCCGAACGCATTGTTCTGGTCGGGCCGCACGATGCCGTCGTTGATGTACAAGGGGCCCGTGAAGCCCGCGTTCGCGCCCAAGAGGTGCAATTGGTTGGTGCCGCTCTTGGCGAGCGTGCCCGCGCCGCTGATCGCTCCGGGCAGGCGCTGCGAAAGGTCCCCCCCGAACTCGAGCATGCCCTCGCTGATCAGGGTTGCGCCGGAGTATGAGTTGGAGCCCGTGAGGACCACCGGTCCCAAACCGAACTTAGACAGGCCCGAAGCCGTGCCGCCGTTGTTGGCGATCCCCGACTTGACGGCCAGTACCGCGGACGGATTCTGATTCTCCAACGTCAGCGTGCCGCCCGGGGACAGCGCCATGACCGCGCCCTCGTTGTCGTTTTCGCCGATCGACAGCGAGGCCTTGCCCGCGCCGATCATGAGGCGCGAGGTCTGCAGTGTCCGGTTGGTCACGCCTTCGACAACGCGCACGACCGTCGACGTGTCGGCCCACTCCTGCCGCACTTCGAGGATGCGGTTGGTCCAGACGGATTCCAAGGTAATCCAATCTTGCAGGCCCGCCATGTTGATCACCGCCGAGGCGCTCTCGTTGTTCGGAATGACCGAGTTTGCGGTGCCGCCCAACGCCGCCACGCCGATTTCGGCGCCGGAGCCCTTGTAGACGCCCAACGCGGAGCTGTACATCGCAAGGTTGGTGCCGTTGATGAAGGCCCAGGGCCCGATCATGCCGTCACCCAAACCGGTGATGAAGATGCGGTTCTGGTCGCTCTCGCCGAGCCCTTCGCCGACGAAGTTCACCGTGCCGCCCGCGCAGGTGATCGACGTGAACGTCAGCGCCGAGGTCTGGCCGGTTGCGGCTTTCGACGCGCATACGGTGTTGCTGCCCGCAACGATGGTGAGCGCACCCGCAGACTCGCTGTAGTTGGCCGCGCCGGCGTCGTGGCTGAAGTGCAACGCGCCGCCCGCCAGCGAGAGGGGCATGGTGCCGAGGCGGTTGGCGTTGTTGGTGAGCGCGGAGTTCTCCAGCCTGAGCACGCCGTTGCTGAGCACCGTGATGCCCGTGGCAGAAGGAATCGCGCCGCTCGACCCTGCGAGCCCCGTTTCTCCCGGGCCGGCCACGGTCAGCGTGTAAGCGCCGGAGAACGCGCCGGTCAGGGTCAGCTTGCCGCCCGCCTGCAGCGAGGCGATCTGCGTGTTGCCGGCCAGCGTGACGGCGCACGGAACCGTATTGCTGCCGGAGAGGTTCACCAGCGCGCCGCTCACCGTGCCATGCCGCGAGTTGCCCGTGCCGTTCAGGTTCAAGGCGATCCGGTTGTTGGGGTCATAAATGCCGGCTCCATCCAAGGCCAGCGTGCTGCCGGAACCGACCGTTGCGGTGCGCGTCGCGCTCGGCGTGCCCAGCGCCTGAGGGTGACCCAAAATCACGGAGCCCACAGAACCCGCCAACGACAGGGCACCGTCGAACGTGTTGGCGCCGTCGAGCCGCAGGATGCCGCCGCCGGCCTTGGTGATGCCCGTGCCCGCGCTGCCGCTGATCACGGCGTCGATGGCCATGTCGTGGTTCGTGTGGACACCGGTGTTGACCGTCAAGGTGCGCGTCGCGCCGCCCAGCGCCAATTTCCCGCTGAGCAGAGCCCAGCCCGTCGCGGCGGCGTTGAAGGTGACGTTGCCGCCGAGCGACAACGTCCCCGTGCCACTATCCATGCGCGTCAGCAGGCCGGGGGCCGGGTTGACGGTCAGCGCGGCGACGGTCAGGTTGCCGCCGCCGGCCGTATTCAGGAGGTTGGTGGTGTCGGTAATTGCGCCGGACGCCGCGACGGTGACCGCGCCGATGGCGTCGCTCGCGCCGTTGAAGTCCAGCTGCGCGCCGCCGTTGAGCGTCACCGCGCCGGTGCCGATCAGGTCGGGGTTCGTGCTGGCGGCGGCGTACCGCAACACGCCGCCGTTGTTAATGACGAGTGCGCCGTTGGCGATGGCGTTGACGCCGGTGACGCCGTTGGTTTTCGCCAGAACGAGTGTGCCGGCATTCACCGTCGTCGTGCCCGAGAAGGTGTTGGTGCCTTTGCCGCTGAGCGTCAGGGTGCCGGTGCCGTTCTTGACGAGCGCTTTCGCGCCGGTCGTGATCGCGCCGCCGAGCTCCGTGTCGCCGTCGCCGTTGACATACAGGTCCTGAGTGCCGTTGATGGCGCCGGCGAGGGTCAGCATGTCGCCCGTCTGAATCGACGCGATGTAGACCGGGTTCGTCAGCAGCGTCACCGGGCAGGAAACGGTGCTGCTGCCCGACCAGTTGGCCAGCGCGCCGCGGACGGGGCCGACCAGCGAATCGCCCGCGCCGTTGAGGAACAGATTCGTATAGTTGGCGGGAAACGCGGTGTTGCCGTCCAGGGCCAGCGTGCCCCCGTTGCCGATGAAGAGGGTCCGGCCGGCCGTCGGTGCGCCCAGCGCCAGCGTGTTGCCGAGGAGGATCGTGCCGCCGCCGTCATAGATCAAGAGGCTGCCGTCAAAGGTGTTGGTGCCGCTCAGCTTCAGGACGCCCGCACCACTCTTGAGGATTCCGTTCCCGATGCCGCCTCCGATCGTTGCCGTAATGGCCATATCCACGGCGGCCCCCGGGGCGGCGCTGTTGTTGACCGTGAAGGTCCGCGTGCCGCCGTTGAGGTTCAGAATGCCGGCAATCGTCGCGGTGTCGGGATCGTTGAGCGCGTTGAAGGTCACGTTGCCGCCGAGCTTGAACGCCCCCGTTCCCGTGCCCGTGTCGACGTAGGTCGACGAGCCGCGCGGCCCGCCGCCCATCGTCAGCGAGCCGGCCGTGAGGATGCCGCTGGCGGCGGAGTTGGTCACCCCGCCTGCGTAGATGGCGAGCGCGCCCAAGGAGTCCGTGTCCCCGGCATAGTCCAGTTGGCCGGCATTCAGAATGTTCACCGCGTTAGCGGCCAGGTCGCCGCCGTTGCCCGCCGCGTAGCGGACCGTTCCCGCGTTGATCGTCAGGGCTCCCGAGAACGTGTTCGCGGCGCCCAGCACCAGCGTGCCTGCGCCGTCTTTCTCGACCAGCCCCGCGCCGTTGGCGATCGGAACGCCCACGGTGAGTGTCCGGCCGGCTTCGGCGCCCAAGAACAGCGTGCCGTTGGCATCGCGCGTGAGCGTGCCTGCGCTGGTGCCGCTGCGCGTGAGCGCGAAATCGTCCGCGCCCGTCAGCGAGAGACGGCCGGACGTCAGCGTCAGGCTGTTGGCACCGGAACTGCCGAGGTTGACGACGTTTCCGGCGCCCGGATTGTCGATCCAGAGCGAGTTCACCGAACGGGCGGCATTCAGGGGCTGATGGAGATTCGCCGCCGTGTATTTGGTGTCAAGCCCGGTCTGGTCGAGCGTCCCGTTGAACTCCGTCCCTTCGGTCAGAGAGAAGGCGCGGACGCCCGTGTCCAGATCGTAGTAGGCCGGCGCGCCGCCGACCGTGGCGAAGCCGAGCATTCCGGTGCCCAGCCCGTTGAAGAAGACGCGCGGGTTGTCGCCGGACGATCCGAGCGTGCCGTTCGAAGCCGTGAAGTTCACCGTGCCGTTGACGGGCACCGCCGCGTCGAAGACGACCTCGGCGGACGAGCCCGCGCCCGTGCCGTTGACGACGTCGATCGTCGCCGCGCCGCTGTTGAACACCGCCGCGCCGAGCACTTCTCCGGCGGCTTCGCCGTCCTTGCCGACGAACCGGAATGTGCCGCCTTGGAAGGTGATGCCCGATGAAATGCCCGCTAGGCGGTCAGGGTTGTTGACGGACGAATTATCGAGCAGCAGCGTGCCGCTGCCGCTGAGGGTGAAGGCGGCCGTACCCGCCGGGGTCGCCATCGCACCGTCGCCGCTGAGCGCCAGGATGCCGTTGTTGACCGCGAACATGCCCGTGTAGGGATGCCCGGAAGCGGTGACGTCCAGACGGCCCGCGCCGGTCTTGGTCAGCAGCGCCGTGACCAGAGAATTCGTCAGCAGGCCGGAGAACACGGTGTTCGTGTTGTTGCACCCCACGGTCAAGGCTGTGCTTTGGAGATTGACCAGGCCGGAACCGGCCAGCGAGCCGATGATTTCCGTGCCGCCCACGAGGAGCGTGCCGTCGACCGTGACGTCCGCGTCGTCGGGAAGGGTGTGGGACGCGTTGTTCAGCGTGGCGCCGGGGATGACAGTGATGCGGCTGCCGGGCAGAGCGGTGTTGAGACCGAAGGCGGAGTTGAACTGCACGGTGCCCAGCTTCGGCAACAGAACGCGGTCGAGCACGTTGGTGGCGCCGATGGTGAGCGCGTTCCCGCCGAGCGATATGCGCTGTGTCACGTACAGCGTGGTGTTGGAGGTGGCGGCGATCGTGCCGCCGTTCGGGCCGATGGCCAGGACGCCGTTGGCGGCCGATGCAAACGAGCGGCTCGCGTAGTCGTTGACCAGCATGCCGCCCGCGCCCGTGGCCGCGTCGCGGTTCAGCGTCATGACGGTCGTGCCCGCCACGAGCGGGTTCGCATGGCGCCGGTCGCCGCCGAAAACCTCGTAGATCGGCGATCTGTCGCCCAAATAGGCGTCGAGCATGTCGACGGGTGAACCGTAGTTGTCCGCGTTGAGGCGCACGAGCTGTCCCGGCGGAAGCGCGTCGGCGATGGCGGCCGCCTGCGGCCCGGTAAAGCCCATCGGCGTCGAGATTTCGAGAACAGAGTCACGCTCGAAGGTCACCGCGCCGGAGCCGGTCAGGCCGCCGTTGTTGCTGGCCTGGAACCGCCCGCCCGCCTTGACCGTCACATGACCGTTGACGCCGGCGGGTGCCGTCGTCCAGAACGTCAGCGAGCCGCCGTCTTCAATCTGCGCGTCGGCGATGCCGGTGCCGCTGCCCATGGCGTTGTTCTTGTTCATGACCAGGTAGGCGCCCGCCTTGACCGCGAAGGTCACGGGCTTGCCCGCCGAGGTGTCGCCGTAGGTCGCGAAGGTGTCGTCGAGGATCACGTTGCCGATCACGTTCGCGGTCAGCGGTCCGACATCCGACGGGGCAATCACAGGACCGCCGTCGGTCAGCCAGTTGCCCAAGTACAGATAACTGGGAGATGAGCCGGGCTTCACCATGCCCTGGAGCCAGATTTCACCGGACCCCGGCGCGACGTTGATCGTGCCCGCGCTCCAGCGCCGGTCCCAACGGTCGGTGCAAAGCCCCTTGAACGGGGTGTTGGTGCCGACCGTGATGGCGCCGGCGGGACTGTTCTGGTCCGAAACCAGGCCGTAGTAGAGGTCCGCGTTCGTGCCCAGATTTCTGATCGTGTTCGTCTCCAGGCTGAGGGGGGCCGTCAGCTGGGAGCTATGCGCCACGATCGCGTCCGGCGCCAGCGTGATGTTGGGCACGGTCGCGGGAACGCCCATGCCGCGGTCCAACGCGTTCAAACCCATTCCTGCCGCCCAAGAGCCGTAGATGATACTTCCCGGACCGATGTCGAACGTGTCGTCGGCGGTATACGGCACGGTGGCCACGCTGATCTGCGCGCCGTTGACGGCCGTGTAGTCGACGCCGGAGGCGTTCGCCGTTGCGCCGGCCTGGCCCAGCCCCAAGAGGCCGGCGTCGACGCGCACGGGCCCCATGCCAAGGTAGCGGCGACCCGCCGCGCCGCCCGTGTTGATGCGGCCCTCGTTCACGTAGGTGCCGCCCGAATAGGTGTTGTCCACGTTGCCGTCCAGCGTCAGATCGGCGCCGCCGTTTTTCGTCAGCGTGACCTTGCCGCTGCCGTTGTCGGTGATGAGGGAGCGGATATACGTGTAATTCTGGAAGACCGAAATATCGAGCGAGGCGTCGGAAGAGCCCGTGCCCGCCGTCAGCGTGCTGGGGTAGTTGATGACCATCTGGTTGTTTTGGACGCCGCTGATCAACTGGCCGCTGGTCAGCGTCAGCTTGTTCGTCGGTGCCCAATAGGCCTGCGCGGCCACGTTGATGTTCAGCGAGTTGACGGTCTTGTCCGCGCTGAGCGGCGGGAAGGCGGTCAGCGCGGCGGTCATGCGCACGTTCTCGCCCGCGCCCGCGGCGTTGAGGTCGTTGCCTGCAACCGTGTTATATTCCGACGCTGCCAGCGGGCGGACGCCGGTCGTGTTGTCATACGAAACCCAGTCGGTGCCCGAACGCGCGCCGGGGATGATGCTCATCGTCTTGGTGCCCGCCGCGCCGCCGCCGCCCGCCACGGCAGGTGCGTTTTCAAAACGGATGCGCGAAGCGTTCGCGGCTGACCCCAGCGAGGATCCCGTGAAGTTCACGTGCGCGCCGGGGGCGGGGTTCAGGCTGTTGAAAACCAGCTCCGGAGTGCCGCTGTTGCGGGCGGAGGTGACGGTGTTGTAACCGGGCCCGACGTTCAACGGCCCGAAGGTCTGCGGCACGGTCGTGTTGTAGTTGGCGCCGTTGAGCGTCAGCGTGCCGCCTTCGAGCTTGACGGCGGGACGGTTGTCCGCGGTGCCGAAGCGGTTCGGGACAGAACCCAACGAATTGTACGTGGCGTTGTCGTCGATATAGAGTTGCCCGCCGCGCTTGAGGGTGATGGTGTTCTCGGCGGTCATGCCGGAGAGCGTGACCCCCGTGCCGCCGATGGCGCCGAGAATGCCGCCGATACGCAGGATGCCGCCGTCGGTGTCGACCGTGATGTCGCCCGTGAAGGTGTTGCCGGCGCTGCTGCTCAGGATCATCTGGCCGGCGCTCGTCTTCAAGAGCGTCTCGGGGCCGGTCACCGGCTCGTTCGAAACGCCGAGGAAATTGCGGGGAACGTCAACCCCGACGGACGACGAGGGCTGCCAGTTGGTAATGGTCACGGTGCCCGAATCCGGACCGCCGGCCATATACCCGCCCGAGGCCAGCGTCAAGGTGACCGTATCGGTGTCCTGGGAGAGGTAGTTGCGGTTGAAGAGCGGCGAGACCACAATCGTCGCCGTTGCGGAGCCGGCGGGAATCGTGACGGAGCCGCCCAGATAGCTGAGGTCCACGCCGTTGGCCGCCGTCCCGCTAAACGTGTAATAAACGGTCAGAGGCGCCGCGTAAACGGCACCGCGCGACACGGTGAAGGTGCCCGTGTCCGCCGGCTCCTCGGCCGCCGCCGCGTCGGTGGCCTGGAGTGTGACGGCGGCGGTCAGCAGCGTCTCCGTCGTTGGCGCCCACGCCGTCGCATAGGCGTTCGTTGCCGCGTAGCGGTAGAAGTAGGCCGTGCCGGACGCGAGGCCGGTCAGGCTCTTGGACATCGCGCCGGGCGCTGCGGGAGCTGCGAACCAGTTCGTGTTCGCCCACGCGCTGGCGTCGGTGCCGCCGTCTTGGGGGCCCCAATACACCGCCACGGCCGTTGCGGCCATGCCGGTCGCGCTCAGCTGGCCGTTCAGCGTCGCGGCATTCGCGGAAACGCCGGAGGCCGGCTGATTGGCGATCTCGGGATATCCGGCCGACACGACCGGTCCGACGGTCGCGAAGACGTCGTTGGACGCGGCGTTCATGTACTCGGCCCAGATCCAGTTGGCGGAGCGGGGCACGGAGGAAATCCGGACCTCGTCCATGACTCCGTTGAAGTAGCCGTAGCCATTGATCTGTCCGCCGAACCGGTAAGGCGCGAAGACCGGCGTCCGCGGAGAGGTCAAACCCGTGCAGACAAGCGCGCCGTTGCGGTAGATCCGCGGCTGCCGGTTCACATAGGTGACCGTGACGTGGTTCCATCCGCTTCCGACCCCGTTCGAATACACGGCCAAAGCCGGCATGTAGCTGCTCGCGTGCTCGTAGACGGAGAGCCCGTTGGTGCCGACGGACAGACCCGCGCTGGTGGAGGTGCTTCCCCCCGCTTCCACGTCAAACGCGTACCGTTGCCCCGCTGTGCCGCTGGTTCCCGAGGTTGACTGGGCGTCGCGCTCATGGCCAATTTCGGTCTTGACCCAGGCCGAGAAGGTGAAATTGTCGAAAGGCCTGCAGGCCGTCCCGAAACTGATCAGGTCGTCCAGCCCGTCGAACAGGACGCCGGTGCCGATCATTCCGGGCACCGCCTGGACAGGGACGCCGCTCACGGTCGTGACGTTTCCGGGCATCGCCGAATTGCCGACCGTTCCGTTGCTCTCCGACAGATGCGCAACGTTCACATATCGCTCCGACCAGGTCGCGCCATTGAGGGCGTAGGCCGGCGCCGTCACGCCCGCCCTGCGCCATAGCATCCAGATGGTGACGTTATTGGTGAAGGCCGGGACCTGCACCCAGACGCGCGACGGACCGCCGGCGTTCCAGCTTTCGATCTCATAGGGCAATTCGCGGGTCATCGACTCGTCCGTGAAGCGCAGGTCGCCGTTCGCGCCCGAGAGGAACTGGTCATAGCTGAAACCGCTCAGGCCCGAGTCCAATGTCACGAGCGCCGGGAAATTGGTGAGCGTTTCCGCCTTGTTGTATCCCGCGAACTGAATCGGCATGCGCAGGGACCACGCGCTCGGCGCAGCGTCGCCGTCCTGGATCGTGACAACGGCGGAACTTGCCGCTCCGACCAGATAGTTGCCGGCAGCCAGCGTGGCGACCACCGTCTCCGCCCCCTCCTGCCAGACCGTATCGTCGAGCGGGGAAACAAAGAATTCCGCGCTGAGCGCTCCGGCCG
The DNA here is from genome assembly GCA_035353175.1 of Kiritimatiellia bacterium. Classification (GTDB taxonomy): domain Bacteria; phylum Verrucomicrobiota; class Kiritimatiellia; order RFP12; family UBA1067; genus DAOPZC01. Next base: position 18,133 of record DAOPZC010000057.1, on the reverse strand, counting down.
GAATCGTCACGCTTCCGGTCAGTGCCGTGTAATCCGAACCGTTCGCCGCCGTGCCGCCGAGCGTGTAGAACACGGTCAGCGCCGCGTTGGTGGACGTGTCGGGGCGGGTGACCCGGAAACATCCCGTGTCAGGTCCGGTTTCCGATGCCGCCGCATCGGCGGCCTCGATCGTCACCTGGTCGGTCGCGAACGTTTCCGCGCTCGCGGCCCATGCGGTCGTCAGACCGTTTGAAATGAAGAAAGTATAATAATAAAGCTCGTTCGTCATTAATCCGTTGATGGCCAAACTGACCGGGCCGTCCCAGTCTTGGAACCGGCCGATGCAGGCGTTCGTCTGCCAGTTGGCCGCCACCTTCCCGCCATCCGCCGTGCCCCAGAAGGCATAGACGTCAAAGCTCCAGTTTTTGCCGTACAAGTCACCGGTGAGCGTGGCGGCGTTGGCGGTCAGGCTGCCGGCGCTCATGGGGGTGTTGGCGATGCTCACCGCAGGGGAGGCGCTGCTCGCGTAGCGCCACTGCCCGGGTTGCGCCGAAGGGTTGATATACGTTTCGCTGCCCCCGGGCGGCGTGTACCAGAAGGCGAGGCTGTCGCCGCCGCCGGACTCCTGGCTGAAGAACATGACGTTGTAGCCTTGCCCGGCCGTCAGCGTGCGGCTTCCGACGCCGTCCCACGCATAGTTGCCGACCGCGTCCGCGCTGTCGAACACGCCGTCGTCGCCCGTGTCCATGAACATCCAGCCCCGGTCGTCAATGCTCCAGCGGAAGGTGTAGGTGCCGGTGACGGGCGGGTAGAAACGTCCGGAAAGCGCCGCCACGAAGGCATCGCCGGGACTTCCGCCGAATTCGTTCCACGTGTAGGTCGGGCCGGACAAGACGATGTTCCTGCCGGGCACCTCCGCCATCGAAAGAACAGAGCCGGACTGCGTGCCGGTGAAAACGCGTGTTGGCGAGACGGAATAGGCCGCGTTTCTCAGATCGACGGCCGCTTGCGCGAACGTCACGGGTTGGAACACCGAACCACGCAAGCCGAGGGAATAGGAGACCTGGCCGAGCGCTGCCGGTAAAGAGAAGCTCGCCGAGGTCGGGGCCCACGCCACGCCGGCTTCGTTCGACGCGAGGCAGATATAATAGTAAGGAAAACCGCTCAGGGCGGAAATGGTCGTCGAGAAAGCCCCCTGCGGGACGTCTGTCAGTTTGACCGTGTGCGCGTAGTTCGCCGACTGGCCGCCGTCGGTCGGCCCCCAATAGACGTAGATGTCGGCGGTGCCGCCGGCCGTCAGGTCGCCCTGCAGAATGGCCTGCCCCGTCGACACGGAGGCGCCGTCGGCATTGTTGATCGCCGGGGCCGTTGCCGAGACGAAGTTGAGCGAAGGTTTGGCCCAAACCATGGCCACGTCGTTGGAGGCGAGGAAGGTGTACCAGGTGGTGGTGCCGCCGGCGAGTCCGGTGACTTGGCGTGTCAGGTTGAACGTGCCGTTCGAGTACGTCCCCATGAGGGCGCTGTTTGCCCAAAGACCCGAGTTGGTGCCTTGGTCGGTACTGCCCCAGTAGGCGTACACGTCGCAGGAGTTTCCGACGGCCAACTGTCCGTTGATCCACCCCGAAGAGGCGGTCACGTTCGTGGCCGGCAGATTGTTGACACTGAGCGTGCGGACCAGAATCTGGAGCGTGCGGACCGAATAGGTGCCGATGTTGGACGTATTGAAGGTCCAATCGGGCTCGCCCGTGGACTGATTGCCGATGCCCAGGTTGCTGGTCCCCGCGTTGCCCCACTGGTTGTACGCGAAGAGCGTCTGCTTCGCGCCGTAGTTGTGGATCTGCATAGAGGCGTGGCCGGCTGTCGCGCTCGCCCCGCCGTCGCCGAAGTCGTAGTTGCCGGCGTTCGCCCCGGGCACGCCGTAGTCGTTTTGTCCCCCGTAGTTGCTGGGCCAGAACTCGAGGTTGACGGTGTTGCAGCCGTCCGTGTTGGTGATGCCGCTCACGTTGGAGCGGATCGTCGCGTTCGAGGGTGCCGCCGTGTCATAGAGTCCGTTGCGGATCACATAGTTCCGGGGCACGCCGAGCCGGACGGCGTTGGTGGTGAACGCGGTCATCGAGACGTAGACCCATTGCGTCTGGCCCGTCGATTTGACCAGTTCCATATAGTAGGCCACGCGGTCGAACGAGCCGTCCTTAATGGAGGCCGTGTTGGTGACCGAATAGGGTACGGGGTTCGCAAACCAGCCGCCCGAGGAAAGGGGAATGGGAAACTCGTAGGCCAGCGTGTAACCTGCCGCCTCCGGCACGTTGTTTAAGAGGCCCGTCGCCGCCTGTGCTTCGCGATTTACGGCAATCGCCATCGCAATGCTCGCCACCGCAAAACGGCACATTATGGCCAGACTCGATCCACGTCCAAACCTTTGGCTCATCCTAGACCTCCTGTAACACGCTGTCAGAAAAACGAGAAACATTTTATTACCAACCTAACGCTGAACCGTTAACACAATTTACGATTCATACCATAAGAGTGTTGCAAAATTTAAATTCTTTGTCCATGGATTTGACAAGCGGCAACGGAGTTGAAAGTCCGGCATCGCTCAGATTCGGCTTCAATAAGCGCGGGGCGAGGCGTATAGTAACCAAAAACGGTGTGCCCGAAGAACGCGCCGAGATCCGATAAGGGGGGACGGTATGACGAGAAGAGGTCGGAGAACACTCGCCGCGCTGTCGTTGGCCGCGGGGCTGGGGCTCGGCACGGCGGAGCCGTGCTGGTGCGCGGTTGCGTCAGGCAACGCGGCAGTCCGGTGCGGGGCGAAAGTCGTGCGGGCCGAACTCGGCAAGGACCGGGATCAGCCGCGCGTCGTGGTCGAGCGCGAGGGGGGTTCCTGGAAAGCGCTGAACGGCGAGGCGTGGACGGGCGCGAATGCCCGCGAATTCTACTTCACGCTGGAGAGCGAAACCAAGGATCCGCTTCCGCCGAGCGTGCGGGTGATCTGGCCGGGCGTCCGGATCAGCCGGGTGCTCGGCGCGGCGGGTGCGGTCACCAACACGCCCGACGGCGTGCGCTTCACGCTGGGCCGCGGGCGGGCCCCGACCAGCGTCGGGACCTCACTCGTCGAAGGCGCGGTCCACATGCACCTCTTCCACAACTGGGAGGTGCGCCGCGCGGGATCCTACCGCGGCGGCCCCTGGCCGGCCGCAGAGATCCAGGCGCAGCTGAATTACCTGTTTGCCGCGCGGGAGATGTGCCGGGCCATGGGCTTTGCTGCCGGCGACGATCCCGGCTTCAAGGGCGACATCCGGCTCTACGGCTTCGAAAGCAACTTCCCGAATGGCCACGTCGACCACCCGCCGCACTTCCACATCATGCTGGGCTGGCCCGGCTGGACCGGCACGCAGGCCGGCCATTTCCTGCTGGACGGGAAAGGGCGGGTCGTGAAAAACGTGCTGATGGCGGACCATGGAACGAGACGCGAGAACGCCACGTATGGCCCCGACGCGGTCTGCCGCATGCGCGATCCCGACGGCAAGGTCGGCTTTGAGCTCATCGTGCTGCCGGCCGGAAACGGCGTGGTCATGCGCCGCGCGGAAGGTCAGCCGGAGTTCCGCATCGGTCCGGAGTCCGACGCGGTGAACGCGGTGGACGCCGTGGCGGTCTTCCGCCGCGAAACACGCGCGGCGGGCTGGGAGCGGCTCTGCCGGGTCCGCGCCGAGGACGACGCCGCAACCGGTCGCATGGAGATATGGGTGACTGGCCCCGGCGGACAGAGTAACGCGGAGGCCGTCACCTATGACGTCGATACCGGGGCGTTGCGTCCCGCCGACGCGCGTGAGCCGCTGCCCCGCCGCAATTGAACCGCGCCACGCCGATGGCGCTCCGGGTTTAAGCTTGTCAAGCGTGCGGCCGTTTCGGGATACTGGTGCCAACAACCGTTCAGCCTGTAGAGGAAAGGGCGTCGTGACCGAGAGAGGAGTGCCAGCCATGCAACGAACAGGAGTCGTTTTATCCGGCCTAGCCGGGCTTTTTCTGGTTTTTTCGCCCCGGGTGGAGGGTGCGTTGATCGGTTACTGGCCGCTGGACGCGACCGCGGGCAGCATCGCCACGAACCGGGTTCCTGGCGGGACCCACGGCGTTCTGATCGGCAGCGGCGTCACGTGGATGAGCGACGCCCAGCGGGGCCAGGTGCTCAATTTCGGGACCGGCAGCACCGCCACGAATTATGTCGATGCGGGAGTCCTCCCGACCATCGGCGACGGGACCAACTTCACCTGGAGCTTCTGGGCCTACAGTCAGCAAGGCGTCAACAACAACGTGATCTTGGGCAACCGCTATGACGCGAACGCGATGGCGGGCGGACAGTGGATCAAGTTCACGACCTCCAAGTTTGAGTTCACGACGTCGCCGCAGTTGCTCTTGGATTACGCGGACATCCCGCAAGGCCAGTGGGTCCACCATGCCGTCGTGAAACGGGCTAGCGACAAATCCTTCACCTACTATCGGAACGGTGTCGCCGTCCTCGTCACAAACGTAACGGTAACCACCGCAATCGTCGGCCGTCCCTTCTACATGGGAGGCGACAAGTTCGCCGAATGGTGGCAGGGGCGCATCGACGACGTGGCGATCTGGACGGACGCGCTGCCCAGCAACTCGATCGCGGGGCTGGCCAGCGGGACCTACACGCCGCTGACCGCGCCCCGTTATGCGACCGGCACCTTCGATTTGGCGGATGCGTTGGGCGGGGGCGACGGCACGTTGCCCGGTTTTGGCGGACTTGGCGACCTGTCCGCCGCAATGGGCACGTACACCACCTTCCCCGCCAATCTGTATGTCGACGGGACTTTTGTCCCGAACACGAACGATGTGCCCTGTGTGATCGACGGCGCGGGGCACACCTACGACTTCAATGCGCAGAACAGCGCGAGCATCAACCTGCCTTGGCGCAACGGGCTGAACCTGGACGTCGACCCTTCCACCAACCTCCTCGCGAATTTCAACGGAGATCCCACCAACCACTCGCTGATTTCCGCGCATGCCAGCAAGGGCATCACCTTCGACCTGGATGGCGTGCGGGAACAGACCGGCCTCAGAATCGAGAAGTTCACGGCGTGCATCGGCGACTCGCGGCCCAAAGTGATCGGCTCGATCAGCTACTATGTTTTCGTCGACGGTGTGCTCGTCGCGAGTCGGTTTAACATGCGCGACACCGAAGACTGGGTGTCGGTCAGGCAAGTCGCGGCCGGGAGGTATCTGACGATCGCGATCACCGATGCCAACGACGGCACCGTTTGCGATCACGGCTACCTCGGCGACGCGTTCCTGACGCTGATCCCGCCCAGGAAGGGCACGGCGATTCTGGTTCGCTGACGGCTCGCCGTTACGGCTCTCCATTTGGTTTGAACCGCGATAAAGGGAGCGAAGATGGACGGATTGACGGTGGAGGGGCCTCGGCCCGGAGGGGACGCATCAGGCGGGACGGGGGGACGGCCGATGACGCGCAGGGGAGTGCTTTCGCTCGCCGCATGCGCGGCCGGCGGCGTCGCGGGGGGCTGTGCCGGATTCCCGCGGGAGGAAGCGCGTTTTGCCGCCGCCCGCGAGGAAATGCGGAGACTGGTCCAGGCCGGACTTTTCGCCGGCGCGGTGGCGGCGGATGCGGACGGCGGCCCGGTGCTGGCGGAGGGCCTGCAGTGCTTCCTCGAGAAGAAGGTCCCGATGACGGCGGATTCGCTCTGCGACCTCGCGAGCGTGGGGAAGACGTTCACCGCTTCCCTCTGCGCGCAGCTGGTCGCCGAAGGCCGGCTCGACCCCGACGCGCCCTTTACGACCTATCTGCCGGAGCACGTCCTTGCGAAGGAGAAATGCCGCATCACCGTGCGCGACCTCGCCACGCATTCGGGCGGCTTCGACAACTCCAAGCCTTATTGGGCCGAACGCGACCCCGCCGTGTTCCTGCGCAAGCTCTATGCGAAGCGCCCCGTGCGCCCGCGCGGCGAGGCGTTCGAATACGCCTGCTCGAATTTCATCTACCTCGGGAAGATCGTGGAGAAGCTGACGGGGAGCGACCTCGACAGCGCCGCGCGCAAGCGGTTCTGGGGCCCTCTCGGCATGACGCGCACCACCTGGAACCCCGTGAGGGACGACGGGCGTGTGGTCGAGTTCCCGCCCTCCTCCTACGCGGGGACGGGCACCCGGCGGATCGGCGACCACAACGACCTCGCCTGCCACGTCAGCCCGGTTCCGCTCGGCAGCGGCAGCGCCTTCTCGACCGTCGGCGACATGCGGCTGTTCGCGGCCGACCTCCTGCACCGGCGGCGCTTCCCGAAGGCGTACTACGACCTGCTCTTCACCCCGAGCTTCGAAAAGGGCGGAGTGCGCCGTTCGTTCGGCTGGGATATGCCGGCCGAGCGTTCCAAGACGCAGATGACGCCTGACCTGGTTTTTTCCCCGGCCACCATCGCCCATTCAGGATGGACCGGACCGGCGGTGGTCGTAGACCCGGAGAAGGGACGCGCCGGCGTGTTCCTCGGGAACAGGACGGGCGACTACCTCGGTTCGATGCGGGGCCGGATGAAGGTGCTCGCGCTGCTGAGGGGCTGACCGGCAGAAAAAAGAGGCGTCAGATGGTCTAGTGACGCTTGCGGTACTGGCTGGGGGTGAGGCCGCGCTCGCGCTTGAAAGCCTTCACGAAAGGGCTCTGGTCCCAAAAGCCGACCCGCGTGGCGACGTCCGAGATGAGCGTCTACCGTTCGGCTTGCCGCTACCCGCAGATCGCGAGCGGCGGCGAGACGTTTAACGACGGCTTCCGCCTCTGTCTGACGGAGGACCAAGCGGACACCGAATGGTTCCCGGCTGGAGAATAGCAGTGGGAACGGCACCATCCTGGACCGCGAATCGTGCGAATAGAACGAATGGAAAACGGGGCAATAGTCGCTTAATTTGCGCTATTCGCGGTTTGAAAAAGGTGATATTACTAACAAAAGCATGATGAACCCCATTCTGATTTCGGTTGCCGTGTTCTCCGCCTGCGCGGCGCTTGCAACGCAGGACATCAGCCGCGAGTTGATGAAGCATGTCGCCGCCTACGACGAGGCGGCGGACGCCGCCGTGGCGGCGATCCGCACGCCGGAGGCGCTGGCCGCGAAGCAAAAGGAGTGGCGCGCGGCGTGGCTGGAGAGCCTCGGCGGCCTGCCGGAACAGACGCCGCTCGAAGACCGCACGACGGGCGTGATCCAGTGCGAAGGCTACCGGATAGAGAAAGTCGTGTTCCAGTCGCAGCCGGGCGTGTACGTGACGGGGCTCCTGTATCTGCCGGCCGATCCGAAATTCAAGGCGCCTTATCCGGGTGTTCTGATCGTGCACGGCCACTCGAACGAGGGCAAGCTGCGCGACGGCTACCGCCGCATGGCGATCCTCGCGGTTAAGGCGGGTTTCGGCGTGTTCGCCCCGGATCCGCTCAGCCAGGGTGAGCGGCGGCAGTGCGCGGCGAAGTACGACACGCAGGAGAACTGCTCCGCGGAGCACGCCTCGCTCGGCGCGCGGGCGTGGCTGGTGGGCTGGAACTTCGCGCGCTTCCGCCTCTGGGACGCCCTGCGGTCGATCGACTACATGGCGTCACGCACGGAGCTCGACCTCTCGAAGCTCGCCGTTGCGGGCAACTCCGGCGGCGGCACGATGAGCGTCTACCTCCAGGCGTTCGACGAACGGGTCAAGGTGGCGTGCCCCAACTGCTATGTGTCATCCCTGCGCGAGGTGATCCGTGAGCGGGGCTGCCACGACTCGGAGCAGTTTTTTCACGGGCAGCTAAAGAGCGGGTTCAACCACGCCGCGCTTGTCGCGCTCGGTCAGCCGCGCGTGGATCTGCTGATCGGGGCGCGCCACGCGGATTACTTCCCGATCGCGGGCGTGCGGTCCACGTTCGGCATCCTCCAGGGACTCCACGACCGCCTCGGTGCGTCCAACGACGTGGGGCTCTACAGCTGCGACGGCCCGCACGGCTGGGCCGAATCGTCACGCCAGGCGGCGCTGGACTGGCTCTTGTACCACGTCAAGGGCGAGGCGACGCCCCACTGCGGCAAGAAGGACGGCAAGCTCGTCCTCGACGTGGAGGGGCTCCGCAAGGTAACCGGTGATTTCGAATACGGCGCGACGGAGCTTCCGTTCCCGATGGAGAAAGGGCTGGTGACGAAGACCGGACAGGTGCGCGATCTACCGGGATTCAAGTCGGTCTACGCGCTCGTCGCCGAAGAGGCGGACCGGCTGGCCAAGATCCGCGCCGCGAGCAAACGCGACTTCCGCGAAATCGTTCGACGTCGGGCGGGCATCCGTCCGCTCGCCGAGCTTCCGCCGGAAGACGAAACAACGTTTAATCACGCCTTCACATGGTGGTATCTGAACGGACGCGAGGGCAGGCTCGCCGAAAACCACGCCGCGATTCTCGCGACCCTCGGGCGTTCGCGCATAGGCGTGAAGGCCGAGGCGTTGATCAGGAAAACCGCGGCCGACGTGAAGGCGAACGGCGGGAACCCCGTGCCGCTCGTCGCCAAGGGGGCCGACTGCATCGCGGCTGCGCATGCGTACGCGGCCGAGCCGCAGCTCTTCTCTTCCATCCGCCTGGTGGAAGCGCCGCCGTCCTGGACGGACATGCTGATGAACCCCGATCCGCAGCAGGACTCCTACGCGACCGCCGTGTGGGGTGCGCTGAAGGAGTACGACTGGACGGAGCTGGTGCCGCCGGAGACGTTGCCGGCCGCAGATGTCACGCGCACGTCGGACGGCGAGACGCTGCCCGGTCAGGGCGTCGAACGGCTGGCCGACGGCGCCATCAACCCCACGTGCGCATGGCGCTGGCAGAAGAAGCCGATCACGGTGGAATTTGACTTTGGAGAGGAACGCGAAATCGGCGGCGTCCGCATCATGGCCGGCCGCTCGTGGGTCAACTGCGGCGTGAAGGCGGCCTCGTTCTTCGCCGTGCCGCGCTTTGGGGAAGCGGGTGCCCTCACCACGCCTCTGGCTGAACGCGTGGAATTCCGTCCGTCGCACACGTACAAGGAGAATGTCGCCACGTGGAAGCCCGTGACGTGCCGCAGGGTCAGGATGGTGATCGAGGACACATACGACTTCAAGCCAAACTACTATTCCGGCTACACGCATACGGCGACGCCGCTGCTGCCGAAGTTTTTCGAGACGCCGCCGTATCCTGAGTTCTCCGGAAAAACACCCACGGTGCAGATCGCCGAAATGTCTTTCTTCGGCGCGGATCTGCCGGACGATCTGCCGCTGCCGAACAAGGACGGGACGGAGGCCTTTCCTGCTTCCAGGCTCGTCCGCGACTGGATGTACCAGAGCTGCGCCGTCTCCAACATCTCGCACTGCGCGAACGTGGACCCCGACACCACCCAGCCCGATCCGATGGGCCAGGACGTGTCGTTCGTCATGCGCGCGACCGACAACGGCCGCGATCCTGAATGGCGCGGCGAGCGCGCGGCCAAGCGGAAGGCGTTCCTCGCGCAATTCCGAAAGGAGTTCACGCAGTTCGTCTACGTGAAGCACATCGTGATGGGCAACTCCATCATGCACGCCACGGACGATCTGTCGGACGCGTCGTACCAGGAGTGGAAGGGCGTGCCGGACTACCGGTTCGGCTCCTCGCAGCTGATCCTCGCGACGATCGCCAGCGACGGCTCCGTTTCGCAGGAGGTGCTGCTGGACGAGCCGGACGGGATGATCCGCGACCCGAGCCTCTCGTTCGACGCGAAGACGCTCGTGTTCGCGAAGCGGCGCAGCCTCGAGAAGGACGACTACCACCTCTGGACGCTGGACCTGGAGACGCGCGCGCAGCGGCAACTCACGTTCAACGGCGCGGTGAAGAAAGAGGACGTGAAGGGCCAGACGGCCGATTTCGAAATGCCGTGCAGCGACATCGAGCCGTGCTGGCTCCCGGACGGCTCGATCGTCTTCCAGTCCACGCGCTGCGGCCATTCGGTGGACTGCTGGCCGCTGCCGGTCTCGAACCTGTTCCGCTGCGATGCGGACGGAAAGAACATCCGCCGCATCGGGTTCGATCAGGTGCAGACCTTCTATCCGCAGCTGATGGACGACGGCCGCGTCTGCTACACGCGCTGGGAGTACAACGACCGCAGCGCGTCCGGCCTGCAGCAGCTCTACGCGATGAACCCGGACGGCACCAAGCAGACGGGGCTTTTCGCGAACAACAGCGAGTTCCCCTTCTCGCTCATGCACACGCGCGGCATCCCCGGCACGAGCGACATCATGATGCTCTCTTGCGGGCACCACGTGGGGCAGAAGGGCCGCCTGGCGCTGACGCGCCTGGCCGAGGCCGACGACTACGCGAACTCCACCTACGACCCCGCGAAAAGCGTGTGGAACATGGACACCAACCCCGTTGTGATGCATTTTCCTGGCAACCGCAAAATGACGATCCCGTGGTCGCCGTGGGACAACCCGTGCGGGCCCGCCGTCACGAACATGCCGGGCATGTACTACGTGGCCGGCGCCGCGATGGATGCCAGCCCCGGCGTACAGCCCGTGAAAATGCCGCACGACTACCACTACAACGTCTTCGACATGCACACGCAGTTCGGGCCGCAGTGGGCGTATCCGTTCCCGCTCGGCTGCGGGCGCTTCCTTGTCTCGTTCATGCCGGAGGGGTGCCGCTACTACCGGGGGCCGTACTCTTCGCGGTTCGGCGTCTACGCGATGGATGAGACGGGCCGCCGCGAGCTGCTCGCGTTCGACTGGGGCCAGCACTGCATGCAGCCGCTCCCCGTGAAGCGGCGCACGCCGCCGCCGCGGCTTGTGCCGAAGATCGACTTCGCGCAGGGGTTCGGCACGTACTACGTGCAGAACGTCTACGAGGGCGCGGCCATGGCGGGCGCGCCGACGGGTTGCGTCAAGAAACTGCGCGTGATCGGCCTCGAGTACCGTCCCGTCCACATCGGCTGGAACTGGCAGTTCGGCTGGCACTCCACGCAGGGTAAGATCGGCACGCCCATTGCCGTGGGCAACGCCGCGTACGACGTCAAGCACGTCCTCGGCGAAGCGGACGTGGAGGCTGACGGCAGCTGCAGCTTCAGGGCCCCGGCGCGCACGCCGCTCTACTTCCAGCTGATCGATCAGGAGGGCTGCTGCATCCAGACGATGCGCAGCTGGTCCACGCTGCAGCCCGGCGAGATCAACGGCTGCGTCGGCTGCCACGAGCATCCGCATCGCGCGGGCGTGGAGTACGCGAAGGCGCTCGCCCTGCGCCGTCCGCCGCAGGCGCTCAAACCCCCTCTGCCCGGCGGCGGCGCGCACCCGCTCCTCGCGGCGCTGGAGCAGGAAGGTCCCTTGGCCAACCTGGACAACTGGATGGGTCTCAACAGGACCAAGGCCGTGGAGGACACGGACCGGAACGACGGCTTCAGCTTCACGCGCCTGATCCAGCCGATCCTCGACGCGAAGTGCGTCGCCTGCCACAACGGCTCGGGCGACAAAGCCCCAGCGGCCATGGATCTGCGCGGCACGCGCGGCCAGTTGCCGCCGTCGGACGACCAGTCGAAACGCAAGTACACGACCTCTTACCTCGCGCTCACGTACAAGGGACAGTGCAACGAGAAGATCAACTTCGCTCACGGCCTCGGCTTCGCGCCCTTCAAGCCGCCGTATTCCTTCGGCGCGGCGAGAAGCTCCGTGTGGCGGATGCTCGCGCAGGGGCACCACGAGGTACAGCTGACAGACGCCGAGCTTCGCACGCTCGCCTGCTGGATCGATCTCGCCGTGCCGTTCTGCGGCTCGTACGTGGAACGCCATGACTGGAACGACTGGTACCGGCAGCGTTACGAATACGCGTGCAACAAGCGCGCCGCGTTCGCGTGGCTGGAGCTGAACGATGTCCGCAAGGGGCTCGGCCTGCCGCCCGTGCCGCTGACCGGCTTTATCCCGGACGTCGCCGAGCCCCGCCGCCAGAAATACTGGTCGGAGTAAATGCTCATGCACATAAAAAAACACCGCTTTCATGTCGCTCTTTTACTGGTGGCATCATCCCTGGCCGTTGCATCGGCATCCGGCGGCGACAATGACCGTTCTCCGGCAAGCCGTGCGGTTGAACGCCTTGATGCGCGTCTCGATAAAATCGTGTCGCCTGATGCCGTTTTGGAAAAACTGGCAAAGGGGTATCATTGGGCGGAAGGCCCGGTCTGGATCAAGCAATCGCCAGACGCGGGCCATTTGCTGTTTACAGATATTCCCGACAACTCGGTCTTGAAATGGAAAGATGGCGAAGGCATTCAGCTTTATCTGAAACCCAGCGGGTATACCGGCAAAGTGTCCCGCGGCGGACTGATGGGGGCCAACGGGTTGACCGTCGATGCCGCCGGGCGGCTGGTGCTGTGTCAGCACGGCGACCGTCGAATCGTACGGCAAGAGCCGGATGGCCGCTGGACGACGCTGGCCGAGCGCTACGAAGGCAAGCGCCTCAACAGCCCGAATGATGCGGTGTTCAAGTCAAATGGGGACATGTATTTCACCGATCCCACCTATGGCTTTCTCAAGGGCCTTAGCGATCCGGCGCGGGAAATGGACTATTGTGGCGTTTTTCGCCTTTCGGCCGCCGACGGCAAGCTGATGTTGCTGACGAAAGAGCTGACGTTGCCCAATGGGATCGCTTTTTCACCCGACGAACAAACGCTTTACGTGGCGCAGTCCGATCCGAAAAAGGCCGTATGGTACGCATTTCCCGTCAAGAGCGATGGCACGCTTGGCCCTAAACACCTCCTCGCCGATGCCACGCATTGGACCGCGCAGCCTCGAGGAAACCCTGATGGATTAAAGGTCGACCGACACGGCAACTTGTTTGCCACAGGCTCGGGCGGCGTCAACGTCATTTCGCCGGATGGCGTGTTGCTGGGCCGGATTCATACCGAGAAGACGGCCGCCAACTGCGCGTTTGGTGGAGATGGCTCGACGTTATATATTACGGCCTCAGATAGCCTTTATCGCATCCACACAAAAACCCGGGGGGCGGGATTCTAACCGAACGGGTGGGCGAGAGTGCGGAAGACTTCGGCGTGCGCGTTTACGAATACAGCTGGATGCCCAACCACGGGTAACGGGGCGGCGGTCAGCTGATCTGGTCCGCCAAGTCAAGGAGTGCTGTCGAGCCGGACACGGCGGAATGTGTCCGCCGTGTCACATTGGCGGAGGCACCCCGGCGATCGCATAACTCATGGCGGCAGTATCTGGCAAGAGCGTATGTGCTGTTTTCAGGGCTGACCCCGAAGACCTGCTAAGCCCGAAGACCTGCCGAGTTGGTGATCCGGTTTACCTCAACATAATTACCGTTCCCGAGGTGTCATACAACACGGTCAGCACGCCTGTGCCCGAGAAGACCCCGTCATCCTTGTGTGCGGCCGCGCTGCCTGTGGAACCGTAAGTGCCGGCGCGCCGCATCTCGCCGTCCAGATACAGATAGCCGACGGCCTCGTTCACGCCTTCTGCAAGCTCCACCTTTGCATCGCCCCCGGCCGCGACGCGGAGCACGGCGCGGTCCGCGATCGCGGACGAGTTCCGCACCGTCAGGGTGCCGGCGTCGACCACCACGTTGGTGCAGGACGCGCCGAGCGAACCCGCAGCGCCGTCCAACACCAGCTTGCCGCCGGTCACCGTCGCCGTGCCCGATAATTCGTTCACTTCCTGCAGCAGAAGCTGCGAGTCCGCGGCACCGGCTTTCACCAGATGCACCGCGCCAATAATCCGGCCGGCGACGGCATTGGAAACGCCGGCCGCCTGGTTGACCGTCAGCGTCGAGAAGCTCGACGGGGCCGAGTTGGAGATCACGTTGTTCCGTAACGATTGCGCCGTGCCATACACTTCCAGCGCGCCCACCGTCTGATCGAACCCGGCGAGATCCAAAGTGCCGATCTGGCCGGAAGTCCAGCCAAGGCGGACCCGCTTGTCTGTCGGCAGCGCGTCATCCACGCCCAGCCGCGCTGTGCCGCCTTGGTAGATCCATAAAAGAGCCCAGTTGTTTCCCGTGGAACAGATGTTGACGACGCCCTGCGTGTAGGTCCCGAGCACAGAATAGTTCCCCGTACCGCAGTCCACGGTGTTGCTGACAAACAGCTCCGTTCCCGGTTGCGGTTCAGAAGTGAGGTTGCAGCTTGTTACGCCGCTTGCCAGTCCGACGGGCCCGTTGAGGATCAGTTTGCCACCGGTCGGATTGATCCTGAACGTCTTGCCTTGACTCGCGAGCGTGATGGCGCCGTCGACGGTGCGCGTACCGCCCCCGGCGCTATAGAGGGCGGGGCTGTAACCGCCGTTACCGTCGCCCGGGCCGGTGAGGACGAAGTTCTCCTTGGTCGTGACATTGGGGCCGATCGCCACCATGCCACCGTTCGTGTTGTGTCCGGTCGCGTAGATGGCGGTATAGCCGTTCGTCGTGCCCAGGGCGTTGTTGTGGTTGAAGTACAGGCCACCGCGCGTGACAAACGTGTTGCCGTCATAGGTGTTGTCGCCCGACAGCGTCAGGGTGTTGCGTCCCACCTTGTAAACGCCCAGAGCCCCGTTCGCCGTGTCGCCGATCACCGTGCTATACGCGCGGTCTCCGGAGGTCGTGTCGAAACCGATGCACGCGCCGTCCAGGAAATTGCCGGTTCCGAGCATGGTCGCGATGTTGGCGTCGCTGATCGCATTGTAGACCGCGAGTCCGGCGTCCCGCCAGACCTCGTAGCTGCCGGCTGTGTTCCAGCCGGGAAGCGCGCCGGTCGTGGGAATGGAGAGCGCGCCGTTCTGGATGACCGTGCCGCCGCTGTAGGTGTTCGCGCCGGTCAGCGTGAGCGTGTTGGCCCCGACCTTCGCCAGCCTCAGCGCGATGCCGGAAGGATCGGCCAGATCGGCCGCGTATGTCCGGTCGCCGAGCGTCGTGTCGAACCCGCGGTTCGCCCCGTCCGCGAAATTGGCGCTCGCGAAGAGCGCCGCGATGCCGGCGTCCGCGAAACCGTTGCCCACGGCCAGCGTCGCGTTGCTGGCGATCGTATAAAGGCCGGGGGTGTCCCAGCCGGGCAGGGGCGTCAGGCTGCTGATGGCCAGCGTGCCCTCGTCGACCGTTATCCCGCCCGTGAAGGTGTTCGCGCCGGAGAGGCTCAGCGTGCCCGTGCCCGACTTGGTGATGGAACTGGTGCCCGTTCCGTCGGCGATGATCGCGGAGACGGACAGGTCGACCGGCGCGGCCCCGTCGGCCACGATGAACTCGCGGGGGCCGTTGAGAAGGACTCGGCCCGTGCCGCTGATGGTGTTGGCTGCGGTGTTGGGCGCCACGGTGGCCTCGCTGGTGATGTTTCCGGCGAGGCTGATGTGGTTCGAAATGGTCGAGGTGGCGGCCACAGGGATCGTCGATCCGCCGCCGATGGTCAGCCCGCCGGGGCCGATCTGCAGGCTCTGCGTTCCGCTCGTTGTACCGAACGTCCAGGTGCCGCCCCGGTTCACGAGCCTGTTGGCCGTGATGATGGTGGTCAATGCGGCGCCGGCGCTGTTCAGCGTGATGTGGCCCAGCGTATGGGTCAGGGTATCGGTGACCGTGAGCTTTCCGGGCGATCCCGACACAAGGCCCAAATTGACAGTAGGGCTCGCGTTCTGCATGTCCACGTTGGCGACCGTCTCGGATTTGCCTTTGAGATCCCACATGGAGGTGGCGGCTGTCATTGTCACCGTGGCGGTGTCGGCGATCTGCTCGTTCTGCAAGTGGCGCAACTGGCTCGTGCCCGCGCCGATGACGATATTTCCGGCGACGGCAGTGTAGCCGTTGGTCTTGTTCAGCTCGAGTATGCCGTTGGCCACGGCGGTGAGGCCGGTGTAGGTGTTGTCGCGGTTGCCGGTGAGGGTCAGGGTACCGGTGCCGACTTTGGTCAACGCGATCGAGCCGCCGCCCGCGCCGTTCTCGATCACGCCGTCGAAAGTTCCCGAACCGTTGCGAATGCCCACGGTGAACGTCGCCGCGCTGGCGGAGGAACTGGTGATTTTCCGGCTATCAGAGGCCGTGGCGTTGTTGGGCACTGTGCCGCCGTTGGGGTATCCTTCGAGTTTGTCGAGCGCCGGGCTGACGCCCGCCAGATCGACCGTGCCGACGTCCTCGCCACCCGTGGTTCTGGTCGTATTGCTGGGGACATTGCCAATTCTCAAAGTCGCACTCGCGGCCAGCGCGTCGGGGACACCCGGTTTCAGGATGTTATACCGATTCACCCTAACTTCGCCCACATCATTGCTCGCGGCGTTGAGGACCACAGTCCCGCCGTATTGGCATGCCAGAATGCCGCCATTGAGGTCGATGGGGCCATTGGCATTGAAGATCGAGTTGGTCGAGATATGCAGAGCCAATTGTCCTCCGCTCGCCGTGCTCCGCTGGATCGGGCCGATGTTGAGCACGGCGTTTTGTGCGTCGTGGCCGATCCGGTAGGCGGCCGTGCCGGTGAGCGTGATCGTGCCGGTGAGCGTGTTGGTGGTGTTGGCCAAGCAGGTGATGGCCCTCTCCCAACCGCCCGCAGAGCCGTCGCCGGGACCCGCGATGGTGATGGGTTCCGCAAGCGTCACACCGCCCGGGAGAATCAACCGGCCGCCGTCCAAGCGCCCGGTCGAATAAATGACGGTATGGCCGTCCGTCGTGCCCAGGGCGTTGTCGTGGTAAGGGTAGAGGATACCCGAGTTCACGACCGTGACACCGCTATAGGTGTTGTTCCCGCGCAGGTTGCACGAGCCGCCGCCCGCCAGCGTGACGCCGGAAGCGCCGCTCGCGTGGTCGGCGATCGGGCTGGAGATGCCGTAAATGCGCGTCGCATCGGGCGTGGTCAGCACCAGTTCCCGGGTCGGGCCGATGGTGATGACACCGGAGTTCAGCACGAAACTACCGGCGCCGGCGCTTAGGATTCCGTTGGCTGTGAACGAGCCTGTGATGGTGCCTCCTGCTGCGCCGGTGTAGCGCAAGGTGTTGAGCGAGACGCCAGCGGGTATCGCGCCGGGGGCCGCTACGTCGTAGTTCACCGTGCCGGTGGTGTCGGTCACGTCCGCCGCCGTCGCGGCTTCAGTGCCGGTGTAGCCGACCAGGTTGCCGCCGCTCACCGTCACGTATCGCGTGGCGGTGCCGGTGCCGATGCTGGCCCACGGGCCGACGATGCCGGTAGCGTCGTTCACGATTGTGGAGCTGGCCACCGTGCCCGCGCCGGGAAGGCGCAGGGCCGCCCGGTCACCGCGCGTGAACACGGTGGGGCTGACCGTGAGGGTCCGACCGCTTGCGACATTCCAAGCCGTGCTCACGAAGTCCAGCAGGGTCAGGCTCGCGTTGTTGAGGGTCAGGTCCGCCGTGGCGCCGCTCAAGTCGAAGCCCATCATGTCCGTGCGCAGGGTGTTGGCCCCGCCGATGGTCACGTCTCCGCCCGGATTCGCAATTCTAATTCCCAGATAACTCAGGTCTGCGCCCAGTTGAACGCTGTTGGCGCCGGTCACCGTGTTGGTCCACACGGCGATGATATTCGCGTTGGGGAGACCGCCCACCCAACTGCTGCCCAGATTCAGATTGTCTTCGTTGTTGGCCTTGTAACGCACGGTCTGGGCCTGTGCCGCGAAGCCCGCACATATACAGACCGCCGTTAAGAACAGTTTGTTCACTTCATTACGCATGCTCGAACGCCATCTCCGGTTTCTCATAAGGGGCACTCCGATTATTTGCTAATTTTTTATAATTTACTCCTTCATCCAGCCAGATGGAATGTCCCCAAGGCCAAGTAACATATCCCGTAGACGCATTGGAGGCGTTTATCCTTGTGCCCTGCCTTTCAAACAAGCCAAATTTTTGGCACTCAGAAGCAGCCCCTGCGTGTACCCAGGAACCGACGAGCCAATTCCTGTCGGGCACCGGCCGAACGCATCAGCTGCCGGCCGGAGGTGCCTTCAAGCCGTGCCGGCGGCGCCAGTCCGTTATCGAATGGCCGAAGCGTTTCGCGAAGCGGAAGGAAAGATGACTTACGCAGGTGAAGTCACCGCGGTCGGCGATTTCGGAGACGGGGAGGTTCGTTTCCCAACGGGCGCGCAAGTTGTTTTATCACTGTTGTTCGTTTGTGGGCGCATCCCCGTTTCACTTGCTTGCTGGTCCGCGTCGGGCCGTCCGGGTCGG
>DAOPZC010000056.1:0-32543 GCA_035353175.1 Kiritimatiellia bacterium | reverse complement strand
GTCGCGCTCCCCGAACCTTTTCTGTTTCGGTGTCATGAATTGTGAGGCAACGCGCCGCGAGCCCCACGCACGCGGCAATTTGACAGCCCGCTCGCGGAAGCGCTACAGTTCTGCCATGACAACGCCGTTGCGGAAGCCGCTCTATTTGACGATTTTCGACTTTGTCCGCGAGAACATCGTGTCGGGGCTCTACACTGCCGACCGGCGCGTGCCGACCGACGGCCAGCTCATGCGCCGCTTCCACACGACCCGCGCAACCGTGGCCAAAGCCATGAAAGAACTGGAGCGGACCGGCCTCATCCAGCGTCGACCCGGCGCGGGATCGTTCGTCCGGCCCGCAAACCTCGCCCAGGGGACCTTTGTCTCCACGCTCATCGCCGGACTCGGCGACACCGAGTTCTTTGAGCCCATCTGCGCGCAGATCGCCCAAGCGTGCCACGCCTGCAACCTCAGCCTCATCTGGGGCGCCTCCAGCCCCGCCATGCCGGTCGCCGGCGACACCGACATTGAAGCGCTCGCCTCACGTTTCCGGGCCCAACATGTCGCCGGGGTTTTCTTCGTGCCGGACGAGCTCTCAGAGCACCGTTCCGACGATCGGAACCTGAAGATCGCCCAGGCGCTGACCGCCGCCGGCATCGCCGTGGTGCTGCTCGACCGCGACGTGGTGCCGTTTCCCGAGCAGGGGCCCTACGATCTCGTGGGCATCGACAACGTCAGCGCGGGCTATCAGCAGACGCGCCACCTGCTGGACTGCGGCTGCCGCCGCATTCTCTACGTGACCCGCCCCGGCCGCCTCTGGACCAAATCCGCCCGCATCGAAGGATACCGCCTCGCCCTTGAACAGGCGGGGCAGGTTTTCGATCCCCGGCACATCTGCGTAGGCGACGCCAACGACTCCGCCTTCTGCCGGTCGCTCCTGCGGCACAAACCGGACGGCATCGTCTGTTTCCATGATCCCGTGGCCGCCCATCTGCTCCAGAACTTCCAAACACTCCGCGCGAAAATCCCTGAAAAGCTCAAAATCATCGGGCTCGACGACGTGCGCTATTCTCAGTTCCTGCCGATTCCGATCACCACGCTGCAACAGCCCTGCCGCAGCATCGGCCTTCAGGCGGCGGACCTGATGGTGCATCGGATCAACCACGGCACCCACCCGCCGCGCCGCATCCTTTTCGACACCCGTCTCATCGTCCGCGGCTCATCGCAACTCCACGCTTTATCCGACCCTGCATCTTTGCTTTAATACCCGCGTGTTTTTCACTCACCGAACCGGAGGATCCATGACCGATCCCAACTGCATCTTCTGCAAAATCATTGCGGGCGAGATCCCGGCGTACAGGGTCTACGAAGACGAACACGCCTACGCATTCCTCGACATCGCCCCCTTCGAAAAGGGACACGTGCTCGTGGTGAGCAAGCACCATGCGCCTTACCTCACGGATTTGCCCCAGCCGAAGCTGGGGGCCCTGATCACGGCGGTCCGCAACGTGGCGTCCCTGCTGCTCGAGAAGCTCCCGTGCGACGGCTTCAACCTCGTCCAGAACAACGGGCTCTGTGCCACGCAGGTCGTACCCCACGTGCATTTCCACGTCGTGCCCCGCTGGAACGGCAAAGCCATCAACTGGATCCCCGGCACGTACGGCGACCCGTCCGCCGAGTTGCCGGAACTTCAGCGCCGCCTCACCACCTGATCCATCCGCGATCCTGCCCCCCCCACGCGCCCGCACTTAACGCATGAACGAATCTCCCATGAACCCTTCCTTTCAAGAGACTGTTTTCGAGATCTGCAAGAAAGACGCCCGCTACAATCCCGACGCCTATTTCTTTCTGGTCGAAGCGCTCGACGTGACCGTCAAGGACATCCGCAAAAACCAGCCCGACCACGGACGCCACGTCACCGGCAAAGAGTTGCTCAACGGCATCAAAGAGTATGCGCTCGACGAGTTCGGGCCCATGACCTTCACGGTGTTCGCCGAATGGGGCATCCACGCCACGATGGACTTCGGGGATATCGTCTTCAACCTTGTCGAAGCCGGAAGGCTCGGCAAGACCGAGAGCGATAGCAGGGACGACTTCAAAGACGGCTACGATTTTGAGGAGGTCTTCCTGCGGCCCTTCGAGCCTGAAGGCCAAGAGCCGCCCCCCCCGCGCGCTTCCCGGCGCCGCAAA
Organism: Kiritimatiellia bacterium; assembly: GCA_035353175.1. Taxonomy (GTDB): domain Bacteria; phylum Verrucomicrobiota; class Kiritimatiellia; order RFP12; family UBA1067; genus DAOPZC01. Next base: position 30,374 of record DAOPZC010000056.1, on the reverse strand, counting down.
CGGGGTTAATCCCCTTCTTCCACGTTACCGGTCCCCCGCCTCCCGACAGCCGGCACCGATTGCCGATTGTCTATTGCATTCCCCTGCCTCGGCATGACATACTGAAGTTTTTACCGATATGAGCACTCTCGATTTATCCTGTAAACGATTCCTTCTGCCCCCGATGCACCGGGAGGGACGGCGCTTTGTCCTTATCGCAGGGCTACTGGCCTTGCTCGCCGCCGCGGTCTGGCTGCCGCTCGCGGGCCCGGGTCTCCTGCTGACCTATGGCGTCTACCTCTTCTTCCGCGATCCCGAGCGTGTGCCGCCTGCCGACCCGCAGGCCGTCGTGAGCCCTGCCGACGGTATCGTCTGCCTGCTCACGCAGACGCCGATCCCCGCCGCATTAGGCGCTGACGGCACCCCGGTCTGGCGCGTCAGCGTCTTTATGAGCGTGCTCGACGTCCACGTCAACCGTATGCCATCGGCCGGCACGGTCACCAAGACGCATTACATCCCCGGAAAATTCTTCAACGCTTCGCTCGATAAAGCCAGCGAGGACAACGAACGCCACCTTTACCTGATGCGGACCGACGGCGGACAAACGCTCGCCTTCGTCCAAATCGCCGGCCTCATCGCACGCCGCATCCTCTGCCTCGTGCGTGAAGGTCAGACCCTCGCGCGCGGCGAACGCTTCGGACTGATCCGATTCGGCAGCCGCGTGGACGTCTACCTGCCGCCGGGCGTCGAGCCCTGCGTGCGCGTCGGCCAAATCATGGTTGCGGGCGAGACTCCCATCGCCCGGCTTTAGCACAGTTTTACAGGTGGCACACATGGGCAAGTTCCGGTTCCGCAAGCGCAAACAGAAACATCACGTCCAACGCGAGATCCCGATCCGCACGATGATTCCGAACCTGATGACCCTTTTGGCAGCCGCCAGCGGTGTCACCTCGATTCGCTACAGTTGCCAAGAGCACTGGCACCACGCGGTGGTTGCCATCATTATCGCCTGCGTGCTCGACGGTCTGGACGGGCGCGTGGCACGGATGTTGAAGGTCACCTCCCGGCTCGGCGCGGAGCTCGACTCGCTCGCGGACTTCGTGAGTTTCGGCGTGGCGCCCGCGCTGCTCGTCTACTTCTGGGTCATGGACGTGATCCCGCTTGAAAGCGCGCTCTACGCCTTCCGCGGCGTGTTCTGGGCCCTGGCGCTCTTCCACGCCATGTGCTGCGCCTTCCGCCTCGCGCGCTTCAACATCATGATCGACGACGGCCCCACGCAAACCTACTGGAAGCACTTCTTCATGGGGCTTCCCGCGCCCGGCGGCGCGGGCATCCTGCTGACACCCGTCATCTGGCAGCTACACACCGAGGGAAAAATCTTCCAGTCGCCGTGGATCGGCGGCGCGATGCTCGTCCTCTGCGGCGTACTGATGGCCAGCCGCTTCCCGACCCTCTCGGCCAAACACCTGCGCGTCCCCGCCAAGCGCATGGTGCCATTCCTGCTTTTCGTGATGTTCGTGATCGGCATGCTGGTCTCGCAGTTCTGGCTGACCCTCGGCGTCATCGGCGTTCTCTACCTGCTCTCGGTTCCGGCCTGCAGCATCGTCTTCCTGCGCATGCGACGGCGCCACGAGGCGCAGCAGGCGCCCCGCGCGGCCACCCCTCAGCCGCCAACCGCCGCCCGCGAATGACGGACGCGCCCTATTTCTTCCCGCTGCGCAGGACCTCCGCCTGCGCGATGATGAAATCGCGCAGCGCGGGAGCCAAGTCCTCGCGCTCCAGGGCGTAGAGAATATTGGTCTTGATGAAGTCGAGCGTGTTGCCCGCGTCGTGACGGCGGGCCTGGACGCGGCAGCCGTGCATGGCCTGGCCGTCGGCCACCCGCCGGCGTAACGCGTCGGTGATCTGGATCTCCCCCCCCTTGCCCGGCTTGACGGCATCGATGTAGCCGAAGATGTCCGGCGTGAGGATATAGCGACTGGCCACCACGAGGTTCGAAGGCGCCTCCTCCGGGGCCGGCTTCTCGACCAAGTCGCAGATGCGATATGTCCGCTCGTCCACCGCCGTGCCGCTGATCACGCCATAGCGGCTGACGCGCGAGAGCGGCACCTCCTCCAACGCGACTACGCAGCCGCCGAAGCGGTCGTACACGTCGATCAGCTGGCGGGTGGCAGGCGCGCCGTTCCGGCTCTGCATAAGCGTGTCCCCCAGCAGAACGGCGAACGGCTCGTCGCCGACATGGTAACGCGCGCAGCGGATGGCATCGCCGAGGCCGAGCATCTTGCGCTGCCACACGAAATGGATGTTTGCGAGTCCGGACACGGCGCGGATGCTTTCCAGTTCCTTGAGCTTGCCTTTGGCCTCCAGCTCGAGCTCCAGCTCAAAGTTCCGGTCGAAATGCTCTTCGAGCGTGCGCTTTCCGCGTCCGATGACCATCAGGATATCGGTGATGCCGGCAGCGACGGCTTCCTCCACAACGTATTGGATGACCGGCGTGTCCACGATCGGCAGCATCTCTTTGGGCGAGGCCTTGGTGGCAGGCAGGAAACGCGTGCCGAAACCGGCAGCGGGAATCACGGCTTTTTTGATCATGATCGGTAAGAACTCGAACGGGGTTAGACGAAGACGGGCTTGAACACGCGGACATTCTGGGACGCGAAGGCCGCGACCAGCTTGTCGAACACGGCTTCCTCGCCGTAGATTCCGATGATCGCGCCGCCGGAGCCGGTGAACTTGGCGGAGGCCCCCAACGCACGCGCGGTGTCGACCATACGCAGGTTGCCCTCGCTGAGCTGAAAGATCTTTTTGCGCATATCGAAGTTCGCGTCCATCAGCCCGGACAGCTTGGGCCAGTCGCCCTGTCGCATGGCCTCTTTGGCCTGTACGGCCAAGTTGGCCCAGTAGCTCATGGCATTGACGACCTCAGGCTCGCCGCGGTCGAACCGGTCGCGGATGTTGTTGTGAAAAACCTCGGAGCCCTCCGAGAGGTCGGTGCGGTAAGCGATGTAGATGGGCGGGATCCGCTCCAAACCAAGCGGCTCGTAGTGGCCGAAGCCCTGCCGGTCAAGGAGCGCCTTGTCGAAATCCATATACACCATGCCCTGATAGACCTGTGCCACGCGGTCCTGCAGTCCCGCCGAAATGCCCAGTTCACGGTTCTCGACGGCCCGGATCAGATTGGCGAACTGGGGCTTGGGGATCGTCACGTCGTAGAAGTCGAGCAGGGCCCGCAGCGCGGCGGTGATGATTGCGCTGGAGCCCGCCAGCCCGACGAGGTTCGGGATGTCGGAATCATAGCGGATCGTGAAATTGCAGTCGTGCAGCTCGATCCCGTGCTCCCGGCAATACCCGTAGAAGGACTTGATGGCCGATTTCAGCAGCCGGATGCCGCCGTAGTAGCCGAAAAGACGGACGTCTTCGTAGAGGGCCTCGATACTGGCGAACGTGGAGCCGTCGCGGCTGCTGGGCACAATTTCCAGCTCTGGCGATTCATAGAGCGTGACCCGCGCCGAGAAATTGGAAAAGGTGAAGGCGATCGTCTTGCCGAAATAGCCATCGGACGGATTGCCGATCAGCGCCGCCCGCGGATACGCCGTCGTGTGAATAATCATGCTGTTTTTCCTTGAAAACCGCTTCCTTCAGGACGTCCCCTCGACGGCGCCGCCGCCCAAGCCGCGACCCGCACAAGCCGGCTTATTCGCGCACCGCCTTGAGAGGCAGACGCGACGTGTCGGCCGTCACCTCAAACCCCTTGGGAGCCTTGATGCGGTAGAAGAACGTGCCATCGGCTTTGCGCCAGCTCACCGTGACAGATCCGTCCCCGACGGGCATGGTCCCGGAACAGCTTTGCAGCGGCACGTCCGCAAAGCCCAGCGCGATCTTCCGATTCACCGCGTCGACCGAACGGATGCCCAACACGTCGCGGTAGTACATGCGCTCCACGTGGCTCGCGAAGCCGTGGCAACAGCTCGCCGTGGGGGTGTCGTTCTCCCACAGTGTCCCGGTCATGTCCGCCATTTTGAGGAAGTAGCCCTTGGTCTCATTCAAGATCTGCGAAGAGAGGCCTTGCCGCGACAGCAGTTCCAGCCGCAGATAGTTGCCGATGAAGGCGTTCGCGAAATAAATCTCCGGGTGCCTCTTGGTCTGCTTGCGGTCCGGCCCGAAGTCTGCCCGCAGCGTCTCCCACAGCGCGGCATGCGTCTGCGGCGTGGCCGTGTGGAAGAAAAAGGCATAGTACTGGCAGGTCTCCGTGCGCTCGCCCGTCGGCTTGAGCGTGCCGTCCGGCTGACGCTTGGCGTTGTCCACAAAGAACGTGCCGTCGAACGACTGCTTGCGGATCGTCTCGCGCATCTTGTCGGCCTCGGCCTGCAACTCGGGCATGTTATACATCCGGGCGGTGCAGGCCAGCACCTCGGCATAGGTCATGTTCGAGGGATAGTTCACGTCCTGCACCAGCTTGTTGGCCTGCGACCACTCGACGAAGACCCACGCCGGCAGCTTTTCCAACAAGCCGTCGCTGTTCTTGTACTGCTTGAAGAACTCGAGCAGCGCCAGCACACGCGGCTTGAGCGCATCGACCGTATCGCGGTCGCCGCTGCGCTGCAGGTATTCCTCCAACTGGACCACGAACCACATCGCCCAGTTCGGAATGTAGTTGCCGTTGGTGTGATCCGACGGATAGCACATCGGCAACATGCCGTCTGGCAAATGTTCAAATTTCGGCGGCAACAGAAAATTCTGCAGGAACAGCCGCTCCATGTCCGTGTTGCCGCACAGGTCCGCCGCCACGCGCCCGATGAAGAAGCTGTCGCAGAGCCATCCTGCGCGCTCGCGGCCCGGGCAGTCGGTGAAGACATCGACCGCATTCTGCTTGAAGGTTTCGCGCGCGGCCTCGAAAATGCGGTTGAGCGCCTCGTCCGAGGACGTGAAAGTGGCGCGCCCCGTGGCCGAGTTCACATACTCGCGGAAATGGAGATCCGACACTTCGCACGTCCCGCCGGTCACCATCACCTTGAGATACTTCAACTCGTATGGCTCGAAAGCCTCCAAGCGGTAGGTCCCCGCCCGTGTCAAGTCGTAGGTCACCACGTTCGCGCAGCTATAGCGCGTGATGCTGACGTCGTCGTTGCTCAGGATCTCGTCGAACACGAAGTAGATGCGCGCCGGACCGTCGCACCGGACCGTCGCACCGATGAAGCCTGCGTTGTTGCGCACGAACTCGAAGATGCGGAATTGGCCATTCGCAAAAGCATAACTGCCGTCGGGGCCGGCCGGTTTATCCACGCGCGCGCTCGTCGCGGTCTCCAGCCGCTGCACCTCGTAGAGAGGGATCGTGGCGAGTTCGGCCTCCGGGAATCCGGCATACTCGGACCCGACACCCTTGATGGCGCGGTCGCCCCACACCTTCTTGCCCGGGTTGTTCTTGGTCGTGCCCGCAAACACTTCGCGGACCGGGCTGAGAACCTGAAACGCGGGGTACGGCGCAATGCGCGGCAACAGCGGCACCTGCGGGCGCACCGCCTGTTTCTGGGCCAGGAACGCCCCGCCCGTGCGCCACGCGTCGGAGTCGGGCGTCAACCGGTACACCTCCGAGAACGTGCGCTGAAAACTGTAGCGCTGGACCTTCTGCACGCGGCTCTCCAGCGCCTGCGCCTCAAAGACCGCGCCCGCGCCGGCGGTGGAGGCCAGCACCCTTGTCCCGTCCACGACTTCGGCCTGCAGATAGGACGGCTGGTCGAGATGGTAATAGCTGTTGGCGTTATACCCCGCCACTTCGATGGCGATCACGTTCGCTCCGGACCTGCAGTGGCCCTTGAGCGGCCACTCGTCCACGCGGTCGAAGCCGTGCGGGCCGCGCGCGGGGCCGTACCCCAAAAACTCGCCGTTCACGAACAGCCGGTAAACGGTCGCGCCGGTCACGCGCACCACCGCGCGCTTGGCGGCCTTGCCGTCCACCGCCGCGCGGAAGCCGACCAACAGGTTCTTTTCCTTCTCGCGCCCCTCCAGCCACACCGGCTTGGCGGAAACAAAAGAGGGCGTCTCCGCCTTTTCCTTCGCCGGCTCGACGACCGATGAGCAGCCAACCATCCCCAATACCGCCAACACAAGTGCGAGTCTCATGAAACCTCCATTAAAAATTTTTGCCATGTTAGACATTCGCAGGGGGGAAGTCAATCGCGTGGGTCGCCGTTTAACGCATAGCAGGCCACGCTATTACAGGCCGGATACGGGCTTGAGAGCCCAGCGCGAGGTCCACACACCACACCACATCTTTCATCCTTGTCATTGAATCTCTCCGCCGGAAAGTTTACACTCTGACGCAATTCTCCGTCTCATCCTGCCATTCATCCTTTCCTCTGGATTCAGCAATGACCGACGTCCGAATACGGGTTCTAGGCCAATTCGCCCTTTTGATCACGATGACGGCCGTCGCGCCGGGATGCTGTTACCACGCGGTGAAACCGCTGCCTGCCGGACTTTCCTACCGCAGCGAACTTCTGCCTGCCACGGAGGTGCGCTTCCTGTGCGACCAGACCTGCCTCGACGATTCGGGCGTGCGCGTGATCGACCAGCAGATCTTCGACGAGGTCTTCGCGATGATCGCCCAAGCCGAACGTCTGGTGGTGGTCGACATGTTCCTTTTCAATGAATTTCTCGGAGCCGGCCCCGCGCCGCACCGGCGGCTGTGCGAAGAGCTGACCGCCGCCCTGGTCGCACGCAAACGCGCGGTGCCCGGTCTACACGCCGTGCTGATCACCGACCCGGTGAACACCGTCTACGGCGGCATGGAGTCCAGTCACCTGAAACGCCTGCAGGAGGCCGGCGTCGAGGTGGTCGTCACCCGCCTGGACCGCTTGCGCGACAGCAACACGACATGGTCGAGCATGTGGCGGCTGTTCTTCAAGCCGTGGGGCAACCGCAGCGGGGGCGGCTGGGTGGCGAACCCGTTCGACGGAGGCGAGGTCACGCTGCGCAGCTGGCTGGCGCTGCTGAACTTCAAAGCCAACCACCGCAAGGTGGTGGTCGCCGACGCGGGCGGAGAACTGCGCGCCCTGGTGACCTCCGCCAACCCGCATGACGGCAGCAGCGCCCACTCGAACGTCGGCCTCGTTTTCAGCGGACCGGCTGTGCGGCCGGCATTGGAGACGGAACAGGCGGTCCTTGCCTTCAGCGGCGGTCGGACGATCGCATCGAACGACGTGCCGATGACCGTCGCAGGGCCAAACCCCTCGTCCGCCGGCAGTCTGCGGGTACAGATCGTCACGGAGGAGGCGATCGCCGATGCCGCCGAAGCCATGATCGGCGCGGCCGGGGAGAGCGACGCGCTGGACCTGGTGATGTTCTACCTGGCGGACCGCCCGATCATCGATGCGCTGACGGCCGCGGCGCGCCGCGGCGTGACGATGCGCGTGGTGCTCGACCCCAACAAGGACGCCTTCGGCCGGGAAAAAAGCGGCATGCCGAACCGGCAGGTGGCCCGCGAGTTGGTCGCGGCGGGCGTTCCGCTCCGCTGGGCCGTCACCCGCGGCGAACAGATGCACGCCAAGATGCTGCTGGTCAAGCGGGCGGACGGCACCGCAGACCTGCTGCTCGGATCGGCCAACTTCACGCGCCGGAACGTGCGGGACTACAATCTGGAAACCGACGTGCGCGTCGCCGGCCGCGTGTCCGCACCGGCGCTGGCCGACGCGGCCGCCCACGTCGAGCGGATATGGACAAATTCCGGCGGCCGCGTCTTCACCGCCGACTATGGCGTGTTCCGCGACGACTCCCTCTGGCGCGTCTTCCGCTACCGTTTCCAAGAGGCCACGGGAATCTGCACGTGGTAGCCGCGGACATCGCGGGCGTCCGCGACGCCCGCCCGCTTTCACGTTCGCGGCTTTCACGTTCTGGACAGACGGCGGTTGCGCGGCAAATACCGGTTTGATAGAGTGGCCCACAACATCAGGCCGGACCCGTGTCGCGGATAGGCTCCGAGACCGTCATCTCACGCCGGCCCGACGCCTGGTGCGAGGAACGGACAGAATATGGCACGCTGGACGAGGATTTTGGAGACCATCGGAAACACGCCGCTCTTGAAGCTCGAGCGGATCGCAGGCTTCCCGGTTTACGCGAAAGCCGAATACCTCAACCCCGGAGGAAGCATCAAGGACCGGGTCGCCCGCCACATGATCGAGCAGGCCGAAAAGCGGGGCGACCTGAAGCCGGGCATGACCATCGCCGAAGCCACCTCCGGCAACACGGGGATCGGCGTGACCTTCGTGGGCGTCCGCAAAGGTTACCGGGTCATCATCGTGATGCCCGACAACATGAGCGAGGAGCGCCGGAAGATCATCAGAGCGTTCGGCGGCGAGCTGATCTGCACGCCTGCGGCCGAGAGCCTCAACGGCTGCCTCAAGAAGCTGGAGGAACTGAAGCGGGAAATCCCCGACCTCTTCATTCCGGGACAGTTCGTGAATCCTGACAATCCCGAGATCCACTACCTGACCACAGCTGAGGAGATCTGGGAGCAGATGGAAGGACGCGTCGACGCCTTCGTCGCCGGCATCGGCAGCGGCGGAACGCTGGCCGGCGTGGGCCGCTTCCTCAAGGAAAAGAATCCGGCGGTCAAGATCGTGGCGGTCGAGCCGGCCAACGCCTCCGCGCTGCTCGGGCAGGAGCCGGGCTTCCACCGGATCGAGGGCATCGGCGACGGCTTCATCCCGGACGTCCTGGATGTGTCGATTGTCGACGACGTCATCACCGTGACGGACGACGACGCCATCACGACCGCGCAACGCCTGACGCTGAAAGAAGGCGCGCTGGTCGGAACCTCGTCCGGCGCCAACGTCTGGGCGGCGGTCGAATGCGGCAAACGCATGGGCAAGGACAAAAACATTGTCACGGTCCTGCCGGACCGAGCCGAGCGCTACTTCAGCACCGCCCTGATCTGAGGGCAAGCCCGAGGCGAGTCGACCGCTCCGTCAGGCCGCCCGGCCCGCACCGCTAGAGAGCCGTTTGGCGCCCCGCGTCCAATTATCTATTGGGCGCTCCCATATTCCCGGATCACCTGCCCGGCCCACGCAAACAACAGTTCAGACGAGGACGCAACATCCACGTCTTGATCGGGCCGGGAGTCCTTGATGCGAGCATACGCCAACAGGAGTTGTTGTTCCCTTTGCGGAGCCTCCGTCAACAGCTCACACCGCTTTTTGAGGTAGACGCCCATTCGATGGTAATGCAGGGCCTGGACCACAAATACTGCGGCTTTGTAAAGGGATTTCAGAATGGCCGGATCTTTCTCGTGGACCATATTGTGTCCGCACAGATGGTAAATGTTGCACGCGCCCGTCAGGATGGCGCGCCGGATGTCGTCCTCGCCGATTTCGGGAAGCAGGTCCCGCAGGCTCCCCGCGAGCGGCGTTGTGTCATGGCAAAACTGAAACAAATCAGCCTTGCTCCAACAAGCCAGTTCCTGTTTTCCCGATATGAAACCGCACATCTTTTCGCGGTGCGGCAACTTGGAAATCGCATCGTCGTAAGCCTTCAGGTCTTGCGCGGACACCAAGTCGAGAATAAGCGCCATGTCGATGTCACTGCTTTCGGTTGCCTCGTCTCGGCCATAACTGCCCTGCAACCCGACAAACAGCAACCGCACGCCAAACAACGATGTTACCGTTTGAAGATACGCTTTGAGCCATGCCTCTGAAAGATGTCGCATCGTGATCCCCTAACGTGACGCTTCTACATTTTCCTCCCGATATAGAAAACATAGCCGTAGAACGCTTTGTACGCGTCATACAATTCGGCCTCATGCCGTTGGTTCGCGATCAGTTCCTCAGCGGTCTTGTTGCCCCTGTGTTTCGCCAGGAAGATTTCCTGTGCGGTGCGTTGCGGAAGATAGAAACGGTCGGTCCAACACGTTTCAGGCAAGACGAACGTGGCGACCGGAACGTAGCCGGCCTCCTGGATTTGTGCGACTTTGTTCGGGATGGTATCGATTTCCGGATAGGACTCCATCCAATAGCGGTCGATTTCGGCAGGCCTTTCCCTCGTGAACCACGACGCCTCCGAGACGGCGAGGTATCCGCCGGGCTTCAGGTATTTGCGCCATTCTGTGATGCCGCGTCTGAACCCGATATTATAGATGGCCCCTTCCGACCATATGAGATCGAATTCTTCATTCCGAAAAGGGAGGGCCTCCATCGATCCAATCACACCACGCACCCGGTTCTGGAAATGGCGCCTTTGGGCATTCGCGTTAAACAAATCGATGAAGGCGGGGAACAAATCGACGCCGATAATATGCCCAGGGGCGTGATCAGCCAACACCATCGTCTGTCCGCCGGTACCACAACCGATATCCGCGATCCGCGCGTCGTCCGTCAGATTATCAATAAAGGTCAAGGCCTTCAGGGTGACTTCGGGGCTGCCCGGCCCCTGTCGTTCTAGACTCGAGAAATATTCGCAGATCAGCGTGAAGTCAAATTCGTGAATGGATTTATTGTCACTCATGGTTTCTCTCATTTTTGCGTCAAGCAAGTCTATTCTACGGCCGCATTTCTTCTGCGCCTTTCGCAAAGGCAGGCCCCGTCAGCTCATTGAGGCAAGCATATAAGCTTGCGGCAAGGGCGTCAAGCGGCGTGGCCGCGCTTTCGAGTTTCCGACCATTTTGATCATGATAGACAAGAGTATCCCGTTTTTGTGATAATAAATTTGGTGAAAACATCACTGAGTTCACGTCGTCGAGGCCGATGAAAAGGGAAAGCCAAGCCTGGACTGAGCGCAATTTGTTTTCACAGTCCTGTTCTGAAAAAGGGAGTCTCATGAATCAACACCCGGCGTTCGGCAAATGGGCAGCGGCAGTGATGGCGGCATTCGGACTCGCGACAGGAGACGCGCAGGCCTGGACGATCGTCAAGTCAAACAGCGATCAGCCCTACACGGCATCTGACGCCGACCTGCTGCAGCGAAACCTGAATTCGGTTGAAACCGACGGGCTGGCCGTGTATGTGGAGGGCGGATACACGGCGGGCACACTTGCGTCGCTGACAGACGGAACGACGGGCCCGGGCAACCGCGAATTCTCCTTCGCCCTCGCGGGAGGCTCCATCACGTACACGCTCGACACGTCGAAATCCCCGGCCGGATACCTGATTTCGAGCCTCGGTTCATACACGGGGTGGCAGGACGGCGGCCGCGTCGATCAGAACTATGTGGTCAGCTTCCGAAAGGTCGCCTCCGGCACCTTCGAAAACGCCATCACCAACACCTATGCTTCCGGCATGCGGGAGACGCGCATCAGCCTGACCGACCTCAACCTAGCGGGCATCGACGCGGTCAAATTCACCTTTCTCACCCAAGAGAACGGCGGCGTCGGCTACAAGGAGCTGGACGTGTTCGGCGCGGCCATGACCACGCAGTTTTCCGCGACCGGCACCAGCGCCGGGACCGTTTTCACGGTTTCGGACTCCGACCTGATCCAAACGGCCGTCTCGGCCACCAACGACGCGTTCAGCTACTACACGTCAAGCGGCTTCACCAACGCCCTCGTCCCGGCGCTCACGGACGGCGCGTTCGGCTCAGCTGACAGGACGACGGGCACCTGCGCGATCGCCAGCGGGACCGTAACGTATACGCTCGACCTGACCAACCATCCCGCCGGTTACACCGTTGCGGCCATCGACACGTACACCGGCTGGAGCGACTCCGGACGCGACAACCAGAACTACTGGGTCAGCTTCCGCAAAACGGGCGCCAGTGCATTTGGCGACGCGATGGAGATCGCCTACACCGGAACGGTCAAGCTTACGCACGTCGCGGTCACCAACCTTAACCTCGCCGATATCGATGCCGTCCGCTTCACGTTCCCGCCCCAGGAAAACAGCGGCGTCGGTTACAAGGAGCTCGATGTCATCGGCGCGCCGCCGGATTACACCGAGGTGACGCGACGCGACTCCGGCACGCAGGTTGTCGCCAGCAACGACACCGCGGACGTGCTGATCACCGAAGGGAGCGGCACGGCCGGCACGCTCACCCTCGGCGCAGGCGAGACCATCATCAGCACCCTGACGCAAGGCGCGACGGATGGCCTCGTCACGATTGATCCCTCCGGGCAGACGCTGTCGCTGAGCGGGCTCTTTCTGCGCCCGGACGCGGGAGGCCTGATGGTCGGAACTGGGGCCAGTGACGGCTCGCTCGTCGGCACGCAGCCGGCGCTCGCCGTCGGCAACTGGAGCACCAATGACCTCGCGATCCGCGCCACCGTCACAAACCGGACAAGCGCCGGCACGCTGCTCAAGAGCGGCACCGGCACGCTCACGCTGTACGGCACCAACACGTGCCCCGGCGGAACCGAGGTGACCGGTGGATCGCTGAGGTTGCCGAGCGGCGGCTCGCTCGGCAGCGGCCCCGTAAAAATCAGCCATGCGACGCTACAACTCGACGGCGGCACCGTGGCACCCGCTGCCGGCAACGCGTTCTGCTTATCCATGGCCGACGCCACCTTCTACCAGACGGCAGGAAGCCTGAGCTACAACGGCTACGCGCAGTTCCAGAACGCCGCGATCATCCTCTCCGGCGGCACGTCGTACGTCGGCACAGACACCCTGCTCGGCTGGGGCGGAACGAACACGGCGACGATCATCGGCGGCAGCCACACGGCCAACTGGCGCGTGACGCGTTTCTCATCGGGCTCTGTCTCCGTGACCCTCCAGAGCGGAGGCCGACTCTACTCCGACAGGCTCTACAGTTCGGCCGGGGCCACGGGGTCGCTGTTCTTCGACGGCGGTGTGCTGGGCATGAGCAGCATCACCCCCGGGCTCTACCCCAACGACTGGATCGGCGCCACGTCTGGAACGCTGAGCCTGTACGTGAAGGACGGCGGCGCCATCATCGACACCGCCAACGGCAGCGCCACCATCAGGCGGCCCTTCCTGCGCGACGGCGCCTCCACAGGCGGACTGACCAAGACCGGCGGAAACACGCTGACGCTCATGATCACCAACGCCGCCACGTTCTGCACCTACGCCGGTGACACGACGGTTCTGGGTGGCACGCTGAAACTGGGTCCGGCCTCGGCGCCGCTGCCGACCGGCACGCGGCTGAACATCTCGGCCGACGCCGTGCTGGATCTGAACAGCGCGAACCAGACCGTGGGCGAACTGACCGGAGGCGGCCGGGTGATGAACGCCTCCTCCACCAACGCACTCTTCACGGTCGGCGGCAACAATACGAGCACGAACTTCCCGGGCCTGCTGGAAGGCGCGATCACGCTGGTCAAGACCGGCACAGGAACGCTGACCTTGTCCGGTGCGAACACCTTCACCAACAGCGCCCGTGTCTTGGGCGGAACGCTGCAACTCGCGCCGCTCCCCGTGACCATCCGAAACGCCGGATTCGAGTTGCCGGCCATGGGGGCGGCGGGCTGGGCCTACCTGACGGGCGACAGCGTGACGGGTGGCTGGACCATGAGTGGACATCCCATCGAGAACAACGGCAGCGGCATCGCCCGAAACGGCTCCCCCTGGGTGGGCACGGCGCCCCAGGGCTTCCAGATCGGCTTCCTGCAAAGCGCCTCGCATTGTTTTCAGACCGTGACTGTACAACGCGCCGGCACGTATCAGCTCGCGTTCGCCGCCGCGAACCGGCCCGGCTACCCTGCGGCCAACGTGGAGGTGCTCGTCGACGGGTCGAGCACAGCCTCCTGGAGCAGCGCGGCCTTCGCCAACGGCGGCGCTTTTAAGAGCTACACCACCAATTTCGCACTCACGGCAGGCACGCACGAACTGAGATTTCAAGGGACTTCGGCCGGCGGCGACACGACGACCACCATCGATGACATCCGCCTTGTCGGTGCCGGCCCGTCCGCGCCCGGCAACCTGCCAACCAACATACTCATGGAAATCGCGGCCGACGCCGTCTTGGATCTGGGAGGCACACGCCAGCCGCTGGCCGGGCTCAGCGGCTGCGGCACGGTCAGCAACGGCACACTCGCCGTCCAAGGCGTCATCGCCCCGGGCGGAACGAACGCGGTCGGCACGCTCACGCTGGCGGCCGCGGCAACCCTCAGCGGCACGCTGCTGGTGGATGCCGCGCTGGACGGGTCCTGTGACCGCCTGCAGGTTTCAGGCGCATTGGATGTTTCCGGCCTGACGCTGGAGATCCAGAATCCGGCCGTGCTTAAGCCGGGGGCTACATATGTGATCGCGACCTGCACGCCGGGCAGCCTGTCAGGACAGTTCCTCTCGACGAATCTCAGCGGCCAGCGGACCGTCGGCTACAACAATGCGGCGGGGCAAGTCTTGCTGACCTGTGGCGGCACGCTGATTTCCATCCACTAGCGCATTTACAGCTCGCAAAAGCCGCTTTCCATAACACCTTTTTTCATCGCAGGCATTATTCGCCCAGCGTGATCCTGAGCCGGAAAAACGCGGCCGGGGGAAGGGCACCGTCCACTTCCGCTGGCGTGAAGCCCGCGCGCGTCACGTCGGCCAGCACCACGCGGTTGACCGCCAAATCCCACCCGTCGCTCGTCAAGTCGTCCGTCCCCTCAACCGTCATCGCGACGAAATCGCCGGATCCTGGAGCCAGCGCCGGCGTCTCCACAATCGGCGTATCGCCGTCGAAGTAAATCCGGAGCAACGCCGTCTGGTCGTCCGCCGTCAGATTGTTGCCGAACGCGTAGACCGCTCCGTTGACAACGCCCGGCAAGGAAGCCGACTCGGCGTCAAACACGGCGGCCAGCGTCGCGTCGCTCAATCCGCCGGGAGTCACCAGCCCTTGTCTCACAGCCCAGACGGCGAAGGAGATGGCCTCGACGGCACCGTCCGCGCCGAGCATCACGGTGGGTCTGTGGGCCAAAAGGTTCTTCCACCCCGACGTCCCCGCGTAGTAGTAAACGATGACCCCTTCCGATCCGTCGAACGCGTCGCCGTCAGCGTTCGGAGCATTTTTTCGCAACGTCACGTTCGTGAGGCTGCCGCAGAAGGCAAACGCATATTCCCCGACATTCGTGACGGCACCGGCAACCGAAACGAGCGCGGTGCAGTTCTCAAAAAGGTTGTCGGGGATGTCGACCACCCCGGTGGGCAACGTCACCTCCGTCAGAGCGGTACACCCGTCAAAGGCGGTCGACGCGACGCGGGTCACCGAGGACGGAACAGGCAGGCCGGTCAACGCGGTACAGTTCTTGAAGGCCGCGGAACCGATCGCCGTGGGCGCGCCCTCATACGTGACCTGAGCGAGATTTCCGCAGCCGGCGAATGCGCCCTGTGCGACATTCGTCAACCCTGCGGGAAGATTGACCGAGGTCAAGCCGCTTCCGGCGAAGGCGTTCACTCCGAGTTGCGTGGCTCCGGAGAACGTCGCGGAGACAAGGTTCCCGCACCCTTGGAAAGCGGCGTCGGGAATGGCGACGACGCCTGACGGAACGGAGATATTGGCCAGCGCCGCACAATCCCGGAAAGCGGAACGCCCCAAGTTGGCGACGGAAGACGGAATCATCGCCGAGGCGAGCCCCGAACAGCCGCAAAAGGTCTGATCCGCGATGGCGATCAGGCCGGTCGCCACTGAAAGATCCACATCCGTGAGGGCCGAACACCCGAGGAAGGCGGAGGAACCGATTTCGTTCACCGAGTCCTGCAGGATCACCGACGAGAGATTCGTACATCCCCAGAATGCGCCGGCGCCGATGGTCGCGACTTTCGACGAGCCAGCCAGCACAAAAGACGTCAGGCCCCCACATCCCCTGAAGGCTCCGGGAGCGATCGCCGTGACGTTGAAGAGCGCGCTTTTGACATAGACTGGAACGGTCATGCTTCCGCTGACGGACCCCGTCGTGCCCAACAGCGTTGCCGTCTGCGACACATTGTTGGAAACAAGCAAGTAAATACAAGGACCGTTGGTATAGAGCATGGTTGAGGATAGGCCGGGATGAGCCAAGAGGGCTAGCCCCAGCACAACCGGCGCACGCGTGAGCAATCGCATTCGCATGTAAACGCTCCTCCCGGAATCATCGCGATGTTCATGGCACGGCATAGTAGCGGCTGGCCGGTGTCGAGTCCGACCCTTTTGACGTGCCGCCGCTCGCGCTTGAGACGTTGTTGGTATAAAGCCCGTGGAAAGGCGATCCCGTCATTGTCGCTCCGGTATAAACGGTATAGGTGCCGGACGCCGCGAAGTCCGGACCCCCGCATAAAAGCTTGACCTGACTTGAATAGGTCCGCGGCATCTTGAAGGCAAAGATCGGCGTCGTGCTTTTCGTGATCCTGAGAACCGCATTAGAGACCAGCGTTCCCGTGTAGACAAGGGAATATTGGGTGCCCGCGTTCGGATAACTGGTTGCACCGCCGCAGCCCACAAATGTGCCGCCGTTGACCGTGAACGTGTTCGAATCGCAATCCAATCCTTCCTCAGGGGCTGTCGCACCGAAAGCGGCGACAACGCCCCCGTTCATGTTGATTGTGCCGTTGGAATCGATGGCGTCGTTGTTCGATGCGGTGCAATAGATGGTCCCGCCGTTGATCGTGATGTTCGTGGAAGCGTTCATGCAGTCGTCGTAGCAATAGCCCTCGATGCTGCCGCCGTTGACCGTGATCGTATCCTTACTTTCGATTCCCTCGCCGCCGCTGTTCGCTGTCGCCACCGTGATGGAGCCGCCGTTGATGACGATCTTGCCCGCGACCTTGATGGCCTTGGGGTTAGAATATTCTGCGTTTTCGTCTTGCGGGCCACCGCCGGTCGATGTGCCGCCCGAGAGTTTAACCTGCTTGCCGGTCGTTCTCGCGGCGATCACCGGTCCGGCGCCGAGCGCGTTCGTGCCGACCGTGAGCGCGCCATCCACATTGAGTCCCTTGCCGCAGGCGCCTGTGGCCAGGAGATTCAAAATGCCGCCGATGATCGCGAGGTTTCCGTCGGCCTTGACCGCCGAGGCCGATCCGACATCGACATAGTTGCTGACCGCCCCGTTGACTGTATAAACGCCGCTCGTATAGATGGGAGAGTTCGTTCCAGTGACCGTGATGCCGACAATCCCGCCGGCGAGCGTCATGTTTCCGTCGGAAGAGATCCCCCTGCCCGCCATGCCCGTGTGCCGGATCGCAAACGTGCCGTTGCTGATCGCGACGCTGCCGTCCGACTTGACGCCTGAGCAATAGAGCGGCCGTTGGCACCGCCCGCAATTCACGAAGGCGATCGCTCCGGACAAGTCGAGGTCGATGTTTCCACCGCGAAACAGAATCGCCGCGTCCGAGGAGAAGCCTTTGCCCGCCAGCCCCGAAACGGAGAACGTGAACACGCCGCCGTTGACGGTGATCGATCCGCCGGCCTTCATGCAGGCGGTCGCGGCGGCATCCACCTCGTTCGCTTCGTTGGTGAACGCGGCAGTGGTGCCGCCGCTCGCGTCGATTACGAAGGTCCCGCCGTTAACGGTGATCGCGTTGTCGGCCGATATCCCCCGCCCTGCAACCCCTCGGACCAGCGCGGAAAAGTTTCCGGCATGAAACACCACATTGCTGGCCTTGATGCCGCTGCAATATGAGACATCTGTGTAGACGAAAGCGGCTTCGTTCGTCGCGGCTTCCAAAACCGCGTTCCCCGAGAGATCAAAATAAAGAGAACCGCCGTTGAAAACGGCATCGCCGTCCGTCTTGATGCCTTTGGACTGCGCACCGCTGGCGATGATCGAAAGGGCACCTCCGTTGACGGTGACGGAGAGGTCGCCCTTGATGGCGTTGCAGTCGGAGCCTCCCAGTGTCACCCTGACCGCGCCGCCCCCGATCGTCAAAGCGCCGCCCCCGGAAAGGGCGTTGCAGCCGCTGGCGGAGGATGTGACGCTGACGGCTCCACCAGCCACGGAGAAGGTGTTGGTGCCGCATTTGATGCCCTTGGATTCGGCCGAAGCGAGCGCAATGGAGATCTCGCCGCCGTTGATGGCGACAGAGCCGCTCTCGTCCGCGTCAATGCCGTCTCCTTTGAGTTCCAGCGCGATGGAGAGCTTGCCGCCGTCTATCCGAAACCGGTCGTTGACATGAACGCCGTCACCCTTCTTCTGTGTCATCGCGACGCGGATGTCCCCTCCGAGAATGCGGACGCTGTCGTCGCTGCAAATGCCGTGTTTATCCGCACAACCCCCGTTGACCGTAAGGGCGCCGGTGCCGCTGAAGATTAGTTGTCCCTCACTGAACAGCACCCCCTTGGCGTCCTCGACGCCGTTTGTGGCTCCGTACTGGGGCGTGTAGGCCGAGCCGTCCTTCAGAACGTTTGCGGTGCCCGGCGGCAACACGACGAAACACCTCTTTCTCGCCTGGATGTTGAGGGCGGGGCCATCGGGACTTGCGAGGGCAACGCCGTTCAGCGTCAATTTGAACGCATGGTCGCTGTAGATTTTGACGGAACCGGAAGACGACGAGCCCTCAAGCGTGAACGCGACCTGCTTGACCGTGTTCGAGAACACCAGCGTGGCTCCGGCTTGCGAATAGGTCACGCCGGTTCCGGCCTGATTGTCCACCGCCGCCGACGCCCCGTTGAAAGAGATGCGCACGTGTTTCGAAAACGCGGACGTCTCGACATAGTCTTCGTCGCGCGCAAGCAGACCGGCGAAAAAAAGAAGGCAAAATGCGACCGCACATGTTTCATTGCCCAACACCATCCCACTCCTTCCAGCAGTGTGGTGATGTTTGCAAAAAAACATGACGGAACTGCGCCCCTCCGCATGACAATCCTGTCACAATCGGCGCTCTGTGCTCCCGTGTCTCCGCTTGAAGACTCCACCTAGTTCGTCTTCTCCGGCGGCTCGCGTGTGATACCCTCGCACGCCTCGCTTGGCTCGCTTTTATGCCCGTCCCTGTCAACCGCCAACACGCGGTAAAAATAGGCCGCATGCGTCTTAAGTCCCTTGTCCTCATACTGCACGGTGGCGTACGGACCGGGCTCGACCTTGGCGAGGAAACTCGCCCCGTCGGGGACGAAACCGGGAGCCGCCCCCCGGTACAACTCATAATGCGACAGGTCGCTTTCCATGTTCTGTCCCCACTGCAGATAGAGCATATCCGGCGAGTCCCCGCGCCACGCGCAGGGACTCGCGATCAGCCCCGAATGGAACGTGCCGACCTTCGCGGGCGGCGCGTCGCCTTTCGGCACCGTCTCTGCGCGCACGCTGGCGGATGCCGCACCTTGCCGCGCGCTGGCGTCCTCCGCCGCCACGCGATAATGGTTGGTCGATCCCGCGGCGAGCCAGTCGTCGCAGAAAGCCGTGCCGCAGGTGGCGGCGACCCAATGATACTCGTCCGCCGCGAAGTCTGCTGACTCGCCGCGATACACGTGATACTGCCGCGCACCGGGCACAGGGCCCCATTTCAGCGCGACGGACTTGTCGGTCGCCTGCGCGACCGACACCGCCGGGCTGGCCGGCTGAGAACCGGGCTCCTCGATACGCAAGGTGAAATAACCGAACGGCTCAAACGACAAACAAGGCTTTCCCAAAACGTCCCCGTCGCGCTCCAAGAGCGTACAGCCCGTCAGGCGGTGCGAATCGCCGCCGAACCCGATCCGGAGAGTCGCCGCATCCGTTTTCTTCCCGGCGGTCTCATGGAACCGGGCGACCGCGCCGCGTCCCGGCGTCTCGCTCAGCTTCAGTGTCAGCAGTTCAACGTTGTCTGCGCCGACGCGCAGAAAACTGTACTTCGCTTGCGCCAGACAACCTTGTTGTGCCTGAGGAATGACCCGCGTGAGCAAGGGACACACCGTGCGCTCGGAAAACTGCGGGGCGCGCGCTTCTTCAAAGGTCCCCGCCTGGCTGCGGATCGAGTAGCGGAACCTCAGGTTGATATGGGACGGTCCCGTCACATAGGCGTGCCCATACAGCCAGTCGTTGAAAATGTAGGAGTAGAGATGTGACGTCTCGGGCTTCTCGCCGAAGGTCCGTTTGGGCGCATGGATTTTGCCGCATTCGATCAGCTGGCTGTCCCGCTGGACCAGCGTCACGCCGAACGCCCCGTTGCCGACATAAGACCAATCGCGGGCCGCGTGGTAAGCGTCCGTGGTGAGGCCGGTCTGATCTTTGTAGGCGTTCGCGTGGCATCCGTTCAAACCGACATGGAACTCGCCGTTGGGCACATCGAACGGGAAAGCATAATATCCGAAGCGGTCCCAGCGTTTGACGTTCCCCAAGTCCCGCACATGGCTGAGCCGGTTGTCGATGTCGATGCGCTTCTCGTGCGACGGCAGGCTGACGCGCTGCACGATCTCCGCCAAGGTGTTCGTGTCGTCAAAACGCGCGGTCACCGTCCGGCCCAGAACGGACGACTCGACCTCGAAACGCGCCCGCACGGGTGAAACGAAAGACGTGTTCCTGTCCTTGGAATACACCAGCTGGTTGCAGCGATAAGGCGCACGGATGTCAACCAACTCTCGCTTGAGCTCTTTATCGTAGATTCCCGTGATGCCGCCATCGCCGTCAAAGGTCAGACGGTAAAAGTCATTTTCCAAAACAGGCGGCTCGGCAAGCGTTTCCGCGACGACCGGTTCAGCCGCGCCGCGCTCCAGCCCGAACACCGCATAGCCAAGCGACGGGATCTCGGTCGTGCGGAAGCGGAGGGTCCGTCCGGCAGACAACGCGGGAGCGACCGTCCCGTCCGGACAGCGTATCTTGCACAGCCCAATACACGCGTCGGGCAACTGCGCTTCGACGGTTTCGCAACGCGCCTGCAGCGTCGGGTTGAACACCAGCACGGCGGGGCCGTCCGACCCCACTTTCGCGGCGATCGCCCGCAGGGCGCGCCCGCTCTCTTCGGCGGCGGTCTTGGCGGCCTGCGCAATCCATTCCCGCTTCTGCATCCACGTGTCATAGACCGGCCGGCCCTTATAATAACTCGTGCCGTAACCGTGTTCGTCGTTGCAGATCAGCGCGTCCCAAGCGCGGCGGAAACCCAGAACCGGATAGAGATAGTCCGGGTCGGCCAGCCGCGCGAGCGTCGCCAGTTTCTCGGCGGTCGGCAGAAGCCGGTCCGCCTCGAACTTCTCCGCCAGCAGCCCCGGCGTGCAGACAGGGTGCTGCGCCCACCCGGAAGTCATCAGGCCGCTCAGCGTCGGGATCTGCTTGCCGAAACGATCCTCGACCTCTCTAAACGGCACCGACAGATCGCCCACCGTTCTCAGCTCAGGCCACCTCCAAACCGCGTTCCACGCCTTGGCGCGGTTGGCCGCGTCCAAGCCCGGCATCTGGTTGTCGTTATAGTTGGGAAGCATCCAAACGTCGTACGGATAGCGCTCCTCCACGCGCGCAAGCTGTCGGGCCATGATCGGCGCGATCGCCTTCGGATCCGACTTGTTGTGGCCGAAGCTGAAGCTCGAAAGGTTGCCGTAACTCAGATTCGACCAGACCAGAATGCGGCTCTTGCTGTCCGCACCCCGCCAATAGAAAAGATGCGGCAGCGAAGAATCCCAGCCCACGTCGATGCGGCTTCCCGGCGTGCCGCCCGGGCTCCAACAATTCACCGCGTCCGGGTTCCACGGATTCGGATAGAAGCCGAGGTATTTGATTCCCGCATCGGCATACGCCTGCACCAGCGGCCAGGTGATGCCGTTGTTGTCCACCATCAACATGGCGTCTGCGGCAAATCCCCACCGGTAACGCAGTTCGCGCGCATAATAGGCGCTGCGGCAGAGTTCCTCGGCTCCATACGTCTCCGTCCGGTTGCCGGAGTGCGAGGCACCGATGCCGACCAGCCCCGGCTTGGCGTACTTTTCGACGAACCGCCGCGCCGCGTGCTCCGAGCGGTCGAGCGCGTAATTGTTCCACCACCACAGGCCCTCGACCACGTAACGGAAGCGCGAAGCGTCCGGCTCGCCCGCGGACTGATCGAGCAGTTCTTGCGCGCGGTCCAGATATCTGGTTCCCATCAGCCGCTGCTTGTATTGCGGATCATGTAAACCGATATCCACGTGCGAGGAGAAGACTTCATAGATCGTCCAGTGGCGCGGCGGATTCCACGTGAACGCCAATTCCGCCATCTGCACATTCCCGTTGAACAGCGCCCACCTTGACGCGGCCGGCTTTTCCGGCTCGTCGAGCAGCACCGAGACCGAGTTCGTCCCGGCGCGCAACGCTCCCAGCGCTTCTTCAGCCAGAAGTTTTCCGTCCGCCCAAACCTTCAGAACGCACGTTTCGACCACCGCACCGCTTTCGATGTCCAGCGCGATGTTCTGTCGCGGCGGCGTATCCCGCGAAACCAGCGAGGTCGGCGTGACGCGCCACTGCTTCACGGGCATCGGCACCATCCCATCCGCCGCATACCCGCTTCCAGCCAATGCGACCCACGCGGCACATACAAGTGATTTCCGCATCGTCCCCCCTTTATTGGGCACGCGTCGCGACGCACCTAACGCCCCATGATCAAATAGCCCTGTCCCCGCAGCGACACCAACAGGCCATCACGCGTGAAATCCGCCGCCACCACGCCGGATTCCAGCAGCCTCTTTCCTGCCGTTGCAGGCGGCCTGATCCGGACCGTCACGGGCTGAGCGCTAAGGTTCACCGCCACCAAGACCGATTCGCCTCCCGCAATCCGCACATAGGAAAGCACCGCATCGGGCTGATTGTTGTCCAGCCATTGCAGCGCGCCCTGTTTCAGCGCCGGCTCGCTCTTGCGCAGTTCGCACAGCTTGCGGCAGAGCGCGAAGCGCGCCCGGCCCGTCGGCGTGTCGCCGCACGACCAATCCACCGGCCACTTCGCATACAGGCTCTGCCGCGACGTGTCGGCGATCTCCTGCCCGTTATAGAGGAGCGGCACGCCGTCGAACGTGAAGAGCGCCACCAGCACCGCGTCGACGTGCGCAGTCCCCCACGCCTTGTCGAACCGGTTCGTGCCGGCGTCCTGCACGATGTCGTGGTTCTCAATGAACCGGATGAATTTGGCGCCGCCTCGCGGACGTTCCGCCGCCATCTTTTCCCACTGGCCCCGCACTTTCTCAGCGTTCGCCCATTTGCCGTCAAAGCCCCAGCCGTAATCGAGGTCGAACGCCTTGAGCTGGTCCTCTTTGCGCAGACCTTCGGCCAGGATGCCGACATCCGGTCTTATTTTTTCGAGGCGGTCGCGCGCCGTTTCCCAGAAGTCCAACGGGATGCCGTCCGCGACGTCACAGCGGAAACCGTCCACATCGAAATCCCGCACCCAGTACTCCATGTTTTTCCAAAAATACTCGCGCAGCTCCGGATTCGCGAATTCGATGGAGGGAAACCCCCACTGCGCCAGCTTCAGCTTTCCGTCCGTGTCGCGCTTCATGAAATCCGGATGCTGGCCGATGATCACCGCCGTCGGCCCGCAATGCAGGTAGACCATGTCCATCAACACGCGCATGCCGAGACGGTGCGCCTCCTTCACGAACGCGCGGAGGTCCTCTTTGGTGCCGTACTCGGGGTCGACCTCAAAGTAATCCTTGATCCGGTACGGATTTTTCGGATTGTCGGTCTTACGCTGGCGGGGTGCCCAGTGTTCCTTACGCATATCGTCGTCCTGCAGACAGACCGGGCTGAGATACAGCACCGTCACGCCGAGCTCGGCGACATGCGGCAACCGCGCCGACGCCGCTTTCAACGTTCCCTCAGGCGTGAACCCCCGCAGCCATACCTGATACATCACCCCCTGCGTCATCCACGCCGGCGACACGCGTGCCGGCCGCTGGTTTACGGGAATCGTTTTAGCATCCTGAGCATCGGCAAGCCCGACCGACAGGCACGCCGCACCGATCATCAGCATCCGCTTCATTCCTTTTCCTCCACCTGAAATCCGGCCGCGTTGAACGCGCCCTGTGCCGCTAATGTCCAATTTACTTTTCCAGAATACCACAACCCCAAAAACAAACTACCCGATTTTGCGCACTGGATTTATCAATTTTACGCAATCCGGCGATCAGGCCGGGGAGACGATGCCGACGCAGGCGCAGGCCGGGCCGACGCGTGCAGCACGGCGGCAGGAAGCTCGGCCATATCGCCCGGCGCATAGTCCAACAGGCGGCGTCAGATCGGCGTTTTACGCGGCGAGCCCGGGAGATCCATCACGAAACGCGGCAGGGCGAGCCCCCCGACCCGCACCGCCAGATCCCGTTCGAGCCGCCGGGCCGTGCGCCGCGGCACGCGGAAATGCGCAATACCCGCGACCGGATCGCAGAGAAACACGTAGTAAGGCCGCACCCGGATGCGCTGCAGGCCGGTGCAGAGCTCGAAAAGCGCGTCCACCGAATCGTTCACGCCTTTGAGCAACACGGTCTGGTTCGAAACCGGAATGCCCGCCTCCACCAGCAGCGCGCAGGCCGCCGCCGCCTCAGGAGTGATCTCGCGCGCGTGGTTGAATTGCGTGTTCACCCAGACCTTCTTGAACGCGCCCAGCGCCCGCGCCAGCGCCGGCGTGACGCGCATGGGCAACGTCACCGGCACGCGCGTGCCAATCCGCACCGCGTCGATCTGCGGCAAGCGCGCGAAGGCGCGGACCAGCGCCAGGATCCGGCGGTCCGAGAGCAACAGAGGATCGCCTCCTGAAAGCAAGACCTCGCGCACGTCGGGGTGCGCCTTGACCCACGCCACGGCCGCCGAAAGCTGCGCGGGCGTGCGGACCACCTCCGCGCCGTCCAGCAGGCCTTTGCGCGTGCAATGGCGGCACGCCATGGCGCACCGGTCGTTCGCCATCACGAGCACGCGGTCGGGAAAACGCTGCTTGAGCCCGTGGCAACACGCCGCGCGGGTCTTCTCGGCAAAGGGATCGGCGACCATGCCGGCTTCGGGAAGCAGTTCCTCGTCGGAAGGCAGGGCCTGCCGGTTGAGCGGGTCGGCGCGGTTTTCCCGAACGAGTTGCGCCAAAGCGTACGGCGTGAGTTTAACGGGATACCGGCGGTGGACCCGCTCCGCCTCAACCCGCGGGATTCCGAACGCCGCCAGCTCCGGCGACACGCCAGTCACGACCTGCCGCAGTTGCCATCGCCAGTCCCGCCACGTCTTGCCGCCGCCGCGCGTTATGGCATTAGAACGCGACATGAACCTTGGGCAGGGCGGCGCGGATGCGGGCCTTCTCCTCATCGGCGATCGGGCAACGCACCAGTGACAACACCTGAAGCGTTTTCCAGCCGTCCAAATTGGCAGGGAGTTTGGCGACAGGGCAGCCGTCGAGATCCACCTGACGCAGCTTGGGCAGCGCCGTCATCCAGTCAGGCACCGCCGTCACCTTGTTGCCGCTCAGGCTGACATCCTCCAGCAGCGGCAAGCCCTTCAAACATTCCGGCACAGCCGCGAGCTGGTTCTGGCGCAGGTAAATGCGCTGCAGCTTCGTCAGTTTCGCCAGTTCTGACGGCAGCGCGGCCAGCTGGTTGCCGTTCAGACGCAACCAGCGCAGGCCGGTCGCCAGGCCGAGCTCCGGAGGCACCGCAGTCAATTGGTTGTTATCCAGATTAAGGTAGTCCAGCGCCGTGAGCCCGCCGAGCGACGACGGCAACGCCTTGAGCCCATTGTCCGACAGATAGAGACGGGTCAGCCCGGCCAAACCGAACACTTCAGACGGCACCGTCGACAGCTTGGTCGAAGAGAGATCGAGCTGCTTGAGCGTCTTCAGCCCGTCCAACCCCGCCAGAGACGACAGCCCCTGCGTACCCCGCAGCTCCAGCACGGTGAGCTTCGGCATCGACGCCAGCTCTTTGGGCAGTGCGGCCAGCGTCTGCCCCGCGAGATTGACGCATTCGACCGTAGCCTGTTTCTCGACCGCCTCAGCCACGGACTTCGCGGTCACCGGGCGGTACGGGGCTTCGCGGTGCTTGAAGCATCCCGCGCACGCTATCAGGGCCGACACCGAAACGATCACCATGCTCTTCTTCATAAGCTCCTTCAGTCCTTGTGTAGGGACACAAAGATACACGAAATCCACCTTCTCTGGGGAGTGCGAATTTTACGCGCGCCACGGACGCTTGCGCTCAATCTTCGCGTCGAGGATCGAGTTGACCAGATTGACGTCTTCGACAACCTGGAAATCGTACATGCCGACGCAGATGAAATCCGCCCCGCTCTTGAACGCAAACGGGAAGGCGTCCTTCGGATGGAGCGCGCCGGCGGCCAGAATCTTAAAGGCGATCCAAGGCTGCTCCAGCTTCTCCATGTAGGCGATCACGTCGTCCGGATCGACGCAGAAGACGTTATCCTTCTTGTTGAACCCCTCCTCAGGCCGGGCCGACCAGTAATTCGTGCGGTGCAGCGTCTTCATCCAGAAATCGGGCACGATCCCGTGTTCCACGCAGAACTTCACGGTCTCCAGCCGGTGCGCGCCGATGCCCGCGGGAACGCCCAGTTTACGCATGGCCGCCAGCGTCTCTTCGAACTTCTTGGCGTCGCCCGCCTGAGCCCAGCTGTCGGACACGCCGCCGTGCGTGTAGACGGCCGACGCGCCGTTCTCCACCGAGAGCTGCGCGCCGCGGATCAGCCCTTCTTTGTGACCGCAGTCCGAGATGAACTGGATCTTGCCGCCCTCTTTCTTCCAGTAGTCGTTGATCACCCGCATCAGCGCGGGATTCGTCAAGATCGTGTTCACGCCGCACTGTTCAGCCATGCGGAAGGTGCGGAAAACGCGCCAATCGGAGTGATAGGCCTTGACCAGCTTGTCCACATAGATCAAGTCGCGCGCATGGGCCCAGCCGCCGATCAGATTGCCGCCCAGAAGCATGCGGCTCAGCTTCACATTCTTGATCTGGCCGAACTTATCGATCGGCTTCTTAAGGTCCTTGATGTCCTCGAAATCAAACGTTTTGACGGTGGCGCTGGTGACCGCATCGGCCTGTGCCTTGAGATTCTCTCTCTCCCAAACGGGGCCGTGCTTGCGCAAAAACGCGTAACCGAACGCGCCGAGCACCGGCAGCGAACTCAGGCTGATGAGCAGCTCACGCCGCCCCGGCGAAACGACGGGGTTGGCAGACACTTCACCTTTATTCTTTTTGAGGTCCCGCTTGAACATCTTGCGGGGAAGCGAAGCCAGGTAGGCCCCCAGACCGAAAGACGGAACCAGCATGACCGCCAGCAGCGCCGCCGCTTCCACCGCATTCCGGTCGATCCAGAGGAAATGCCCTTCGGCCGACGGCGAGAGGAAAGGCGGCTGGGCGACGTAGTAGAACGCCAAGAGAAGAATGCCGGCCGCGGCCGCCGGGCGCACCAGCACGCCCAAGATGAGCCCCAGCCCGATCAGTGTCAATCCCCACATGTTCAGCAGGTCGACCGTCTCCAGCAGCCACGGCGTATCGGCGATCCGATGGAACAGCGGAGCCGCCACCCACTTGCTCATCCGCAGGTAACCGACCGACGACCATCCGCCGACCTGTATCAGCTTCCATATCCCCTCGTATAGAAAATGCCAGCCGATCAGCATCCGCAGCAGCGTCATCCCGATATTCTTTTTCATTTTTCCCCTGAAGTTTTATCCGCCGAATGAAAGCGCGTGAAAAACAATCGTTCTGAAAAATGAAAATACCAAACTTCTGTGAGTCCGGTCAACACGTTGGCGCGAAAGCGCAAGACCGTCCCGGCGCTCCGCCCTCCCGTTGACACCCGGAGCCGCTTCGGGATACAGTGATGCTCATGCACGAACAGTTACATCAGTTCCTCAACGTGTGGCTGAAGTTCTTCTTCCTCTTCACGCCGTTTTTCGCGCTTTCCATGTTCCTTAGCATGACCGGCGACTATACGGAAAAGCGCCGCAGGAGACTCGCGGTCATGATCACCATCGCGGTCGCGGTCCTGTGCATCGGACTGTTCTTCCTCGGCAACCGGCTTTTCGCGATCTTCGGCATCACCCTCGACGCTTTCCGGATCGGCGTCGGCGTCCTCCTGTTCCTGTCCGCGATCAGCCTGGTCCAAGGGCGCAAAACCCCGCCCGAACTGAACCAGGAGGCGGACATCGCCGTCGTGCCGCTGGCCATGCCCGTCATCGTCGGACCGGCCACGACCGGCACGCTGCTGGTGATGGGCGCCGGGCTCGCGAACGTCACCGAGAAGATCGTGGGCAGCCTTGCCCTGCTTTTCGCTGTCGGATGCCTCGGCATCATGCTGCTGCTGGGCACCGCCATCGAGCGGGGCATCGGGCACCGCGGCCTGAACATCCTCAGCAAACTCACCGGCATCATCCTCGCCGCCCTCGCCGCCCAGATGATCATGGATGGCGTCCTCGGCTTCATGGCCGGAAAAGGATGAATTGACTTTGACCTCTCAGGAAGAATACTATTTTAACGTGGTGTGGAATGATTAAACGGACCTCATAAGCAAAGAGTCACATGATCGGTTATATCCGAAAAAGAGCTCTCGTATCCGTCGCATCCGCGGTTTGGCGCGTGAAGGGCCTTTTTGCGGGTGTTTTCGTTTCTCTTTTTTTGATCGCGCGGTCGGCCCCCGGCCAAGTCGTCATCAACGAGATCTCCGCGGCAAACTCAGACCGGCAACTCCAGCGGACGCAGCCCGGCTATCCCACGCTCGGCACAACGACCCCCTGGATTCTCGCGGGATATGACGATTCTCTTTGGAAGGAAGGCAAGGGTCCCTTCGGCTTCGGCACGTTCAGCGGCGTGACCCTTGGCGTAAACACCTCCGGTGCCATGCAGAACAAACTGGCGTCGCTGTATGTGCGCAAGGCGTTTGCGGTGACGGCGGGCCAAGCGACCTCGACGAACCAACTTCAACTCGTGACGCGCTTCAACGACGGTTTCATCGCCTTCGTCAACGGCGTGGAGGTGGCTAGGCGCAACATGGGCACCCCCGGCATGTTCGCCTACCGCGACCAGACCGCCTTCAACACGAACGTGCCGAGCGCTCCGGCCATGACCATTGACCTCGGCATGGCGAGCAACCGGCTATGGACAGGTACCAATCTGCTGTGTATCCAGACACACAATAAACTAATCACTAGCGGTGATTTTCTGTCAATGGCGGATCTGCGTATCGGCGGCACAGCACCGGTCTCGCTGGTTACAAACTCGACCTTGTGGCGATACTTTGCGGGGGTGGCGGAGCCGTCCGGCGGCCTGATTGACTATGGGTTGTTGAACGGGTTACCCCAGACTGCGACGTGGGCGACACTGACCTTTAACGACTTCTCGTGGCCCGAGTCAAACGGCCCCTTCGGATTCGACCGTAACAGTCCTCCCACTTACACGCTGGGAACCAATCTCAACAGTCAGATGTACGGGATCGCATCGTGCGTTTACACGCGAACGCTCTTTTCCGCGACCTCCGCCGAGGCCGCCTCTACCGAGCCGTTGCAACTCGTCCTCGATTACGACGACGGCATCATCGTCTACCTGAACGGGCGCGAGGTCGCGCGGCGCAATGTCGGCACGGAGAACACGATCACGCCGTACAACGCCTTGGCCGCAGCCGGCCACAGTGCGAGCGGCGACGGCGGTGTGGCTGAAGTACTGTCGCTCGGAGCGGCCAACACGCTTCTGTCTGGGGGGGATAATGTGCTGGCGCTGCAGATCTTCAATAATTCGCTGACCAGCTCTGACCTGATCGGCCGCGTCACACTGGCGACCACAGGAGCGAATGCCCGCACGCTGACTCGCCCGGAGGACCTGGGGCGTTTTTTTGTCGGCACGCGTGAGCCTCAGGTGTCCGGTTCTGAGGAGGAGGATGTTGATCTTGACGAGGACTCGCCTGACTCCGAGAGCGACTGGATCGAGCTGTACAACTCCGGCGGCGAGACGGTTAACCTGACAGGGTGGTCATTAACGGACGATTCTGGAAAACCGCGCAAATGGTATTTTCCTGCGGGCAGCAGCATTGCGGCTGGCGGTTATTTGATCGTCATGGCGACCGGTTTCGACGTTGGCCCCCTCAATGGCGCCACCTATCTGCACACGAACTTCAAGCTCGGCTCTGGCGGAGAATATCTCGGGCTCGTCAACGCCGCAGGCCAAGTGGTCAGCGAGATCGCGCCGGCCTATCCCCCGCAAGACGCCTTCCACTCGTATGGACGAAACATCTTCGGCGCGTACGTCTATTCCGACGCGGCTACGCCCGGCGCGGCGAACTCTCGCATGCTTTTCTCCGGCATCACCGAGCCGCCGGTCTTCAGCCACCTCGGCGGCTTCTACAGCGCCTCTTTTCCGTT
The DNA here is from genome assembly GCA_035353175.1 of Kiritimatiellia bacterium. Lineage (GTDB taxonomy): Bacteria > Verrucomicrobiota > Kiritimatiellia > RFP12 > UBA1067 > DAOPZC01. The sequence continues at coordinate 291 of DAOPZC010000056.1, read as the reverse complement.
GCAGCTCTCTTCGGCCGACCCTCTGGTCACAATCCGCTACACGGTTGACGGCACAGAGCCCACGGCGTTGACGGGGCTCGCATACAGCGCACCGATCACCATTTCATCCAACACGGCTTTCCGTGCACGGTGTTTCAAGGCGGGCAAGATCCCCTCGAAGACGGTGACGCAAACCTACCTCATCAACCAGTCGGCCGCCCGGCGCTCACTGGCCGCCATCTCGTTCACGGCCGACCCCGTCCTGGCGCTCTACGGGCCCAACGCCAGCGGCGGCCCCGCCAACGGCGAGGG
>DAOPZC010000055.1:0-32911 GCA_035353175.1 Kiritimatiellia bacterium | reverse complement strand
GTCCCATGCGTCAATGATCCCGCATGAGGCCACCTTAGTCAAGTGCATAAGCATGCGCAAAGATATTCAAGCTGGGGCGACTCGCCGCTCGCGATGCGGTCTTTGATCGGGCGCGCCGCGCCGCGCTCAAGCTGGAGCCTCCGATAAGTCCGCGCCATACCCGAATAATTCGCGTCGTCGCCCGTGAGCGTGTGGAAGTCGACCGTGATGTCCTCGTAAGGCGCGCAACCGATCTCGGCGATGAGGTATCTCTGGGAAAGCGTGTAGACCCCGTTTGTGATCTCCAGCCGCACCTTATACTCGTAGTTCATGCCGTTCACGACCGCCACAAAGGTGCGGGAGGGCGTCTTCATGCCGTAAACGGGGATCATCGCGAAGTCCGAATAAGAACCGCTGTCGAGACGGTAGGTGCCGTACACCCCGCGCGGAAAGACAAAGTATCCCTCGTCCCCCTTTTTCGCGGTCGCGAAATCGGCCTGAACATCCAGATATTTGGCGTCGGACCGGATGTCCTTGAGCGGAATCGTCAGCCTGAGCACGCCGGAACCGGCGTCCTGAAGCGCATAGACGTTGACCCTGGCAGCGCCGTTCGTGTCGGTCGTCGTGACCGCCACGGTGTCAGCCAGCACCAAGGTGCCCCATGTCAGGCCGGAACAAAAAGCGCAGACCGCGCACCTTGCACGATGCTTCATTTTCTCACCCATTCCCCATATTAAGGCATCAAAAACCGCTAAGCCTGCGGTACCCCAGCTTGATACGGCGCTATCCTTTCAAAAACCGCGCTTTACGACCAGTGATAAATGCGCATACATGTTATGAAATACGCGAACGGTCCACGGACTCTTGAGCCGCCCTCACGGCCCAAGAACCGGCTGCGCGCAGAGATGCCAAGTGCGGTGTTGGAGCCGTCCGCGCCGATACGGACGGTGTTCTTTCGCTGGCGCTTTTCCGGACGTTTGACGGGCCTCAGGGCGACAACCTGTCCTCAAAGGAAAACACCGCAAGATTTCCCCCGCGCCTCGAGATCAGTTTTAGGCGAGGGCACCCAGGGACCCTCATCATGTTCCTGTAGCGGAGGCTGACGTTAGAACCCTGATGGAGAGGTGAGGGGCCAGGGGCTTGTTTTGAGCACCTGCGCGAGCACCTCGCGGCAATAGGAACAGGTCTCGCAGTCGCCGGGGCAGCGTCCGATGTGCTCGGCCCAGTCGGAGGGGAACGCCGCATTGTCGACCACGCGCGGCGCGAAGGCGGGGGCGAAGCCCGGTTCCAGCAGGTCGAGCAGGTTGCCACCGAAGCGGCCTGCGGCATACGCGCCGATTACCATGCGGGGATGCGCGTGCTGGCGGGTCGCGAGCTTGACCGTGTCGATCAGGCCTTCGTAGAGGTGCAGGTCTTCGGGCCGGATCCACGTGGACCGCAGGACCTCCACAAAATTCTCAGGGTCACGGTAGAGGTTCCAGCAGACATGCGGATTCCAGTCCGGCAGGTTCTCCTGCTCTTCGGCTTCCGCGCTGTGGGCGATCAGGTTGTCGTGGAAGGTCTGGCCCGGACAGAAGCGCAGACAGCCGCTGTTGGCGAGCAGGCAGAGTTTCTTGCCGTGCCGGTCGCACCATTCGCGGACTTTTCGCACGTAGCCGATGTTCCGTTGCAGGTCGCGCTGCAGATAGAAGCTGTCAAAAAGATCCTGCACGTAACCCATGGCTTGGACCGATCCGATGCGCATGTTGACCGAGGCGCGGACCTCGATGGCGGAAAAATGTTTCTTGATGGTGCGTGCGATCATCGGCGAGGCCGTCGTGACGATCTCGGGACAGCAGCCCAGCGCGCCGAGGTGTTCGATGATCGACGCGACCTCGTCGGCCAGTTCCTCGCTGATCGCGCGCGCACCATAGCAGTTGGCGTTGAGCAGTAGGTCGAGCTTGACACCCATGCGGCGGAAGGCCTTCAATTCACTTTCCAGCGTCAACTGGACATCGTCAGGCGTGGCTTCGGTTCCGTATCCCAGAAGCGGGCGTCCGGAGGGCTGGCCGACCCACGGGAAGTAGACCTCACCGATGCGGTCACGGTAATCGGCCACAATGGCCGAGAATGGCTCGCCCTCTTCCGCGTGCTGATAGCCGATGGCAAACTTCATGTCCGTCTTTCCTGAAAACGTTTCCCGCCCGTTCATTTTTCGGCGCTCGAGAGGTCTATCCGAACCCAGCCATACTCGCGAAAAGCGGGGAGTTCAAACGTGTCTGCGTCCTCGCCGGAGGCTTTTGCGGCGACCGGCGTCGACAGGCCGTTTTCCAGCGGGGCGGCAAACGTGCAACCGGCCCGATTTGCCCGCTTCCTCTTGATTTCGATTCGCGCGCCTTGCTCGACCGGGTCTTTGGCGTAGTTCACCAAATGAACATAGAAGGTGTTGGCGCTACGCTTGACTTCCGCCAAAACGGTGGCCGGCGCCTGAATGCTGAGCTCGGATTGCCATAGCGTGTTGATGTCCTCCAGCAGGCGGCGGCCGCCATCTGCCGGCGCACCCACCCGAATGGTCCAGCTTGCGCTTTTGATCGGAGCGGAGTCGGTTTGCGCCCTGCATCGGGCCGTGCCGCAGCCGGCGAGCCGTTTGAACAACGGGTTTTCTTTCCGTTGGCTGTACCATGGGTCATACGAGCCCGATTCACCTGTGACGATTAGGCGCCCGCCGCCTTTTGCATACTGCACGAGGGCCTCGACCTCCGCATCCGAGAGGCAGCGCTGATCGCACACCAGCAAGACGCTGCAATCCGAGGGTATTTTCAGGGGTTTGTCGGCGGCGGTGGGCAGCAGCCCGTAGGGCAGGTGATTCCGCAGCAGGATCTCCTCTGCGCTGAGAACGGCCTGGTGCGCTTTTTCCGAGAACATGATGGATTCACGGGAATAGAGCAGGTGCAGGGGCGCGTATGTCGGCGCGGCAAAACTCTCGTGGTTTTCACGTAGGGTCTTGTTGAACCGCTTGAGCAGCGGACGGCGGAACGCGACAAGCTCGGGCGACACCATATTGCGATCCGGCTTCATGACCGTGCGGTCTGTGGGAATGCCGCCGAAAACGGCATCCTCCATGAGCGGCAGAAAATATTGGGCCTCGGCCGCCTCCGAGAGCCCGGCATCTGCATCGCAGAGGGCCAAGATGGGCACATGGAGGACCTGCGCCAGCTTCATTTCGCGGACCCGGTTCACGATACAGCTGTCGATGACGCCGGGCGCATTGCCCGATTGCGACACGAAGAGGTCGAAACAGTCGGCGAGATCAGGCGTGTTCAGCGCGGTGCTCCCGGCCATATTCGCCCGCCGGATGTTGGCGACGTTGGCGCTGACGATGGCCGACGGCTTGCAGCTTTTGGCATGAAGGTACAGGCGCCGGTACAGCGCCGTCAGACGCTCGCTGCGAAAGCGGAGCCACTGCTGCGCGATCGGATCTTGAAGCTCGCCATACTCCGGCTTTCGCGCCGGAGGGGGAAACACATGCTTGACCGTGGGGAGACCGAAACGCCGCTCAGGGTCAGGTTCTTTGGCGAGGTCTTCGCGGAACAACGCCGCGCAGCGCGAGCAGTAGCAAGCCTGTGCGTCGGCGTTGTCGAACATGATGCCGTCGAAGCCGCCTTCTGTAAGCGCGATGCGGATCATCTTCTTCAGATACGGTTCAAAGCCCGGCGCGTTGATGCAGGGCAACCAACGGTAATAGGCGCTGTTGTAAAAGCGTTTCTTCCCGTTTTCGTCGACGGCCGCCCAATCGGCAAGGTCAGGAACCTCGTCCAGCATCGTTTCATAATACAGCGTGGAGAACTGCACGTAAGCCAGCACGCGGACGCCGTGGCGGTGGGCGTTTTCGACGAAACGCTTCACGTTCGGAAAATCGCGCGACTCGAAGTTCCACCCCATGCCCTTGTAGAACCGGCAGTGGCAGAAGTTCAGTCCGAGCTCCTGCATCACCGAGGGGCATGCCTCGCTGTCGAACCAATGGTGCCAATCTTCGAGCCAAAGGGCGCTGCCTTCAACACCCCCCGTGACCTTGCTGCCCGCGCGGCGGTACATGGAGAGCGGCTCATGGTTGCCGAACGTCCAGCGGCAAGTCAGCGGATCGAGAATCTCCTCCGTCTTGCCCTGTTTGGGCTCTTCCGCTCCAAGCATGACGACCGCGCCTAGAATCGCGACGCACAGCAACGCGTTCTGTTTCATCTTCCTCTCCAGGGTTTCAACTTGAGCGTTGAGCGTTAAACGTTGGACGTTGAGCGTTCAGTCGATCAGCGGGTTGACCTTCTCCTTAGCCTTGTCCGTCCCGTAGTTATCGCGCTTGTTGTACGTGATATACGCTTCGGAATCCTCGACCATGCCGCGCTTCTCGTAGTATTCGGCCACTTCTGACGTGAGTTCATACGGCTTGGAGCGGTCGATTTCCCACTGCGGGCCGCTTCTGAATTTGTTCTTGAACAGGTTCTTGATTTTCTTCCGCTCTTCGAGGTGAACCATGCAGGCGCGGATGCAGCCGCAGGCGCCCTCGATGGCGCGTCCGTAGCCGTACATTCTGGGGTACTCTTCCTCGAACGGGTTCAGCTCTCTGTTGGTTCCGCCTTGGATGCCTTTTTCGCAGGCCAGCGGATTGAGCTTGTTCCATTCGATCTCGTGCCCGGCGACGGTGACCTTGACGGATTCGTTCATGCTGAGGGCGTTGCCGTGGCAGTTCTTCACGCACAGCTTGCAGCGGTCGCAGATTTTTCCCTCGTAGATCGGGTCGGGCTCCAGTTCGGCGTCCGTCAGCAGGATGGCGAAGCGCTGGCGCGGCCCGAACTCCGGGGTCAGAAAGACCTTGCTCCAGCCGATCTCGCCCAGCCCTGCCATGTAGGCGGCCAAGCGGAAATGGACCAGAACATCGGGATAGGGCTTCCCGTCCGCGACGGGGCGGCTCCAGCCCTTGCGGAATTTGCCTGTCACCGGATTGATGGCCTCGCCGCCGTTGGCGTTGAGCATCGGGATGGTCTCGTAGCCCTCGTCTTCGAGCAGGCGGGTGAGGTTCCACAGCACCATGGGGCCGTACACCTGGTTGAGCGCGGCGTAGCCCATCGAGGGATAGGTGCTGAACAGGGTTCCCTCTTCGATGCCGCGCAGCGTGCCGCGCGCGATGCGGAACCCGAGCACGATCATCGATTTCGCGCCGGGAAAGATATAGCGCGCGTCATTCTGCTTGGGACAGCCCTCGAAACGGCTCATCGGCGCAATACCGACGAGGTCGGCGCCGAGCCGCTTCGCATGTTCTTTGACTTCTTTCGCATTCATCGCTTATTCCTTATTCGCATACACTCGGGCCAGGATCTTGAACAGCAGCGCCGTCGCGCCGATGGCCACGGCAAACAGGCCTGCGGCCCTCAGCGCGCAGGCATAGAAGCACGCGCCGATCCCGAACATCGCGGCAAGCACGGCCAGGCAGGCCAGCGTCATGCACAGGAGGCCGGCTGGCACCTCCCATTTCTCGCCGGCCTTGGCGATCGGCGTGCCCTGCGCCTCGGCGCGTTTCTCGATCGTTTTCCACCCCGGCCCGCCCGCACGGATCAGCGTGCAGAAACGGAAGAGGGTCGCGTCATCGGTCGGGCGCGTGACCAGCGTGACGGAGACCCAGGCGGCGGTCGTGATGACAATGCCGATGATCAGTTTCTGCCACTGGGCAAACTCCGGCCCGCCCAGGTGCGGGTAGATCAGCTGGAAGAAAACGGCGACCAGGAAGGAAACGACCATGGCCGTGATCTCGCTGAAGGCGTTGATCCGCCACCAGAACCAGCGCAGCAGGAACAGAAGCCCGGTGCCCGCGCCTATCTGCAGGACCAGGTCAAAGGCCGTCTTGGCGCTCTCCAGGAATGGCGCGAGCGCGCAGGCGAGGACCATGAGCACCAGCGTGGCGATGCGCCCGGTGAGGACCAGCTGCTTTTCCGTGGCCTTCGGGTTGACGAAGCGCTTGTAGAAATCGTTGACGAAATACGACGAGCCCCAGTTCAGGTGGGCGGCCAGCGTCGAGAGCAGCGCGCCCAGAAGCGACGCCACGACAATGCCCATCACGCCGGCGGGCAGGAAGGTCATCATGGCCGGGTAGGCCAGATCGTCGCCCATCACCTTGGGGTCCACGTTGGGGAAGGCCGCCCGCAGCGAACCGAGGTCGGGATACACCAGCAGTGAACACAGGGCGACGATGTACCAGGGCCACGGCCTCAGCCCGTAATGGATGGCGTTGAACATCAGGGACGCGCCCACGGAGTGTTTTTCATTTTTGGCCGACAACATGCGCTGCGCGATATAACCGCCGCCGCCGGGTTCCGATCCGGGATACCAGACGTTCCACCATTGCACGGCGATCGGGATGATAAATACGGACATCAGCAGATCGGTGTTCGAAAAGTCCGGGAAGAACTTGAGCTTGCCGACAACGTCCGGATGGGAGAACAGATTGGCGAGCCCGTTCACCTGCGGGAGCCTGACGGCGACGACCGCCGCGAGAACCGCGCCGATCAGGACGATGGCGAACTGGAAGAAATCCGCGATCACGATGCCGCGCATGCCGCCCAGGGCGCTGTAGATCACGGTGACCACCGCCGTGAGGACGATGATCTTGACCGGCGAGATGTCAAACATCACGACGCCGATTTTGATGGCGCCGAGGATGACGAGCGCCGTAATGACCGTGTTGAAAAAGACGCCCAGATAGAGGGCCCTGAATCCGCGCAGGATGGCGGCCGCTTTGCCGCTATAGCGCAGTTCGTAGAATTCGATGTCCGTCTTGGCGCCCGTGCGGTGCCAGAGTTTCGCGTACACGAAGACCGTCAGCATGCCGGTCAGGAGGAAGGCCCACCAGACCCAGTTGCCGGCCATGCCGTTTTTGCGGATGATTTCCGTGAACAGGTTGGCCGAGTTGGTGGAGGTCGTGGCGGCGCACATGGAGATGCCCAGCATCCACCAGGGCATCGAGTTTCCGGACAGGAAAAACTCTTTGGAGTTTTTCCCGGCCTGCTTGGACGTCACGAGTCCGATGACGATCAGGACGACAAAAAACAGGGCGATGATGATCCAGTCGATCGGGTGCAGTGTCATTTTGTTTCCTTGCTGTGCGTGCGAGCCGGCCTCGCGGCCTGTTCCCAGTCTTGAGCCGTCGCGGATATCGTTTCAAAACCCTCAACTCTGAACCAGCGATAACCGCGCAAAATTGTTGGGATAAATGCGCAACCGGCGCTTACTCGAAGCGGATGTCGCCGAAGAATTCCGGGCAATGGTAACTGGGCTTGGGCGTCCGGACCGGGCTCCACGTGACGTAGTGGGGGACGGTGAGTCCGCTGCCCACTTTGTAGAAATTGGCGGTCGCCTGCACGCCGCTGAGCGATGTGAGGGTGTGGAACGTGAAGCAGGTCACCGGGATGCGGGCCGTGAGCGTCCATTTGAATCCGCCCGGCTTTTCCGCGAAGGGCTGCTTGCCTAGGGAAGGCAGGGTGGTGAGCTGCCCCATCAGCGGAAGGGGAATGAAGGTCCGGTTCTCCCGGCTTGGGCCATACGCGAGGTGCGGCGTGCCGATGCAGTTGCATTCGAAGTTGTAATAGTTCTTCTTGTCGAACGAGAGGAAGAATTCGACGGCGCTGTCTTTGTACACCTCGCCGTGGACGCGCGTCTCCAGCGCGCGGATCCGCTCCTCTTCCACATAGAATTTCAGCCAGAGCTCGGCCTGGATGTGTCCGATTCTGAAACTGACCTTCGGGCAATAGGGGTGTTGGGGCCAGTTCAGGCAGGCAACCGGTGTTTCCGGCGCTTCCGCTTCAAGCGCCGCGCCAACCTCGGCGATCGAATGCGGTTTGTCGTTGGTGATTCGTTTGATGAGGAGGGATGTCATTTTGCGCTTCCTGTCTGTCGGGCCGCCGGCGGCGATTCCGGCCGGGCGTCATTTGCCAGCGGATTCGGCTTGCTCCACGAGGACGAACTTCAGCGGCTCGACCGTCTGGCCCTTGTACGAAAACGCCTCCTGGCTGAAATTCGAGATGATTTCCGCGCCGTTTGAAAAGGCCGTGCGATAGACGTCCTTGGCGACCGCCTCGTGCCGCTCCATGAACTCGGTCTGCAGATGGCAAAGCGCGTCGAACTCGTCGTACCCCTCCTTGATTTTGGCGACGCTTGCCCGCAACTCGCGCTTGTCGCCACAGGTCAGATCCTCTTTTCCCATCCAGGCGTCTTTGTTGTCGCGGTAGTTGGAGTAGAAGTAGAAGAATGGCCGTCCGCCGAACTCGGTCAGCGTCAGCCGCGTGGCGGCATCTTTGATCGTATAGTTGCAGGTCGGCGGGAAAGGATTGTTCAGGATGATGCCGTGGTAGACCAGCTGCCAGAAGGGTACAAAACGGTCCACCATGGGGTGCGGCTTGGGGGGGACGATGGAGGCATAGAGGGCGTAATCCAGCTGCCCGCAGCAGAAGTCGTGTCCGCCCTCGGAGGCGCTGCCGCCCATCACCGTCTGCGCCTCGCCCATGATCTTGCCCACCCAGGCGGCGCCCTGGTTTTTGTTGAGCGGATGGCGCGGGTCGTAGCAGGCGCGCGGCTGGACCACGGTCAGCACGTCGTTGTAGTGGAGCCCGCGGAAGCCGAGGTCCGCGATGGCTCGCAGCTCTTTCTGCGCGAAGCGCTCGAAAGACCGTTGCGGGCAGATATCGTACATCCGCCCGCCGCTGTAAACGGCGTGGGTCGAAAGCGCGCCGTCTGCTTTTTTGATGATGTATTCCGCATCCCACGTGTCCGCGATCATATACGCGTCGTAGCTGTTGTTGTGGCAGACGATCTGGAATCCCATGGCCTGCGCCTTCTTGATCAGCTTTCGCAGCTTGGCCTCTCCGCCCAGCTGTTCTTCGACCGGGAAGAGCTCGGGAAAACGTCCGTCGTGCCCCTTCTGGTTCCAGCCCACGAGGCAGATTTCCGCGTGCCCGATGCCTTGACGCTTGAACTCGTCCAGGATGTCGCCGACGCGGTCGAAGGTGACGGCCACTTTCATCGGCGGCTCTGTGGCGTGCGTTTGATTGGTCACGCTGGTCGGCATCGGTTTCCAGCCTTGGCGGATACGGACCTCGATGCTCTTCGCGGCGTAGGCGAGTTCCGGCCGGGTCTTGATGCGTTCCTTCAGCGGCACGCACGCTTTGCGGGCGAGCTGATAGTCCCGGTAGACCTTGGCCATGCCGGAATAGTCGGCGCGGTCGCCGCTCAGCAGGTGGTAGGCGATGGCGATGTCATCGTAGGCCGGTTGTCCCCCCAGTTCGAAACGCGGGGCGATCGTGTAGCGGCCCTCTTTGGCCCGCGTCACCAACGTGAAATCGTAGGGCGTGCCGGTGACGATCGCGGCAAAGGTGGCGCGCGGGTTTTTCATGCCGAACACGGGCATGGGCATGTAGTTCCGCGCGGTCCGCTCGCCGTTTTTTTCGTGAAAGGTGCCGAGTTCGCCGTTAGGCATGACGAAATAGCCCGCTTCGCCTGTTTTGGCCGAGGCGAAGTCGGGGAGGACCTCGACCGTGGCGAGCCGGGACGGAAGCGCGTCCCGTTTAAGGACGACGTTAACGACGCCCGTTGCATCGGGCTCAAGCGCGAGCGTCTTTTTTTCCACCGTCTTGTCCGTGAAGGTGTAGATCAGCTCCACCTGCGCGGCGATGACCTCGTACGTACAGGCGCAACAGGCCAGTGTCAGCCAAAAACGTTTCATGTCTTGCATCCTTTCTTTTCCCGGCTCAAAGGCCGACAAACCGCAACGCGCGACTCAATAAGGCCGGCTTGATCAGTTGGTAGTCCATGGATTTCACAACACGCCCCTTGTGAGAGAAGTCCTTGTTCGAATAGTTTGCAACAACCTCGCTCCCGTCGGAGTATCTTGTGAGAAACACGTCTTTTGCGATCTCGTCGTGATCATCCATGAACTCGTATTGCAGATACTTCATCGGCTGGTATTCGTCGTAGGCCTGCTTGATGGGCGCCAGATCCTTGTACGGGCTGTAATAGAAGGTCGGGCGGCCGCCGAACTCGTAGACCTTGAGCCGGCGCGCGGCCTGGTCTAACGCGGGGGAGCGCCGGTTGCTCGGCGCGTTCGGGAAGGTGTAGTCGATCGTGGCGTAATAGGGGTTGCTGAGAATGATGCCGTGATAGGCGATTTGCCAGAGCGGGACGAGGCGGTCCATCAGGGGCGTCGGGCGGCCCAGAAACTGCGGATACGCCGTGATGTAAAGCGCATAGTCAAACGACTTGGCGACGTGGTCGCAAGGGCCCTCGGAGCCGAACCCGCCGAACGTCCGGCGGGCCTTCTCGCCGATCCGGTTCATGTAGTCCGCGGTCTGCTGGCGGTTCAGCGGATGCTTCGGATCGAAACACGGATACGGCGTGATGCAGGAGGTCACGTCGATATGGAACGTGCCTTTGAAGCCCAGCGCCGAAAGCCGCCGGTAGTCCTCGTCGACATAAGCGTCACACACGCGCTGGAAGCAGGAGGAGTGCGCGCGGCCGCCGGCCCAAAGCCCGCCCTTCAGCACGGTGCCGTCGGGCCGCTTGGCGACGTCGCCTTCGTTGTAGCGGTCGGAGATCGTGTAGAAATCCGTATTGTTGCAGTGGCAGACGATCTGATAGCCCAGACCATGCGCACAGTCGATCGCTTCGCGCAGCTTGGCCTCGCCGCCGAAGGCGGGCTCGACGGGAAACAGCGTCGGATAGCGCCCGTCGTGTCCGCGGACATTCCAGCCCACGGAGCACATCTCGACCTTCTCCACGCCCAGGGCCTTGAGCCCCTTCATGATGCGGATGAGGTCGTCAAACGTGTGGGACACGTTGATTGGCGGCTCGTTCGTCGGCGTCTGATTCTCGATCTTGGCTTTGTTGGACTTGGAGCCGTGCGAAACGCGCACGAACATCGTATCCGCCGTATAGGCGAGTTGGGGATTGCCTTTGACCCGTTCGCGCAGCGGACGCACCTCGCCGCGGCCGAGCTGATAGGCGCGGTAAGCGCGCGCCATGCCGGAATAGTTGGCGTCTGCGCCCTCCAGCAGGCTGAAATCGACGACCAGATCTTCATACGGCGAAAAAGCCATCTCCTTGATGAGGAAGCGCGGAAAAATCGTGTATACGCCATGGGTGACGTCGACGACGGTCTTGAATTCATACTTGAGCCCCTTGACGATTCCGACAAAGGTGCCGCGGGGGTTCTTCATGCCGAAAATCGGCAGGGGATTCCGCCGCTCTTCAAGCAGGCCTGTTTCTTCATGGAATGTTCCCAACACCCCGGTCGACACGACGAAGTAGCCTTCCTCGCCTTTTTTGGCGGTGGCGGTGTCGAGGACGGCGTCGATGGTGTCGATGTCGTTCGAGATATCCCTCATCGCGATCTTGAGGCGGTAGGTACTCGGGCCGACTGTTTCGAGCGCTTGGATCTTCTCTTCGGCCTGACCGTTTGTTTTCTTGATGCGCAGGGTGACGGTCTTAGCGCCTGCGACTTGTGCCGCCGAAAGCGTGGCCGCCATGAGCGCCAGCAAGAGAACCCTGATTCCAACAACCTTTTGAATGATCATCGACATGTGTGTCCTCCGGTACGGCTAGATGCCGGGAATTCCGAACATCCGATGCAGGAAAGAGGGCTTGATCAACGCGTAGCCCATGGGCGTAACCGTTGTTCCGCGATAAACGAACGCGTCAGACGAGTAGTTGCAAAGCGTTTCGCTGCCGTCGGAATAGGTGGTCAGAAACACGTCTTTGGCGATCTCGTCGTGCGACTCCATGAATTCGTATTGCAGGTGCTTCAGCGGCTGATATTCGTCGTAGGCCGTTTTGATGGGTTTTAGGTTCTTGTAGCTGTTGAAATAGAAAACTGGACGGCCGCCGAACTCAACGAGTTTCAGTGTCCGCTTCTCCCGGCTACCGAGCTCGTTGGAGGGGGCCCACTTGTCCTTCGTTTCAAAGGTGTAGTCGATCGTCTCGTAGAAGGGGTTGCTGAGGATGATGCCGTGGTAGGCGATCTGCCAGAGGGGGATGAGGCGGTCGATGAGCGGGTTGGGCGTGCCTAGCCATTTGGGATAGGCCGAGACATAGAGGACGAAGTCGAGCGAGTTGGCGACGTGGTCGCAGGGCCCTTCGGAACCGAAGCCGCCGAAGGTGCGGCGGGCTTTCAGCCCGATCCGGTTCATGTGGTCCGCGGTCTGCTGGCGGTTCAGCGGGTGCATGGGGTTGAAGCACGGATAAGGGACGATGCACGAGGTGACGTCGATGTGGTGGGTGCCCTTGAAACCGAGCGCGGCCAGGCCGGCGTAGTCCTCGTCGACATAGCCGTCGTTGACCCGCTGGAAGCACGGGAAGAAGGCCCTGCCGCCGGCGAGGATGCCGTGACGGTGAAGCGTGCCGTCGGGACGGCGGGCGATGTCGTCCTCGTCGTACCGGTCCGACACCGTGTAGAAGTCGGTGTTGCAGACGTGGCAGACGATCTGATAGCCCAGCCTGTGCGCGCAGGCGATCGCCTCGCGCAGCTTGGCCTCGCCGCCGAAGGCGGGGTCAGCGGGAAAGAGCGTCGGGAAGCGTCCGTCGAATCCGCCGCTGTTCCATCCCACGGAGCACATCTCGGCTTTCTCGATCCCCAGGGCCTTGAGATCCTTCATGATCCGCATGAAGTCGTCAAACGTGTGGGAAACCGCCACAGGCGGCTCGTTTGTCGGCGTTTGGTGCTCAACCTTGTTCTTGTTGTTCTTCACCCCGTGCTTGACGCGGATGAACAGCGTGTCCGCTGTATAGGCGAGTTGCGGATTGCCTTTGACCCGTTCGCGCAGCGGCGTCACCTCGCCGCGGCCGAGCTGATACGCGCGGTAGGCGCGGGCCATGCCCGAGTAATTGGCATCGTTCCCTTCAAGGGCGTGAAAGTCGACGACGAGGTCCTCGTAGGGATCGAAAACCATTTCTTTGATGAGGAAACGCGGGAAGATCGTATATACGCCATGGGTGACGTCAACGACAGTCTTGAATTCATACTTGAGCCCCGTGACGATCCCGACAAACGCGCCGCGAGGGGTCTTCATCCCGAAAATCGGCATGGGGTTCCGCCGCTCCTCGAGTCGCCCCTTGTCCTCGCGGAACGTCCCCAGCAAACCGGTCGACACGACGAAGTAGCCCGCCTCGCCTTTGACAGCGGTGGCGTCGGCGGAAATGATATCGATGGTGTCGATGTCGCGTGTGATGTCCTTGATCGGAATCTTCAGGCGGTAAACGTTGTCCGCTTTTTCTTCAAGCGGCTGGCTTTTTTCCGTGATCCGTCCGTCGACTTTCGTGACGCGCACCAGGGCATGCTTCACGGCCTCGCCGTTTTCTGCGGCGGCGGGCAGCGCCAAAGCCAAGGCCAGCGTTAACGCCGCCCAAGCTGCTCTGACGTGTCCGGCTTTGAGGGTTGGTTCCTCTCCCATGCGATGCTCTCCTGCTTTTCCGTGTTGCGATGCGCGTCATATCACCTTCGCATCATTTCATAATCAGGCTTTACCCGCTAGCGACAGCTGCGCAAAATTGTTAGGATATTTGCGAAATGAAAAATGAAGGACAGAAGAGGTGCCGCCCGCGGCCCGCATCCGGCCATCCGCCGCGCGTGCTGCTCGTGATCCCGACCGCCAACATCATCCACCGCCAGATCCTGAACGGCATCCTGCGCTATGCGCACCAGTACGGCCCCTGGGAATTCCACATGATCACGGGCCTTTTCGAGGAGCAGGGGATCCGCCGGACCAAGGAGTGGGGATGCACGGGCGCCATCGCGTTCACCGATACCAAGGCGCATGTCGACGCGGTGCTCTCTGCGGACGTGCCGGTGGTCTTCATCAATCCTCCGCGCCATCTGATGGGCGCGAAAAGTCCGCTGGCGCAACACTGCTGCGCAGTCCGCGACCACGTCGCCATCGGCCGCTCGGGCGCCGACTATTTCATTGACCGGCAGTATGCCCACTTCGCGTTTGTCGGCGACGCGAAGAACAAGCCGTGGTCTTGCGACCGCGCAAAGGGCTTTGCGGGCCGCATCGCGGAACAGGGTTTCGACTGCGAGGTTTATCCCGTGCTGCCGCCGAAGGAACGCGACGACTACGGGCTGGAGGGGAAGCGGCTTCTCTCCTGGCTCAAGCGGCTGCCCAAGCCTGTGGCCATCATGACCGCGCGTGACCAGCGGGCGCGTCAGATTCTCGACATCTGCATGGATGCGGGCATCTCCGTCCCGCATGAGGTCGCCGTGCTCGGCGTCGGGAACGACGAGATTTTCTGCGAAACAACCACCCCGTCGCTATCCAGCATCGAGCTGGATGGCGAGAACACCGGCTACGACTGCGCGAAACTGCTCGACGAGCGGATGAATGCCCGCGGCGATTCTCGGCGCCCCTGCGTCCTGTCGCTCTGCCTGTCCCGCGTGGTCACGCGCCGCTCGTCCGACACGTCCTGCATCTCCGATCCCTTGCTGGCCAAGGCAATGGCTTTCATCCAGGGAAGCCTGGGCGCGTCGCTCACGGTGGCGGACGTCGCCCGCCATCTGAACATCTCGCGCCGGCTGCTCGAAATGAAGGCGCGTAAATCACTGGGGCGGACCATCTGCGACGAGATCCAGCGCCTCAAGCTGAACCGGGCGCGCTCTCTTCTCCGCAATACGAAAATGACCGTGAGCGAAATCGCGCTTGCTTGCGGGTTTTACGATCCGAGCCACCTGGGGCTCTGGTTCCGAAAAACATTCCACGTCACGCCGACCGCCTTTCGCGCCAGCTTCCGTCGCGAGGCCAAATGAAGCCGGAGGCGAGCAGGTTCTGTTGTAATCGTGGTGGCCGGGGTACGGCAGACGAACGCGAGAAATGGCGGAAACGGGGCGGTACAGGCCGGTGTACCGACTTCAGTCGGCCCGGTCCGCACCAGCCGGCTAAAGCCGGTACACCAACAGGGTCCATTATCCCCCTTCTTCCACTTCCCCTCGCGCCCACCTGCCAAACGCCCTGCCGCCAACCGATTACGGTTCTGTTCTGTCAACGGCGCGGCGGCCAGGCGTCTACCACGCATACTGCGGGATTTTGAGCGTCTCGCCGTCCCGCATCGCCGAGCGATGGGCGATGATGCCCGCGACGGTGGTGTTGAGGGCGCAGGCCACATCCACGCGGGGCTTCCGGTTGAGCAGGATGGCCGTAATGAAATCGTCCGTCAGATAGCCGTGGGAGCCGCCGTGACCGCCGGCCGACATGCCGGGCGGCAGCGGCGGCTTTTCCTGGACAATTTTTGAGACGTCAGCCTGTCCGACGTAGCGCTCCTCAAAACTTCCTTTTTGTCCGTAGACCCGGCCCCGCTCGCCATGGGCGCCGGGGATGTCGCTGCTTTTGGCCATGCGCGCCATGCCGCCCTCGCTGGTGCGGAAGAGGGCGATCTCTGTGCCAAAGGGGTTCTTGAAGGCGTTGTTCTCCGGCATGCGGATCGGGTCAAGGCTGGGCATGCCCAGGCAGGAGACCGAGGTGAAAGAGCCGCCCGTCACGCAGGTGTAATAGGCGTTTCCGTGAGTGGGATACCACTGTGGCGGCAGGCCGCGCCGCCACCCTTTATACGAGTCGATCGGCTGGTTCGCCGGCACATAGTGGTGATACTCTCCTTCGCTGTAGATGAGCTTGCCGAAGCCGCCGGCCTTGTAGATCTGCCACATCGCAAAGCAATCGGCACGGAAGGAAGAGGTTTCGTAGAGCGCATAGATCCGCCCGGTCTTCTTAACCGTCGCCAGCAACGCGTCGGCCATTTCCAGCTGGCTGTCTCCGAACACGGCGGGCACGGCCGAGGCGACGTGCAGGCCGCGCAGCAGCCCTTTGATGCACAGCTCGGCATGGCTGGGCGCGTCGGTGGCAATGAAGACCGCCTCGATTTCTCTGTCCTTCTCGTACATTTCCTCACAGGAGGCATAGGTTTTCTTGGCTCCCACCAGTTTGGCAAGCGCCGCGCAGCGGTCGGGAAAAAGGTCGCTCGCCGCCACGACTTCCACGTTCGGATGGTTCTGGAACCCGAACTGCGCGCCGAACTGGCAGACGCCATATCCGACGATCCCGACCTTGACCTTGCGGCTGGAAACCGGTTCCCACGCGGCTTTGTTGACCTTGCCCGCATCGGTCTCGTCAAAGCCGGCGATTTTCGGCGCGTGTGGCGTCTCCGCGGCCCGTGCCCCCAGCGCAGCAACACTTGCGACCGCCGATGCTTTGAAAAAATCACGTCTCGTGGTAATGCGCATGTGACTCCTCCATCAAATCAATGACGCGGTCCGACTGCTCGGCGACTTCCACTCCGATCGTTTACCTGTGGCCGCCAGCGAAGACGACCTTGCGAATCGCTTTCAGATAGGCTCCGTCCGGATCGTCCTTGCAGGGTACTAGCCACCCGCCCTCGCCGATCTCGTTCCACGCGTAGATGACGGCCAGGCGGTCTTTTGTCACGGCCGCTGGATTCGCCTCCATCCATGTCGCCAGACGCTCCAGAAGGACGCCGAACTGTTCCGGCGTGCCTTTGTCGAAATACCAGGACACGGGTGCGCCGTTTCCGAAGCCCTCCCCGTTCTTGGCTTCCCACGGGCGCCGGTCCCAGCCCTGCGTCGCCACCGGAATGAAGGCCTGGCCGGGCACCGTTTGCCAAGCCTGCGCATCGGCGTCGACCAGCTCCTGATAGGCGTGCCGCTCGGATTTTCCTCCCCACGTCCCCTTCGGCGTCACGTTGTAGTGCGTCCGGATCGAATAGCCGTCTTCGGCTTTTCCGCCGCCACATCCCGCGAGCGCCACGCCGGGGAAGCCCGCTTTCTTCGCCGCCTCTTGGAGATAGGCCAGTCCCGCCTTGTCCGCGCCGCCCGGCGAAAAGATCACCAGCACGGGCTTGCCGTCCAAGCGCAGGTAGCGCGGATGCTTGAAGACCGTGATCCAATAGTCGGCTGCCTGTTTCCACGCGTCCAGCCCCACGATCTCGAAACCGCCGTGGTTCGCCACCAGCAGGGAGAACTCCATGCGGCTGTTGTTCTTCGCCTCCATGAACAGGCGCATCGGCAGATGCTTGGGATCCTCTTCAATGGCCTTCACGTTGATCGGCTTCTTGTTGTCGTGCCAGTACCAGCAGAAGGAAAAATAGGCGACGCCGTTATCCGCGGCGAGCGCGATCTGCCGTTCCATCAGCGCGGTCGTGTCGTCGCGCCAGCCCCACACCGGCGTACGTCCCGCGTATTCGGTCGCCAGCTTCTTGGTGTAGTGCGTCGGCATCCCTTTCGCCCACGCGTTTGACACCGAGCCGTCGTCGTACGGGCACTTGCCCGACCAGCCCGCAAAATAGTAGGCGCCGAGCTTCAGGCGCGGCTTCGCCCCGTCCTGTGCCTCCGCGACGGCAGCAACAAGCGCGCACAAACAAAGCCCGGCCAGCATCAAATTCCGATTCCTCATCGCATCCCCCTTGTTTCGTTTTCGCGGTCACTTGCCATAAACAACGCGCCGGATCGCCTTCAGCCACGCTCCTTCGGGATCGTCTCGGCACGGCACGATCCAGCCGCCTTCGCCGATCTCGTTCCACGCGTAAATCAGTCCGAGGCGGTCGGGCGTAGCCTGTTTAGGATTCGCGTCCATCCAGTCGGCCATGCGTTTCAAGTAGGCCTCAAATTCCGCAGGCGTGCCGCGCGAAAAATGCTGCGAGACCCCTGAGCCTTTACCCAGGCCTTCGCCGTTCTTGGCTTCCCACGGGCGGCGGTCCCAGCCTTGCGTGGCCACCGGGATGTAGGGCATCTCGGGACGGTCGGCGCTGTTCCACACCGAAACATTCCAGTCGACGAGCAACTTGTACGGGTAGATCTCCTCCAGGCCAAGGCCCTTGCTCGGCTTGGTGTTGTAAGCGGTGCGGATCTGAAAGCCTTCCTCTGGCTTGCCGTTGCCGCAGCCGGCAACCCAGACACCGGGGAATCCCGCCTTCTTGGCGGCCGCTTGCAGGTAGTCCAGCCCGGCCTTGTCGGCGCCTTTCGGCAGGAAGATCATGACCACCGGCTTGCCTTCGGCGCGCAAGTAGCGCGGGTGCTTGAAGTAATTCGCGATCCAGAAGTCCGCGGCCTGTTTCCAGGCGGCCGTGCCCACAATCTCTGCGCCGCCGTGGTTGGCCACCAGCAGGCAGTACTCCATGCGGCTGTTGTTCTTCGCCCGCATGAACAGGTTCATCGGCAGATGCTTGGAATCCTCCTCGATGGCCTTGGCGTTGAGCGGCTTCTTGTTGTCGTGCCAGTACCAGCAGAAGGAGAAGTAGGCGATGCCGTTGTCCGCGGCGAGCGCGATCTGCCGTTCCATCAGCGCGGGCGTGTCGTCGCGCCAGCCCCACACCGGCGTGCGTCCCGCGTACTCGGTCGCCAGCTTCTTTGTGAAGTGCGTCGGCATCCCTTTCGCCCACGCGTTCGACACCGAGCCGTCGTCGTACGGGCACTTGCCCGACCAGCCCGCGAAATAGTAGGCGCCGAGCTTCAGGCGCGGCTGAACTTGCGCGCAAACATCCAAGGTGCCCGTCAACGCAAAGATGCATGTCCAAAGAATCAATCCGGCTTGTTTCATATTCTCTCCGATCACTTGTTGCGAATACTCCCCTCGCCACGGCCGGGGTGCACCCGGCCCTCCCGAAAACTCGGCACACTAACGACGGTTAGACCGCAAGCGTGGGTGTACCGCCTTGCCACTCGGCCGGCTAAAGCCGGGACACCAACGCGGCTTCAGCGTCTGAGCAACGCCCCGATCCAACTTGTTTTCAGGACCATCTCGCGTTTGACCTCCACCGTCTGGCCCTCCCAAGCCAGCGCGGGGTCGCCGAAGCCGTGGTAGACGCGCACCTGCCGCGAGCGTTCCAGTGTTTTGCCGTCCAGGCTTTGGAACGTGAACAGCGGCACGCGGTCGTAAGTGCGACCGTGGAACCGCTTGGCCGAAAAGGCAAGGAACCCAGGCGCGTGGGCGAGGAACCCGTTCGGGGGAAGCACGACTTCACCCCAGCGCTTGGTGTGGAGCGTATAGTCAGAGGTTCCGAAATTGGCCACCGCCTCGATGGTTCCGTCTCCGAACACGGAGCGGCGCACCGAGCCGTCGGGCGTCAGAAGCTCGTATTCCGAGAGCGGCATCTGCGCCGTGAGGCGGTTGAGGGGGGAGAGCACCTCGTGCGTGTTCTTGATGAAGCGGTCGAGCGGGTGCAGCCCTTCGGCCCAGCCGTTGTCGGCGCGCATGAAGTACCCTTCTGACGTATCCTGCGGCGCCGGAGGCGCCTCTTCGAAGGCGATGCCGTCCGGCTTGATCTGAAGGCGGCCGACCAGATAGCGCCGTTCGCCGTCGTCCGCTCCGTCCAATTTGGCGCGCAGGTCCTCCTTGGGCTTGAAGAGCCCCACGCGGATGTCAACGGGGCCGGGCTTGATCTGCGACGGCACGGTCACTTCAAACGGCCCCGCCAGCACCTCGCCCGATTGCCACTGAGAGGCCGCCGGACGCGGTGCGTAATCGCCCTGGAACAGGATGCGGCCGTTGGGGGTGGTGAAGTGAACCATCGCATGCCAGTCCCCCGGAAGCGCCTTCTCCACCTGCCACCGGTGGCTGATGCGGAACGTGCGCGGCCCAACCGCCTCAAACTTCGCCACGCCCGGCCGGGCATGGAAGGTCGGCTCGCCCGCCGTGTTGTGCCAATAGAGCCCGGGCGGGAACTGGTGGTAGTTCAGCGGCCGGCCCGCCAGCAGGTGGTTCAGCACGTAGTCGTTGGCCTTCTCCGGCCGGTAGCCGTATTTGCCGTAGATCTGGATGCAGTCGTGGTAGATCATCTCGAAGACCGGCACCTGCGTCGCGCCAAGCTTGTCCATGATCTCGGGGTGGTGATAGAGCCCGCCGCTTACCCCGGAGAGCCCTTCGAAAAAGTCGGAACAGGGAATTGCCCACTCGCGCCCGCACTCGGAGCCGAACATGCCGAACTGGCTGCGGGCAAACTTGGAGAGCTCGACCTTCCAGTGCAGATCATCGGCCCGCGTCAGGGGATGCTCCGGCGCGAAGCACTCTTGCAGCCCCACGGCGTAGGTGGTGTCGATGAAATAGGCGCAGGGGCCGACCACGCGCGCGACCTCGGGCAGATTCTGCGGGCGCCGGGCGAGCTCGAGGGCCTTCTGCGAACAGGTCAGGTAGGCTCTGCCGCCCAGCCAGCGTCCGCCTTTGCGCACCTTGCCCTCGCGGTCCTTCATGAGCCATTGCTCGCCCCACGACGGCGCGTCGCGGTACATGTCCTGATAGTTGTCGTGCAGGCCGAGCGTGTAGCCGAGCCCTTCCACGCGGCGCGCGCAGTCGACCAGCCCCGCGTTGCCGCCGCACTCGGGCGCGGCCGGCATGATGTCCGGGTGGCGGCAGTCGTAGCCGCCGCTGGTCCAGCCGCCCAGGATGAAGAGCACGCGGTCGAGCGCCAAATCCTTTTTGAGATGCTCGGCGATCTGCGCCGCCTGGTCGAAGGTCCATTCGACGCGCACCGACTCCTCCGCCGTGCTCTCCTCGTTCATGCGGCGGTTCATGCAGGTCCACAGCTTCACGTTCGAGGCACCGGACAGCAGCTCGCGCCGCGGCCCTTCGCGGACCTTGTCGGCCGTCTTGACGAGATATCCTTTTTTCGCGGCCTCTTCGCGGTAGGCCCGCGCCACGCCGCCGTACGTCGCATTCCCCAGCAGGCGGATCCGCAGCGCCGTCTCGTGAGGCGACAAGTCCATGCCGGAGAGCAGCACCTGTTTGGCTCCCGGCACCGGGCACGCGTTCGTCACGCTCGTGAGCTGATAGACGGAGTCCGCGTCGTGCCACGAGAGCAGCGCCGCCGAACCGGCCTTGAACAGGCCGACCATCTCGGCGTGACAGCCCTCGTACTCCGACGTGCGGAAGTCGTGCCGGAACGCCTTGCCGTTGTCGGAGGGAACGAAAAGTCCTAGCCGCGCCGGGATGAGCGCGCCGCCTTTGTCCGCGTCGGTGATCGCGAGCGCATCATCGAGAAGCCGCAACCGCTTTACGCCTGTCCCGCCGCCCGAGGCCGAGATCTGCAGCGTCTCGCCGTCCGGCAGCAGCTCGAAGCGCACCGTGAGCGTTGCGCCGCTCGCGTCGTCCAGCGCGTGCGCGAAGACCAGCGCGCCGCCCTGCGCGGAGGCCGACTGGAAATGGTCGAGCGCGACGGCGCGCTCGCTTTTGTCCTGCGCGACGGTGACCGTCCCGAGGCGCGCCTGCCGGGGACTGCTGGCCCACACGACGCCCGTGCGCTTGTCCGTGAACGAATAGGCCCCGTTCTGCGACGAAATGCAGAAGCGGACTTTGGCGGATTCCAGCGTCAGCGCGTTCTCAGCGGCGACCGCATACCCCGCGCAAGCGACGGCCAGCCACGCCGCGACCCACCGCGGGGTCACAGGACGTTCCCCTTCGCCTGGCGCACCGCGCCCACGATCGCATCCGCGATCGCCTGCATGCCGCGGTCGCCGGGATGATTTGCCACACCCTGATGCTTGAACTCCCGCTCCGAACGGGCCATGTTCTTCTGATCCTTGCCGAGATTGCCGATGTCAAGGTAGGTCCCGCCGATCTCTTGGCACGCCTTTTCCAGCGCCTCGTCCTTCGGCCCGTTCGCCCAGAAGCAGCTGCGCACGACGATGAGCGGCTGGGAGCCTTCTTTGATGAGGTTCAGCAATGCGGCCGTTTTCTCGGCAAATTCGGCTTTGCACGCCGCATTGGTCAGAGCGGGCGCGTTCTCGCCGATGGCCACGACGATCAGGTCGGCACCGAACGCCCGCGTCTCCTTAGCCAGCGCAGAAGCGTCGTAGGTGCCGTATTGCCGCTCGAACGACGCGATGTTCCGCACCATCGTTTGCGGGGCTGAGCCGTCCTTTTTAGCCAAGGCCTTGGTCACCAGATGCACGTAGTCCTTGTCCTGCGAGCTGGCGGCCATGCCCCAGTTACCGTCCCAGCCGATGCCCTTGTTCGGACCGTGCAGCGTGATGCTGTTGCCCAGAAACAGGATCTTTTGGACCTCTGCCGACTGAGCCATGCCGGTGCACAGCAGCGCCAGCGCCATTGCGAATGTGATAACTTTCATATTTCCTCCGACTGGGATCGACTCGGATCGACAGGCGTCGACGGGGCCGACGTGACTCCCTAGACCTTCAACTCATACCCCTTGCGGTAGTGCGGCTCGACCATCGCGGTCGCGGCGTCGCAGTTCTTGAAACGCAGCGACTCGCAGTCCCACTCCAGCCGGACGTTGGGATTGCGGACCGCGATCGCGCCGAGCGCCGCGTTTTCGGCGACAAAGCCGGCGGTTTCGAAGGGGTTATTGGACTTGCGCCCGATTTTGATGGCCGTGACGAAGTCTTCGAAGTGGCTGCCGATGTTGGTCATCCAGAAGTTGGGCTTGGCCTTCTCCTCCTCCTTGATGTCCTTGATCATCTTGCGCATCTCGGTCTCGGGGATGACGCGGCAGGAGTCGGCGCCGTGCGAGCCGTACTTCAGCGTGTTTTTGCTGCCGTAAACGACGGCGCCCGCGTTCCACTGGCCGGGGATGATCTTGTTGCCTAGCTCGCGGCCCGCTTCGAGCACCGCCGGACGCGGCACCTCGTTGCAGAACTCGCCGTCGTGCCACAGGATCGTCATCGTCTTGCCGTTCGCCAAGTCGTACTCGTAGCGGATGCGCGAGGCGTTCGGGAAGGCGAGCCGGTCGCGCACGGGGTCCCAGTCCGGCGTGATCTCCGCGGTGATGCGGTTCGGGCTGCGCAGGTTCAGCGCGTCATAGATCGGGTCGAGCAGGTGGCAGCCCCAGTCGCCGGGGTTGCCGGTGCCGAAGGGGGTCCAGGCGCGCCAGCGGTTGGGCGTGAAGTAGGGCGAGTAGGGGAGGTATTCGGAAGGGCCGATCCAGCGGTCCCAGTTGAGGCCGTCGGGGGCCTTCTCTTGTTTGGCCAGCTCGGGGATCTTGCTCTTGGAGTCCATCACGCGCATGGTGGTCCAGGTGTGGACCTCGCGGATTTCGCCGAGCAGGCCTTTGCGGACCCACGATTTGAAGGTCTGGTGGCTGGCGAAAGAGTGGCCCTGGTTGCCCATCTGCGTGACGACGTTGTATTTGCGCGCGGCCTCCATCATCTTGCGGATTTCCCAGACCGTGCGGGCGATGGGCTTCTCGGTGTAGACGTGCTTGCCGAGCTGCATGGCTTCGACCGTGGGCAGCGCGTGCCAGTGGTCGGGTGTCGCGACGAGCACGGCGTCAAAGGACTTGCCGGCCTTGTCGTACATCTCATGGTAGTCCTCGAACGTTTTCACGTCCGGCAGAAACTGCTTGGTGGCGGCGATGCTGCGCGGGTCGACGTCCGCGACCGCCACGACCTTGCCCCATTCGCCGAGCCCTTTGAGGTCGCCGCGGCCCTGTCCGCCGACGCCGACAGCCGCGAAAAGCACGGTTTCACTGGGCGGCGTTTCTCCGCTGCCCGCAAGCAGGCGGCGCGGCAAAATGGTGAACGCCGCGGCGGAGCCTGCGGCACACAGAAACGAACGGCGATTGACGCTTGTCTTCATACATCCCCTTCCCAGTCAAACGGCCGAAGGGGCGTGTCCCTTCGGCCTGATTCTCAGGATCAGAAATCAATGATTTCCGCTATTTCAGCTCTTTGATGCGCAAGTTGCGGTACTGGATCTTCATCGGCGGACCCGCATGCATCTGCAGGGTGATGAAGCCGCTCTTGGGCATCATCTCGGGCCGGTAGTCTTCGAGTTCGCAGGTCTTCATGCCGTTGACGAAGATCGTGATGGCCGGGCCTTTGCAGACGACCGTGTATTCGTTCCAGTCGTCACCCTTGAAGACTTTGTCCTGAAGCTCTTTGCTGTCGGCGAAACGCGTGACGGTCTTCTTGCCGTCCGCGGCGATCACGACCTTCGCGCCGCGCTCGCCCACCAGGTGCTGCTTCGGGTGATACAGGAAGCCGACGTAATTGCCGCCGCCGTTCATGTCGGCCTGATAACCGCTGTCGCCGAACTCCTGATCCTTGGAACGGAGCTGAATGCCCGAATTGGCGCCGGGGCTCAGGCGGAACTCCGCGCGCATCTCGAAATCGCCGGGCTGCCCGCCCTTCCAGATGAGGTGGCTGTTTTTCTTGCACGGTTTCTCCTCGGAGCTCTGCGCCTGGAGGATGCCGTCCTTGACTTGCCACCAGCCGTCGCCGCCCTTCCATTCGCTCAAGTCGCGGCCGTTGAACATGGGTTTGAAGCCTTGCTCGCCGATCTGGCGGCGGGTGACGTTGAGGGCGGCCGCGAGGAACGCTTTGTCCTCGTCACGGGCGGCCCAGGCCTGCGCCTGCTCCAGACGCGCGATCTGCTTTTCCACCGGGATGGTGAAGCTCAGCTCCAGCTGGCGCACGAAGCCGCGGAGGGCGATGATTTTCAGCCGGTCCGTGGGCGCGCTCTGGGCGAAGGCGGCGGCATCCTCGAGCGCTTCCGGCGTCTTCCACTCGGCCAGCGCGCGGATGGCGGCTTCGCGCAGGGCGGCGTCGGCGGCCTGCGCCGCGGCGGCGCGCGCGATGGCGAGCCCCTGGTCGTTCGAGAGCGAGGTCAGCACCTTGAAGAGGGCAAGCTTCTCGGCGCCCTTGGCGGCGTCGTAGGCGGCCTTGATCGGATCGATCGCGACGGGCAACAGGGTCTCACCGCTCAGATGCACCGAGTCGTTCTCGCGCACCTGGACGCTTTTCTCGACGCCGTCGAAGAGGTAGACCATGCGGAGCGTTTTGGGCTTGCCGGGCGCGGGGTCCTCGCTGAACCCGTCCCACTTGCAGAGGCGCCCCGAGGCCTGGATAGTGATGGAGCCGGCGTCTACGAGCTTCTGGACATTGGCGGCGACGTCCTTGGTCAGATTGTTCTCAAAGTTGCCGTAGCTCGCGCTTTTGATGACGGTCTTGCCGGCGCGGGGACGCGCGTAGCGCGTGCAGAGGGCGGCGAGCGCGCGGGACGCGGTTTCGCTTTCGGGCGTTTTTGCGATGACGCCCAACAGCGCCGGGATCTCTTTGTCCGTGCCGAGCTCGCCCAAGCCCTTGACGGCGGCTTCGAGGATTTTGGCGTCGGCATCGGCGGTGAGTTTCACCAGGGACGGCACGGCGACCGCCATGCGGCGGCGCAACGCCATGTCGATGCCGGCGAGACGGGTGTCCGCGTCGGCGTCGGCCATCATGGACAGCACGGCGTCATCCGCGGCCTTGCCCGCAAAGCCCATGATCTCGTTCTTGGCGCCGTCGGCGACCGCGGCGTCCGCGTGCTTGGCGAGCGCCAGCAGCGGCGGAATGGCGGCCGGGTCGTTGAGCGCCGCGAGCGCGGTGGCGGCGGCAAGGCTGCTGGCCGGTGCGGCCGCATTTTCGCCTTTGGCGAGGGCTGCGAGCGCCGGGACGGCGGCTTTGTCGCCGCGCTGGCCCAGCACGGTGGCGAGGCGCGTCTGGACGGCCGGCACCTTGGCGAGCCCGGCGGCGAACGCGGCGGTTGCCTTGTCGCACTTCGGGAAGTCCAGCACGGCGCGCAGGGCGGCGTTCACGGTGTCGGTGTCGGCGCTCGCGAGGGCTTCTTCCCAGAGCGGCATGCCGGCTTTGGCCGACGTGACAATCTCACCGCGCAGAGCGGCCAGGCGGATGCTCGGGCAGACGTTTTCCTTCGTGTTGCGGATGTCGGCGTAATAGGCCGCAGCCTTTTCGGGGGCGGCGCACGCGGCTTTTCCCGCGCCGTTCAGATAGGCCGCCGGCACGCAAGGGCATTTGCCGAGGCCGGTCTTGAGCGCGGCCATCGCTTCAGGCGTGGCGAGCTTGCCGAGCGATTGCACGGCTGCTGCCGCGACCGACTTGTCGCCGTCAGACATTTTCCCGCTCAGGATGGCGACGGGGCGCGCATAGCCGCTGCCGCCCGTCAGCGCCGCCCACCAGCTCCGGCGGGTCTGGGTCGGCTTGAGGTTGCCCAGGGACTGGAGCACGCCGGCGAGCGCCGGACCGTTGAGCCGCCCCGCCGCCTCGCAGAGTGCGGCTTCGACCGCCGGATCGGGGATCATTTCCAGCCCGTAGCGCGCGGCATGGCGGAGCACCGGCTTCTCGTTCGCGAGGAGCGCGGAGAGGGGGGCGACGGCCGACTCGGTCCCGCACCAGCCGAGGTTCTGGCAGGCGGTGACCTTGTCGTTGTCGGAGGTGTCCGCTTTCTGCAGCACCTCCATCAGCTTCCCTTCGTTCAGAAGGTCGGCGGCGGGAATCTCGGCGCGGGCGCAGAGCGCGGCGGCGAAAAGGGCGACGGAAAAGAAGATTGTTTTCATGGTGGTTTTCTGTTCTTTAAAGGTTTCAAGAGAGTCGAAAGAATCGACTGAATCGAGTTGACCGATTCCATCGATTCTGTCGAGGCGTGCCCCGTTACACGATCTGCCAGCCTTCGCGGGCGGCGCGGGAACGGAAGCGGTTGGCCTGCTCGTCGTTGACGAACTCCTCTTTGACGGGATCCCATGTGAGATCGCGTTTCAGCCATTGGGCGATATTGGCGCAATGCACGGTGCTCATGGAACGATGCATGAGGTTGGGGTTCGCCACGGTGACGGTGCGGTTCTTGATGCACTTGAAGAAGTCTTGCATCGTGCCGACCATGTGTCCCGTGCGCGTGAGGTAGTCCTGGAGGATCTTGTTGTAGTCGGCCAGCATCGCGGGATTGGAAACCTCCGGCCGCGCGTAACCGTCGGCGCAAGAGCACCAGCCCTCGCTGCCGACATAGCGGACGCCGCAGGTGCCGCGCCACCCTTCCTGTTTCTGGATCATCTTCACGCCGTTCGCGAAGGTCATGACCATGCCGTCCGCCGTCGGGGTCGGGACGTAGGGGTAATGGACGGGCGACGTGTTCTGCATGCCGAGCGCGTCGTGGCACTGCGCGAAGGTGTGCGAGCCCCACTCGCCGATGACGCTGGTGTAGAAATCGTGCTGGGCGTGCCAGCCGCCGCGGGTGTACTGGATGTTGAAGGGCCGCCACGGGCAGGGCCCGAGCCAGCGGTCCCAGTCGAGCTCCTGCGGGTCAGGCAGAGGCTGCTCCGGCAGCCATTCGCGGTTCATGTTGACGTTGCCCCACGGCGCGAGGTGAGCGTAGACGGTTTTGACCTCGCCCAGACGCCCGAGGCGCAGCAGCTCGTTGCAGACGATGAAGTTCGCTTCGCTCAGGCGCTGCATGCCGGCCTGATAGACGCGGCCGTACTGCTTGGCGGTCTGGACGACGGCCTGGCCCTCGGCGATGGTCATCGAGGCGGGCTTTTCGGTGTAGACGTCCTTGCCTGCGCGCATGGCGCGGATGGAGACGGTGGCGTGCAGGCGGTCGCTGGTGGCGGTGAGAATCGCGTCGATGTCCGGCCGCGCCAGCACATCCATCATTTCGATATAGGTCTTGCAGTCGGTGTTGCCGTAGTTCTTGTCGGTCATGTCTTTGATGGCTTCGCGGCGCTCGCGCCGGACATCGCAGATGGCGACGAACTGGGCCTGCGGGTCCGGCAGGATCCAGCTGCGCAAGTCGCCGGTGCCGCGCCCGCCCAGGCCGATGCCGGCCATCACGATGCGGTTGCTCGGCGCGACTTTCCCGTCGAGTCCCAGCGCCGAGGCCGGTATCAGCATCGGCATCGCGACCGCACCGCCGGCCGCGGCCATACGTTTGAGAAACTGACGGCGGCTCGCCATGCCGCCTTGCCCCGCAGGACTTTTCCCCGGCAACCGACTGTTCATGATTCGACTCCCCTTTTTTCGCACGCGGTCTGCCGCAGGTACGGGCACCGCATGACACGCATCAATAACGGATTATTTAGAATACGGTAAAACTTTACGCTTTCTCCTTTGTCGCGTCTTGTAAAGCAATCCTTAAAATGTGTATACTATCAGCATGAATCCGAAAACGTTACAGAAACGCTTTCTCGCGCAGGTCGGCGAATTATCCACGATTCACAAGCTTATCGACCTGTTGCCGGACGTGGGGTTCTTCATGAAAGACAGCCAAGGGCGTTTCATGCTGAACAACCTGCGGGCCTGCCAGTTCTGCAACGCCGACAACGAGCTGCAGACGATCGGCAAAACCGATTACGATTTCTTCTCGAAAGACCGCGCCGACTTCTACGTCAAGGGCGACCAAGAGGTGATGAACACCGGCGTTCCCGTC
This sequence comes from Kiritimatiellia bacterium, assembly GCA_035353175.1. Lineage (GTDB taxonomy): Bacteria > Verrucomicrobiota > Kiritimatiellia > RFP12 > UBA1067 > DAOPZC01. The sequence continues at coordinate 4,721 of DAOPZC010000055.1, read as the reverse complement.
ATCAATCAGATCGCGCCGGCGCCCGAGCACTCGGACCGGCTGATGGTGCACAGCAAGTTTCCCGTCTACGACAAGAAGGGGAAGGCGATCGGCGTGGTCGGTTTCCACCGCATCATCGATGACCTGCGCGACACGCCCCGCTGGCACGGGCGGTTCGCCCAGGTGGTGGCGCACATCCACACGCATTACGGCCAGAACCTCGAAGTGAAGAAGTTGGCGAAGCTTGCCGAGGTGTCGCAGAGCCAGTTCGAGCGGCGCTTCAACCGCATCTTCGGCGTGACGCCTTACGAATATCTCCTGCGCGTCCGCATCACGGCCGCCCGAACCTTGCTGGAGACCAGCGACCGGACCATCGCGGACATCGCCTGCGAGACCGGCTTCTACGATCACAGCCACTTTACCCGGACCTTCAAACGCATCGTCGGCATCTCGCCCGGCCAATACCGCAAGAACCACCTCGACGCCGCGTTGTGAGCGCGGCTCCGGATTGAACGCGAGGGCAGTTTGTGCCATACTGAAACGTGATCGGGACCGATTTTTTTAAGGATCTGACAAAAGGACCCCGCCCGCCTCTATGCCGCTGCAGCACTATCTCCGAATTTTGCCCCATGTCGGTCCACGGCGTGAGAAATCGCTCCAGCTCGAAGGGTGTGCGTGCTGGCACGACATCTTGGCTGCGGCGCATCCCGTGGCGGGCTTCGACGTGTTCGCCTGGGATGAGGTGTGCTCGGCCGCCGAGGAGTGCCTGCGCGCCGTCGACGCCGTCGATGTCGCGTATTTCAGCCAAAAGCTGCCGGCGCTGGAACAGTGGCGCGTGCTGGCGCAGTGGTTTGACCAAGCCTCTTATTTCGACATCGAAACCAGCGGATTGGACGCCGACAGCATCGTGACACTGGTCTGCTGTTTTCACGACAACCGGCCGCTGCATTTTCTGGCGAACGAGAACCTGGACGATTTTCTCGAGCTGTTGGAGAGCGTGAAGCTGCTCGTTTCATTCAACGGCGCGAGCTTTGACGTGCCGCGCGTGCTCGACCGTTTCCACATCCCGGAGTTGCCCTGCGCGCACGTGGATTTGCGTTGGCTGTGTCATCACGCCGGCTGGCGGGGCGGGCTCAAAAAAATCGAAAAAGCGCTCGGTCTGCGGCGGCCCGCGGATCTGGACGGTCTCGGCGGCGCCGAAGCCGTCTGGCTCTGGCACGCGTGGTCCGAGAAGCGGGATGAACGCGCGCGCCGCACGCTGGAGCGCTACTGCTCGGCCGACACGGCGATGCTCAAGCTGCTCGCGGGCCGGCTCTGCGCTTTGCAGGGCGCGCCGGTCGCGGTCCCCGAGGAGGCGAGCCTCTGGCGGCTGATCCATGACGTTCTGCCGGATTTGGGCCGGCCCGAAGGCGCGCTCGCCCCGTCGCCGCCCTTGGAGCCGCCGCCGCCCAAACCCGCGCCCGCCCCAGTCGTGGCCGCAGACCTCTTCTCTCTCGCGGAGATGGTCGGCGCGACCGCGGGGCTCTCGCGCGCCGAAAAACAGGCGCGCCTGCGCGAGCGCTGGCGACAACACCGCGGCTGCGAATGAAAAAGCGATGGCGGGCTGTGTTGAAAAGCGATAATATATAAAAATAACTGGGAGGTCATGTATGAGCCCGATACATCAGGTCCGCAGCTATTGTAAGCCCGTCTGGTTCGCTTTTCTGCTCTTGACGGGGGCCTCGACGGCGTTCGCCTACGAGCACTTTACGATCGCGAGCGCCTCGCTCGGCGAGGGGAACTTCGCCTACCGTCTCACCCTGCACGATGACCCCTTCAGCCTGTATGACGACACGTTTGCGTTTGGCGTTGCGGCAACGGGGGTGGTTTCCGTCACGGTCACGCCGCCGGGGTGGACGGCCTCGGTCTCCAATGACACGGTGTTGTGGAGCAGCAACATCGACATCACCAGCAGCCACATGCCTCGTCCCGCCTCTTACGACTTCGGCTTTCAGAGTTCGTTCGCGTCGCACCGGACGAATGAGATGGACGCGACGGTGTATGGCTCTCTGATGCCCTTCACGGGGGGAGGCGGCTCCTCCTCTTCAATCAACATGGTCTATTATTGGTCGGTCCCCGCCGTCGTTCCCTGCGCTGAAGAGCTGGCGGACGGGTCCGCGGCCTCGCACTCTGAAACGCGTGAGTTTTTTCCCGATGTCCTGATCGAGTCGTTCTATGTCCAAGACGGGGAGCGTCGCGGGCTCAATGTCCGGTTCGACTATTCGGGCTATTCCGCCGTCGTCAAAGCAAAGCACAAACTGGCGGACCCGTGGACGACGGTCGGGACGTTTGAGGGTCAGGCCGGACTGACCCCTTGGATCCCCGAGCAGCCGCTCAACAGCTACGGCGATTTTTTCCGCGTGGCGTTGACCTCGTTCCCCGGGATCTTTTCGGCTGCTCCGCTGGGGGCGGCGGCCGGGCGTTCGGCGCTGGCCGCGGCCGCTTCCGAGGACGCGGTCGTCCCGTTCAGGCTCACTCGTTCGCTGGACGGCAGTGTGCGCGTCTCCTTTGACACCGAATCCGGTTCCCACTATCGGGTGCTGTTGGGTGAGCTGCCCAAGGGCGCCAGCGTTGAGCGCCAAGTCGCCGGAACCGGGGCGCGGGCCGAGGTCGTTTTCGCAACCTCTCCGGCCTCGGCCGCGGTGCGGGTCTTAAAGGGGATGCCAGCGCCTTGAGGCGGTGATCAATAAGGCCGCAGGGCCGGAAAGAACGCGCATGAGACGGCTATCGGCAGTTGCACTTTTGGTTGGCGGGACGTTTGTGTTTTCGGCTCGGTTGGACGGCAAGCCGGCGGTGGAGTACATCGATCCGCTGATCGGCACCGAGGGCGCGGGGTCGCAGTACGGCGGTGTGTGGCCGGGCGTGGGGCAGCCCTTCGCGGCGCTGCAGTGGGTGGGCATGACGCGTCTCACAGAAGTCGGCCGCACCAGCTACAACTTCTCAGACACCGCGTTGCTCGGCTTCGTCGGCACGCGCCAGCCGGCCATCTGGATGGGCGACTACGGCCAGGTCTCGCTCGCGCCGCGCACGGGCGCCGTCGACGTGGACTTCAAGACGCGCGGCTACGCCTTCTCTCACGGCGACGAGACGGCGACGCCGTGGCTCTACCGCGTCACCTACGGCGCGCCGGAGACGGGGCGCATCACGGCCGAGATGACCGGCACGATGCGCGCGGGCTTTTTCCGCATCGCGTTTCCGAAGGGGCAGGCGGGACATGTGGTGATCGACGCTTCGCGCGACTATGCCTCGGGCGTCTCGGACCTGCGGCCCGCGGACGGCTGGCTCCGCATCGGCGCGGACGGCCGCACGGTCGAAGGCTGGAACAGCGACCGGCTCGACGCGCACCACGCCTATGACCTGCCGAACTTCAAGGGCTACTTCGTGGTCGAGTTCAGCCGTCCCTTCACCGCGTTCGGCACCTACACCGGCGACGGCAAGCCCGCCGCCAAGGGGCAGTACCAAGGCGTGATCACGCAGCCGGAAGCCCGCGAAGCGCAGGCCAACCGCGCGGGCGGCTATGTCTGCTTCGCCGCAGACGACGCGCCGCTGCTGATCCGCGTCGGCACCTCGTTTATCAGCCTCGCTCAGGCGCGCGACAACCTGCGGCGCGAGATCCCGGGCTGGGACTTCGACGGGACGGCCGCGCAGACGCGGCGGGCGTGGGAGCAGGCCTTCGAGCGGCTGGTCATCGAGACGCCGGACGAGGCGATGAAGACGATCTTCTACACGGGGCTCTACCACGCGCTGCTCTATCCGCGCGAGTTCTCCGAGTACGGCCGCTACACCAGCGCCTTCGACGACCAGGTCCATGAGGGCGTGAGCTACACCTCGTACTCCCTGTGGGACACCTACCGCGCCGAGCACGCGCTGCTGACGCTGGTCGCTTCCGAGCGCGTGGACGGCATGATGATCGCGCTGCTGCAGATGTACCGAGAGGGCGGCTGGCTGCCCATGTGGCCCAATCCGGGCTACACCGGCATCATGTCAGGCGGCCCGGCCGAGATGATCCTGGCCGAGGCGTGGTCCAAGGGTTTCCGCGGCTTCGACGTCGCGCTCGCCTACGAGGCGGTGAAGAAGAACGCCACCGTGCCGCAGGCGGGCGACGCCGAATGCGACTGGCGCGACCGGGGCAACTTCGGCCGCACGCCCGAGACGCGCGGCGGCCTCTCGTGGTACCAGACGCTCGGCTACGTGGCGTGCGACAAGGTCAAGGAATCGGTCTCGCGCACGCAGGACTTTTCGCTCAACGACACGGCGACGGCGATCCTCGCGCGGGCCACGGGGCACGCGGCGGACGCGGCCTTCTTCGAGGCGCGCGCCAAGAGCTACACCAACGTGTGGGACGCCGCGTCGAAGCTCTTTCTGCCGCGCAAGGCGGACGGCACGTTTGTGCAGGTGCACGACGGGCACGACTACTGCGAGTGCTCGGCGCAGACCTCGCTCTGGTGCGTGCCGCACGACGCGCTGGGCGTGGCGGCGCTGCTGGGCGGCGCCGACGTCTTCGAGGCGAAGCTCGACGAGTATTTCGCGACGCTCTTCTTCAAGCCCGAGCGCGGCAACCGTTCGATCCACGGCAACGAGCCCTCGCACCACACGTCCTACCTCTACAACGCGATCGGCAAGCCCTGGAAGACGCAGGCGCAGGTGCGCGAGATCGCGCGGCGCAGCTACAGCACCGACAAGAAGGGGTTCGACGGCAACGA
>DAOPZC010000054.1:0-33590 GCA_035353175.1 Kiritimatiellia bacterium | reverse complement strand
ATGAAAATCATCTCACCGCTCTATCGCCTGCGTGCAATTCACCTTGCAAGTCAGGTCATGCGCTGTGATGTGGCGAGTTTCTTGTCCAACCCGTACAGCGCCGCATCCGCCTTGCTCTCCAGGCAGGGCTCCCCGTTGAAGATCGCGCGCCACGCTTCATCCGCACCCTCCAAACGCAGGAACAGCAGAACCTCGCGGGGCGTCTTTGCGCCCTCAGACATCGGCAAGCGAAAACGCGCCTCTCCCTTCGCCGCCTGTGCCGGCAGATCGGAGGGAGCCACCGTACCGTATGCGTTTTCGGTACCGCCCGCATTGTAAATCTTATTCCGGCAGCACAAAGCCGAGGGCTGCGACAGTTCGCACAGCAACGAACGGGATGCGCCGCACCGGGTCAGACCGTTTACAGCGGGCTCGCCCGTGTTCGTCGTATAGAAGAAATTGAAAAAATAGAGGCCGTCAGCGCCCTCCCGCCAACGGTTCGCGACGGCGGCCCGAAAAAGCCCCCATCCACCTTTCGGATCGGCAACCCCGTGGTCGAGACCGGCATAGATCGGCACGTCCGGCACTCCCAGATCCTGACGGAATCGCGACACCGGAAGAGTGGGGACATCGACGAAAAAGGCGCTCACCGTGACGAAGTCCAGTAACCCTTCCCGAGCCCAGGCGGCCACATCGATACCCGCCCTGCGGCACAACTCGACCGACGCCGGCACGCGCACGCCGAACAGACGCTCCCGTCCCGCACGGCGACCGGCCTGCTTGACGATTTCGCGGCTCTGCCGGATATATTCGGTCATCAGCGGGCAATCCGCCTCCGCCCGTTCCGCCGGAAAGTAAACGGGGAACCGCATGAGGTCCATCTCGTGACCGTCCGGCGCGAAACGTTCCATCGCCTCACGCAAGAGAGCCAGTTTGTACGAGCGGACCTCCCGATGCTCGAAATTCATCGCGCCAGCCGCATGCCATCCGGGAACCGCCGCCTTCCCCAGATCGCACTCGGGATGATCCAGCCAGAATTCGGCCTGGGACGGCGGATTGCAGGCGGCGCGGTCCGTGAAATGCAGGTCGTTGACCCGCATGCTGGTGAAAACCTCCAACCCGACCTCACGGCTCCGTCCGATCACCAGAGAAACGACATCGTTCCCCTCATTGGCCAATCGCCGGACGTTGCCCCCATACGTCATACAATTCTCCCCTTTGTTGGGCAGACCGCCCTGCGCCGTATGCTTAGATTTTTCAGCGTCTCCGATGTGCCGTTCCAACCGGCTCGAATAATAGGGCATGCTTGAATTCATGCAGATGATATACGTGGTGACGGGCGTGTTCGTGACCAGATCGACATACGCCCGGACATCCGCGCTCGTCAAAGGCCGCCCGCCGTGAACGCCATTACCCAGAATAAAGGTCCCGTCGTTATTGAAAAGAATCCTCGGGGCTTTTTTCTGGAGAGAGTGGACAGCACCGCCCCCTCGATCCGCCGACAGATTCCGCACGGAATCGACGTTTCCCGAAGACGACAAGCCACACCCTCCCGCCAACGCCACCGAAAGCGAGACCATCGAACGAAGCATATAAGACAACAGCCGTTTCATACTTACCCCCCAAGCTTCCCCTTCCACACCGAGTGCCCCCCATTGGAAAGACCGTGGCCAGTCGGCGCAAAGATCCCCTTCCCTTTATCGCGACGTGTCAGCTCATCACAAAACCGTTGCCACGGCCCACCGAGCAACCGATCCGCCAACAAAGGCCCGTACCAAGCGCGGCCTACCGGATCGCGCCTACCCGTGGACGCGGCTTTTCCGGCACGAGCGCCCGGAACCAAGCGTCCGCGATCTTATCCAACCCCGCCGCATTCGGATGGACCCCGTCTTTTGTGATATCGTCCGGGGTCAGTGCCGCATACATGTCAACCAGACGGATGCGGCGGCCCTCTTTCTGATGCCGCTCGACCAACCCAGGCAGCGAGGCGTTGTAGGGCACAACCAGCTCCCAACCACGACGGGGCGCCTTCTGCGGCGTAATGGTCGCGACGACTAGTTCGCCGTCGAAATGCGCGCAGATCGTTTCCACCAGCCGGTCCCGCGCCGACGCGTCAAAACCGTTCGCGCCGGACATGAGCAGAACAACGTCCGGCTTGTTACGCGCCAGAGCCTCAACGATGCCGGGCACGCGGACCTCCTGAACCCCTTTGGCCGCAAGCACCGCCTTCGGGGTCGGAACGACGCCGCCTTTCAGTATTCCCTCATTGCTGAAACCGGCCAGCCCGTGATGGCGGGGCGAAAAACTTGGATCGACAACGCCGTCGGCCCCGTACGCCCAATAGTCCAATTCACCCACAAACTCGAACGGAACGCCTGCCGCCCGCAGCCGATCCTGAAGCCGTTTCCGCCAACCCCCGCCCAGCGGATTGGGAAGCGTTTCTCCCCCCAGATAGGTTCCGCGCGTGATCGAATCGCCCACCGGCATGATGCGAAGCGTCACGGCGTGTTCCTGCGGCTGGCCGACCGCCATCAGAACCAAAGGCAACGAGGCTGCCACGAGCCAAGCCGATCCGAATATAAACGCCCGTTTTCTCATGCCGTCTCCTGGCCGTTACTCATTCGTCGTTGTTTTCGCCGTCTTTGGGCTCAGTTCGCTCAGTTTGAAACGCGTGCTGACGACCGAATGGCGGCGCGCATCGTCCCAATATTTGATATAGGTGGTCGCGATAACCGTACCATCCGGCAACACCTCCATACCCGGGTAGCCGCAATCCCATTTCGCATAGCTGTGCAACAACTTGATCCTGAACTGGCCGGGACGGCCGTTGCGGATATCATCGTACGTGCCGACCCACGCCACAAAGTGCCCGTAAGTGGAACTGCCGATGGCCCTATCCCGGAAGGCGATCACCCAGCGCCCGTCCGGCGTCTGGACGCCCTCGTGCCGGTCGCCGGTCAGCCCCCACGGCGTATCGACCGGCTCGCTCCACGTCTGGCCCTCGTCGCGGCTGAAACACATCATGCTTCGTCCTTTGTGAAAATTCTCACGCATGAGGCAACACAGCTCGCCGCCGTCCGGCGAGTGCAGCACGAACGGCTCGCAGAGGTCCTTGCCCTCCTTCGCCGCGATCACCTTGGGTTCGCCCCACGTGAGCCCGCCGTCCGCCGATACGATCATGAAGACGCTCTGCCCGACTTTTTCATCCTTCGATCCGCGTCCGCTCTCGACGCCCACCTGGCCGAAAGCGGCGGTCGTGCCGTCCTTCAGCCGGATCAGCCCCGTGAAGGGCATGCCCACTCGCTTGAGGGGCAGGGACGGCAGCTCGCGCCAGCTGCGGCCCTCGTCTTCGCTCATCATGCGTCCGACGCCCTTCTTGTTCGTGAAGATCATCAGACGTGCCCGGCCGTCCGGCGCGACGATGCGATAGATGGCGGGGCAGTTGCGGTGCGTCGTGTAACACGCGGGGAACCGATCGTCGATCCGCGTCCAGGTTTTTCCGCCGTCGTCGCTGCGCGCCGCAGGTCCGCACGCGCCGCCGTGCTCCAGCGTCCAGACCGCAAAGAGCGTCCGGCCGTCCGGCAGCAGCGCCGTGGTCGGATGGCCCTGGTAAATATTCGTCGTGCCCGCCGCGATCACGGTCTGCCACCGCCTCCGGCCGGAAATGTCGGCAAGCGGAACCTCGTCATGACAGACGATCTTCGTTTCGACCGGCACGGTCCCCTCTGGCGTTCTCCGCGCCAGCGCCGCGACCGCACGCGGCGTCAGCAGCCCGTCGTAAAGGCGGAGGTCCGCCAACGCGCCCTGAAACGGTCGCGAACCGCCCGGCGCGTTTCCGAACGCGGCATTCCCGCCGCGAAAGACCGCGGGCAGGGGTTTCGGAGCAAGGGCGGCCTTCAGCAGCCGTCCGTTCACATAGAAGGTCGGCGCGGCGCACACGGAGCCCGGACAGGCCACCGCCACGTGCGCCCAACGCCCGGTGGAAACGGCCTCCGATATGCTCCACGCCGATACGCCGCCGCCGACGTGCGCGCCGAACGTGAGGCCCGCCAGCGGACTTCCGCCTTGAGGGCCCGTCAAATGAAAATAGAAGCCCGGCGTCTCGACGATGCGCGGATAGGGCTTATCGCCGTGACCGGTTCCGTCCATCTTAACCCATCCGGCCACCGTCAGGTTGGAGAAGGCGGGCGTGTCAAAAACGGCGACGTCTTCCATTGCGCCGGAGAAATGGGCCGACCGGCCCGCCGCCGCAGCCACTTGACGCACACCACCACGGAACTGCGGCTGGCACTCGGCAGCGCCTCCCGGTTTAAGCGGCAGCCACGAGACCGCAGGTGACGTTGACGTCGAAACACATCCGACAACCGCCAATGCAGCCCCACCCCCAATGATGAAAAACCTTTTGATGCGCATAGTATTGCCTTTATTTGAGCAAGATGGCCGTACCGCATGGATTAACGACAACCGTAACCACTTCCGAATACGAGACTCGTTCGCCATCTGTCGTCTCAAGTTGCAGCCCGAAGGTTCCAACCTTTAGAAGAGAGATCGTTGTGATCAAACTCGTCTCGTCTGCTATGTGGATTCCGGCGGCATTTCCGGAGACGATCCTCCAACGGCTCGCGAGCGGCACCCCGGTCGGTAATCCGTCATCGTAAACAACGGCCTCCAACGGCATGCTCGCCCCCTGGTTCCCAATGAGGACCTCCGCAACCAACTCCGTCAACGGTCCGCGGTTGACCCGCACCGGATCAGCGGCAAGCGCGGCAATCTCAGCCTCCGCGAGTTTGCGGTTGTAAATCCGCACCTCATCCATAACCCCGGGAAAGACGCGGGAATAATAGCCGCCGCTGACCGTGTTCGTGACGGGGCCCTGCGGTCCGCCGGACGTTTGAGCCATCCCTCCCAAACGAATGTTTTGTGCGACGACGCGCCCGGCGTTTTTCCCGCTTGAGGCGGACTTCGTCTGCTTGACGCCGTCGATGTACAGCTCGAGTTCGTCCCCCGTCGCGCGCGCGAAGGACGCGTAAACGTGCATCCAGCGGTTTTTCGGCGAGGGGGATGGGCTCGGGAAGGTGTAGGTCATGGCCGCCCCGCCCGCGCCCTGCTGAAAGAGAATGAAACCGGGAGAGGCGTTCTGGCAACCGTAATAGAGGCCGAGGGTATAGTTGACGTCGACCAACGCGGCGTTGGCCGAGACGTTGGTGTCTGACGTGTCGTGGTACATCCAGAAGCTGAACGCGAGGTGCGAGACATTGGTCGGCGCACTGCTCGCAGGGCCGCTTTCGGGCAGCGTCTGCAGCGTGTCCGAGTAGCCGGCCGCCGCATACGAACGAATCCCGTAACCGGCAATGCCCGCCTCGTAGTGCGGGACCGTCATCGCCGTCGACCCGCCGACGACCTCTTTGTTGTGAGGCGCACTGTTCGCGGGATAATAGCGGACGAGGCCGTTCGTCAGGTTCGCGGCACCGTTCCCGGTGACCGTCACGTCCACGTCCGCAGACGCGGTGGCCGCGCCGTCGTCCGCCGTGCACCTCAGCACATAACGGCCCTCCGACGTGAAAGTCGCCTCTGTCGCGTTGTTGAAGGGCGGATCGAAATAGACGCCCCCCGGTCCGCTGACCTTTGTCCACGCGACGCGCGTTGCGCCCAACACGCCGTCGGCGTCGGCGACTGCCGCCGTCAGCGGCAGCGTCGCGGGCAGGGCAACCGACGCCGTCGCGTCAAGCGTGACGGTCGGAGCCGAATTTTCCGCAGGCACAGCCACGCGCGTCACGGTCACCTCGTCGCTTGCGGCATGCGCCGAATTGGTCGCCGTCAACCGGAAGACATAGTCGCCGACGACCGGCAAAGCCGCCCGCGTAAGCACGCTCGCCGGAGCTTCGATCACCGCCGCCTCGCCCCCCTCGGGAGCCGAAACGAGCGTCCACCCCACTTGGGCGTCGAACCCGAGGCGTAACGCGCTGTCGCTCGAGTCGCCGATCCGCCCCTGAAGGCTCACCGTCTCCGCCGAGGAGGTGAAGTCCGCGCCTGCGGAGACCGGGGGAAGCCCCAAGTAAATCGCCCGTACCTGGGTTTCGGAAAGAGCCCCGTCATAGAAACGGAAATCGTCGAAATCGCCCATGAAGGGACGGACGCCGTTTTGCGACATGTTCCCATAGTACAGCGTGTACCCGGCATCCCAAACCAACTTGCCGGCCACCCGCTCGACACCGGTCGCAGCCTTTCGTCCGTTCACATAGAATTCGGGGACGCTTGCGAAATCATTGCTCGGCGCGTTGTAGGCCATGCGACTCACCACGGCATAATGGGCCCAGACGCCGCTGTCCGGACGAATCGCGCATGCCTGTGAGGCGGCATGGCCATAGCCTTGGAAGGTCACACCGTTATTGGCCGGACTGAAGTGCATCATCAGATTACCCGCATTGCCGTTGAAAATGCGCGGATAGTAATTGCCTGCTACGACTGGCGTTTCGGACGTCCGGTCCTGCCGGACCCAGCCCGCGAAAGACCAACTCGAAACGGCGGGGCCGTTCGTGAAGAGGGAAAACGCGGAGGTGGAGCCGTTGAAATTCAGCGCACCGCCGTCGACGCCGCCGGTCAATTGGCACCCATCGCCGAGCCGCAAATCGTAGCCGGATCCGGTGACATCGCGAATGAGGCGGACACTGTTTGTTTCGATGACCTCCTCCATCGTCCAACGTCCCAGCAGGCGCGGCGTCTTGCCCGTCTCCATGCTTCGCAGCGCCTCCTGTTTGACCTGCGCGTCTGTCAGCGCCGCGCCGTAGACCCGGACCTCATCCAGCGCGCCGTAAATCGGGCGCGTATGATCGTAACTCGATCCCAGGAGCGTCGTTCCCGCCGCGGCCGTGTTGGTCAACGTGTAACTCGCCGATGTGGAGGTCAAAATGCCGTTTCGATAAAACTTGCAGACCGCGGTGAACACGTTTGCCGTCTCGGTCTCCGTCTGCTCGTACACCCACGCCAAATGATTCCACTGTCCCCGAAGAAAAGTAGCGCCGTTCAAAAAAACGGGACGCCCGGTCACATAGGCCAGACACCCGTCCGCCGTCGTGTATAAATGGATGTTCATCGTCGACAGGGATGCGATCACATACGGATACGTTGTTTGTCCCTCCAACAGCGGCCCGTTCCCCTGCTCGCGACAGAACAGCATCGAAACCGTACGGTTGCCCAGTGCCGGCGTGGTCAGCGTCGACCACGCGTTGGCCGTACCGTCGAAATGCAGGCCGGAGCCCGCGATGCCGTTGGTCAGCCGGCACCCGTCCCCCAGCGTCAAATCCCGGCCGTTGCCGGAGGCGTCGGCGATTTTGCGTATGCCATTGGCCAAGACGACCTCATCCATCTTGTACCACGCCGCCAGAAACTCGTCGTCCGCGATCAGCCGCGCCGCGCCGAGGCACGACAGAAAGACCGCCGCCATCGCAGTCATCAAATGCCTTGTGCTTGTCATCTGTTCCCTCCCCTTCATTCATTGTGACTACATTACCACGCCCCCATCAAGCAAGCGTTCAAGATTTTACGATTGTTGTTTCTTGACCACGGCCCCCTTGCCACTCCGTAGCCCGAAACGACATCCGGGGTCATGAGCAAGCCGGCTTGCACGCCACCTTTTCTTCAGAAAAACTATTGAAGTTTCTTTACCCTACGGGACGACAGGGGCGCTATACTGTCAGAGTGTTATCAACAGGAGGGATACCGTGACGAATCTCTGGCTCTTGGGTTTTACGCCGATCTTGCTCGCGGTAACGGCGGCTTCGATCATTCGGGGTGGAGCCGCATGCCGTTCGTACTGGCTGGCATGGTGCGGACTGGCCGTGACCATGGCCGGCGACTATTTCCTTGCGGTGCGCGGCGCTCCGCTCGCTTCCGACAGCTTCCTTTACGGCGTGGCCGGTTTCTCTCTGGCGCAAACATTATGGATTGCGTTCCTGCGGCGCCACGCCGCTTGGAACCCGCGCCTGGCCGCCGGCCTGCTGTTCAGCTTCGGCGTCCTGTTCGCGGCACGCGTGATCCCCGCCCTTCCGTCCGCGCGTCTGGCTTGGGCGCTGGGCGGCTATGGCCTGCTATCCGCCGTCAGCGTGTCGTACGCATGCGGCAGGCATCCGCTCTCCTCGGCCTGGCGCTTCGGCCTGTGCGCCCTGCTCTTCTCCGACACCCTGATCGCCTTCGGCCAGATTCTCCGCGTGCCGCACGTGCGCCACCTCGTCGGCGTCACCTACCTCGCCAGCCTGCTGCTGATTGCCGCGGGAATCGCGCGGTGCGGCCGTTGCCCGAGGCCCGGTCATCGGCTCCGTCTGCTTCGCCGTGCGCCCCTCGCCGCATTCTGGGGCGGGCTAGCCGCGTTCGCGCTCTTTCTGGCCGCCATGCTGTTTTATCCCGGCAAGGCCTACAACCCCTGCATGCGGATGCTGAGCGTCTTGGGCCGGACCCGGCTGGACGGCGTAGACTACCCCGTCTGCCACTACCTCTTCACGGCAGGCCTGATGGTCAGCGCTTTGGCGGCCGCGCGGTTTTATCCGGCGCTGGCTTGTTTCGTCACAGACGCCCGCGCGAAGCTGTGCCTCCGCTGGGGCGGAGCGCTCAACGCCGCAGGTCTTCTCGCCATCGCGTTCGTGCCGGAAAACGTGAACGGCTTCTATCACAATGTCGGATGTTTCGCCGCGGTAGGCGGCGGCGGCCTCGCCCTACTCATGCTGACACCGGCGCGCCTCAACCCCCGCACGTCAGGGCTGGCGCGCTGGAACTGGCTCGTCTGGTGCAGCGCACTGGTGACCGTCTTCCAGACTTTCCTTTGCTGCCATCAAGCCAAGGTCCTTCCGTTCGCCCCCTATGTGCCGACCTGCCAGAAGCTGTTGATTCTGACGTTCGCCGCGTGGCTGGGCTACTACGCCCTGCTCCTGTCCAGGCTGACGCGACGCGTGCCTTGCCACACCGAAACCGGAAGCGGTATACTGCCGACATGAGCAAGCCGGTCTGCACGCTGCCTTTCGAATATGTCGACACGCCCGAGCGGCGCGTGCTCAACCTCGAGCACGAAGGCCTTCCGTGCATTCCCGCCCTGGGCTACAGCCATTTCAAGAGCAGCAAGCCCAGCGTCTCCGAGCATATCCACCCCGGATGCCTCGAGGTGTCGCTCTGCATGCGCGGTTCCCTGATCTTCGAGTTCGGCGGCAACGCGCTCCAGCTTCTTCCCGGCAACGTGCTGGTGACGCAGCCCGACGAATGGCACCGCCTGTCCACCAACCCGAAAGGGCTGGTGATGTATTGGATGTTCTTCCGCCTGGAACCGGAGAACCGGCCGGTCTTGCATCTGCCGCCGGCGGAGTCCGACATCTTGAAGCAGACACTGCGCACGCTGCCGCGCCGCCTTTTCAAAGGAAGCGACCGCTTGCGGCTGGCCTTCCAGCGCCTCTTCAAGCTCCACATCGAACAGGCCCCCGGCGCGTTCCGCCGCCTCGCCATGCGGGGGGCCGTGCTCGACCTCCTGCTGGCGTTGATCGAAGCCGCGCAGGCGGAGCCCAAAAATCCGGGCGATCTCCGGATCGCGCGCATCATCGACACCATGCGCCAACACCCCGAACGCGAATATCCCATCGATCTTCTGACGCGTGACGCAGCCCTTTCCGAGAGCCGCCTCAACACCCGCTTTAAACAGCTCACCGGACTGCCGCCCTACACCTTCCTGCTGGCGTGTCGGATGCGCGCCGCGCAACAGCGCCTGCGCGCGACCGATGAGCCCGTCACCGCGATCGCCCAGGCGCTCGGATTCTCCTCTTCCCAGCATTTCGCCATGCAGTTCAAACGCGAGTTCGGCCTCACCCCCAGCGCCTGGCGCAGCGGACAAAGCGCCGTCACTCGGCCGAGTTCGCAAGAGGAGTGCGACGCCGTCCGCTGAACCCGACAGTATCCGGAAACGTTCAATCAACCGTTATGCGCAAAAACCGCCCCGCCCTGATTTCCTTCTGCACGCTGGCCCTCGCGACCTTTTCGGCCGGCGCCGACCCAGCGTCCGACGCCTACCGCGAAGCCCGTACGCACTTGGTCGCGCACCGTTACGCTGAAGCCGCCGTGCGTTTCGAGACCGCCGCGGCCACAACCAACGCATCTGCCGCCGCCGCGGCTTGGCTCGGGCGCGGCGAAGCACTCTACGGAATGGGAAAATGGGACGACGCCATCGCAGCCTACGCCACGCTGCTCAAACGTTATCCGGCCAGTCCGTTCGCGCCCAACGCGCTCTGCGCGCGCGGCCACGCGGAGCAGCAGTCCGGGCGTCTGCCGCAGGCGCTGGCCACGTTCACCGCATTTAGGGCCCAATACCCGACCAACGCGCTGTCGTCCTCCTGTGCGGAAGCCATCGATAAAATCACGCGTGCGATCGATGCGCAGACCAGACAGCAGGCGCGTGCGGCGATCACCCGCGAATTAGCCGCCATCAATGCATCGCTCCGCACGGAAAAATTCGCCGAGTCCCGCTCCGCCGCAGAGCGTTTCCTCCAGGCCCATCCCGACCATCCGCAAACCGCCGAATTGCGCTATCTCGTCGCCGCCTGCGCTTATCGGTCACGCGACTATTCCCGCGCCGCCGACGCCTACCGCGCGTTTCTAGAATGCCACCCGCAACACGCGCGGACGGCCGAGGCCCGCGGCCAACTGGCGGACAGCCTGTTCCGGGCAGAGCGTTTTGACGAGGCGCGCTCTTTCTACACGGCGTTGAGGGAGGAAACCACCGATCCGCTGGAGGAGGCGCGGGCAACCCTTGCGCTCGGCGACTGCGATGCGGCCCAAAAGAAATGGGACGCGGCCGAACGCGCTTACCTCGGCGTCGAAGTTTTGCAGGGCTGCGATGCCCTACGCCCGGTCGCGCTCAAACGGCTCGCCGAGCTGTACGAAAAGATGGGACAGCCCGACAAAGCCAAGCGCACACGCGAAGACCTCCGCCGCCGCTATCCGAATTGAATCCCTCCATTGCGGCACGGCTTCGGCATTCCAGAGGTCGACGGACATCCCGTGCAGGATCAATTGCGGCAGCCGGAACGCTCGCAAAAACTTTCTGCGCGCCGTTTCCGTTCGATATCCACGGGATTGCGCATAACGAAGTTGGGCATATCTTCCCGTGTTGTCCCGTAAAGAACGCGCCGGCCCTCTTTGATCAAAGCCAGCGATTCCGAATACTTCGGCGAAGTCTTGTCAGCAAAAACCGACAAGCAGGGACTGAACTCCGGGCGTGTGAAATTGATTCCCGTTGCCGCAATGGGGCCCACCCTCAGCGGGCCGCCGCTCGATTTCACGGAAAGCCCTTTGCCGGTGAGTTCATCCAGACGGTCCGTCTGCGCGAAGGTGAGCGGACAACGTCCGTACGGGTGGTCGGGGAAATTGGAAGAGTACGATCCGTAATACGACGTGTTAAGATCAATCCATGTTACAATCCGGTCGATCGCCTCTTGCGGCAGCCTGACGCCGTGATGGCCGGCGAGGACCACGTCGACCAGCCGGCTGCGGCAAGCGCCCCACGAATACGGCGGCAACACTTCCGGGGGGCCGTCGTCTACCGGTTTGACCAGCTCTTTCTTTTGCCCCGGCTTGTCGGGATACCAGCGCAGCGGCGAACGCCTTCTGATCTCCACATACGATGTGTTGAACACCATTCCGAGATCGCCGCAGAGATTGAGTGCCCGCCCGCCCTCCTTGCCGTAGTCGTGGCACCTCACACAGTGCGCGTCGAATACGGGCTGAACCTCCGTAAGATAGTTAAAGTCACGCCCTGGCCCATACCACGACCTGAGCTGACTTGGTGCCCTTCTCAACGCGAGCGGCAGTGCCCCGGCCAACGGCGGCTGCGAGTCGTAGCGGTTCTCATGGCATCCCGTGCAGCCCGCGTGCTCGCCGGGCTGCAGCGACGTGCCGCTACGCATGGACTGTACCATCATTCCGTTCTCGTCGAGCGCCTGAAAGAACACGAACCGCTCCGAGGGCAACTCGAAATGGACCGACCCGTCGGCCTCGACCGGCACGTCCCCCAGAATGCGCTTCGTGCTCGTACAGTTGTAGTTCACGGCCGGATATTGGGACGTGTCCATCCACCAGCTCGGCTGTGTCCAAAACCGCTTGGCAGGAGCCTCGATCACCCGCAACGTTTTGATCGCTCCACGAGGAACGCGGTCCATGCCTGTTCCCCGATAGATGTCCGTCACGTAGAATGTCCCCGTCTTTTGCGACAGGTCGATCTGCTCGGGCATGACCGGCGGGCGCCAGCGCGACATCAGCGGCATCGGGTCGAAACAGCCGGGCCCGTCCGCGTGCAGGAAGGTTTCCCCTCCGTCGGTGGCGTCCAACAGGTAAAGGCCGGTCCGCTCGCTCCCCTGTTCGATCATGCGCACGCAAAGCACGCGGCTTTCATCCAACGGATACGGATCCTCGTACTTGAGCGGCACCCCGCTGCCGGCACGCCACTGCTGTCCGAACGTGTCGATGCGGCCTTCCATGGGGTGCTGCAACGCGCGTCCGTCCCCGTAGTCGGCCGTATAAGTCAGATAAGGCGACAGATCTTTCGGCCATGTGCGCAACAGCGGCTTCATGCCGTCGAGACCCAGCCGCCGGTCGAGAATCACCAGCGCGCCCCACGGCCGCTCGTGGCAGGAGCCGAACACGCACACGACGCGGTCGGCATGAAAGCCGCCGTCCGCTTTCGGCAGCGCCCGCGCATCAAAAATGGCACCTGGCGACCAAGCATTGTTGCCGTAAAAAAGCGAGGGGCTGCGCCCGTCCGGCGACATGGTCCACAGCCCGAACGACGGGCCGTAGTGCCGGTCCACGTATTCCCAGCGATCATAGATAATCCGACCGTCCGCCAGCACCGAGGGGCGCGACTCATAGAGCGTGTTGCGTCCGAGCTGGCGGATGTCCGTCCCGTCGGCATTCATCGCGAACAGATTGGCCTGCATGTGGCGGTTGCAACCGCAGTATTTCGGGTCACGCGTCGACGAGAACACGATGCGCCCGTCCGGAAGATAAGCCGGATCCATATCCGCCGCATCGGCTTGAAACGTCAGCTGCTTCAGCCCCGAGCCGTCGGCGTTGATCTCGAACAGATGGAAATTCTCGTCCCGTGTCTGTCGCATCGCGAACAGCAGCTTCGCGCCGTCATAAGACACCTCCAAGTCGCGGATCAGGCCTTGGGGCCGCTCCAGCAGCGTCGCGGTCCTACCGCCGTCCGCGAAGTCAACCGTGCGGATCGCCGCACCGAGAGGCACGTTTTTTTCGCTCACTTCGCCCCGCACAAAGTCGGTCCCCGTGTTGTGGTGGTCCTTCGGATACTGCTGCCGCATCACGTAGACGACCTTGTGCGTCCGCAGCGTCTCCGGCAGCGGCGCGGCGGCGCCCCTCACGCGCGACGCCATCGCCGCCGCGCACAGTATCACGGTTATAGCTGTTCGGCGGCTCATTTCACTGGATCCTGATGATCGTCCCTTTCGGCGCCACATACACCGACCCGGCCCCTGTCAGGAATGCCGTGTTCGAGGCGTCCAGCGTCCCCGTGTACGACCTTCCGTCATACCAAAGCTCCTTAAACACCATTTGCCCGGGGAAGTCAAGCGCCAGCTTGCTTCCTGCTACCAGGCGAATCGCGACAGACCGGTAGGCGCCTGGCGCTGCCTCGTCCTTGAGCGCCGTCTGTTTCGTGATCCGCACATCGTCGATGAACGAGGTGTGGTCGTCCGCCAAGCCCAGCTGGTTGTACATGCTGTTGAGTCCGTCGAACACCAAGCTGTTCGTCACGCCGGCCTTCACGTAAGGCAGGCGGAAGGCGTACCGCCGCCACGTCTCGTCGGAGGTCTGCACGGTGCCAACCTCCTCTCCGTTGAACAGGACCCGGAAATCGTGCAGATAATAGCGCGGATAGTCGCGCATACGCCCGGCCGCCATGAAGGACAGCGTGTAGAAGCCACCCTCAGCAAACGTGAGCGGCTGCGACATGTTCGCCTCCATCTGAAGAACGGCCATGGCCGCCCCCTCCGGGGCGTTGGGGCACCTCCAGGCCGACCCGTTGCGCGTAATCCCGCTCATGTTCCGCATGCCTGCGCCGAGGTCGAAGGTCCACGCCGTGTTGGTGATCCCGCTTTCCCACGTGTCGCCGTTTGCCAAAGTCCCCGCCGGCAACTCGAAGCGGCTGTCCTTCATCGGGTCGCCGTCCGTCAGCCGCGTGACGCGCACATCGTCGAACAGCGACGTCCTGTCGCCCGTCAGCGTGTTGATGCCCTCAAAACGGAGCTCTTTCGAAACCGGCGCGTTCGTGATCACGGGCAGCCGGAAGGTGACGCGCTCGAAGTATTTCTTATACGTGACCCAGGTGCCGACCTGCTCGCCGCCCAGCTTGATCCGGTAGTCGTGCAGGTTGTAATAGATGTTAGCCGGGTCCTTGATGCTCCAGTCAAACCGCGCCGAAGTCAGGAAGGAGAGATCATACATTCCGTTGGTCGGAAAGTGGACCATCGTGGACATGACCCCCTGCTGCATCAGAAACGCGCACCGCGTTCCCTCTGCGGCAAAGCGCTGAGACAGGAACGGCGAAAAGTCTTCCGTGATCCCGCTCCGGTGAACGCCCGAAAGGGAGAAATCCCAGCCCGCGTTGGTCACCACAAAGGTGTAACTGTAGTTGCCCGGATCGTTCACGTTGCCTACATCAACGTCGGTCAGCGCGGCCGACACCTCGAACCCGTTGTTGGTGACGACACCTGCGACGGGTACCGCGTCGACCTTCTCGATCCTGACAGCATCCAGCACAGACCCCCGATCCGGCCCCTCATTCACACCCTGGAAGGCCAGCGCGTGTGTGCCCTCGGATAGCCACGGCAGGACAAACTCTTTTCGCTCGAACAGCGTCCGCCTCGTCCGGACGTGCGCGAACTCCTGTCCGTTGACGAGAATATTGTAACGGTGGTTGCTGTAACCGCCTCCGCGGCTGGCGGTCAGAAAGACCAGACGATAGCACCCCGCGCTCGGAACGGTGAACGTTGTCGCAAGTCCGCCGCCCATCTTAATGAGGGCGACCCACTCTCCGTCCGGAGCAAGCTGCTTGACACACCAGATCACCGTGTGCCCGTCCGGCTTGTAGATACCCGCCGCATTCGGCGACAAGGAAGCGGTCGGATTGCCCGTATACGTCCAACCGCTTCCCGCAGGCTCGAAGCCCCACAGGTCGGGACTGGCGCTTGGCCACTGGCCGTGAAAATTGTGGTCGGTGAAAAGCTCGAAACTGTTGTTGTAGATCGTGACCGCCTCGGATCGTTCGGGATCACGGAGCGCCTGGGTCAGCCGCAGGGTGCCGCCGTTGACGATGACGCTCCCGACGCTCGACGGGAAGCCGGTCACCGTCAGTTCGCCCGCGCCGCTCTTGACCAGCGCGTTCGTAACACCCGTCGAAAGGATCTCCCACCGGTTCGTCTCCGCCCGCACCACCAGCCCCGAGTCCGGCACAACGAACAGACGGTTGGGCCGCCGCACGGCCCCGCCATCGATCAAGGCCCCCTCCTCCAAGCAAATATCTCCATACATCAGGCTCAGCTCGTTCGCCAGGCTGACCCCGCCCGCACCGGTTTTGCGCCAGCGCCCCTCGCCGGATATCCCGCCGATCCGGTTCGTTGTTCCGGCACCCGCTGCAGTGATCAGGGTGGCGCCCGCCTCCACGCGGTGCAATCCGACTTGCCCCCCGCTCTTCCACTTGCGCTGCAGATAGCCCTCGATCGACAGCCGCTCCGCCTCGGTCAGCGCATTCGTGTAGATCAGCACCTCACCCAAACCTCCGCCGCCGATGTGGGGAAAGGTGCCTAAGTAGCCGTCAATATTTCTTCCGTTGAAGAAGTTCGCAGCCGTCAGCGGTGCCGCTGTCAGCGTTTCAAAGACATGCCCCAGCACATCCGGCGCCCGCGTGCCACTCTCCACATGCACACCGTTCATATAGGTCGTGCCCTTGTAGGCCTCCGTGGTGCTTTGGAACAGGCGGAAGTATTTCCGGGCATTAATCTCGGTCCCCAGCCAGAAATGTCCGGTTCCGACCGTATTCGTTTCGCCCCCGGCGTCGGTGTAATCCCAGTCGCTGATCAGAAAGCCGTTGCTGTCGGGAAAGGCGGCCACCGCGAAGACTGCACGGATCGTGGTCAGCACGCCGCGCGTGCCGTCTGCCTTGCGCCAGGGCAGCCACGCCGCGTTTGAATTTGTCGCACCGAACGTGCCGAAGTCGACCATGCGCAGGCTGTTTACGCTGGCATTGCCCTGCACGCGGCTCGGTTTCCGGGAGCGCGGGCCTTCAGAATAAAACGTGTAATCATGCTCCGCCCGCATATACGAGTAGGGCGCGTTCGTGGAAACCTCGCGCACATCCAGCCATTTTTCCACGGTTGCCGACCCGCTCAACACGACATTGGTGTTCGCATCCACCCAGAACGCCAAGCCGCGCTGAAGCGCCACTGGCAGCGAGTCCGGAAGCCCCTCCTCCGCCAGCGTCACCGTGCCCTCGCGCGCCCAGACGGCTCCGGGCAGGGAGTACAGATTCGTCAACGTTAGGCTGCCCGCGCCGCGTTTCTCCAGCGTGCCCGACACCGCGAGCCCCGTCACGTTCGTCTGTCCCGAAACGATGACCTCCGCGTAACATCCCGCCGAAACGAGACCGCTCGTCGGCAGTGCAGCGTGAGCCTGAAATGCGCCCGCCAAAATCATCGTCAACCCGATCCGATGCCGCGTTTTCATTCCTCACTCCTTAATTTACACCGGACGGCAACACGGCCGCCCTTTTCTTTTTTGCGTATTATGTCAGTTTCCCTTCTCCTGCCATGTCCGCTCAAACTTCCGCCGGGCCTCCGGCCCGCCTTGGTCGAACATCAGAAAATCCGTCACCGCATACGTCTTGCCCGCGGTTTTCGACTCCACGTACTTCCGGATGTTGTCGATCTCGATCTCAGCCAGCCGCGCGCGCTTCGCCTCGAAGTAGAGGTACGTTGCCTTGACCGCAGGCTCCCACTGGTTCGCCTCGGTATAGGAGCCGCAGAACGGCACGCAGAGATCGATCCAGCAGGCGACCCGCTCCTTCTCCTCTTTCGTGACCTTCACCGCGTGGTGCTCCGGCTCGAGGTGCTTCATCAGCCCGGACTTGGCCGCCCCCGCGAAATACGGCGGCAGCAGCGAAGGCCGGCTCTGCGCGCTGATCCAGTTGACGACCGGGCCGCCGTGCCCAAATTTCGTCAAATTCAAATACGACGCCGTGAACGCGCGGTGCGCGTCCTGCGAGGCGTCGCCGTTGTTCGGGCACTGCGCGTAAGAATACGGCAGCACATCCCCCTTCAAACTGAACGGTGCGGCTCGTGAGGACACTCGCCCTCCATCGTCTGATAAAAGCATGGAGGGCGAACGTCCCCGTGAGCCGACCTCCGACCTCTGATCTCCGACCTCTGACCTCTCCCCGGTGTGGCATTTGACGCAGTGCCGGTCCAGAATCGGCTGAACCTCACGCGGGTAGCTGAATCCTTCCGGCTCACCGAACCCGTCCGGGCTGTTCACCGTAAGGAAGGCCTTGACCGCGTCGCGGCCTGACAGCGACCGGTCGGTGATCGGATTTTTCGACCCGTACTGTTCGGCATACCGGCTGGCAAAAACCAGCTTGCGCGCGCATTTGCGCATCGCCAGCGCGGGCGCGGGCGGCGGCGAGGTGTTTTTGCTCTCGTGACACCCCACGCACGCCTGAGCTTCGCCGGGCTGGAGCGTAGACCAGCTGCGCATGGTCTGCACCACATAGCCGTTCGCATCGAGAAGCTGGAAGAAGACCGGCGTGCGGGCCGGCACCTCGAAGTAGGCGGACCCGTCCGCTTCCACCGGCACGGTGCCAAGCACGTGTTTCACGTCCCAGCTGGCGTTGTTGATCGCCGGCGGCGTACGGCAGTGTGAGCGCCCGGCCTCGCCGATGTTGGAGTTGTAATAGGCGTCAGCCGCACGGTACTCGAGCGCGACCACCCGCACCGCCTTCACCGTTCCGCGCGCCACGCCCTCGACCGCCTGCCCCACGTTCACATCCTGGATGTAATAGCTGCCCATCGTCTTCGTGTAGTCGACAAGCGAAGGCTTGAGGGGCGGGGCCGCGCGGGGAATCAGCGGAACCGCTTGCGCGCATTGCGTCGCCGGGTCGTAGGCCAGCAGTTCGCGCCGCCCGTCCTCGGCCATGAAGTAGACGCCGAAGGGCACCGGAATCTGCGCCCGCTGCGCGTGCGGCGTACCTTCCGGACAGAAGGTGACCAGATAGTTTTGCTCGTCAAACGCATAAGGGTATTGGAAAGCTTCACCCACGCTTCCTGAAAAATCGTTGCGCTCGGCGACCGCCTTCCGGCGCGGCGCGAGGTACTCGATGCCCGCGTCTTCCTGAGTCCCTTTGCTCCGGTCCACCACGATCAGCTTGCCCTTCTGCATCGTATGATGACCGGCAGCGATGGCGATCACCTTCTGCGTGCCCGGAATGCCCCTCGCATGCAGGATCGAAGTCGGGAACCACGAGGTTCCGCCGTAGTACTCGGCCTGCGCCGTGCCGTCGAAGTTCATCACCATCAGCGGCTGCGGAAAAACCTGCCCCCGGTCGTTGTACTCCCAGCGGGTGTAGGTGACGCGGCCGTCCTCCAGCGTCTGCGGATAGTTCGTGTGCACCTGGTCGTAGCCGAGGCGGCGCATGAACCGGCCCTCGCCGTCACACGTGTAGAGGTTGGACACATACTGGCGCCAGCAGTCGGTGTTTTGGATGCACCGCGACGAGACGAAAACGATGTCCCCGTTCGGAAGCCAGCACGGCTCAATGTCCGACACCCCCAGCCCGAACGTGATCTGCCTGGCACGCCTCGTCGCCACGTCAAGAACATACAGATGAAAATCGTCCTCCGTGTCGTTCCGCCGCATCGAGAACAGGATTCTTTTCGCATCGTACGACACGCTCGGGTCGCGGATAACGCCGGCAGGCTGGTCCAGCAGCGTTTCCACCCTCACGCTGCCGTCTTCGCTAAAAGTCAGCTGATTGAGGCTCGCGCCCAAGCGGTAGTCCGGATTGCGCTCGCGGTACTGTTCGTCCGTCAAGTCATCGGTCCAGGCGTAATGCACGACGCCGCTCAGAAAATAGTGCTTCGCGAAGACGATCTGACGCGCCCGCTTCGCCAAGCCGGCCAAGCGCTGAGCCCGCCGTTTTTCGCAGGCGGAAACGTAAACCTTCTCCCACTGCGGATCGCACCCGGGCACGCTCTGCAGCTTTCTTCGCTCCCGATCCAGCCCGCCGTCGGCACACTCCGCCAACACCTTGGTCACCAGCCGGTTTTCCACGTCGCACGAGGTCTTGCTGACGAAGCAATTCGTGTAAGCCAAGCCGTAATCCTGATAGAGCCAGTCCTTCAGCAGGCGCGCCGACGGAAAGGGCTCCGTCCGGTTTCGCCCGCTCTGCGCGTACTCGCGCTCAGCCACGACAAAGCGGTCTTCGTCAAGCACCGGCGAGGGGTTCTCACCTGTTCCGGACAGCATCTTGCGCGCGCCTGCCCTGTCTTTGACGGATACCCGCAGTTCGGCGATCTGATAATTGAAGTGCACGGGGCCAGATTCGTAGCTGGAGAGAATTTTAAGCTCGATGGCCTTGAGCTTTCGCGGCGCAAAACGGATGAGGTGGCCCGCGCCTGCGGACACGGCGGGGACGCGGCATGTCATGCCCAGCAATTCAACCTCTCTCGGCAGATAACAGCCACCGTCAGCCCGCGACACCAGTTCGACGCCGTCGACCTCATATTCGCCGACTAAATCAATGGTCAGCGTTCCGGTCACCGGCGCGCTCCCGTTCTTGGGTTTGGACCCCGCGTTCGCTCCGGAGGGCGTATCATCGAGCAAGCACGCGAAGGTGTGCGGATTGCCGTCGAGCATCATCTCGGCCGCGTAGACGGTCGTCGTCCGACCGCCCGCATCCACTGCCGGCGGGTAGGCTGCGTTGGACACCGATGCGATCCGCAGCGCGCCCGCCTGCACAGACAGGGCGACCAGCCACAGCAAAGTCGCTACGCGTGCAAAAGCTGTCGGGGTATGGGCGTCCCGCCGAAGAGACACGGTCAAAAGGCCCGTGCCCCCTCGGCTGATGGCTTTCGCTGCTTGAGCCTCGCGCACACTTCTTTCGTCCATACCACTCCCGCCTCAGTGATTCCAACTGTTGAACCTTGAACCCTTAACCTCGCCAACCTCTGTCTGCTACGCCTTCCACCCCAGCGCGACAGAGATCTTCTTGGCCGCCTCTTGAATCTGAGGGCCCAGTTCGCCCACGATGCTTTTCTGCCGGTAATGCACCGTCAGCACCGTCGTGCCGACCGCGGCGATCACGCGGCCGGTGTAGTCGTAAACCGGCGCGGCGTAGCAGAGGCCGCCCTCCATGTACTCTTCCTCGTCCAGCGCGTACCCCTGCTTGCGCACGCGCTCCAAGTCCGCAAACAGCCGCGCCCGCGTGACGTGAGTCGCGTCGGTGAGCTTTTTCAGGCCCTGCGCGACGCAGCGCTCGCGCAGCTCCGGGCCGCCATATGCCAGCAGCACTTTGCCCGCAGCGGCGGCGTGCGGCCAGTAGTGCTCTCCCACGCGTCCGCCGAGGTGGATATTGCGCGTGCCCTCGTAGTGGATCAGATAAGTGACCTTGTCGTCGTGCATCACCCCGAGATACACGCACTCGCCCAGTTTCTTCCAAAGCGCGATCAGGGGCTCCTGCGCCACCATGACCACATCCATCCGGGCCACGGGCAGCGACGCGAAATGGAATGGCACCAGCGTCATGGCGTATTTGGGATCATCCGTCACCCGCGTGATCCAGCGCTCCTGCTCGAGCGTCTGCAGCAAACGAAAAACCATATTGGCGCTGGCCCCCAGCCGCTGCGCCAGCTCAGTCACGCCCAGCGGATCGTCGCTGGCGCACAGCGCCTCGATCAGGCGCACCACCATGCGCGCGGCCGGCGCATCGTATTTGGGCTTGCCCGCTTTTTCGCGGTCTTCGTTCATCGCGCTTCCTTTCGACTGATTTTCTACAAATAAAATTATGTATTAAATATAAAATATGCGACTGAACACGTCAAGGGGATATCCAAACTTTTTGTTAACGTCCTAGGCGGCCGCGGCTCACTCCGCGCACCACTCGCAAATTCCGCCAGACCAGCCGGCCAGCAGGGTCGCCTCGATGCGGAGCGCGGACGTGGAAACGGGCTTGAAGGTCACCTCGTTAAAACGGTCGGGCGCAACGCCGAAGGCCGACGCCTGCTCCACCGGCTTCCACCCGTCCCCCTGCCGGTAGAGCAGCCGCCACGACTGCGGAAAGTCGCAACCCCCGCCCCGCGCGCGGTCCGAAAACCAGAAGACGCGTGCGCGGGAAACGGTCTCCGCCCCAGGAAAATCCATCTGCACCCATTCGGTGCCGCCCTTCCGGTCGTACCACGAGAACCGCGCTTCCGCACAGCACGAGCGCGCAGGCACCATACCGTCCGTCACGGCTTCAACGCTGTCGCTCGCACAACAGTGCGATGCGCTTTTCCGGCTGCGGCTGGCCAGCGTTTCAGGTCGGAACCGCTGAGAACAGCGATAAACGAACGCCCTGTCGTGCGAGCGGCTGACGAAGCCCGGCATGTCCGCCTCGGGCGTCTCATAGGCCTTTTTGCCGCCCTCCGCAATGGCCTTCAGCATTGCCTGATAATCGGGGTCGGAGGTGTCTTTGAAGGCGAACTCCCGTGCGGGCAGGCCGCGCCCCCCGGCGTTCGGGTCCAGATGCGCGGTCAGCGCCGGGCTCCACTCCGGATGCGTCAGGTTGATCCACGACCACTGCTGCGGATCGGCCAGCCCGAGTTCGCCCTTGGCCTCGCCGTGGCAGGCCGCGCAACAGCGGTTGAACACCGGCGCGAACCCCTCGGTGAACCACGGCAGCAGCGCCTTACTGTCCTTGTCGGCCCACTTGTCGCGGTTGGACTTGGCCTCCCGATGCGCGTAATCCGAGGTCGGATAATAGGGAATCATCGCGTCGATCCACTCGTACACGATGCGCTTGTCGGCAGGGGGAATCACCCGCTTGCAGTGCGCCGCCTCGAGAAAGTCGGGCAGGCGGCTCGCATGCGAACCGCTGCCGAGCGATCTGAAAGGTTCGACGATCCCGTAGAGCAGGTGGAGGCTCTGGACCATCGGCTTTTGAGCGCCGCGGCCGGTGTACCGCGCGCGCGACACCTCGTCCGAACGCGTGCGGATCACCAAGTGGTCGTAAGACATGTTGAAGAAGCGCGTGTAGTCGCCCGTCAGCAACACGCCCTTGGGCGGATTCGTTCCCTGGTGGCAACGCACGCAGTGGCGGTCGAGCACCGGCTGGACCACGCGGTTGTAATCCAGCACGCCCGCGTTCCCCCACGGGGGCAGCGCCAGCGGCGTCGGTTTGCGCCGCGAGGCCAAGGGTGTTCCCGCCGGCGGCGACGCGGTCTGGCGGCTCTCGTGACACCCCGCGCAGCTCTGGGTTTCGCCGGGCATGAGCTGGAGCGCGGACGTCATGCGCTGCAGTTCGCGGCCCTCCGCATCGCAGGCCTGCAGATAGATCTCCTTCAGCGCGGGGGCCTCGAAATAGGCGGAGCCGTCGGGCTCCACAGGCGCATATCCCCACACGCGTTTGGCGTAATACGAGGAGGCGCCCATCAGCGGCCCCTGGTCCATCACGAAGTTCCACGTGCGGTCCACCGTCTTGGGCAACTGCTCCATGATGCGGATCGCCTTGACCTGACCGCGCACGACGCCGCTGCCCAACCCCCGATACACGTCCGAGACCATCAGACGCCCGAGCGGCACGTTGGTCGCGGCCGGCTGTCCGGGAGGCGCGGCCGGCAGGGCGAGCGTGGCGACCTCCCGCGGCTCCTCCGCCGTCACTTTGGCCGGCACCGCGCGCGGCGCCAACGGCTGCGGGCCGAAACAGCTCGTGGCCGGATCGTCGTACACCACGCCCTGGTTGCCCCGGTCGTCCAGCAGAAAAATCCTGAAGCGGTTCAGCCCGCCGCCGCCGTAAGCGACCAGATACCGGTCTTCATACACCGGCCAGGGATCGCGGTAGGCCCAGAACAGATTGCGGTCCAGAACCGCGGGAAACTCCCGCGTGATCCAGCGGAAGCCCGTGCCGCGCGGCGCTTCGGGCCCGTTGCGGTTCGTGACGAGGCCGATCGCGCCGTGGGGCGAATGGTGGTGCGGCGCGAAGGTGCAGACCGCCGCATAGCGACCGGGGATCGCGCGCGCCTGGCAGAACGTGGCGGGATCGAGGACCGTGTTGCCGAACCAGAGCTGGAACTGGCGCCCGTCCGGATACTGCGTCCACAGACTCTGGCGGTACGTCAGCGTCACGTCGACATACTCCCAGCGCGTGAAGATCAGGCGTCCATCCTGCAGGATACTGAGACCGAAATCCGAGAGCGTGTTGGCGCTGAGGTCGCGCGCACAGGAGCCGTCTCGGTCCATCACGTGCACGTGCGTCGAAGGCCCCGACTGGCACACGGTGTGGTAGCCCGGCGTGCGGCTCGAAATGAAGGCGATTCGTCCGTCCGGCAACGGCACGGGGCTCACGTTGAAGTGCGGCCCATCAGTCAGCTGCCTGAGGTTCTTGCCGTCCACGCCCAGCTCATAGATTTGCCAGCACTGCGCGCGGTTGCGGCGCATGGAGAACAAGATCGTCTTTGCGTCATAAGAAAGGGTGAGATCGAAGATCAGGGACTCTGCGTCTTCGAAAAGGATCCGCGCGGGCTGTTCGGGCGTGGCGGGGTTCCACGTCCGGATGCTGCAGCCCCACTTGCCATCGAGAGGTTCGCTTTGCCAGACGGCGTTGGGCACGGCCCCGGCCCGCAGGGGCGCCTGCGTATAGAACAGAATCTGCGGCAACCGTTTATTTTCGCTGAGAAAAAAAGCGTTCACCTCCTCGGCGCCGCGCCGCAGCTCCGCCTTCAACGCGTCGAGCGCGCCGGGGTCGGCCGCGTCGAAACGGACCGCGTCGGCGCGCGCCGCCACCGCCGCGGTGCGACGGACGAGCGCGGCCAGGCGCGCCTGGTAGGCCTGCGTCTCCGGGGCGGGCGTCCAGTACTGGCGTTCGCGCTCAACCATGGGCGACGGCGGCGGCTCGGCAGCGAGCGCCGTGAGCGCAGCGCGCAGCGCGCCGATCTCCCGGGCGGCGGCGGCCAGCGCCGTCAGCCGTTCGAGATCGCCATCCGATTTCACTGCGGCGGCCAGCTCCGCCGCTTGAGCGCGCAGCGCCGCGCCGCCGTGGACGCTGTCCGCCATGAGCCAAGCGCGACGCGCCGGCCCCTCGATGACGCCGTCGGCGTCGCACCAGAACCCCTTGACGACCACGGCCGTGCTGCCGCCTGCTTCGCGCGGCTGGCCCAGATTCCTGACGGTCACCCGGTGCCTCGCAGGCGTCAGGCCCGCAGCCAACAGCGTGCGGCCGTTCTGGCTGGTGTCGGCGGTCGAAACCTTCCGCCCATCGACCCACACCTCGGCGAGACCGAGCGGACGTCCCGAATCCTCGCGGATAACGCCCCACTCCCAGCCCAAAACGCCGGCCTGATGGATGAGACCGACAGACGTGCCGACGAAATCGAACTCGACGGAAGACTCCGCGCCGTCGCTGCGCATCGCGCCGTCGCCCAATTCCTTGTCGCCAAGCGCCACGGGATACCACGCGCCGGAAAACCTGACCGCATCATCGCCGCACCGATAAAGGTGATATCGTGGCTCTTCTTTGGCCGCCGCACACACGCCGACATGCGCGGCGGCGGCCAACAGAACCGCCGCCGCACGCGCCATCCCCCACCGTCTCCGAAAGCGACCCTTCATGGAACCTCTTTACTTTATCAGAATCATCATGCCGCTGCTGATGAGCCGGACCTCGCCGCCCGCATTCCGGTAGCTCACCGACCAGCGGCCCGCGTCGAGGTTCGTGGATTCAAACGGACCCGTCAGGCCGCCGGGCGCGCAGGTGGCGATCAGGTACTGCATGCGCGGCTTGAGCTGGTCAGGATTTTGAACGTGCAGCGCGAGCCCGCGCAGATCGAGCGCACCCGCGACTTGCAAACAGTCACTCGCCCCGTCCGCGCCGACATCGGCCAGCAGCGTGCCGGTGAGCGCCGCCGAGGCCGCGACTGTCAGGGTGCCGACCGCGTTCGTGCCGCCGGGCGCGATGGTTCCGGTCACCGCCAGAGTGCCGTTCGACACGGCCCCGTTCCCGCTCAGCCCGTCGATCGTCTGGCTGGAACCGCCGAGGTCGAGGGCCGCCCCGGCCTCCAACGAGACTTGGCTTTGCGGCGACAACGTATTTTCGGCCAGCGCCGGCAGTGCGTCGGGCCCGAGGATCGAATTCTGCGACAGCTGGGCTTCAGAGAGCGCCCTCGGCCAGACGCGCACTTCGTTGTAGCTCGCGTTGCCGTCTGGATCGGAGCTGTATTCGGAGTGTCCCAGCCACATGTTCTGCTGTACAAAGGCCGCGATGGAGAAGTTGGCGTCCATCGAGCCAGCCTTCAGCGTGGTGCCTGCGCCATCCATCACGTACCACTTGACCAGCACGGTTCCGCCCGTGCCGGCACCGGGAATCAGTTCGAAAGCGATGTGGTACGGCGCGCCGACCGCATAAGTCCGGGGAACCTCGATCGTCCGCGCGATCACCGTGCCGCCGACTTTCACTTCGACCCAGCTTGGGCTGTCGGTGTAGGAGGCATACCAGACGATGTACATGTTGTTGTCGACGTTGGATCCAAAATCGAAAATCCGGCTCCACGGCCTGACCACATTTTCAGTGGCCCACAGCTCGACCGTGACCGGCGTCGCGCCGTCCGCCGGCAGGATATTCGGGCCCAGATTGATGTACGAGCTTCCGCGCGTGCCATCCCCGGCGAGCGTGTATTGCGCCCCGTCCGTCGTCACCGTACCCACCGCCGTGGCGTCCGAATGGCCGACCGAATCCTTCAAGTCGCCGTTGAAGCTCCAGCGGTGGAGCGGCAATGTCCCGACTTTGAGCGTACCGCCCTCCACACGCGTCGGTCCCGTGTAGGTGTTCGTGCCGCAGAGCAACACCGTGCCGGATCCGGTTTTCGTCAGACTGCCGGTGCCCGTCAGATGGGCCAGCACCGTTCCCTCGGACACGGTCAGCGCGCCCGCCGCCAGCGTGCCGTTGACGACAGAGCCCGACGCCATCGCGACCGCGCCGTTGGTCACGGTGCAGCCGCCCAAGTCATAGCAGCCGCCGGCCAGCGTGACGACTCCGTTGTTCGTGATGGCGGCGGCGTGGCCCAGACGCAGCGTCCCGGCTTCGATCCGCGTCACGCCGTTGTACGTATTGGTGCCGGCGAGCACCAGCGTGCCGGCACCCCGCTTTGTCAATCCGCCGTCCGACAGCGCTCCGCTGCGCAGGCTCTGCGCGACGGTGACCACGTTGTTGCTCGAATCGATGACCGCGCCGCCCGCCTTCACGTTCGCCGCGTTCACGCCTTGCATTAAGCTGGGAAGCGTGGCCCCGCTGGCGCGCGCCCGCAGCGTGCCGCCGTCGAAATTGAAGGTCGCGCTGAGACCGCTGCCCTTCGCCACGCTCGGCGTGAGGAGGGTGCCGCCCGCTTCGAGGTTCACCGTTCCCGCGCTGCCGCTAGCCGTGCTGATCAGCAAGCCGCCGACGAGGTTCGCCACGCCTGTTCCCCGGAGGTTCAGTGTGCCCGTGCCGACCTCGGCGACGATCAGCTTGTTGCCTGAGGCCGTCTGGTTGAAGACGCCGCCCTCGAGTGTGTAGACGCCCGTCCCGCCGCTGAAACGGCCGACCACCGGCCAGCCGCCGCAACTGGTCGTGCCGCCTTTTTGATACAGCGTGCCGCTGCCGGAACAGCCGATCTGCAGATTGTTCGCGCCCGTGTCCAGTGTGCCGTTGAAAAGGTTGTAGACGCCCGTTCCCTTGGCGGTCGTGTCTGACCAGCCGCCGATGCGCCAGCCGTCGCCACCGGCGACCCCCGTCAGCTTCATCGCGCCGCCGGTCTGCGTGACCGTCCCGTTTCCGCCGCGGCCGACATAGAGCAGGCGCACCGCGACCGTGCCGTTCGAGAGCGTCAGGTTGCCGGTAGACCCGAGCCACGTTCCGACGTTGAGCTCGTTCGGGATGTGGACGTAGCCCGCATCCACCATCAGCGTCCCTGCACCCGAATTGTAGCCGACATAGGCCGATCCGGCCTGATTGCTCACAATGCCGCCGCGCACGTCCACCGAGCCGCCGTACACGACGAAGTTGCCGGCCGTCTGCTTGAGCGTCGCGCCGCCGACATTCAGGCGGGCCGAGCCTGACACCTGCACCTCGCCCACGCTGTTGCTGGACGCAGCATCCAGCGTCAGCACGCCCGCCGCAGCGCGCATCGTCCCCGTGTAGACGTTCGTTCCCGCCAAGGTGAGGGCACCGGCTCCGCCCTTGGTCAATCCTCCGCCGCCCAACGTGTCGCCGATGTTTCCGGCGATCGTAACGCCCGTGCCGGAGGCGGCGGCGTTCACCTCGATGCTCCGTGCCCCGCCGCCCAGGTCCAGTCCGTTGGAGAAAGTCAGAGGCTGATCCGCGCCCACCTCGTTCAACAGCAGCGCGTTGGGGCTGAACGCCGCGCTTCCCCACGTGAGGGTCGCGCCCGCGCCGCCGAGATTGACCGTCAGCGGCACCCCGTACGCGCTGAATCCGGCAGGCTTGTTCGAGACGATGTTGATCTGGCCCGCGCCCGCGCCCAGCGCGAGCGTCATGGCTCCGCTCTCCGTAGACAGCGTGCCGCCCGCGAGCGTCACGTTGGTCGAGGCCGGCAAGCCCGCCCCAAAGTCGGCCTGCAGCACGCCGCGCACCACGCGCGTCGCGCCCGTATAGCTGTTGTTTCCGGTCAGCTTCAGCGTGTTCAACCCCATTTTCAGCAGGCCCAGCGGCGAGTCCAAAGCCGTGCCGAGCGTCACGTTCCCCGAGGCGGTGTCAAAGCCGAAGACCGAGCCCGCGCCGAAAGCCGCATGGCTCAGCAGCAGGCCGATGTCGGTCTCGGACCACTGCCCGGCGCCGATGCCGACGGCCAAGCCGGTGCCGACGCACACCTCGACGCGCCCGTCCTGCCCGTAGCCCGGCAAGGCGGCGGCCGTGGCCGCAGAGAGATAGCCGTTGCTGACGACCGTCCGGCCCGCATACGCATTCGCGCCGCCCAAGGTCACGGACCCTTCGCCCGTCTTCACCAATCCGCCGCCGCCCCCGCCGTCGAGCAGGCTCTGGTTGATCGTAACCACGTTGTTCCCCGAATCGACCACCGCGCCGCCGGCGCGCACATACGTCGCCGAGAGTCCCTCGAAAAAGCCGCCATACGCCTGGGCGTTGCCGCGCGCCGCGAGCACGCCGCCGTCGAAATTGAACGTGCTGCTGCCGCCCAACGTGCGGACCTCGGGCGTCGCGAGCGTGCCGCCCCGGCACAGCCAGACCGTGCCTGTGCCCGTGCCCGCGTCGTTAGGTGGGTTGTTTTTGACCATGCCCACGCGCAGGCCGCCGTCGAGGACGACCTTGCCGGCATTGGTCACCACCAGCAGGCCCGTCCCGCCCTCCGCGATGATCAGGCGGTGAGCCGTGCTGCCCTGGCAGAACTCGCCGCCAGAGACCGTCAGCGTACCGTTGCCATACGGGCCGTAACGCCCGACCACCATCCATCCTCTCCCCGTGACTGACCCGCCGCTCTGCGTGAAGGTGCCGCTGCCGTAAGCGCCGATCTGCAGGTTGCCGCTGGCCAGCATATTCAGGCATCCGCCTGACAGCAGGTAAGTACCCCCCCCCGAGGCCGCATAACCAAGCCCCAGAGAGGGATCCGCGGACGCGGACACGACGACCTCGCCGCCCGTTTGCTCAACGGTGCCCGTGCCGGCTTTGCCAACAAACAGGTAGGCGTTCGTCAGCACGCCCGCCGAAACCTCCAGCGAACCGGACGATCCCGCAGCCTCGCCGAGCGTCACGGTCCCGACCCAAGCGCCGCCGCCGTCCATCCGCGCGGCGCCGCCGTTGTCCACCGTGGCGGGAACGCCGCTGGTCGGCACAGACCCCGTATCCCAGTTGACCGCATTCGTGAAAAGCCCCGTCGTCCCCACCCAGGTCGCCGCGGAAACAGAGAATGCGGAAAAACCGGCCATCGCCACTCCCGTCGTGGCCGCGAACAACTTAGTTGTGATACGCTTCATTCTTTCTCCTTATTTGACGGACGAGCAATCTTGCGCCACACCTTATCTCAGTCATCCGTCCTTTCGTCACAATGTCCATCCCAGTGCCGTCGAAATCTTGCGGGCCGTCTCCTGGATGTGGGGTCCCAAAACCGAAATCACCTCGTCGCGGTGATAATGGACCGTCAGAACCGTCGTCCCGATCGAAGCTACGACGCGCCCCGTATAATCTGAAACCGGAACGGCGTAACAGAGGCCCCCTTTGGCGTACTCCTCGTCGTCCAAAGCATAGCCCCGTTTGACAATCCGCGCCATATCCGCCCGGAATTGCGCCGCGTCCGTATGCGTTTTGGCCGTCAGCTTCTTCAGCCCGCGTCTGACGCACCGTTCAAGCACGTCCGGATCGCCATAGGCGACCAGCACCTTGCCCGGAGCGGACGCGTGCGGCCAGTAATGCTCGCCCACACACCCGCCGAGGCGGATGTCGCGCAAGCCGTCGCGGTGGATGAGAAACATGACCATGTCCTCGTGCAGCACCCCGAGATACACGCACTCCCCGATCCGCTTCCGCAATTCACGCAGCGGCTCTTCCGCCGCGGCCACGAGCCCCATGCGTGCGACGGGCATCGACGCGTAGTGGAACGGCACGAGCGAAGCGCTGTATTTCGGTCCCTCGCCCGACTCCGTCACCCAGCCCTTCGCCGCCAGCGTCTTCAGGCACCGGAACACCATGTGCTTGTTCGCCCCTGTCCGCTCGGCCAATTCGGCCACGCCCAGGCTGTCCGGCGACGCGCACAGCGCCGTCAGCACGTCGAGCCCCGCCCTTAAACCCGGCACGTCGTAAACAGCCCCTTTCTTTATCATGTAACGACGTTACGCTAATAAGATTTGTTTGTCAAGCGGCGACGGTTTTTCACACCCTTCTCGACTTCACCGCCCGACGTTGCTATTCTTATGCCTTGATTTTTCGCGGCATCGGCCGACGACGCTTGTCACTGTGCGGTCCGTGCATTCCCCGAACCGCACGTTCCGCTTCGCTCTTTCAATTTTTTACCAATTCCTAACACCTCCTTTTTCCTTATGGCCCTTATCTCTCTTCGCGGCGTGAATATTCAGTACGGCGGACCCGCCGTCCTCGACAACGTCAGCTTCAGCATCGAACCCGGCGACCGCGCCTGCATCACCGGGCGCAACGGCGAAGGCAAATCGACACTGCTCAAAATCATTGCGGGGCTGATCAAGCCCGACTCGGGCGAGATCATCCGCCAGCCCGGGCTGCGCGTCGCCTATCTCACGCAAGACGTGCCCGAGGACATCGAAGGCACGGTGAGCGACATTGTCGAGAAGGGCATCGGGGCCGAGGCGGACCACACCCACCACCCCGGTTCCAACCTTTACCTCTCGCAGCTCGAGCTTGACGGCGACGTCCCGTTCAACACGCTCTCGGGCGGCATGCGCCGCCGCGTCCTGCTCGCGCGGGCGCTGGTATCCGACCCCAATCTGCTCCTGCTCGACGAACCCACCAACCATCTCGACATCGAGTCCATCGAATGGCTGGAGAGCTTTCTCCGCAAAAGCCGTTGCGCCTGTCTCTTCGTCACGCATGACCGCTCCTTCCTCAAGCGCGTGGCGATCAAGGTGCTGGATCTCGACCGCGGCCAGCTCGCGGGCTGGGACTGCGACTACGCCACCTTTGTGCAGCGCAAACAGGACCTGCTCAATGACGAAGCCGTCTTTTGGGAGCGCAAGACCAAAAAGCTGGCGCAGGAAGAGGCCTGGATCCGGCGCGGCGTCAAGGCCCGCACCTGCCGCAACGAGGGCCGCGTCGTGGCCCTGCTCAAGCTCCGCGAGGAATTCAAGCAGCGCCGCACGCAGTCCGGCGTCAGCCGCCTGCAGCTCGACTCGAGCGAAGCCTCGGGCGAGCAGGTGCTGAAGATCAACGAGGCCAGTTTCGCCTATCCCGGCGGCAAGCCGATCATCCGCGATTTCACCGCCAAGGTCCTGCGCGGCGAGCGCATCGGCATCATCGGCCCCAACGGGTCCGGCAAGACGACACTGCTGAACCTGCTCTGCTGCCGCCTGGCACCGACCCAAGGCACGATCACCCCCGGCGCCCGCGTCGAGCTCGCCTTTTTCGACCAGCTCCGCACCGCGCTTGACCTGGAGGCGAGCGTGCTCCACAACCTGGCGGACGACAAGGACGAGGTCGTGGTCGGCGGTGTGCGCAAGCACGTGTACGGCTACCTTCAGGACTTTCTTTTCACCCCCGACCGCGCACGGACGCCGGTCAAGGCCCTCTCCGGCGGCGAACGTGCCCGGCTGCTTCTGGCCAAGCTTTTCCTCCAGCCCGGCAACCTGCTGGTCATGGACGAGCCGACCAACGACCTCGACATCGAGACGCTCGAGCTGCTCGAAGAACAGCTGTTGTCCTACACGGGCACACTGCTGCTCGTCAGCCACGACCGGACCTTTCTCGACAACGTCGTCACCAGCACCTTCGTGCTCGAAGGCGACGGCAAGGTCGGTCTCTATCCCGGCGGCTATGCGGACTGGCTCCAGCAGCGGCCCAAGGCCGAGACCGAGGTGCCGAAGAAGACCGACGCCGTCGCAAACCGCATCACGTCCCAGCAGCGCAAAACCGCGCGCCTGAGCCACAAAGAACTGCGCGAGCGGCAGGAGCTGCCCGCCCTGATCGAGAAGCTCGAAAGCGAAATCGCGGCGCTGCACGCAACACTGTGCGATGTCGCGCTCTACCAGAAATCGCCCGCCACGGCCGAAGCCGCCAAGGTGCGCCTGCCGAAAGCCGAGAAGGAACTCGAAAACGCGTTCGCCCGCTGGGCTGACATCGAGGAGCGCGCCGCCAAGCTCAATCCGTAGCCCCCGTTTTGATGTCTGCGGCGCTTGAAGCGCCCCCCGGATTCTGGCACAATAAACGCCCAAATGGTCAGAGCAGGTTCTGTCATCACAATCGAAACGCCGGCCAAGATCAACCTGACCCTGGAGATCCTCGGCAAGCGTCCTGACGGCTACCACGAGCTGCGCAGCATCGTGGTGCCGGTCAGCCTGACCGACACCCTGACGCTCACCACCACCTACGCCCAGACCGCCATGACCCTGACGGTCAGCCCGGGCGTGGACCTCACCAAGATCGGATCGGTCGACAAGAATCTGGCGGTCCGCGCAGCGCGGCTCATGCAAGAAACCTACAGGGTCAACGCCGGCGCGCGCCTCCACATCCACAAACGCATCCCGATCGGCGGCGGACTGGGCGGCGGCAGCGCGGACGCGGCCGGCGTGATGCTGGGGCTCAACACCCTGTGGGGCCTGGCCCGTCCGCGCGAGGAGCTCATGGCCCTGGGCGCCGACCTGGGTAGCGATGTGCCCGCCCTCCTCCACGGCGGCGCCGTGCTGATGGAGGGGCGCGGCGAGCGGGTCCGCGGGCTCTTCGCCGATGAGCCGCCCTTCGCATGCCCAGGCTTCTGGCTGGTCATCGCCAACCCCGGCGTGATGTGCCCGACGCCCGACGTTTTCAGGAAATGGAGAGGAGGCTTGACGCCGGCCCCCTCCATTCTCCATAATATGACCTCTTCTATCCGAACCAGCGATGTGTCGGCTGCGGCGGATGCGCTTTACAATGGACTGCAACCGGGTGTGTTCGAAACCTATCCCGACGTTGCCCAAACAGCCACGCGGCTTCAAGAGGCGGGGTGTTTGGGTGTTTTGCTCTCAGGTAGTGGCGCATCGGTTTTCGGCCTGGCACGCGACGAGGTTCACGGACAGGAGATAAGCCGGAGACTGGGTTCTGGCTTATGGCACGTTTTAGTGCAAACCTGCCCGGTGGTGTAATGGCAGCACAAGAGACTTTGACTCTCTCAGAGGTGGTTCGAATCCACCCCGGGCAACCAGTGCGGGTCGCGGACATCGGTGTCCGGGCCTGCGGAAGGCGCGAATAAGATCATGATGGTATTTTCAGGAACTGCGAACCTGCCTTTGGCCGAGAAGATGATGGCCTATCTCGGCGACCGCCTCGGCGACATCAACCTCCGTCGCTTCCCGGACGGCGAGACGCACGTCAAGATCGTCGACAACGTGCGCGGCAAGGACGTCTACATCGTCCAGCCCATCTGCACGCAGCCCAACGAGATGCTCATGGAGCTGCTGATCATGATCGACGCCGCGCGCCGCGGCTCGGCCTCGCGCATCACCGCCGTGCTCCCCTATTACGGCTATGCGCGCCAAGACCGCAAAGACCAGCCGCGCGTGCCGATCACCGCGAAACTGGTGGCCAACCTGCTGGTGGCCGCCGGCACCAACCGCGTGCTGACCATGGACCTGCACGCCCAGCAAATCCAAGGATTTTTTGA
>DAOPZC010000053.1:0-35107 GCA_035353175.1 Kiritimatiellia bacterium | reverse complement strand
GTGACCCGTATGCCGGGTGGTGTGGGAGGGGGGCGGCCGCGAGGCCCCTCCCTATTCCGATTGGGATCACAATGAAAACGATCTTCAAACAACTACTGTTCTGTGTTATGACTTGCCTCGGATGCGGTTCTCGAGCTGATGAGGACAAGGCATTCAACAATAACTTTGCCGAAGCCGAATCATGGAGCTATTACAGTGAAAGAGATCGGTGGCCAACAAACCTTGCCGATTTGGCTTCATTCTCGACCGCGAGATATGCAAAAAGCAAACTTCATCCCAGATTCTCACCCGAAGACTATCGCACCGTTGGCTTCACAAATCTTGCGGACGGCGATCTTCAACTCACGCTAACGTCGCAATCCGGGAAATCGCAAATTCGGGTCTGCAAAAGACCTCCGACCACGGCAACGAAAGTAATCCAGCAAGAGGGGTATCTCATCGTTCAAGACGGCAGTTCATTCTACTATTTTGACAAGGAGAACACATTCTTCAGCGGCCCTTTGAACAGCTGGTGTGGACGAGCTTTTCATGGAAGCTATGCGACAATAGCCCCTTGGTCATTTACAGCAGAGGGCACGATGACCTATTTCAATCGTCCCTGTACACCAACGCGATACAGGATGAGGATGGAGGTCAACTCCGTACAGAGGGATAGTCAACCCTTTGATTTCAAGAACTTGATCTTCTTTGTGGGATATCAGAAAGGGAAACAACAATTTCCGACCAACCCGGTCGTTCATCAGGCGTATTTTGTCTTTGACAGTTTGATCCCTGTCGAGAAACAAGCGAGAGCATCCCAACCCGGCGACGCACCCAACACCCGTTCGCCTTCGGCTCAGGGTGTTGGTGGTCGCTGACGTTAACCTCAAGAATGTTGGTACTTGAGCCGTGTGTCACAATTGTGCTACAGTGATGCCATGAAAACAGCCGTATTACACACTCGAATCGCTCCGACATTAAAAACCCAGGCGGAAACCGTTTTTGAGAAGATCGGCCTTTCGTCATCGGACGCGATACGTATTTTCTTCAAGCAGGTTATTCTCCGAAAGGGGCTTCCTTTTGACGTCGCGATACCCAATAAGGAGACTGCGGCAACCTTGAAGAAGAGTGAACGGAACATGGAGGTCAGGACGTTTGAGACACCCGAAGATGCCTTTGCCGAGTGGAACAACCTGTGAAACAACTCCAGCAGACGACGAAGTTCGGGAAAGACTTGGCGCGGATGAAGAAACGCGGCATGGACGTACGCATACTTCAGCACGTTGTCCTGTCTCTTCTTCAAGGCGAACCCTTGCCCGTCAAGCATCGCGACCATCCGTTGAGCGGAAACTGGTGCGCCCACCGAGAGTGCCACCTCTCCCCGGACTGGCTGTTGATATATCGATCAACACCGGATTTTGTCAGGCTTGAACGCACAGGGACACACAGTGATCTATTTTGAAACGGGCACACACGACAGCGTACCGAACGCGAGTACGCGTCGGTAGCTGCTGGCGTTCGTGATGGAACCGCCCGGTACGTGACCCGTATGCCGGGTGGTGTGGGAGGGGGGCGGACGCAAGGCCCCTCCCTATCCCGATTGGGCACACTGACAACGAAAGGAGACGCATGTCGGAGAAACAGCAACAACCGTGGACGAAGGACGAACTGATTGAGGCGGCCAAGCGGCAGAAGAACATCCAGTGGCTTGTGCTCGCGAATCTGGTGGCGATGTTCATTCCATTTGCCACCATCGTGACAGGCATCATCGGCATCTACTTTATATACAAGCTTGCCGCTGCGCTTCGTTCGTCCTGCGCATGGCTCTATATCATCCTTGCATTTGTTCCGTTGGTTGGCCTACTCGCCCTCTTGCACATCAATGGCAAGGCGACCAAGGTTCTCAAGGAGCACGGGGTGCACGTAGGTGTGATGGGTGCCAGAATGGCAGACTTCGACAAACTCCAGTAGGATGCCCAACAACGGCCTGCTCTCGTATTGCTCACCCGCACGGACTCGGGTGAGCAAACGGAGAGGCCGGGCGTTTGGAACGGGAAGACGGCGAGTGAAATTGTGACGCGTGTGAACACGATTTTCATTCCTAATCGTAATCGTACGCCTAATCGTAATCCGCTTTCTAGGCGGGCGAGATTACGATTATGATTAACATCCCGGACAGACACAGGACTCATGGGTACACGCTCGCCCCTCGACAACCGCCCGGTACGTGACCCGTATGCCGAGGTGGCGTGGGAGGGGGGGGGCGGCCGCGAGGCGCCTCCCTATCCCGATCGGAGAACGATAACAATGGTGACGAAAAAAACAATATCGTTCCTTTTCGCACTGGCATTGGCTTGGATTGTGGCAACCATCCTGATCCTGCTTAACATTTTTCCACTTCACCCCAAAACGAAAACAGGATGGGCACTCTTGATTGCATTGGCTCTTCCCGTCTACCTTATCATGGAAGTTGCAGGTTCGAGGGTCTTCTCAAAAGAGAACGGGTTGCGAATTTCAAAGAGTAGTTTCTCTATCCTCCGTGTCACTGGGGGCACATTGATTATGGCGATCTTCCTGGTGATTGTTATGTGGATTACGAAGGCAATCATGGGTTAGACTATTCCCAGCCGGAGAATACAAAGGAAGCGGTCCGTGGCAAACAGAACATGGTATTATGCAATTCAGATGCTAAGCCTCATTGCTGTCTGTGAGGCGCAGCAAGCGGTGTCTGAAGAACCTGTAGCCAGGCGCATCGCCAACCGAGCTTTTCCGTCCGTGTTTCAGGCGTGGAATCCGGCCGACAACCTGAAGGAAGATCGGGTGGTGACGGAGGCGCGGCATGACTTGATCTTTCATGGGGAAAGGTTCTTTGGCTTGCAGTGGGACCATGCGTATCCCGGACTGGCGACCAACTTCACGGCGGCCAGCATTCAATCCGGGCTCCAACGTCGTCGTGACCTGTTGCGCCGGAACCGGAACCTGATTCTGCTGGTGGAAATCCGCTACCGCGACGCCCACCGGTCATTTCTGCCTGATGGCCACACGTGGTGGCGGCGTGACGCGCAGGGGAAAATCGTTCCGGGATGGGAGGAGGGAGGCTATTTGCAACTTGACTTCTCCAATCCCGAATACCGGGAACACGTGGCGAAGCAGGCCCAAGCGGCTGTCTCATCCGGCGTCGTGGACGGCATCATGGTGGACTGGTGGCGGGACGACGTGGATCGCCTGTCGCTGGTGAGGTCGATCCGGTCACGCATCGGAGAAGAGGCCCTCATCCTGGCCAATGCAAATGACGTCACGACGCCGCAGACGGCGCCTTATATCAACGGCTACTTCATGGAATGCTACCGCAGCCAAACTGCGGAGGACTGGAAACGCATTGCCGAGACCTTGACATGGGCCGAGAAGAAGTTGCGGCAACCGCGGATCAACTGCCTGGAGACGTGGCACCACCAATCGCGTGCTGACGAGGCGCTCATGCGTGCCACCACGACGTGCTCCCTGGTTCTTTCGGACGGCTACTGCCTTTTCTCGGACCCGAACCCCTTGCCGACTCCCGATCACCTGCACAACTGGCAGCCCTTCTGGGAACGGTGTCTCGGCGGAGCACTGGCGCCCGGTGTTGCACGCCCCGATGGAGCCATGACGAGAGAATTTGCCAATGGGACGGTCACCTACAATCCAATGGGGAATCAGCCTGTGACCATCACCTTCGGCGAGCCAAGAAGCAGCAGGGCGACAGGCAAACGCGCACGCATTCACACCGTCGGCCCGTGTGACGGGGATCTGTTCCTGAAGGACAAGGCGGCCCAACAAGGTGATGGTTGGGAACGTCGCTAAGGCGCCGTTCCTAACCACCGGCTTTCTGCAAAGGACAAACGATGAAAAATCATGAAAAAGGTGGTTTGGCTTTGTCCCGTCGGAAACAGACGGCCCTTTGGGCAACTACGCGAGTGCTATTACGCATGGGGGTCTGCGTGGCGCTATGGTGGGGCATGTGCCGTACGTCGGCATACGCGGGCACGCTTCACGCCCCGTTTTCCGGCAGTTATTTTTTTGTTCCGTCCCAAACGGTCGCAGGAGGCATCCCTAACGCGATGCCGTTCACGGAAACATTCGACCTCGACCGTGTCACACCGCTTTGAGAATAGGGCACGGGGGGAGCCCACGGCTGCGCAAACGAAAGAAGGAGGCTGGAAAATGAGACAAATGCTGAGAAATGCGGTCCAATGCTGCGCGGTGGCAGGAGCCGTTCTGATCCCTGCGTGCCAGCAACACACGGCGGCCACTGGGGCTGATCCCGCCGGGGTGTACGCCTTGGTTTCCGTCGACGGGAAGTCGCTGCCGGCGACCGTATCTCACGGCGGGGCAGAACTGCAGGTGCGCTCGGGCACGTTCAGCATCAATGCCGATGGCACATGCAGCAGCAAGATCACCCTGGCTCCGCCGTCCGGGACAGAGGCGACCCGTGAGGTGGGCGCAACGTACACGCAGGACGGCCCGAAGTTGAAGATGCGATGGAAAGGCGCGGGGCGGACGGTCGGCACCATCGACGGCAAAACCTTTACCATGGAGAATGAGGGAATGGTGTTTGTCTATAAGCGATGAACGATGCGGCCAAGGGGCCGCGGACAGACAGCGGAGCGGTTGGGCTGTCAGAAATAACTTCAAAACAAGGAGATGAACATGAAGCAGCAGATGTATCGGGCCATCCGCAAACGTTCGGCCAAGACGTTATGCGGACTTCCCGTCGTGGATATTGCGATCGGGCCGGATCCCGAGAAGGGCGAGATCCGTGGCCATGCCCACGGCATCATCGCCATCGGCGACATGGCCAAAGGCTGGATTGCTGTCGGCGGCGTGGCGCGGGGCGGCGTAGCGCTCGGCGGCGTGGCCGTCGGCATCCTGGCTTTCGGCGGCGTCGGCATCGGAGCCGTTGCGCTCGGGGGTCTTGCATTGGGGTTGCTCGCGCTCGGGGGCCTTGCCATCGGTGGAATTGCGGTGGGCGGCGGGGCAATCGGCGTTGTGGCCGTCGGTGGCGGCGCACTCGGATACTACGCATGTGGCGGCGGCGCACTCGGTAAACATGTGGTTTCGGCCATGCGGCGCGCTCCGGAGGCCGTCGAATTCTTCAAACACTGGTTTCCGTGCCTGCTAACCCGATGACGCATCCGCTTTCGTGTTTGAAGCCGTAGGCAAGCAAAAGAACAGCGGCTACACCGCGAGGGGGTTGAGGAGCGGCTGCGATCTTTGGTAAGGTGGGCGTATGAAATTGATCGAATTCGTTCCTCCCCGGCCGCACCGGCTGTGGCAGCTGTGCCTGCAGATGGGCATCACGGACGTGGTGGTGAAGGTCGCGCCCGAACTGACCGGACGCCCTGAGCCGTGGAACCGCGACGCGCTGGCGGGCGTGGTGGATGATCTGGCCAAGGCCGGCCTGCGCGTGGTGGCGCTGGAGGGCGACCCCTTCGACATGTCGCCGATCAAGCTGGGGCTGCCCGGCCGCGACGCGACGCTGGAGCATTACCGCCTGCTGCTCGGCAACATGGCCGAGCTGGGCATCGGTCTGCTCTGCTACAACTTCATGGTCGGCACGGGCTGGCACCGCAGCGGCGAGCGCGCGGGGCGCGGCGGCGCGAAGGCCACCTATTTCAGCCTGGCCGAGAACCGCCGCACCATGCCGGGCCCGCTGCTGAGCGCGGAGCAGGTCTGGGAAAACTATGCGTATTTCGTCAGGGCCGTCATGCCCGAGGCGCAGCGGCTCGGCCTCCGCATGGGGCTGCATCCGGACGACCCGCCGCTGCCGTCGCTGGGCGGCATGGCGCGGGTCTTCGGCTCGGTCGCGGCCTACGACCGCGCCTACGCGCTGGCGCCCTGCCGCGCGAACGGCGTGACCTTCTGCCAGGCGAATTTCAAGCTGATGGGCGCGGACCTCGACGCCGCGGCGCGCCACTTCGGCGACCGCATCGCCTTCGTGCACGTGCGCGACGTGCGCGGCACGGCCGAGGAGTTTGTGGAGCTGTTCCACGACGAGG
Source organism: Kiritimatiellia bacterium (assembly GCA_035353175.1). GTDB lineage: Bacteria > Verrucomicrobiota > Kiritimatiellia > RFP12 > UBA1067 > DAOPZC01. Next base: position 29,093 of record DAOPZC010000053.1, on the reverse strand, counting down.
GCGAGACCGACCAGCTGGCGCTCTTCCGCACGTATCGCGAGCTCGGGCTGGACGTGCCGTTCCGCTGCGACCACGTGCCGGCCATGGCGGGCGAGGGCGACGAACCCGGCTTCGTGCCCGGCTACGGGACGCTCGGACGGCTCTTCGCCAACGGTTATCTCAAGGCGCTGGTCCACGCTGCGGGACGGTGAGGACGGTTCTTTCTAACGAAAATGTAATCCGCTCTCGCCTAAAAGGGATAGACAAAATCCCACACCTTGTTAAAGTAACAGTCTTTATCGCTATGGGGTAATCCGTAGGATAGCCGCAAGAGATCTGCGGTGGTTTGTTCAGGTATACTTATCATGCATATTACGTTTCCGAAAATTATCCAAGGCGGGATGGGTGTCGGCGTGTCAAACTGGCGGCTCGCGCAGGCGGTTTCCAGGATCGGGCAGCTCGGCATCGTGTCCGGAACCGGACTTGACCAAGTCCTGGCCCGCCGGCTCCAGGATGGCGATTTGGGCGGCGAGGTCCGCCGCGCGCTCGCGCATTTCCCTTTCCCGCAGATGGCCCAGCGCATCATGGACGCGCTTTTCATTCCCGGCGGCAAGGCTCCGGACGCGCCTTACAAGCCCGCTGAAAAGCAGGTGATGAAGAGCAGCGCGTGGCGCGATGAGCTGTGCATCGTTTCCAATTTCGTCGAGGTGTTCCTCGCGCGTGAGGGCCATTCGAACCCCGTGGGCATCAACTACCTGGAGAAGATCCAGATGCCGCATCTCGCGTCGGCCTACGGCGCGGTGTTGGCGGGCGCGGCGGTGGTGATCGTGGGCGCCGGCATCCCCGTCGAGTTTCCACGCATGCTGGATGCGCTCTCGAAGCACGAGGCGGCCACGTACACGATCCACGTGCATGGCGCGGTGCCCGAAACCGATTGCAGGCGGGTCTTCGACCCCTCGCAGTTCATCGAGGCGGGCGCGCCGGTGCCGGTTCTGGAGCGTCCGAATTTCCTGCCGATCATCTCGGCCGATTCGCTCGCGACGATGATGCTGCGCCGCTCGGGCAGCACGGTGGAAGGCTTCGTCATCGAAGGGCCGCTGGCGGGCGGACACAATGCGCCGCCGCGCGGGCAGCTCAAGCTGACCGAAGACGGGCAGCCGATCTATGGGCAACGTGACGTGGTGAATCTGGAGGCGATGCGCAAGATCGGCCTGCCGTTCTTCCTGGGCGGAGCATACGGGTCGCCCGAGGCGCTGCGTGCGGCGTTGGCAGACGGCGCGGCGGGCGTCCAAGTCGGCACGCCGTTCGCGCTGTGTGTGGAGTCGGGCATGGAAGCCGAGATGCGCCGTGCGCTGATCCGTCGCGCGTTGGCCGGCAAGGGCCGCGTCTTCACCGACCGGCTGGCGTCGCCCACGGGGTTCCCCTTCAAGGTCGCGGACTTGGAGGGCACGCTTTCAGAGGCCTCGGTCTTTGAGGCGCGCCGCCGCATCTGCGACCTCGGGTACCTGCGCGAGGTGTATCTCAAGGGGGACGGCACGTTCGGTTACCGCTGTCCCGCCGAGCCGGTGGAGGCCTTTGTGGCCAAAGGCGGCACGATCGAGGAGACCGTGGGCCGCAAGTGCATCTGCAACGGGCTGTTCGGCAACATCGGCCTGGGACAGGTGCTGGCGGACGGCACGCGCGAACCGGGCATCGTCACGCTGGGCGACGATTATCTCAATATCGGGCGTTTCTGTACGCCTGAAAAGATGGACTACACGGCGGCGGACGTCGTGCGTCACTTGCTGGGCTAGGGCTACTGCTGGAACGCGTAGAGCGTCCGCTGCGTGGCGATGTACAGGACGCCGTTGGCGGCCACGGGCGTGGCGTAGATGGGGCCGTCGAAGCGGACCTCGTCGAGCACCTTTTTCTCGCGCGCCGCCGCCGTCACGGTCAGCCGTCCCGCCTCTGTGCCGATGTAGACTTTACCGTCGGCGCAGAGCGGCGAACAGAAGACGCGTCCCTTGAGGTCGTGGTTCCAGTACTCTTTTCCGGTGTCGGCGTCGAGACAGCGCAGCATGCCCGCGTAATCGGCGATGAAGGCCAATCCGTCTTTTGTGATCGCCGTGCTTGAAAAGCTGCGGCCCACATCGAAGCACTGCCAAATCTTCCCCGATGCCGTGACGTCGCCGGTCTGTGTCGCGTCAATGCAGGAGAGACACCCCGGTCCCGCTCCGTGCCGGCTGTCCTGCCCGACCGCCACGTAGATGCGGCTGCCGACGATGACCGGCGTCGCGATGATTTCGCTGGGGCCTTGGCGGTTCTTGTTGTAGGGCAGCTGATGGCCGTCTTTGAATTTGTTGTGAGGCGGATTACAGTCGAACTGCCAGATGCGCTGCAGAACGCCGGGCTGGCCCTCCTTTCCCGGCTCGAAGCGCGCGTCGAAGGCGTAGCACACGCCGTCGCCGCCGCCCCAGAAGATCAGGTCCTTGCCGTTCACGCGGGCTTGGGCCGGTGAAGACCAGTCGCCGTGGAAGACCGATGTGCCCAGCGGTTTGTCGATGGTGGCCAGCAGCGCTCCGCTGCGCTTGTCCAGCACGATCAGGTTGGGCGCGTTCGGCGAGGGGAGCGTCTTGTGTGAGCGGTCCACGCCGTTGCAGACGCAGACGTACAGGCAGTCGCCGTAGACGAGGATCGAACAGTCGACCGCGTCCTGCGGCCAGACGTCGAGCGCCTCCAGCACGTCGTAGCGCCAGACGATGTCCGCGTCTTCGGGGCGGAGCGCGATCGGCGCGGGTGCGGCCGGGGCGTTCGTCGGGCTGAAACGCCCCGGCTTGTCGGGGAAGGTCCGGTTGTCGGCCATGTAGCGCCCCTCGTCGGTGAACGGCCCCGCGTTGCCGTCCGCCTGGCCGCGGATGTCGAGACAAAGCACGTCGCCGCGGCTGCCCATGATGTAGACGCGGTCGCCGTCCACGGTCGGCGAGGAGCAGAGGCCCAAGTCCAGATCGTCAAAGTTGAACAGCTTGTTCTGCGTCTTGAGGCGCGGGATGACGAGCCGCCAAAGCCGTTGGCCCGTCTCCTCGGAGAGGCAGTCGAACACGCTGCCTTTCGTGCGGGCGAAGCGGGCGGGGTCGACCTTCGCATCGTTCGCGCCGACGTAGATTCGCCCGCCTGCGACGGCCGGCGTCACATAGCACTGGGTGCCGAGCGGAGCGGTCCATTTCAGGTTCTTGCCCGGGACCACGCTCTGTATGCCGTTCGTGACGTCGGTGCGGTCGGGACGGAACGTTGCGGGGAGCCCCGTTTCATCGGCGGCGAAGTTGCGCGCATTGCGTCCTCCCCATTGCGGCCAGTCGGCCGCCCGGACGGGAGGTAGCGCGAGACACCACAGAGCAGTGGTCAGCCGCAACAGGATACTCATAGCGTGAAGTCCATCGTGAACGTTTTGCGCCAGCCTTGCGCGAGCGGGTGGTTGGCGGCGGTGCCGTTGGCCAGGCTCTGCACGTAGGCGTCCGCATCGGCGCGCGAAGCCACCAATGCGGGGTCGATCGCGTATGCGGCGCACGCGGCGCTGATGTGCGCGAGCAGCCGGTCGCTTGTCGGTTTCAGCGCGCGTTTGGCGGACACGTCGAGGTTGTCGGCCGGCGCCGGGCATTCGCTGTCGGGGAGCGCGAGGCCGCGCGTAAGGGCGGTCAAAATCTTGGCGACAACCTCATCGGGGATGTTGCGCGGCATGTCGGGGATATCGCGGAACGCCTCCCGGCTGACGGGCGCACGCGTGGCCAGCGCCATCAGCAGGTCGTCCGACAGCACGTGGGCGCGCGGCCAATCGCGCTGGCGGGCTTCCTGCTCGCGCCAGTCGGCGAGTTCGCGCAGCAGCGCCAGCTGCCGCGCGCCGAGGCGCGCGCTGCCCTTGACCCGCAGGTACATCAGGCGCGGGTCGCGGTCTTGATACATCGCGGGGTCGTCCAGCCGCGCGAGATCTTCGTGCAGCCACGCGCGGACGGTGTCACTCGCGCAGCGGGCGAGCAGCGTGTCGCGCAGTGGAATCAGGTGGAGCACGTCGTCGGCGGCGTAGCGCAGCTGGTTGGCGCTGAGCGGCCGGCGCAGCCAGTCGGAGCGGGTCTCGGACTTGGCCAGCTCGATGCCCAGCGCCTCGCGCAGCAGCGCCTGGAGCGAACACGTGGCGCTGAGGCCGGCGAAGCCCGCGGCCAGGCGCGTGTCGAAGACCGAGCGCGGCAGCGCGCCGGTTGCCCGCGCGAGGATGCCGAGGTCCTGCGGCGCGTCGTGCAACAGCTTGACGATGGACGGAGAGGCGAGCACCGGCCCCAGCGCGCGCAGGTCGCGGATGCGCACGGCGTCGACCAGCCAGCAGCCGTCGCCGGCCGCGAGCTGCACCAGCCCGAGCACCGGATAAAAGGTGCGCTCCCAGAAGAATTCCGTGTCGACCGCCACCGCCTCGGCTTTCAGCAGCCGCTCGGCCACACGTTCAAGCGCCTCGCCCGTTGTGATCAGTTCACTCTCGTCATTCATCGCTGTCCTCAATCTCCCAACTTCTCTCCGCTTACTGCCTATTGCCCATTGCCTACTGCCCTCTGCCCACTGCTCACCACTCACTATTAACCATTAACCATTAACTATTAACTATTCACTATTCACTTCTCACTACTCAGTGCACGCCCTCTCCGCTGAGGGCCGCATCGCCCTCGCCGAAGACCTGTACGGTGGCGACGGTCTTGAACGTCTGGTGGTCGTTGAAGCTCCAGACCACCTTTTTCTCGGGTGTCACCTCGAGCAGGTGCGGGGCGGTGCCGAACTTGCCGTGGCCGACCCAGTTGCTGATGAGGAAGTTGCCGTTGGGCAGCTTGTGAAAACCGGTCAAGAACTTGAGCGGCGCGCCGGGCAGGTCTTGGTTGCTCAGCTCCCAGACGGTTTTGCCTTCGGGCGTCACTTCGATCAGGCAGGGCGTGCCGCTGTCGCCGCAGGCGATCAGCGTGTTGCCGTTGGCGAGGCGCGTGACGCTGTGCGGTCCGCCCGGGGTCTTGAACGTCCAGACCACCGTGCCGTCCGGCGCGTATTCGGTCACGTAGCGGCCGCCGTAGTGGGCCACGAGGTAGTTGCCGTTCTTGAGCACGCGGACGTTGCGGATGTAGGCATGGCCGCCGGGCTTGTCCGCCGGCAGGAGCCGGAGCTCCTTGACGATGTTGCTGCCGTCGGGCGCGACCTCCAGCAGGCGACCGCTGGTGCACTCGCCCACGAAGGTGTTGCCGTTGGCGAGGCGCTGCACGGCGTAGATCTCGGCCTTGCTCTGGTATTCGAACTTGACCGTGCCGTCCTTGGCGACCTCCTTGGCGCCGTGGCCGGTGGAGAAGAGGATCGAGCCGCCGGGCTGGATCCAGAGGTCGTTGCAGCAGGGGGCCTTCTGATCCCAGCTGACGTGGCCGTCGGCCTCGACGATGCAGACCTTGCCGCTGGTGTAGTCGCCGACCGCGAAGCGCTTGCCCTGCATGAACGAAACGTTCTCCGCCGAGACGGCGGACGCGAACAACAAAACGGAGCCCAAGGCGCACATGAGACGATGCATGATCTCCTCCCTTTGTAAATAATGGGAAAAAGGATACACCGGAATCGTCCGCGGCGAAAGCGGATTCCATGAGACGGCGGAAAACCGCACTACGCTCTCGATTAAGAGGGGCGGCGGGCAAATCGTTTCCGCCTGCCGGGACTGGCACCCCACCCGCTGTAGAGCGGTCAAAAATAAAAGTCGTTCCTGACTTTTGCGCTACTTTCCGTCAGCGCATGCCTCCAAGCTCTCCGGTTTTACACGCTTCACGGCTTAATCGTCATCTGAGTACAGAGGGGCCTCTTCAGATTCTTGTTCCTCCTCAAGAACAGGCGTTTCCTCCGGCATCGTTTTTTCTTCCGGGGTCATCTCCTCCTCTGGTGTCGGCGTTTCCTGTTCGTGAGACGGCTCCTCTTCGTCCGGCATCGATTCCTCATCCGGAATCATCTCTTCCTCCGGAAGCGGCGTTTCCTGCTCGTGAGCCTGATCCTTTTTTTCGAACAGGGTGTCTTCAGACTCGGGCACCATGTCGTCGAATCCAAGGGTCGGGTCCGCTTGCGCAAGCACAGGCGGAGCGGCAGAAACCAGAAAAGACGTTACACAAATGCCAACGAGCGTTTTCATGTAACCCTCCTCATGGTTCAATCGGTTGTTATAACCCTGATCTGTGTGACGGTCTTGTCCCACAATTTCAACTCTTATTATCGTCGCGCCGGATCGCTAGGCAAGCCTTTTTCCGCACCCTGTCGAGGGTTGCCACCTTCCCCCAGAAAAATCATCTTCCTCCTTGCGTAGAGGGGCTGAAAATGTTACCACCGTTTTATACCCCAGTCGTGTTTGAGCGGTCTTCAGTTGTTCTCTTGCCATCCGGCGGAGCTGTCAACGCCACGTCAGAGGGGTTTTGAAAATACCTCTTTAAGAATAGATGGATGGAGGAATTTGTATGAAGCGCATGCTGTGGGGAACGGCGGTAATCCTGGGAGCGGGCACCGCCTTGGCAGAGGTCGATATCGACACGCTGTGTCCGCCGCGGCCCGAGACGGCGGCCACGTTCAAGGCCGGTGCTTATCCGTCCGCGGCGCGTCCGTATCGCGAGGCCGCGAAGATGGCGTATGCGTACATGACGAAGCTGCCGGCGATGACGGTGCTCGTGGAGACCGGCAAGCCGAACCAGAAATACCAACACAATGCCTACGTCTCGAAGACACATGCGGCGCACATCGAGGCGATGCTCAATTGGATGAAGTTCGAACCGGAGAAGCGCGAGACGGCGATGCGCTTCGCCAAGGCCTCCGCCGAGTTCCTGCTCAAGGAGCTGGAGCCGAAGGACGCGAAACTCGCGTGGTGGCCGCCGACCTATGGTCGCAAGCCGCTCGAGTTCGATCCGAAGACGGACGGCCCCTACCACAAGCCGGCCATGGTCGGCAACGAGCCGGAAGGGGCGGTCAAATACCGCGGCGAGGTGATGCTGCTCTATCCGGCCGACGTCGGAACGGCCTTCGTCGACTACTACGTCGAGACGAAGGACAAGCGGTTTCTCGAGGCGGCGGCAGGCATCGGCTCGACGTACCTCAAGGCGCGCCGCGCGGACGGGAGCTGGCCGCTCAAGATGAAGCTGGCGACCGGCGAGACGATCGGCGAGAACACGCTCGTCCCCAACCGCGTGCTCATCTTTTTCGAGAAGCTCTTCGAGGCGACGAACGACTCGAAATGGCGGGGTGCCGCCGACGGCTGCTTCGCCTGGCTGGAGGCGCATCCGCTCAAGGACTGGAACTGGGACGGTCAGTTCGAGGACATCATGCCGCAGAAACCCTATCAGAATCCCACGAAGCACAATGCGGTCGAAACGATGCTCTACATCCTGACGCGCTTCCCCGGCGACAAGGCGCGGCTGGCGACCTGCCGGAAGATTCTTGAGTTCTGTGAGAAGCGGTTCGTCGTGTGGGAGACCCCGGCGAACCATCAGGAATGGCCTGCGCCGTCCGTTCTTGAGCAGTATTCCTGCTTCACGCCGATCGATGCCTCCGCGGCGAAGATGATCCGCGCGTATGTGGCGATGTACAAGGCTGAAGGCCGCCCCGAAGATCTCGCGAAGGCGCGGGCTCTCGCCGATACGATGACGCGGGTGCAGAAGTCCAGCGGCCGCATCCCGACGTTCTGGGACGGCGTGGAAAAGGGTCGGGGCCTCTCCATCGAGCGTTACGACTGGCTCAACTGCATGGCCGCTGCGGCTCATGCGCTCACGCTCGTTCCGCAGGAGTAGTCCTCGAATCCATAACCATTGTTTTCGGGGTGTTTTTATCGTCATGTCGCTTACGGGGGAGAAATGAAAGAACAGCGTAAAGTTTGTCTGCGGACGCTTCTCGGCACGGCCGCCTGGACGGTTGCCGCGGTCGTGTGCGCAGCGGAGGGGCCGGACGCCGCGCACAGGGGATTCGTCGCGGTCGCCGATCATCTCGCGAATGACGGGAAGGCGGACGTTTCGGACGCGCTCCAGAAGCTGATCGACGCGAATCCCAACCGCACGCTCTACTTCCCGGACGGAACGTACCTCCTCGCGAAGCCGGTTCTGACGCCCGCGGACCCCAAACGGAGCGTGGACCTGCAGTTGTCCAACTACGCCGTCCTCAAGGCCGCGCCAGAGTGGAGCAGTTCTGAGGCGATGATCCGGCTGGGCGCGAGCCACCCGGCCAACGACATCCGCACGGTCGGCAGCAACTATTCCTTCACGGGCGGCGTCGTGGACGGGAGCGGCGTCGCGGACGGCATCTCGATCGACGGCGGACGCGAAACCAAGGTCCGGAACGTCTCGATGAAGCGTGTACGCGTGGGTCTCCGCATCAAGTTCGGCGCCAATTCCGGTTCTTCCGACTGCGACATTGCGGACGTCAACATCGTCGGCAACCGCGCCACGAATTCGGTCGGTGTGCTGGTGGAAGGATACGACAACACGATCTCCAACATGCGCATCGCGGACGTTTTCGCCGGCGTCGTGCTGAAAGGCGGCGGCAATTCACTGAGGAACATCCATCCGCTCTACACGTGTGACTATTCGGATTACGAGAACAGCCGCGGTTTCGATGATCGCAGCGGGAACAACTGGTTCGACTTCTGCTACAGCGACCATTTCGGCGTCGGTTTCAACATCGCGGCTGGAGGAAACGGCGTCTACGACAAGTGCTTCTGCATGTGGTACGCGCCGAACAAAGGCCGCCGCCACACGGCGATCCGCGCCGAAGGCGCCTTCAACGCGGTCATGCACGACTTCACGATCGGTTTCAACAAGGCCGAGGCGCTCAACACCGTGCTCGAAACCGGTAAGGACGGCGGGCAGGGCGTCATCGACAACCTTCGCATGAACGCCAAGCTTGTCAACGAGAGCGCCAAGCAATATGAGAAGTATTTCAAAGGCAAGGTCTTCTGATCGGCAAGAAGATGAAAAGGGCGGGTCGCGAGAAGGCCTCCACGGCTTTCTGCAAAATCACGCGTGCCGCTCACGCGATCATCGAAGGCCCGCCCCGACCGGCTTTGTACAAGCCGGACTCCCAAAACGCTACTCTTGATCTTCCACCACAAGACGATAGAAGCGGAGACTGTTCAAATCCGCATCGATATGCGTGTTCATCGGCGGAGTGGCCTCGATGTGCGACTTGTACAGCAGAAATCCGTCGCCCAGATCGGTGCAGCGATAGAGCGTGTATTTCTGTCCCCAGTAACTGTTCCAGGAGAGCACAGCGCCTTCTTCCGTCACCTGCATGCTGAGCGCAATGGCATTCAACGTGTAAGTGGCGGAGAGTTGGTTGTCGCCATCGCTCCATTCGCAAACTTTGTCGAGGCTGTCGACATAGGCGCGCAAATGCTGCGTGCCCGGCTCATTTCCGATTGTCAGGTTTTGGAACAGGACCGTTTTGGACTCGCCCGGCAGCAGGACGCCTACATTCTGATAGGCGACGCCTGCCTCGCCGACCGCCACGGTCCCCGGCGCATTGAGGTACAGAGTCAGCCGCCCGGCATCGGCCGCCAAGTCTCCATGGTTGCTGACCGTTACCTGAACAGAGAAGGGTTCGTTGGTGAGCGTGGGCTTGCTGACAAAATCAACAGCCGTCACCGCAAAATCGGCACGCTGCCACGCGGCACCGGAGGACGTTCCGTCGCCTGGAGTCGAAGGGGAGCCGATCTTGATGGTCGCACCGTCCGCGTCGGAGACATTCGCGTATCCGTTCCAGCGCGTGCCGTCGCTGTGCACAGGCCGTCCGGTGACGGTTCCGTGCAGAACCGTGTCGGACGACACGTTCAGCAGCGTGGCTCTCAACGTCGCGCTCTCGCCTGCGCCGAGGGGCTGACCCAGGGCGCCGATCGTCCCCAGCACGGTGTCGGTGACGCGAACCTGATCGAGCGAGGTGTTGCCGACATTTGTCACGCGATAGGAAACCGTCACATCCGAGCCGCCCAGCACCGTCAGAACGGCACCGTCGGCCGCATCGCCTGCCGTCGTCGTTAAACGAACGGCGGGCGTCGCCTCGGCTTCTGTGCAGACAGTGCCGCGGAACGGGTAGCGGTGGAACTCGAAGCCGTCCGTCGTTGTCACACTGCCGCCGAAGACGCCGAAGCCCTCAAAGGCACCGCCGCTGAACGTGCCGCTGGCATAAGGCGCCATGACGGCACCTTCGTGCGTGAAGCCGGACGTGCTGATCAGGGTCGCATCGGGATAGTTGAAAAGAATGCGGTCATTCGGGATGCCTGTCAACCGAATGGCGCCATTGGACAACTCCACCACGGAGCCGCGGATGTTGAAGACCACCGTGCTGGATTTCGGCGCGGTAATCAGAATATCCATCTGAGACCCGTTCCAGTCGGCCACATCAACATTGAAAACATTCAGCGTTTCGTTGGTCCCGACGAAGGTCATGGTATTGCCGTCGGACTTGTCGAGATCCTTTGTCGCGACGCCGCGGTCGGACATGGTGGAAATCATCGCGCTGGCGAGCCTCACCTGGCTGAATATCTGCTCGAAGGTGGTCCCGCTGCCATCGTCAGGCACGTTGCCGTTATCGTCCAGTGTCACGGGGGTGACCTGTCTCGGAGTAACGCCCCAACGGCCTGGCCCATAGTAAGAACCGCCGTACACGATATCGCCGTTAATGCCCCACGAGCCGTCGTAAAGATCGCCCCGCACGATCAGCATGTCCGCTCGCCCTGTCAGCGGAGGAAGCGCTTCGCCGCCGGCATCAAAGTAGAGGCCAATGCTGTAGCCGTCGTTAAACCGCGCCGTGCCGCCGACGGCAAGCCGTCCGCCGGTGTCGCCGCCCGTGGCCGTGAAGTCTCCCAGGATCAGCGCGTTGAAATTTTCCCCGATGGTCATCTTAGCGCAGAACCCCGGAGGAAGTCCCCCGCACACGCCGGCGTCCCAAGTCAAGTCGCGCTGGCCGTCTGAGAGCGTGATTGCCGTCGTAAGCCCGGTTGTCTGATCCGCATCGCTGTCCGCCGCGCCATCGGTCCCTTGTCCGCAGGTGGTAAACCGCCACAACGTTGACGGCAGGGTAAAGCGCAGGGAATAGGTGCCCGCCGCCAGATTGTCGAACAGATAGCTTCCGTCGGACGCGGTGACGGCCGAAGACAATGTCGCGCCAGCGGCGTCGCGCAGGGTCACCGTCACGCCGATCAGCCCCGGTTCGCCAGCGTCCTGCACCCCATTGGCGTTCGCGTCCACCCAGACACGGTCTCCCAGCGCGGCGCGCACCGAGGGCAGAACCTGCACGACAGCGTCATCGCTGTCGGACACGTCCTGCAATCCGGCAATCGGATCGTCCTGCGGCGTCACGGGAGTCCCCGTCACCGTGCCCACATTCGTCACGTCGGCAGACAGGGGCGCAGCCGCAGTCAGACTCGCCTCGGCTCCCGGCGCCAACGCCGTGCCGATAACGCCGACAAATCCGAGCTTGTCATCGGTCACGACCAGATTATTGAGGTACGTGTTGCCGATGTTTTTCACGGCATAGGTGTACGTCACGGTTCCCGGCCCGATGATCGTGCAGGTATCCCCATCCAGCGCGGTTCCCGCCGTCTTGACCAACGTTACCGCCGGTTGCGGCAGCCACATTCCGGCATCCAGAGTCATGTTCGTGGCGCCCTCGGGCACGGCGACGGCTGGCGTCAGTCCGGTCTCGGGAGCAGCATCGCTGTCGAGCGCGGTGCTGTCGCCCTCGAAAGTCGCACTCAGCAGATAACCGGCAGGAACTGCAAACAGAACCCGATAGTTTCCCGGCAACACATTCTCGAACCGGTATCCGCCGTTCGCATCGGTCACCGCATTCGCCTCCAGCGCGTTTCCGTCCGCATCGCACAGCCGCACGTCCACACCCGCGAGCCCGGCTTCGCCCGCATCCTGAATGCCGTTCGCGTTCGAGTCAAGCCACACGAAATCGCCCAGCGCGGACAACGCTTTCAGCCGCACGACGGCATCGTCCGTGCCGGTGACGTCGGCGAGGCCCAGCATCTCTCCGCTCTGCATGCAGGGAGTCGCCGCGACCGACCCCACATTGGTCACCGTTGCGGAGACCTCGACCGTCTTGGTCAACGCCGCCGTAGCTGACGGGGCCAGCGGGCCGTCCACGGTTCCGACGGCCCCGAGTTTATCGTCGGTCACGGCCAGATTTTTTAGCCAGGTGTTGCCCACGTTCTGAACTTGATACACGTAGGTCACTGAGCCTGCTCCGTTCAGCGTGAAGACATCGCCGTCCAAGGCGGTCCCAGCCGTCTTGATCAGACGAACGCTCGGAACCGGATCAGGCAAGGCCTGGTTTTTGACCGTGTGCGTCGCGCTTTCGCCTCTGCTTGTGAAGGTGCCGAGGCCCGACGTGCACGTCCAGCCTTCCGGCAGTCCGATTTCCGTGACGACATACGAAACGCCGTTTGAAATCATCAGCGCCGGAGCGACATACGAGCCGAACCCGGGGCCATCGCCGCTGGCGTTATCACCCGATTTGATCCAAATGCCGACGATGCCTTTGCCGGCGTTCGCGCCGGTTCCGGCGAACGTCTGGCAGTATCCGGTCAGACGGTCGAACTTCTGCTCGGCGCCGTCCGCAAACTTCAGCACCACATTGGACAGATTTTTTGTCGAATACGCCGTCACGGCCTGCGAGATGCCGTCGAACGTCGCGCTGACCAGCTCGGGCCAATTCGCGCCCGCCCCTTCCGGCTTCAGCACGGCCGAGGTGATCGCCGGCGGGTTCGTGGCTCCCGCGGAAAACGCGAGCGCCACCCACGCATAGGCGTTTGAGGCGATCACCGTCACGTTGGACACGAGTGCGGGCGTCGAAGACAACAGGTTCCCATCGGCGTCATACCACTGTTTGGAAAGCGTCACGGTGCCGTGGCTTACGCCGTCCAGCACGGCCACGATCGCCTGGTCCGTATCTGACACCGGCGATGTGCCGGGAATCGCACCGCCGGTTGGCGTGCAGGGCGTTGCGACAACCGTTCCCTCGTTCGTCACCGTCGCCGACACGGTTGCGTCCAGCGTCAGAATGGCCGAAGCGCCCGGCGCAACAGGGCCTGCCACAGCTCCGACGGTGCCGAGTATATCGTCCGTCACGGTCAGATCTTTCAGCCAGGTGTACCCGGTGTTTGTCACCACATACGTGTAGGTCACAAGATGCGAGCCGCAAATCGGGTAGACGTCGCCGTCCAGAGCCGTCCCCGCCGTCTTCACCAGCTTGACGGCGGGGGCGTGGCTTTGGGTTGCCTGGTTCTTGACCGCATGCGTGGCGCAGCCCCCGGCGCATGTGAACGTGCCGAGGCCCGCAGCGCAGGCCCAGCCGCCCGGCAGCCCTGTTTCCGTCACCGTATACGTATCGCCGCCGGCGATCATCAGGGCGCGCCCAACGTATGTCCCGTACCCGGAGCCGTCGCCACTCTTGTTGTTCCCCGATTTGATCCAAACGCCGATCACCGTCTTGCCGGCGTTCGCCCCTGTGCCGGAGAAAGTCTGAGAATAGCCGGTGAGGCCGTCAAACTTCTGTTCGGCGCAATCGGCAAAAAGCAAGACCACGTTGGACAGGTTTTTCGTGGAGTTCGCGGTCACGCTTGTGTCGCTGTTGAACGTGGCGCTGATTTCGGCCGGCCAGGAGGAGCCCGCCCCGTCGGGCTTCTGCACCGCAGATGTCAGAATGGGGCGCGACGTGTCCCCCGCGGGATAGATGACCCGCATCCAAGCTTTGGAGCCGGTCAGCGTGAGGGTGACCGTTTGCGAAAGCGAAGGCGGAGCGGACAATTCGGAGCCGTCAGCCGCACACCACGTTTTGACGAGGGTCACAGACTCGTGTGCAGCGCTCGCTGAACAAAACGTTTGCGGGTTGCTTTCGGCCGAACCGTTTGATGCCACAGACCAGATGCCTACGAGCGTCAATGCCATAAGGGCCGTTTGGAATGCCGGGTCTGATGGGCGCATGTGTTTCATGATTAGGTCTCCAGTCCGAACAGGGTTTGATCGCCGACGCTCAACACCATCACCATCTCGTCTAAACGGGAAGATACATTTTGTCAAACCGGCGACGTTTTGTCACCCAACAAAAGCACACGTTCATTTCGTTGGGCGCATCCGCAGGCCACCGTCTGTGGGCCGTGGGCGTGGGGCCACGACGACGGCCAGTCCACGCGCGCGCTTTCGCCCTACCCGAACGCAGTCGCGTTTTCCGGGCATTCCCACACCACACTCACGGACGAGCGCTCGGTCTGGCGCGGGGCGTTCACGTCGGCCGGCACGTCGTCACTCAGTTACACGTGTGTCCCGGGGCCGCGCGAAAACGCCAGCACGCTCAACAACGCGATGCGCGAACACCTTTCGCATTCTCCGAGGTCGCGGCCCCCACGGGCGTACGGCCCGCTCGGACTCCTCCTGTTCACGGGCCCTCATGGCGAGCCGCAGAATGTCGTTGCAGACCAGTCGGCGCAACCGTTCTTCCTGCACGTTCAGGAGGCCGGCCCATTTCAACTGCGGCCCGTGACGCCTGTGCCGTGACGTTCTCTGAGCGCCCTGCAAGGGGGGGCGAGGCGTCTGAGCTACAGGGAGACGTCGACGGTGGCGCCGGCTTTCGACAGCTTGGTCGGGACGGTTTTGCTGGTTCCGTTGTGCGTGACCGTGATCTCGTAGTCGCCGAGGAAGCCGCGCGTGCGGGCCGTGCCGTCCGCGGCGCTCTCGAGCGCGGCGGACGTCCACCACGTCTTCGTCACGAGGTCGAGCCAGACCTGGCCGGCGGGGGTGAGGGACCAGTCGCTGCGGTAGTAGGCCGCGTTGGGGCGCCAGTGGGCGTTCTGCCAGAAGCCCCACGTCAGTACCGCGGTGACCGCGGGGTGGCTGAAGACCGTGGTCAGGAAGTCGCGGGTGAAATCGGCCTGCAGCTGCTCGTCGGTGGTGTCGATGTCGTGCTCGGTGATGGAGATGTCGAGGCCGAGCGCGGCGAAGCGGTCGAGGATCGCCAGCATGCGCGCGGGAGGGGTGGGGGCACCGCCGAAGTGCGCCTGCATGCCGAGTCCCGTGATCGGCGCGCCGCCGTCCTTGAGGAAGCGCAGCGTCTGCTCGAAGTGGTCCTGGTGGCGCGTGTCCAGGCCGCCCGCGGAGAGGATGGCGTAGTCGTTGAGCGTGAGCCGCACGTCGGGGTCGTTCTCCCGCGCGAGCTTGAACCACGCGATCAGCTCGCCGTTGCCCAGGATGTCTGTGACGTCGTGGTTGTCGTAGGGCTCGTTGACCACGTCCCAGTCCACAAGGCGTCCCCGCAGGGCCGCGACCTCGTCGGCGATGTGGCGGTTGATGCGCTGGCGCAACGCCGCGGGGTCGCCCTTGAGTGCTTGCAGGTCCTTCGGCGTGTTGCGCCACGAGGGCCAGATCAGGTTGTGGCCGCGCACCTCGATGCCGCGCGCCCGCAGCCAGTCCGTGGCCTTGAGAATGTCCGCGTGATGGGCAGGGTTGTCCCAGCTGTGCCACTTCATGTCGTTCTCGAACACCACGCGCGTGAAGTGCTTCTCGATGACGGAGCGGTACTTCTCGCCGTCGGCATCCTGCTGCAGAATGCCTTTGACGGTGACGGCCGAGCCCCAGCCGAAGGCGTGGCGCTTCATGGCCACCGTCACCTTTGCGCCGGGCAGCGGCTGGCCCGCCGCATCCGTCACTCGCACGCGGAGGTCGGCTTTGCGGTGCTGCTCGATGCGCGCCGCGGCGGCCGCGCGCCACGGGGCGTCGGGCGCCTGGCCGGCGTAGGCGGCCCGGGTGCGCGGCAGGCGGCCCATGTCGTAGCCCTTGCCGTAGGAGAAGACCTCGAAGTCCGCGATCTCGAGGGTCTGCTCCAGCGCGCCGAGGTGGAAGCCGGACGAGGCCTTGCCGGCCTCGTAGGTGTTGAGCGACTTGAAGGGCAGAAAATACTCCTTCCACTCGCGCCCGAGGTCGATGTCGAGGCCGAGCGACTTCTCGTTCGGCGGGCTCCCGCGCTCGAAGATGGCGCAGGCGCGGCCTTCGCCGCTCTCGGTCTTGGCGGCCACGGTGCGGCCGTAGAAGCGCGCCCAGAGCACCTCGCCCTTCTCGACCCGGCGGGTGGTGCGGAACTGGAACTGGATGCCCCAGGCGTGGCCGGGCTTGGCGGTGACCTCGCAGCGCAGGGCCTCGGCGAAGGGTTGGCCGTCGACCTTCACGCGCGTCAGCGTCCCGTATTGCGAGGGCGTCGCCTCGCGCAGCGTGCCGATGGCGTTGACGGGAATGACCGGCACGCCGCCCTCCGGCGCGGGCGTGGCGGCGAGGAAGAGGGGCAGGAGGGCGAAGAGCGCGAAGAGGCGTGTGTTCATGATTGTCCTGTTTGCTTCGGCACGTTTCCGACAATAAAGGAACAGGCGCGGTCCGGCACCATAGGTTTTTTTGTCGTGGGCCCGTCCCGTATACCAACCCGATTGGCGACTACATTAGCAAGGATTTTGCCGGTTTGTCGAGACGGGGACGAGGAGGAGGGCGCGGCGCCAGTCGGCCCTATTCGCGCGGCCCGACGGGGCGCGAGGGGTTGGAAAGCGCCTGTTCGGCAACCGGTGCCGGGCACTCGGAGACCAAGACCGCCGTGTCGGGCGCCTGGCCGGAGTAGAAGGCGAGATAGTGCGTGCCGCCGATCACGGTGGCGTTCACGTTGCCCGCATCGATCGGGATCTTGCTGCCGATGGCGACCGCCTCGGATACGGGCCAGTTGAGGGGATGGCCGAACACGCTGTCGGGGGCGGCGACCCGGCGCCGAAGGATGCCGCGCCCGCGCTGATAGTAATAGTTGCTGAGCAGGCCGGTTTTGGCGTCGAGGATCAGGCTCGGAGTGGAGGCGGAGACATCGCCGATGTTGGTCTGCTTGCGCGTCCATGTCGCGCCGTAGTCGGTGGAGATCATCTGGAACTGAAAGCGTCCCCCTTCGGCCCGTCCGATGGCCAAAATCTTGCCGTCGCCGAGATAGACGGCCGAGGGCTCGGTCGCCCACTCCTGCTTGGTCAGCCCGGACTCGACGGGAGTCTGCACCCAGGTCGCGCCATTGTCGCGGCTGGTCAGCGTGCCCCACGAGTGGCTCGTGTCTTCAGCGTAGCGCCCGCCGAACCACAGGGCCATGAGCCCGACGGTGGGGACCGCGAAGACGTCGGTGATCTGCACGGGGGTCACGGCGAGCGTCGGCGTCGCCACGCGCGTGAACGTCACGCCGTCCGTGGTGCGGTAGAGGTCGTGGTTCCAGTCCTTCCCGATTCGGCGTACCCAGAGGAGCATCGCCCCCGTGGCGTCCAGCCCCTTGCCGACGGTGACCTCGCCGTAGCCCGGCGTGTTGGCGACCACCGTTTCCTTCGTCCACGTTTTTCCGCCGTCCGTGGAGGTGCGCGCGTAAACCGCGCGGACGTCTTCGCCGATCGAGTGCGCCGTGCCGCGGCAGTACACGCAGACCAGCTTCCCGCCGATGGCCTGGATCATCGGCCACGAATTGTAGCCGCTCACGTTCTCCACGACATGCGGCGCCGCGAGCGCGTCCAAGGGCGTTACCTTGACCAGGACCAGGCCGGTGGGGTGGGTGAAGGTGTCGGCCGGATCGCCGGGTTCCCGCTGAATGCGCACCCACAAGGGTGCGTTCGGCTCCATGGGGTAGTAGGACTCCAGGACGATGGTGCGGGTGTGGAACGGTGCGGCGGGCAGCGCTGTGCGCACAGGGGCGCCCAGAGCATACCGGGACGAGAAGGGGGTGCCCTCCACCAACTGCGACAGATGGCACCGGTAGACATCCTCATAGCTGGGACTGGTCGACGCGTCGGTCGTGGTCACGACGATCTCGACCTTTACGGCGGCGCACCCGCTGGGGAGGCCGGGCACGAGCCCGGCGACAGACTGCCCGACCGTGTTGCCCGAGAGAGACCAGACCGGGATCTGTGTGGACCCGTTTGACATGGGCACGAGCGAGGGTTGGCCCGTCGCGATCGACAGGTCGTTGGCGCTCAGACAGATCGGGGCCCCCGCGCACCGTCCGGACAGTCGGGCATCAGAAACCTGTGCGGGGTGTTCCGCCTGTGTGTCGGAGGTGCTCCGGCATCCGTTCGCCATTACGAAAAGGGCCAGCATGGGGATGAGAATCGGTTGTTTCACGGTTTTCCTTTCGCTGACGTCGAGCGCTTGTCGCGTCTGCCTGTCGAGTGTCCTACCCCCGGGGCGGCGCAACCAACCACTCTCGCCCCGCAGGCCAAAAACATG
Source organism: Kiritimatiellia bacterium (assembly GCA_035353175.1). Lineage (GTDB taxonomy): Bacteria > Verrucomicrobiota > Kiritimatiellia > RFP12 > UBA1067 > DAOPZC01. Next base: position 10,827 of record DAOPZC010000053.1, on the reverse strand, counting down.
AGTCTAACACGATCACTTGATGAAGCCGGCGTTGCACCAGTCGCCGTGGTCGCTCTTGTTGCCGTCGCCGGCGGACTCGGAGAGGATCACGACGCGCTCGGCGTCCTTGGGCAGCTCGACGTCGAAGTGCCAGCGCTCGCGCTGGCCGAAGCGGATGACGGGCGAGACGGCGAGCACGCGGCGGCCGTCCGCGGCCTCGGCCGCGACGCTGAAGATGACGCTGGACTGGTTCTGCGGGCGCTGGCTCTCGTCGATGCCCGCAACCGCGACGAAGCGCCGCCACGCCGGGTCGCGCGCGTAGACCGCGTAGCCATCGGCGTGGATGCAGACGCCGGAGGCGTAGGTCGCCTGCCCGAGGCGCAGCGGGCCGTTGAGTGAGGTGCCGACCTTGAGGGAACCCCAGCCTACCGCCGTCTTGAGCGGCTTGAGGCTGTCGAGCTTGACGTCGGGCTTGGGCGGCACGTTGCCGAACTGCGGGATTTCGGGCACGGTGAAGGTGGTGGCCTGCGCTGCGCCGCGCGCGCCGGCGAAGGTGAAGGGCACGACCTCGTAGCGATAGGTCTTCCGCGACGCGACGCGGGTGTCGCGCCAGAGGCCGCCGAGCGCGGCGGGCGCGACGGTCTGGCCGTCGCGGCGGATCTCGCAGGCGCGGGTGTTGCTCTGCCAGGTAAGGGTCACGGGGCCGTAGATGTCGGGCATCTCCGCCTTGAGGCCGGAGGCGGCGGGCGTCAGGGCGAGCGCGGGTTTGTCGGAGAATGTCACCATCCAGGCGACCGGCCCGCCGCTGCCGCAGCTGAAGGCGACGCGCACGAGGCCCTCCTCGGCCTTCGGCTCGAAGAGCGTGGTGGCGGGTGCGTCCGGCGTATTGGCGTTGGAGTAGGCGTCGTCGGGCCGGGTCACCTGGCCTTCGCCGGGGGCGATGGTCAGCTCGTAGCCGTTCGGGCCGGTGAGCGAGGCGGAGGCGACGGCGGCACCGCGGACGAGGCCGTCCGCGCCCCCGGCGGTGCCGGTGTAGGTGAGGATGCGCAGCTCGTTGCGGTCGCCGGCGACCGCTTGGCAGACGCCGGAGAGCGTGCGCGTCTTGGCGTCCCAGCGCTCGGCGGTGACGTCGACGATGCCCTGGGTGATGTGGCGCGCAGTGGAGATCAGCTGCGGGCGGTCGAGCACGGGGCGCACGGCCAGCACGGCGCAGGACTGCGGCCGCAGGGTCTGGACGAGGCGGCCCTTGAAGGGCGGCGTGAGCGAGTTGCTCCAGAAGTCGAAGGCGATGTGCTCGCCCGCGCCGTCGAGGCCGAGCTTGGCGAGCGGCTCGTCGACGGTCCGCTCCGCGCTCTCCCAGTTGAAGAGCCCGAGCACGTCGCGGCGCGGGTGGTCGGCGGTGGCGGCGTCGGTGACGGTCCAGAGGCCGGGGATGCGGTTCTCGAAAAGGTCGGCGGGGCGCGCCACGGCGCTGTGCGAGGGCATGGTGCGCTTGAGGAGGTCGAGGCGCTCGGGCGGCAGCCGGTCGTAGTGCTCGCTGCTGCTGTTCATCGCGCCGCTGAGCGTGACCCACGAGCAGATGGCCTGCGCGTGCTCGAGCGGCAGGGATGCGCGGACGTAGAGCGGGTCGGGATCGTTGTACCAGACGCGGCGGTTGAGGAAGTACTGCCAGGCGCCGAACTCGGGCCCGCGCATCATGGCGGACCAGTTCGCGCCGTTGTCGGGGCCGATGCGCATGGCGTCCACGCGGCCGAAGGCGGCGCCGGCGCTGCGCATGTTCTGCGGGGTGCAACAGCCGAGCAGGAAGACGTCTTTGCCCGCGGTGTCGCGCACGAGCTTGAGGCTGTTGCGCATCATCTGGATCTGGGTGATCTGCGGGTCGGCGAGCGCCGCCTGGCCGATCTCGTCCTCGCGGAAGGTGTCGCAGACGTAGTTGAGGTTGAGCGACGCGCCGGTGTAGAGGCCGTCCATTTTAAGGTACGTGTAGCCCCAGTCGCGCGTGATCGTGCGGATGACGTCTTTGAGGTAGGCCTGCGTGTCGGGTCGGGTGAGGTCGAAGCAGGTGCCGCCCCAGCGCGTGTCGAAGGGCTTGCCGTCGGGCTTTTTGGCGAACCACGCCAGCTTGTCCGCGAACCACGGGTCGTCGCTTGAGCCCGCGAAGGGGATGAGCCAGAGGCCGGCGGTCATGCCCGCCGTGTTGATCATCGCGGCCGTGGGCTGCATGCCCGAGGGGTAGGGGCCTTGGGGGTTGTAATTGATAAAGACCTTCTTGGGGCCGTTCGTGGAATGGCCGAGCTGCCAGCCGTCGTCGATCTGGATCACACCGAGGCCGAAGGGCTTGAGAACCTGCGAGGCGAAGGCGGTGCGGCCGGTGAGGACGTTCTCGCGCGAGGCGCCGTCGACGTACCAGGTGCAGTGCACGGTCGGCATGGGGGGCAGATGGATGTCGTAGACCTTGGCGATGGCGTCGGCGTAGGCCTCGAGGCCGAGGCGGGCGTCTTCGAAGCAACCGACCGCGAGGGTCTCGGACGTCTCGGCCTGGCCGGGGGCGAGCAGGAGGCGGCCGTAATCCACGTGCGGCAGGAGTCGGACGGCGTCGTTGGTGACGCTCATGCGCACGACGCCGCTGCCTCGGTCGGTGGTGATCCAGCCCGCGACCACACCGCGTCGGGTGGCGGGGTCGGCCACGGCGGTCCACATGTAACTGCCGGGATTCTTGTCGGGCTTCAGCAGGCCGCCCGTACCGAGCGAGTTCAGCGAGGCGGCGGGAAGACCGAGGCTCAGCGTCAGGGACGGATATGCGACGCGGTTGGTGACGGCCTGCGCCGCGCCGTTCTTGAGGATGGTGCGGAAAAAGATGAAAGGCTGGTTTTTGAAGATCAGGACTTGGTCGCGCCGGCCGTCGGGGTAGACCGCCTCCAGCGCTTCGCCGGCACCCAAGCGCGTGTCGTTCGCGCCGGCCGTGCGGACCGTCGCGCCGGTGTCCGCGAAAGCCTCGACGGTGGCGAACGCGGCCCGCGAAGCCCCGTTTACGAGTGTGAGCCGGCCGTTCTGCTCATTGAAGACGGCCTGAACCTGTTCCCGGCCGATCGACAGCTCGGCGGCTGCGGCGGCGCCTGCGGCAAACAGGAGGCACCCGATTCCTATTCTGTGAAAAACAGCCATTCGTTTTCCCTCACGTGTCCCGATTAAAAAGTAATGTACCGTTTTGAAGCGCTGCCCACAAGCGGACGCGACAGGAAAAAAGAGGGCCGGGCTGTTACGCCCGGCCCCATTCACGCTCAGCGTCAAACGCGCGGACTATTCGCCGTAGACGATGGTGGTGACTTCGTTGAAGAGGAAAAGGATGTTTTTCACATCGTAATTGACGTGGTGGACCTTCGTGATGCCGCCGTTCCGCATCGCAGCGTCGATCGAGGCGTCGCCCGAATTGAACAGGATGATGGCGGTGGCTTTGGCCATGCCCATCTTGGCGGGACGGACGTTGTTGTCGATCACGGGATCGGACACCATGTGGTCGATGGTGATGGCGGCATGCGATGTGCCCTTCAAGGGCATGACGCCGCACCCGGTCATGAAGCTCGCGCAGGCGAACAGTGAACACAAGACGACCAGCTTTTTCATATTACGTTTTTCCTTTCGTTTGTGATGAATACGGTCTGCAATCACGTTTAACCGAATGGAAATATGACACACAATCAGATTGAACGCAAGTCGTGTCCTGAGCCACGGCCTTTTCTTTTGGTTTTGTGCGGACAGATTTTTTCCCGCGAATCTTCGCGAATAAGAGCCGTTTCTGATTTTTTAACGCTGATCGCTAAAAATCAGAAACGGTAGCTTCGGCTAAGGCCGCTCCCATTCGCGAAGTTTCGCGGGAAAACAAACCTCCTGTTGCCGCACGGTCAGTTACGGGGCGTCGCTGGCGAGCCGTGAGGTGCAGGTGGATGCGGGGGCGTCACTGCAGACCGGCCATGGCGGAGCGCGCGTCGCTCCGGGGCAGGTCTTCTCCGGCGGCAGCGCGGTGTCGGGTCTGCTGCAGGTCGGGACGAATGGTGTCATTGCCTCCCGCTCGGCCATGGCACTGACGGTGGACGCGTCGGCCAGAGTGGTGCGCCTCGCCACGCCGACCGGAACGCTGATCTCGGTGAAGCAGCACGTGGGAGACGGTCACCGCGCCAAAACAACGGCAGAGGAATTTTTTAAGGCTTGCGCAGGATGCGATTGTCTGGTAAAGAGAGTCTCATATCGGGCCAAGAACGAGGATAGCGAAGGAGAGGGCTTATGGAGCAGAGACAGATTTTCATTACGGACAATGACGCCCGGCGTCTCGGAGAGATTTTGGGCGTCGCCGGCGAGTTCAAATACCGAGACCGGCGCGATCTGGAGGCGTTGGCCGGCGAACTGCGCCGCGCGAAGATCGTGGGGGCGCAGGTCGTTCCCAAGGATATCGTGACGATGAACACGCGCCTGGTGCTGGAGGACCTCGACAGCCGGCAGCAGATGGAGTTCACGCTGGTGTTTCCCGCCGAGGCCGATGTCGATAAACACCGGATATCCGTTCTTTCGCCGGTCGGAACCGCCGTTCTCGGCTATGCCGAAGGGGATGTGGTCGAGTGGACTGTGCCGGCGGGACGTCGCCGTCTGTTGATCAAGAAAGTGGTGTATCAGCCGGAGGCGTCTGGCGATTTCCACAATTGATTTGGAGGTTTCGCGGCGGAGGGGACTCGCCATAGTGAGCGGTCTTTCACCGTCATGCATGTGCCAGAGCCAGTCGCCCCGGCTTTTCCGGCGCTGCATCTGAAACGAGGACACCTGCGTTTTGCCGTGGCCAACCGTGTGTCGCGTCGGCTATAATTCACCTGAGAGTCTGGAACGGGCGCGATCGGATCTCGGCCTGTGCTGGGGGATGATGCGATGCGAACTGGAGGAGCGTTGCGTATGGCCAAGCACATGTGTGTTGTCTGCGGCTGGGTCTACAGGCAGGATCGAGGCGATCCGTTTCACGGCGTCGAGCCCGGCACTCCCTTCGAGGAAATCCCCGACGACTGGGCGTGTCCCCAGTGCGGCGTCCACAAAGACCAATTTACGCCCCTGTGACGGGCGGGCCGATATCTGTGATGTCGCCTTAGCGACCTTCAACTGCCGCGGACGATGCGTCCGTAAACTCTGACACTGACAAAAGGAGCTGAAGATGAAAGCGAGAAAGATGTGTGACGGCGTGCAGTGGATGGGGTTTGTCGACTGGAACCGCAGGCTTTTCGATTCGCTGATCCCTCTTCCCGACGGGACAAGCTACAACGCTTACCTCGTCAGGGGAACGGAGAAAACCGCGCTCATCGACGCCGTGGATCCGGCCGTTACCGACGTTTTGCTGAGCCAGCTTGCAGACGCGGGACGCGTCGATTTCGTGATCGCGCAGCACGCCGAGCAAGACCACTCCGGCGCCATCCCCGCGGTGCTGGCCATGCACCCGCAGGCCGTGGTCCTGTGCACGGCCAAGGCCAAGCCGCTGCTGATCGACCACCTGGATATTCCGGAGGCGCGGATCCGGACGGTCGCGGACGGGGAGGCGCTGGAGCTAGGCGGCAAGACGCTCAGGTTTGTGCACACGCCCTGGGTGCACTGGCCGGAGACGATGTGCACCTTTCTTGCCGAGGACGGAATCCTGTTTTCCTGCGACTTCTTCGGTTCGCACCTCGCCACGACGGACCTTTACGCCGGCGGCGACCCCGCGGTCTGCGAAGCCGCCAAGCGGTATTACGCCGAGATCATGATGCCCTTCCGCGCCGCCATCCACGGGAACGTGAAGAAGGTCCGCGCCCTTCAGCCCCGCCTGATCGCGCCCAGCCACGGCCCCGTCTTCGACCGTCCCGAGTGCATCCTGTCGGCTTACGAGGACTGGATATCCGACCGCGTCTCGAACCTTGTCGTCATCCCCTACATCTCGATGCACGGCAGCACGGAGGCGATGGTCCGCCACCTTGTCTCGGCGCTGGCCGAGCGGGGCGTGAAGGTGCAGACGTTCGAGCTCTCGGTCGCCGACATCGGCAAACTTGCAATGGCGTTGGTGGACGCCGCGACCGTCGTGATCGGCACGCCCACGGTCCATGTCGGACCCCATCCGAGCGTGATCTCGGCCACGCATCTGGCCAACGCGCTCCGGCCCAAGCTCAAGTATGCGGCGGTCATCGGTTCGTACGGATGGGGCACGAAGGCCGTCGAGCAGATCTCTGCCCTGATCCCTAACCTAAAGGTCGAGGTCCTGGGCGCGCTGATGTGCAAGGGACGGCCCCGTGAGGACACGTTCGCGGCGTTGGACGCGCTGGCGGACACGATCCGCAACAGACATTCGGCGAACTGAGTATGAATCCCCGCTCCGCGCAGTCTGCCGCGCACGAAACGGTTTAACGCGATGCGGAAAAATTAGAGAGTCGACAGTATTTCAGTACTAAAATACCATAATATCAATTGGGGCAGAAAAGGCCTGCCCCGGCCCGCAGGCAAAATGGAAGGAGAATGAAGTATGAAGGCGATAGTGAACAGCGAAGCGTGCATCGGATGCGGTCTTTGCGCGACGGTCTGCCCGGCGGTCTTCGAGATGGTCGGAGACGTGGCCGTTGTGAAGGTGGACCCGGTGCCTTCGGAAAGCGAGGCAAGCTGCCGCGAGGCACGTGATGGCTGTCCGGTCGAGGCGATAACCGTCGAGGGGTAGAGGCGCCTTGAAACGGGCCTCTGAAAAGAGTGTGCCGCCTGTGTAGGGGACGTCGCTGATTTCGGACCATAAAACGGAGGGTAAGATCATGGACAATGAAAGAGCAGTCAGCACAACACAGGTGTCGGCAATCTTGGCGGCGGGTGTGGCTTAGGCGTTCGTGGCGGGCAGCGCTCTGGCTCACGGCGATATGCGCCGTCGCCAATACGGGCGAGCGCCGCTTTTGCTGCAAAGGGGTGGAAAATCTTCAGAGGTAAGGAGAAAAAGACATGGTAGGAGCTTTAGTTGCTGCAGTGGTTTTGAAAGGGGCATATCCGCTGTTGGTTACGCCCTACACGGAAAAAGCGGAACTGGATCGCGATGTCCTGGTCCGCGAGGCGGAATACGTCGATGCGCAGGGCGTGGGCGGCGTGATCTGGCCGACGGCAAACGAAATCAACACTCTCGACGAGTTTGGCGAGTACGAGTCGGGACTGACGGCGCTTGCCGATCGCTGGGCAAAGGGCGGTGTGAAGTCCCGGCTTACGGCGGTCTGTTGCGGAACCAACTCCGCCGCGGCGCTGAAGCGGGTTGGGCTTTGGGACGCCATCGCGAGCCAGCGCGGCATTTCGGCGGCGATTCTGGCACGTCCTCCGGACGACGCCAAGACCGATGCCGCGATGGAGGCATACTACCGTTCGCTCGCGGCGAAGACATCGCTTCCTGTGATCATTCAGACTTTCTGCAAAATGACGAATCCGCAGCCGTCGGTGGATCTGCTGGTGCGGCTTTCCCGGGACTTTCCGGATACCTACGGGTATTTCAAGGAAGAGTCGAATCAGCCGAATGTCAACGACCGCATCGCCGCGCTGATGGCCGCGAAACCCGTCGTGAAGGGTGTCTTCTCCGGTTGGGGGGCGAGTCAGTTCCTGTATCAGGGACCGCGGCTCGGGACGACCGGCATCATCACCCAGCGTCCCATGTACGCTGGGCTTCTCCAGAAGATGCTTGATCTGACGGCAACGGGGAAAACGGCCGCAGATTCCGAACTTGCGGACGCCTTCGGACGGTATCTCATGATGGTCAATCTCGGCGAGGTGTTCAAGTCGGAGGGAACGGACGGCGGCACGATGCGGGGACCTCACCTCGTGGTGTTAAGGCGGCTCGGCGTGTTCCGCAATACGCTCACGCGTGCTGTCGATGGGAATGGACGCAAGAGCGTAAAGTCCTTCGATCTCCCTCCAAACGCCGTTGAGGAGATCGACGCGCGCATTAAGAGCGCGGGACTTCAGGTCTGGTGAGCGCGGTGAGCGAGGTCGGCACGTGGGCGCTCTCGATCAACGAACAGGGTCAAGAACTCGGCGATTTCTACGTGCCCGAACCCTAGCGTGACGTCTACTGCCGCTGTGACCTCCATCCGCGGTGCCGTTCGACGGGCGGCGTGAACGGGCATCTCGAGGTTCGCTAATGGGCGATGTGTTTTTTGAGAAGTTCAGTTTCCATTTGGGTCCTTCATTCTCCAAACTGGCCGTTCCATTGCTGCTTACAGGGGCGTCAGAGTCACATCGCGACTTTTGACAATTGGCTTGCGGGAAAACCTCCAGAGCGTGCTTTCCCCCTTGCCCCTCCCGGTGCGTTCACAAGTCGAAGAGCGCCAAACTTTTCGATGCTAGCCCCTTCAAAGTTCCACCTCCAGCAGAAACGGGGGGGGCACGTCCGCGTTATGAACGTTCACGCAAGGCTGACCCGCGGCCTGCTTTAAAACGATCGCTGGCAGTCCGTCGTCTCCTCTCTGACGCCGACGTGGGCCGAGACCGGAATGGTCTTTCCGTATGCGGCGCGGCCGCCGACGACGATGCGTGCGCGGTTTTCATAACCGATGAAACGGTTGTTCCTGAAGAGGATGTCGTTTCCGAATCCGCCCTCGAACCATTCGTATTCAGGCCCGATGAACGCGGCTGCGCCCTGTGTGGCGCGGAATGTGCAGTTCTCCACGAGTCCGTGCGAGGCGCGGATGCGGAGCCCGAACGCGCGGTTCGGCCCGAACGAGCAGTTCACGAGCGCCCAGCCGTTCCCTTGGCGGTTCTCGGCGATCACGAGGTCACCCTTCCGCAGGACGTCCGGACGGTCGAGTTCGATACGCGCGCCGTCCGTGCAGATTTCGGCCTGTCCCATCCAGAGCTTGAGCGTTTTGAGATACGCAAGTTCCTCCGGCGTTTGCGGCGCGTCGTTACGGATTGCGAGGAGTTTCGGACGATCCGCCTTCGCTTCGCCCTCTTGCGCGGTTTTAACAGGGGGACTAGCAATTGACTTCGAAGACACCACGAAACTGATTCAGCATGCATTCCGAAATCACCGAAAGGCAATTGTCGATGTTCAATGCGGGGGAGGAAAAAGCGTTGTGACAAGCGTTATCGTTGCCCAAAGCAAGGATACTTGGTTAATTGTCAAAGACACTGTTGGGGCTTGCCTTGTTGAAAGGGATAGACTGTTGAAATTCAGTGTTGAGAGTACTGATATTCAAGTCCTTCGGGGCTGGGATAAACAGATGTGCGAAGCAGCTCTTTCTGAACTCGAAAACAGGAAGTGGGGGAAAGGGAAAAGAGGAATGATTCAAAGGCAAGTGCAAGGTGCCCGAAACGTAATTGACAAAGGCTTCTCTCCATTCTACTCGAAGGTTGACTCGCCTTGTCAGGACTGTTGGGCAAGGTGCGATTTTAAACAGAGTCGCACACACAGAAGCGTTATCAAATCTCTGAAGAACAAGCGAATTGTGATTTGCACCCATGCCCGTTTTCTTGAACTTGCGCACTGGGGAACCAAGGCGTTGACGGGAAGAAGAATCGTTATAGATGAAGAACCCGCCTTGTTCGAAGGGGTGGGGTTTGGAAGCAAGGAACTGGAATTGATTCAGACCATCTTCAGGGGGTGCCTGAAAGGTAAAGTCGAAACACACATTCAGGGCCTTTTGAACGATTCAAAGACTGGAAGCATTGCCGATAGCGTTTACTATGATCGTGGAGAACTCAAAGTCCTTCAAGGCCGGTGTTCAAAGCTTGATCCTTCTAGTAAAGAAATGTGCTATTCCTATCTTCACTTCATGGCTTATCAAGCTCAAAGGTTTGCCTTTGTCGAAACCGACGTTTACGGCAAGAAACTCTCACTCGTTCGGAATAGACTGAACTTCAATTTAGAGAATGACACCTATGTTTTGAATGCCTCTTCTAGATTCGCCCTTGCGACTTGGGAAGGCTTTACAGTTGTCCGCCAATTGGAACAGAAACGGGCTGAAGGTGTAACCGTCTATGCCTATCCTTGCAACAGCACGAAGCACCGCTTGGACATAGAAGCCCAAGACTATTTGAAGTACGCACTGAAGTCGATCGTTGCCAATGGAAGAAAGAAAATCATGTTGGCACTGAACAAGGAAGAGTCTCAAACATCGAACATCAAACAAGCCGTCGAATGGTTCAAAACTGAATGTCAGAAAATCGGTGTTGAAGTCCGGGAAGGCAACAGGGGAAGCATAATCGGAAGGAACGATTGGAGGGATTGCGACGCCGTGATTCTGGCATACGGACTCTTTACCAGCGTTTCTAATCTGGCATTGAAGCAGTCGCTTGTGGAAGGCCGGGAAATAGAAGGTTCAAGGGTTTGGAATTCAAAAACCGTAGAAGGAAAGTTAGAACTTCAGCCCCGAATGAACAAAGGAGTGACTGACAAGGCAATGAGGGAAACCGACAGAAGGCTTTTCTGCGACGAAGTTTACCAAGTAGGCTTGCGTGGAGTAGCGCGGAATTGGAAAGGCGAAGAAATGGACATCATAACGACGGCACCGGGAACCGATTACCTTTACCCCATCGAAAGCGTTCTTCCCGGTTGTAAGATTGTCAGTGGTGACACGGAACTTGTAAGAATTGAAACCGCTGATCTTCTTCAGGGAGACACGGAACTCTGTAAGGTTTTCGGATTGCCCAAGAACGCAGAGAACCTTTCCAAGGTGCGCGACATGGCACAGGATATCCTAAGCCAAAGGCTGACGCCTAACCTAGAAGATCTTGGCAGGGAAGACGGAAATTGAACCCTTGGGGAATAATTATGCTACATGCTTATGCACTTGACTAAGGTGGCCTCATGCGGGATCATTGACGCATGGG
>DAOPZC010000052.1:0-35311 GCA_035353175.1 Kiritimatiellia bacterium | reverse complement strand
CGCGCCTTCATCACCGATTTGGTCTACACCACGGTCCGGCGCTACCGCACCCTCGTATGGATCCTCGAGCGGCTGGTGAAAAAGCTGCCGAAAGGGGAAACCGAGGCGGCCCTGCTCGTCGGTGCAAGCCAAATTCTCTTCATGCCCGACGTCGCCGAGTATGCGGCCGTCAACGAGACCGTCGAGGCCGCGAAACTCGCCTCGAAGCAGACCGCCGGGCTCGTCAACGCCGTGCTGCGCAACCTCCTGCGCCAGCGCGACGCCCTGCTCGCGGAACTCGCGAAGCAGTCCATCGGCATCCGGACCTCGCACCCGGACGCGCTCGTCACCCGCTGGCTGGAGCGTTTCGGCGCGGAAGAAACCCTCGCGCTCTGCAACTGGAACAACGAGCCGGCCGAAACGTTCCTCGCCTTCCCTCCCGGCGCTCCCGAACCGTTCGCCCCCCTGCCGCGCGGCACGCGGGTCGATGCGGTTCCGGGCTATGCCGAGGGGACATTCATCGTGCAGGACCCGGCCACCGCGCCGGCCATCGATCTACTCGCAGTCAAGCCCGGGCTCAAGGTGCTCGACGCCTGCGCCGCGCCCGGCGGCAAGACCGTCCAGCTCGCCTGGCGCATGGGGCCGCCCTCATCCGACGGCCACCTGCTGGTCGCGCTCGACCTCCACGAAGACCGGCTGGCGACCGTCCGCGCAAACTTGGAACGCACGCGCCAAACCTGGGTCACCGTCCAACAGGGCGACCTCACCGCCCCCCCGGCCGCCGCATTGGCGCCGTTCGGGCTTTTCGACCGCATCCTGATCGATGCGCCCTGCTCGAACAGCGGCGTGTTGCGCCGCCGCCCCGACGCCCGCTGGCGCTGGACCACCAAACGCATGAAGAAACTCGCCGAAGCCCAGGCGCTCATGCTGGAGAACGCCCTTGCGCTGCTCGCGCCCGGCGGGCGGCTCGTGTATTCGACGTGCAGCCTGGAGCCGGAGGAAAACCGTCGCCAGATCACGCTCCTGCGCAAGACCCATCCGGAGCTGGCCTGCGTCGCGGTGGAAGAACGCATCCCGAGCCGTTCGCACACGGATGGCGCCTTTGCCTGCGCCCTCGAACGCCAACAGGCGTAAGCGCCGGCAGGCCGGCCACCTCTCGCCGAAGCCACTCACTTCGCACGCGCGGCATCGGCGGGCGGGGTCAGCAGACCTTCAATGAACCAAAACGTTTCATAATATACCAGCGCCACGTCGACAAACGGCAACAGCAGGATGCGGGGGTTCAGCAGCGTGGTGCGCGTCGTGTACATCCGCCACGAGTTGGCCAGCGAGAATGCGAACAATAGCGCACCCCCCAGCCCGAACAGGTGCGGAATCAAGGGAATGACAGCGAGAGCAGGCCTCACAAAAAAGAGAAGCTTCCCGAACGTGGGGCTGACACCTTGAAAACGCAGCACCTTCGAGTAGGTCCTGGCCAACAACTTTCGCGTCACAAACAGCGCGCGCAAGCCGTAGTTCTCGCTCAGGTTATGCAGATGGATCACCCGCGCTTCTGATTGCGCAATCCGTCCCGCGCGGGCGATACGGCTGTGCGCGTCGGCATCCTCTCCGCCATAGCCGCATGTCGCCGTAAAACGCTTCGTGTCGTATCCGCCGACGCGTAAAAACACATCCCGCCTAATACAGTCGAATTTCCCGCACATGGAGGGCCTTTCCATGTCCACGGCACGGGCAAACAGGCACTTCTGCCAATATGGAAACCGCTCCCATACATCCCGCGGCATCAGCAGTTTGGGATAGGCAGCCACAACATCAGGGTCCTCACACAGAGGAGCCGCCAGCTTCTCCACTTCATGCGTCGAGGGAAACCCCCCGTCAGAATGCACCAGAATCAACAGGGGGGACCGCGCCATGGCCGCGCCTGAGTTGTAGCTGTTGCCGATCCCGCCGTCCACCGTCTGCCTGATAAGGCGCACGGGAATTGGACACTGCTTAGCGAATGTTTCGACCTTGTCGGCACAATCGTCGGACGACACATTATCGATCACGATGATCTCGGAAATCGGATACGCTTGTGACGCCAGCCCCTCCAAACAGGGAATGATCGTGGAGGATGAATTCCTCATGCTCATGACGATGCTGACCGGGAGCCGTGAAACACACTTCATCGCCAACACTCCTCCAGCGCGCTGAAAGCATCCCCGTAATACTGCTCGTACGCGAAGAAGCCGTTGAACGCCGCCACACCCTTGCGGTAAGCGTCATATTCCAGCCGTATCCGTTCCAGCGCCTCGCCCATCTGCCCAGGCGCGTCGACCACCTCGCCGCTGCGGAAGCGCTCAACGAAGGGGACGATATCCGAGATGCGGGACATCATCACAGGCAGGTGCATTTCCGCGTACGCCTTCACCTTGCCGGGATCGGCATAGTGCGTGAAATTCGCGGCCCCCGTATCGTACATCGCGATCCCGACATGGCAACTCCGCGCCACCTCAAGCAGCTCCGCCTCGCTGTAAAACCGGTTCGGAAAAAAGACCCGCCCGGTTAATCCCGTCTGCCGCAACCGCTCCTGCAGCTCGGCCACATAGGCGGGCTGCCCCACGCCGATCAGCGAGAGCCGGTATTCCGGATGCCCGGCCAGGAAATCGAACAACGTCTCGAGCCCCTGCCCCGGGCGGATCAGACCGACGAACAGCAGCGTGAACGGCGTTCCCGGCGGCAAGGGTGCCTCCGGGAACGGCTTGAGTCCCCACATGACCGTCCTCCGGCGCGCTGTGTCGACCACCGTCCCGTTCATCACCCGGTTGATGGCGTCGCTCAAATAATATGCGTAGTCCACGCGGCACTGATACCACTTCTTGACCCACTCGTAAAGGAGGATGACCGGATGTCGTGAGGGGAAATAGTCGCCGATCCAGTACGCGAAGGACAGCGGCCTTAGCAGCCTGAAAAACGACATTCCAAAGAAAACGAGCGGATGCCCGCCAAAAACCAACGTGAGCCCGTCCTTGGGACAGAAGCGCAACAGTTCGCGGACATGGTTGACGTACCACAAGAAATAATACAAAAAGAGATTTTGCGAGGACCGGACCCTGCGCTCTTCCACACAGGTCCCGTCCACATAGCGACGCAGGATATTCGTATGACCCCCGTGGCGCGGCTGAACGATGAAAACGCTCAGCACGTGCGTCCGCGCAGCAAGATACTCCTCCATGTGGCCACAAAACTGCAGGCTGCCATACGTAAAAATCCGTTCATACACCGCTTTTTGCCGCATACCGATCCCATCCCGAAGAAAACACTCGGTTGACCCTATTTATGGACCAAGCGTACACCACTTTTAGCGGAATCGTCCAGTGGTTTCCTTCCCATTACGCCTTCTGTCTGCATCCCAAACACTAAATATTTGTGTCTTTCGCCTTGCTAAGATCAATGAAGCCATATACGATCAAAACATTCTACAACATCTCATTCATATTGGAGACGATATGACTATTTCATTGCGTCATGCCGTGCACGGCGTTGCACTCTTCGCCGCCAGTCATCTCTTTGCAGCTACGTATTTCGTCGACGCGAACCGTCCCGACGATAATGGTGCAGGAACAAGCTGGGTGACCGCAAAAAAGACCATCCAAGCAGCAGTAGATCTGACCACAAGAGGAGACACTGTTCTTGTCACAAACGGCATCTATAATCAGGGATCACGAATCACACCTGGTTTTACGCTTGCGAATCGTGTCGTTATTACTAATGACATTGTCGTCAAAAGCATTCATGGTGCAAGTGAAACTTTCATTGAAGGCTCTGGCTCCGAACACTTTGGCACAGAAAACGCCATTCGATGTGTGTATATGAGTAGAGGTTCTCTCGAAGGTTTTTCATTAATTAACGGTGCCACGCTCGCTTACCCAACATACGCAAGCCCTTTTGACCACCAAGGCGGCGGGATATATATGGTGGCGCAATCCATGGGTACGGCTCTCAAAAATTCTATTATTGCCAACTGCAAGGCCACCTCTGGAGGGGGAGCGGCAAAAGGGAGGATTTCCAACTCATTGCTTCACAATAACATCGCGGTTCAACATGGGGGAGCAACATGGGAATGCGCTTCCATTAATTGCACGATGTCGAAAAACACGGCTGGCTTAGGTGGCGGAACAGTCCTCGGATGGTCGTATAATTGCATTATCTGGGGAAACACTCTCCTTAACGGAAGTTCAAACAATTATCATGACTCAGATGTGGCGTCATCATGGACAACAAGTAACCCACTTTTCGTGGACGCCGAAAACAATGATTTTCATTTAAGCAACAGCTCTCCTTGTCGCGACACCGGCGACAACTTCTACGCATTGGGACCTTGCGATTTAGATGGGAACACAAGGATATACACCAACAAAGTCGATTTCGGTGCATTTGAAAATGGGTCTTCTAAACATATTCCTGACGTTAATATCGGCGAACCCAGCACATTTTTTGTTGACGCCGCTCGCCCGGATGATTCGGGTGACGGTTCTTCATGGCTTACAGCGAAAAAAACGATACAGGCCGCGATTGCCCTCACTATTGACGGGGACAGGGTTATTGTAACAAACGGTGTATACAATGTTGGTACAACAGTGATCCCCGGGTATACTCTTCGTAATCGAGTCGTCATAACAAATCAAATTACGGTTCAAAGTGTTAACGGCGCTAAGACAACTATTATTGAAGGTTCAGGGTCTTCGCACTTTAGTTTGCCATCTGCAGTACGCTGTGTGTTTATGAGCAAGGGTTTACTTGACGGCTTCACCCTTAAGGACGGCGCCACGCTTGCACACCCTGCATATCCGCATCCATTTGAGCATCGCGGTGGCGGAGTTTGCATGGCAGGATTTGCTCTTGATGCGGAAATTCGAAATTCAATTATTGAAAACTGTAAGGCAACATCAGGTGGCGGAACAGCAAATGGCAGAGTAAACAATTGTGTACTTTGGAAAAATGCCGCGATTCAGCATGGCGGTGGATCATGGGAATGCAACCTTCTTTCCTCAACATTAACGAAAAATGCGGCTACGGCTGGCGGGGGGTCTGCCTCGGACAGGTCCTTCAATTGCATTATTTGTGATAATACGGCAACTGATTTGCCATATTATAATTGCTATGCTAGCGAATCGGATGCATCATGGGTCTCCAACTCACCTGGTTTTGTTGATCCCTTGAACGGTGATTTTCACCTACTTCCAAATTCTCCATGCCGCGACAATGGCCACAACTTATTTTCAACAACATCCTATGATATTGAAGGACAGGATCGAATCCTCAACCAAACAATCGATTTTGGCGCACATGAATACGCATTGAGCATTACGGTTGTCTTCGACCCCAACGGAGGAGAGGTACAACCCTTAAGCCAGACAGCAACGTTTGGCAAGGTTTATGGTTTGTTGCCAATGCCAACGCCGCCGTTTTCAACACGAGTCAAACCAATGTTTGACGGGTGGTTTACCGAAGAAGGTCATCCCATTACTGCGGCGTCTTTGGTAACAACGCCAGCTAACCACACCCTGCACGCGCGCTGGACCACCCCCGCCTACCTCTCGGACCCGGCGGACGACGACCTGCTCACCGGCACCGGCGCCTATGACGGCTACCTCTTCGCGGAACAGGACTTCGGCGACCACTCCGCCGTCTCGGTCCTCGGCACGTTCACCCTGAACATCACCTCGCTGGCAGGAAAGTTCACTGCGAAGGCGGTCACCCGGAACGGCGTCTTCGCCTTCAACTCGCGCGCATGGAGCAGCGTCGACGAGGGCGACGGGACCTGCAGCGCGACCGTGACTTTGAACGGCGGCGAGCGGCTCGACCTCCACGTGCGCCAGAACCGCATCTGGGGCTCGCTCGCGGGCGGCAAACTGGGCGACGAGACGCTGACGCTCGACGGCGCGCGCAACCGCTTCAAGGACCGATCAGACGCCGCGGCGCAGGCCGCCCTGTCCGTCTTCACGGGCTACTACACGGCGTCGCTGCCGGTGCTGGAGACGCTCGCACTCGGAGCCGCCGACGCGGCACCCCAGGGGACGGGCTACCTGACGCTCCAGATCGGTGCGGGAGGCTCTGCGAAAGTGGCCGGCGTCTTGGCGGACGGCACGAGCCTGTCGATGTCCAGCCGCGCGCTCCTGTTCGACGATGCCGGCGGATGGGTCTGCGTGCCGGTATTCGCGCCGTTCAACACGAGAAAGGGATGGATCGGCGGCCTGCTCTGGATCAACCCCGACACCCGCGCGGTCGTCACCGACCGTGAGCTGGGGTGGTTGTTGCGCTGGGAGCAGGGCAAAGGATGGCCGACCGACTTCGCGGAACTGCTGGACGTCTGCGGCGGCTTTTACGTGAAGCCGCCCGCACTCGCGCCGGCCTACCGGTTCGGAGTCGAGATCGGCCCGGTTCCCTACTTTTTCACGGGAGGCAGCGTGGACTTCGTCGCCGAGGCGCTCCCCGTCGACCTCGGCGTGACGGCCTCCGCCGCCGGCATGGTCATCGAAAAAGGCACGTGGCCGCAGCTCACGGCCGGCGGGTACGTATACGGCGGGCCGAACAGCGCGCTGGCCTCGCTGAACTTCTCTCCGCTGACGGGCGTCTTCCGGGGCACGTTCTACGTCTATTACGACTATCTGCTGCTCAACGGACGCCTGCAGCACAAGAAGGCACAGGTGCTCTACGCGGGTGTGATCACCCCCGTCCGGGGCGATGCGTTTGAGGAAGAACCGGCGGGATCGGGCTACTGCCTCGTCCCGGACAACGATCCCCTCGTCAAGCCTTACAACCTCAAACGGTCGTTTCCCTCGACGCTTAAGACGTTACCGCGCTGACCTACAACCTCGTTAATGCCCAGTACAAAAAAAGCCGGAGCATAAAACGCTCCGGCTATTCTATCCGTTCAACGCCACAGAGACGCGCCGCACAGGGCGGCTACGTGTCCGAACTCAAGTCGGGCACTTTGCCCTCGCGCAACAATTGCGAAAAGGCTCGGGGGCCATGAAACCCGAACGGATTCGCATGGATGGACTCATGCAGCGCCACATTGTCCTCAAGCGAGAAAGTGGCCGCAGCCGCTGGCGAGGCTATCCGTATGGTTTCACGGTAACGCTTTTCGAAAGACGGCAGTGTTTTGCCGATAAAGTAGTCATCGATCACCAGGTAACAATGCGGCAGATACTTATACTTACGCTCATAATACCAAGCGGTCATCTCGCACAATTGTCGCGACTTGATCGAAAAAGCGCCATTACCGACATCACCGCGATGGTGCAGCAGAAAACGTGTAATCCAGTCATCCTTGCCAAACACCCAGGGTGCCCCGATATAGTCGTATTTTCCAAGAAAATCATTAAGCCCCTCACGAATCGGAAAGGCGTGATTCTGAAACGAAAGAAGATACTCCGTGTCAAAACGTTTGGGCAAATTCATGATCGCTTCTCTGTTGAGAGTTTTTACATTCCCCCCACCCCCCTGTATCTGCGGCTCCACAAGCAGGCGCAACCCCCACTCCTGTGCCATGTTCAGAAGCGCAGGAGTTTCCCGATTAACCAGCAGCACAACCGGTAACCGCCCACAGAAACGCCAAGTCATCAGAATGGCAGCAAGCAGGCTGTCCAATAAAGAATCAAACCGTTCGTCACACCATAACCACGCGGTGATAAGTGTCACGTCAGAACTACAAGGCTGCTTGAAGGAAAGCCGCTTCAAAGCAGACAGATTACGCGCCTGCCACGCCAAAACAGGATCAGCATTCACTTTCTACTTCCTTGTTCGTGAAGACTAATATTAATCTCATAAAGAAACCTATGAAAACCCCAAGCGGTCGGCGATGACACAGTAAAAATGCTCCGTTGAAAAGAACTCGAGGCGGTCGCTGCGCATGAACCGGTCAATCGCTGCAATGTAGCGGTTATACTGCGCCTTATCCATGCCGCTGAGATAAGTGCCCAGCGCGGCAAAGCTTCGAAACTCGCGAAGATCGATCCACGCGTCGCGAGGGATCAGCGTCTCGGTCCCTTTAGAGCCATAATAGACCGGTATGCAGCGGGCACAAAAACAGTCCGTGATCTTCTCGCTGATGTACCCTGGCTCAGAGGCGTTGTTTTCAAAACAGAGCGCGAACTTGTAGGCCGCGATCTTCTGGACTTTCGCGTCCCAAGAATCATCGATCGTGCCGCGCCACGAGGAAAATCTGGGATGGCCCCACCACTTCTCGTAAAAAATGCAGGGCGAGTTCCAGCCGATGCCGTACAGGTCAAACTGCCGGGGAAAGGCGCGCTCGAAATAACGGTAGGCGCGCTTCCGGATCGGGTAGGTCGACTGCGGCATGTAACTCCAGCGGTTGCGGCTCACCGCGACAAGAAAACGCTTGTCCTCGAACGGAATGTCTCCGAACGGGTTTTCGCGATACGTTCGAGGCTCCGCCCCCACGGGCACATTGATCTGCGAGTACCCCGGATTCTTGCGGAGGAGATTGAGGTCCCACGTGAAAACGGTATGGAACCGGTCGCGCAGAAGCCCAGTGTAATACAGAGACGGGTTGATGTTGGCGGGCTCAAGCAGAACCAGGGCGCGTTTTTCGCGAGGAATCTTGCGCAGAAACGGATCGGAACGCAACAGCCTCCAGTTATATTCGAAATACAACACGTGCTTCACGTTCGGGTCTTGAAAATCAACCGTGTCCAGCGTGACGACCTCAGCCCCTCTCGCATTCATGAAGGCTCTGAAGGCCTTCAAACCTTGGGCTTTACCCGTGCGGCACTCCGGTGCAAAGATTCCGTTCTTCAATTCGTCCGAATTGAAATAGTAATTAATGGCAATAACCGGACGATTTGTTTTGTCCATGCGCATCACAAACGAATCATAGCAACACACTGAAACACACGCAATCCAAACGCTCAGGTCTTGGACTGCCACGCGTCACGCTTCACGGGGGCTTGCTTGAATCCCAGCGCTTTCCGCAAGGTCGCCGCGCCGTACATCCAAAGCGTGATCCAGCACACCGGAACATGGAATAGCCACGCGCGGTCCGGTTTACGCAGAAAACCGCGCGACATCTGAACCAGAAGCGGCGCCACCAGCACCGTCGCCAGGCAAAACAGCACGATTCCCGACTTCTTTTGGCGGTCCCACGGATACGTCCGCTGCTTCTCCTGTGCGAAATAAAGAAAGTCTTTGATCCGGCGCCGCTGCTTGCGCGTGAAGTCCGCCAGCCGCTCACAGTAAAGGTGGACGATGCCGGTCTTGACCTTCGCCACATGCGGGAACCCGGCCCCGACGGCCTGGTGCATCACATCGATGTCGAAGAAATAGGGCGTCCACGACACATGCTCCAGCAGCGACCGTCTAAAAACAAAACCGTTCGCGCCGATGGTGGGCAAAGCGGTCTCCGACAACGTCAGTTTGAGGTAATCCCCTTTGTCCTGCTGCGGCACCTCCAGCCCGGTCCACTTGCCGGTGACCGCGCACATGCGGTCATAGTTTTTGGTAAACAGGCATAACGGGTCGTTCATTCCCAGCAAAGCGAAATAACGCGTCAGGGCCGGATCTTCTTTTCGCACCGTGTAGGCGATGGGCTCACTCGCCACAATGTCCGGATCTGCGAATGGCGCGGTCATCCGCGTCAGCCAATCCGGATCGGGCAGGATATTGTCGCTGTCGATCAGCGCGATCAGGCCGCCGGACGCGGCAGAGATTCCCGCCGTTTTGCCGGCCTCCCCTGTCTTCAGCGGATTCTCGACGATCTTGTCCACCCCGCAAGCCCGCGCAATCGCGCGCGTGTCGTCAGTCGAGCCCGCGTCCGCCAACACGATCTCGTAACGGTCTCGCGGCAACTTCTGCGCGGCAATTGCGCGAAGACACGCTTCCAGTGTCTTTCCGGAATTCAAAGTCGGGATGACCACGCTCACAAGTGGAACAGTGTTCTGCTGCATACCCTTTTCTCGCATCCGGGAATCATTCCCGAAACCAAAAAACACTCAAAACGTTTTCGCCTTTCAGATACCGCAGACAAGATACCATTCTGTTGACTTTTTGACCATATCATCACGCCAAGTCACAGGAATCGGTTTCCCCATGGCCAAACACGGCGCTCTGGGCCGCAAATTCTCAGCAATACCCTTGCCAATCGTCATTTCGGCGCGATAAGATAACGACTCATAAGAGGAATTCACATGTCTGGTCAAGAGTTGGGTACACCGAGCATTTTCTCCCGCGCCATGGGCGTTCTGCGCAGCCGGAGGTTGGAACGTTTTACGGGGACTGACTTAACGGTCATCGAGCGGAAGGTCATCGATTATTATGCCTCCCACTCTGGGGCGGCGTATTACGCGCGTCTGGCCGAACAGAAACTGTGGGACGACATGGTCAGGCACAAACACTTCGAGCACCACTGCCAATCCGCGCACGAGATCCTTGATTTCGGATGTGGTGCCGGAGGACTGGCGGTCGCCTTGAGCCAGCACTATCCGGAAAAGCGCATTCACGCGCTCGACATCGGCGCGCACGCGGCTGCGCTGATTGTGCAGTCTCAAGCCGAAGTCGACTTCAAGCAGGGCAGCGTCTTGGACGCCCCCATCGCGGATTCTTCCATCGACATGCTCATTTCACGCTTCGTCATCGAGCACACCATCCACCCGGAAAAGCTGATCTCGGAGGCGCATCGCGTGCTGAGGCCCAACGGCATCATCTATCTGCTTTACCCTCAGCTTTTGCTTAAGGTGACGCTTGGCACGGCACTGCTCGAGTTCTTCTCTTGGTTCCTGACCCCCAACCGGCTCACCTTTTTAGACCCGCAAATTGGGGAAGCGACAAGCGACGCCGACGACCAAGACGCGGTGTGGCTCACGAATCCCGTCAAAATAACGCGTCTGCTCAGAAACAGCGGATTTCAGATCGTGAACAATATACCCTCCCAATCCCTCGTTATCGCCCGCAAGCGTTAAGCCGCATGCCCCCCCCTTTTTCCTATGCTATTGCGGCGAACTCATTGAGGCTCCGTTCAGACATCTCCATGACACTTATGAGTCACACGAAAACACCTGCACCTGAAGTGCGCGTAGCCGACTACATCGCGCAGACCTTGGTGCGCAATGGCATCCGAGACATCTTCATGGTGACCGGCGGAGGTGCCATGCATTTGAACGACGCCTTCGGCAAGTGCGAAGGTCTCCGGTACGTCTGCTGCCACCACGAGCAGGCGTGTGCGATGGCGGCGGAGGGCTATGCCCGGGTTACGGGAAGCACCGGTGTGATCAACGTCACCACGGGCCCCGGCGGCATCAACGCCCTTAACGGGGTCTTCGGTGCCTGGACTGACTCGATCCCCATGCTGGTAATCTCTGGACAGGTTAAGCGGGAAACCGCGCTATATAAACACAATTTGATCGGCAAACTCCGTCAACTCGGCGATCAAGAAGCCGACATTGTGAGTATGGTTAAAGGGATCACAAAACACGCGGTTACCATCGATGACCCTCTGAGTATCCGTTACCATCTGGAGCGCGCACTCCAATTAGCTAAAACCGGACGTCCGGGCCCTTGCTGGATCGATGTGCCCATAGATGTACAAGCGACTCGAATCAAGGTCGAGGAGTTAAAGGGCTACGATCCGCAGCAGGACGCTATACGATCAAAAATTGATGATCTGCCCGCACTGTGTCGGTCAATTCTCGATAAAATCACTAACGCGCAACGCCCGATCATTTTGGCAGGAACAGGCGTTCGAGTTGCAGACGCAGTTGCGGTGTTCAGACGTGTTATCGACAAGTTGGGAGTTCCAATCACAACGGCCTGGACTCACGACCTGCTGGCGTCTGACCATGCGCTGTTTTGCGGAAGGCCCGGCACAATCGGCGATCGAGCCGGCAATTTCGCGATACAGAACAGTGACTTAGTGCTGGTCCTCGGATCCCGTCTCAATATTCGGCAAGTCAGCTACAACTGGAAAGACTTCGCGCGAAATGCGTTCAAAATACAGGTGGATGTGGACGCCGCCGAACTTCAAAAACCAACGGTTATCCCCGATCTCCCAGTCCAGTGCGATTTACGGGTTTTTCTTGAAGAATGCGAGCGACAGCTCGACATCCATCCAGTCGATACCGCAAAACACGGGAGATGGCTCGCATGGTGCAGGGAGCGCTGTCGCAGATATCCAGCCTATCTTCCGCAAAAACATCTGTCCAAGCAGGGTGCGATCAACCCTTACCATTTCATGCATGTCCTGTTTCAGGGGCTTGCCGACGATGACATTGTAGTCTGTGCAAATGCGACTGCCACCATTGTCGCGTTCCAAGTCGCGCAATTAAAAGCTAACCAACGCCTGTTTTCAAACTCCGGGGCGGCTTCCATGGGCTACGATTTGCCGGCTGCGATTGGCGCGGCCGTTGCGCGCGGCGGCAAACGGGTCATCTGCCTTGCAGGTGACGGCAGTCTCCAGATGAACCTCCAAGAGCTCCAGACCTTAGCCCATCACCGCTGGCCGATTAAGCTTTTCGTGCTGAACAACAACGGATACCTTTCCATTCGACAGACACAGTCAGCTTTCTTTGATCACGGTGTTGGCGCAGACCCGACCAGCGGCGTGTCGTTCCCCGATTTCGTAAAGGTGGCAGAAGCATACGGGTTACAGGCAAGGCGTATTGAACAACCCGATTTCTCAGGGGACATCCGAAGTGCATTAGCCTCGTGCACGCCCGAGGTCTGCGAGGTCATGCTTGACCCAGCCCAGGGATTTGAGCCCAAGCTTTCTTCGAGAAAGCTACCCAATGGCCAAATGGTGTCTTCGCCTCTCGAAGACATGTTCCCCTTCCTTGACCGGGAAGAACTACGCGCCAACATGCTGGCGCCCCTAGCGGATGAAAACCTATGACACTCGATTGGGAACAGACAAGGTTGATAGAGTTGCTGAACAGGCCTTCGTCCATTACGAAATGGCCGTCAGCCGGGTCAGAAATTGTCATTTACGGGGCAGGCACTTGTGGGCGCGAAGTGATGCGGGTCCTGCGTGAGAACGGCTACCGGATTGCCGCGTTCCTGGATGCACAGGCAGAAATGCTCCTCTCGGTGGAAGATGTGCCTTGCCTATTGCCCGAAAGTGAGAAGGCGCAAGCCTATGCTCGAGCAGGAATACCCGTCGTTCTGGGAGTATTCAATTTCGCCGCTGACTCGGGTGCGATCCAACATTTTTTGGAACGTCTTGGGTTCGCCTGTGTGATTTCCTACTACGACTTTTTCGAAGCCTTCATGGACCAGACGGTATCGCGCTTTTGGCTTACATCGCGAAGCTTTTATCAAAAGCATCGTGAGGATCTCCTTACGGGACTACGCCTTTGGTCGGATGATTTCAGCAGAAAAATATACGTAGACCTGATCGAACTGCGCTTGACGGGAAATCTGCAACTTTTACGTGACCCCGACCAAAAGCACCAATATTTTCCGTTAGACTTGCCCTCAATCCCCCAGCCGATTCGGATGGTTGATGGTGGTGCTTATGTAGGCGACACGTTGCAGAGTCTGCTTGACCAGCATCTTGGCTTTGAAGCGGTGGCCGCCTTCGAACCCGACCCCGAAAACTTCCGGCAGCTTTGCCAATTCGCAGACAACCACCGGCAACTACTAGGTATGCGGACACTGCTTCCTTGTGGTCTGGGTAGTCAAACCGTCACATGCACCTTCGCAATGGGAAAAGGCGGCGGCAGCGTCATAATACCGGAAGGCGGTTTACACATCCAAGTAGTGGCGCTTGATGACGTGCTCCCCTCTTTCAACCCCACATTCATCAAACTCGACATCGAAGGTGCTGAACCCGCGGCGCTTTGTGGTGCGGCTGGAACGATCCGCCGCAGCCAACCCAAACTCGCCGTATGCGTATATCACAAACCTGATCATCTTTGGGAAATCCCGATCCTCATGCGCGAGCTGTTGCCGACACATCCGCTTGCATTACGTTACCACCAATTCAATGGTTTTGATGTTGTTGCTTATGCGCTCTAAACAAACCACCTATTCCGCGTTTGTCTTCGATTTAGATGGCACGCTGGTGGATTCGCGCCCAGCCATTGAAAAAGCAGCCCAACTCGCCTTCTCGTCGGTTGCCCCAGCCTACAAGGGACGCTGTATCACAACAGCGATTGGGCCGCCTATTCGTACGATGTTCCAACAAGTGGTAAAGGAACTTGATTCCACCACGCTGGACCGTCTCGTAACCGCATTTCGAATGGAGTACGATGCAAAAGCCTGCCTTGAAACGCCCTTTTACGCAGGCGTCCCAGAAATGCTTTCAAGGATATCGGCGCGTGGTGCAGCAAGCTATGTGCTGACCAACAAGCCGTGGACACCCACCCGCCGTATTCTGGAGCACCTGGGCCTTGATCAGTATCTGCGCGAAGTACTTACACCTGATGCGCCCTCCACTCCTTTTTCATCCAAAACCGAGGGGCTTCGCTCCTTCCTAAAAAGACATCATCAACTTGCCAGAACAGACGTTGTAATGGTTGGAGACTCATATGACGACGCCTTAGCGGCGTCAACATGCGGGGTAACTTTTGCCGCTGCGTTCTATGGCTATGGCGGCCTAAACAGGATTGCGGACAGGAAAAACTGGTTGATAATCGAAGGCCCGCAAGATATTCTTTCTTATCTTTCTTAAGAACCCGGCGTTCTTTTGAAGCCATGAATCATCCGACGCGAAGAGCGGTCTGGCAGGGAAGACCGATTAAAAGGTGTTTCACGATGAAACGCGAAATTTTCGAAGACTTATTTGTTCTTGAATTGGCAAACAATCACTGGGGAAATTTAGAGCGCGGATTGCGGATCATTTCCGAGTTTTCAAAAGTCGTACGTTTCAACAACGTTCGGGCCGCGATCAAACTCCAGTTCCGTGATGTTGATCATTTCATCCACAAAGATTTCCGTTCCCGTACTGACATCCGATATATCAAAAAAACTCTCGATACCCAGATGCCTCGCGAACATTTCGCAACCATGGTGGAGGCGATCCGCAAGGCTGGCTGCATTCCAATGGCAACGCCATTTGACGAGAAGTCGGTCGACCTCTGCGTCGACCTGGGATTGCCGATGCTCAAATTGGCCAGTTCGGATGTCAATGATTGGCCGCTCATTGAACGTCTCGCCATGACGCGCAAACCGGTCTTGTGCTCGACAGGCGGAACCTCTCAGAAAGATCTGGATGACCTCGTGTCTTTCTTTGACAACCGAAATATTCCACTGGCCATCAACCACTGTATCGCCTTGTATCCGTCTGACGACAAGGATCTCGAAATGAATCAGATCGATTTCCTCCACAACCGTTACCCGAACCACACGATCGGGTTCTCCACGCATGAGCGAACCAGTTGGGACAATTCAATGCTCATTGCCTATGCGAAAGGAGCGAGGACTTTCGAACGGCACATCGATATCGATGACGGAGCTCACCCCGTTTCCCCCTATTGTTCGCTGCCGGCTCAAATCGACGTCTGGTTTAAGGCTTTCATTAAAGCGAAGGAAATGTGTGGCGGAAGCGGCGAGTCAAAACGCGTGCCCAAAGATGAGGAGATCACATACTTGGATGGCTTGTTGCGAGGCGTTTATGCCAGGCGTGACCTGTCTGAAGGGCATACACTTGAACATGAGCGCATCAACGATGACGTTTACCTCGCAGTCCCTCTTCTAAAGGGGCAGTTGTCATGCCGTGAATTGATGTCAGGCGAAGTGTTTTCTCGCCCGGTGAAAGCAGACGCTCCGATCATGATCGACGACATTGACAGCGCCTACGCGCATAACGAAGTCCTGAGAAAAACCATTTACAACCGCGGCATTGAACAAGCATAACAAAAACCGATTTAGCCTTTTCATTGGCAAAACGGCTACTAATGATCAACAACTTAAGCCTTCGACAGGACACAATGAGCGCAAATTATCAAGGCAGTCCACAATCCGAAATGCCGCCGCTGATGATCCTGTGTGGCGGCAAGGGAACGCGCCTGCGCGACGTGACCGAACTGCTTCCCAAACCCATGGTGCCGGTAGGCGAACAGCCGATCATCTGGCATATCATGCGCAGTTACGCCGCAGTCGGGGTGAGGCGGTTTATTCTCTGTCTGGGGTACAAGCGTGAGAGTTTCATCGATTATTTTCTGAATTTCCATGCCTATGCGGCCGACGTGACGATCCGACTTGGGAGCAAGGACACGATCACCTACCACGATCAGGTGATCGAGGCGGACTGGGAGGTGACGCTCGCCAATACTGGCATCGACACCATGACGGGCGGACGCATCGCGATCGCGTCGAAGCACCTGAAGGAAACCGACCAGACCTTTTTCCTGACCTATGGCGACGCGGTCTCCGACATCGACATCGCCGCCTCGCTGGCGTCCCACCGCAGCAGCGGAAAATTGATCACCGTTGCCGCCGTCCACCCTGAAGGACGCTTCGGCGAACTTCATTTGCACGACAGCAACGTCAAAGGCTTTTTGGAAAAGCCCGCGCGCGTCGACAACTACATCAACGGCGGGTTCATGGTGGTCGAGAAGGCGTTTGTCGGCCGATACTTGACCGACGCCAAAGATCTCGTTTTTGAGCAGGCGCCGATGTGCCGGGCCATGTCGGAAGAGATGATGAACGCGTTCCGCCACGAAGGCTTCTGGCAATGCATGGACACGCAGCGTGAGTACCAATTGCTCAATGACCTGTGGAAGGGCGGCCACGCCCCGTGGACGGTTCATTGGAAATAAGACCTGCACCACGAAGGCACGAAGCGCACGAAAGAGAAATCCTATGGTTTTTGATGAGTTGTCAAACAGAGTGATTGGCTGTGCCATCGAGGTCCATCGTATTCTCGGACCAGGTTTGTTGGAATCCGCGTATGAACAATGCCTTGCATTCGAATTAGAGAATGCCGCTATTCCCTTTCAGACGCAGAAATCACTACCTGTCGTTTACAAAAAAATCCGGCTAGACTGCGGATACCGGATGGATGTTGTTGTCGACAACAGATTACTCCTCGAACTTAAAAATGTTGAGGTTCTGTTGCCGATTCACGAGGCGCAGCTACTGACTTACATGAAACTGTCTGGCATTTGTACTGGACTGCTTATTAATTTCAACGTAGCCGTGTTAAAAAACGGCATCAAACGTTTTGTTCTCTAATTCCCCTTCGTGATCTTCGTGCCTTCGTGGTGACAATGAACTTCTCGATCTTCAAAAGCAAACGGGTTTTTCTGACCGGCCACACCGGTTTCAAGGGGTCGTGGCTGGCAATGTGGTTGCATCGCCTCGGCGCAAACGTATACGGCTACTCTTTGCCGCCGCCGCCGACCGAACCGTCCAACTATGTCCTTTCGCGCATCCGGGAGACGCTGGCCGGCGAGACGTCCGGCGACATCCGCGACCGCATGCGGCTGCACGAGGCGCTTGCGGCGGCAGCGCCAGACGTGGTCTTCCACTTGGCGGCACAGCCGCTGGTCCGCGACAGCTATGCCGACCCCTACGGCACCTTCGAGACGAACGTGATGGGCACGGCCAGCCTGCTGGACGCGGTGCGCGGCGCGGGCAGGCCTTGCGCGGTCGTTTGCATCACCACGGACAAGTGCTACGAGAACCGCGAACAGGTCTGGGGCTACCGCGAGTGCGACCCCATGGGCGGTTACGATCCCTACAGCGCCAGCAAGGGCGCAGCGGAAATCCTGATTGCCTCTTACCGCCGGTCTTTTTTTCACCCGGACCGTCTTGCCGAACACGGCGTCCAACTCGCCTCCGCACGCGCGGGCAACGTGATCGGCGGCGGCGACTGGGCCCGGGACAGAATTGTCACCGACATGGTCGCGGCGCTCACGCAGGGCCGCCCAGTGCCGGTGCGCAACCCGCACGCCATACGCCCTTGGCAACATGTTCTCGAGCCCCTCTCGGGGTATCTGACGCTGGCCGCCGCCATGCTCGAAAAGCCCGGAGTGAAATGGGCTTCCGGCTGGAATTTCGGCCCCGTCTCGGGCACGGAACTTCCCGTCGGGGCGCTGGCGGAGGCGTTTGTAAAAGCGTGGGGCCAAGGCGAGTGGGTCGATCAAAGCGCGCCCGACCAGCCCCACGAGGCCTCCATCCTGCGCCTGAGCATCGAAAAGGCGGGCTGGGAACTGGGGTGGCATCCGCGCTGGTCCTGCGACGAGATGGTGAAGCGGACCGCGCACTGGTACCGGAGCGTGTTGTGTGAAGGGGCCGACGCCCGTGCGGCGTGTGTGGCGGACATTGAAGCGTATGGAGATTGTTTGGGATGACAGCGCAAGCACAGTTGAAGAAGGAGATTCTGTCCAAGGTCGAGGAGTATTACCGCCTGGTTCACGGGGCTGCGCAAGCTGCGCCCTTCGTTCCCGGAAAGACCCGCGTCAATTACTCCGGCAGAATCTTCGATCAGGACGAATTGGTGAATCTGGTCGATTCCTCGCTCGATTTCTGGCTGACGGCAGGCCGCTATGCCGAGGAGTTCAGCGGGAAGCTGGAAGACTTTTACGATGTGTCGGATGTGATCCTGACGAACTCGGGTTCTTCCTCGAATCTGCTGGCCGTCTCGGCGCTGACGGCCGAATCGCTGGGACCGCGCCGGCTTGCTCCGGGTGACGAGATCATTACCGTTGCCGCCGGTTTTCCCTCCACGGTTGCGCCGATCGTCCAGAACCGGCTGGTGCCTGTTTTTGTCGATGTCGAGATCGGCACCTACAACATCGATGTTTCCAAACTGGAAGACGCCGTCTCGTCTAAAACCAAGGCCGTCTTCATCGCCCACACGCTGGGGAACCCGTTCAACCTGGATGCCGTCTGCGCGTTTGCCGAAAAGCACGGGCTGTGGCTGATCGAGGACAACTGCGACGCGCTGGGCAGCCGCTACCGGGGCAAGCTGACCGGTACCTTCGGGCATATCGCGACCGGCTCCTTTTACCCCGCGCATCACATCACAACCGGCGAGGGCGGCTGTGTGATCACAGACGACCCGGCGCTTGCGAAGATCATCCGAAGTTTCCGCGACTGGGGCCGCGACTGCTACTGCGAGGGCGGCGAAAGCAACACCTGCGGCTGCCGTTTCACCAAACAGTATGGCACCCTTCCCAAGGGGTACGACCACAAGTATGTCTATTCGCATATCGGCTACAACATGAAGATGACCGACATGCAGGCCGCCGTCGGAGCCGCGCAAATGGAAAAACTGGAGGCTTTCACGGCACGGCGCAAAGAGAATTTCCGCCTGCTGACAGAAGGGCTTCAAGGATTGGAAGAATTTTTTGTTCTGCCTCGGGCAACCGAGAACAGTGACCCCTCTTGGTTCGCTTTTATCCTGACGCTTCGCGAAGGCACGCCATTCAGCCGTGTGGAACTCGCGCAACATCTCGATGAAAGCCTGATTGAAACGCGGGGCCTGTTCGCCGGCAACCTGCTCCGCCAGCCCGGCTACATGAATATCGAACACCGTGTCGTCGGCGGGCTGGAGAATACCGACTTCATCATGAACAACACCTTGTTCCTCGGCGTCTTTCCCGGATTGACTCCGGCGAAGATCGACTACATGGCCGAAACGATCCGCGCGTTTGCGAGGAAAGGATAAGATTCACCACGAAGACACGAAGCGCACGAAGGAGAAAATGGATTTCGCTAATTTGCCAACACGAGTAAACGGCATTAAGCGTTTACCCCTCTAGCCAAAAAAAACTTCGAGCCCTTCGTGTCTTCGTGGTAAATTAATGTTTTCTTATGGCTACTCCTGTCAAAGTCAAAGCGCTTGTCACCCGGGTGGTGAAACACACGCCGTCCGTCGTGAGTTATCAATTCGCGCCGCAGGGACGCGTGCCGAAATTTCATGCCGGCCAGTTCTTGCACCTGACGCTGGATGACTACCAGCCCGACAGCCCATGGCCCGAATCACGCGTCTTCTCGATCGCCTCTTCGCCCGCCGAACGCGCCAGCGAACTCGCCGTGACCATTTCGGTGAAGGGCCGGTACACCGAGCGGATTTTCAACACGCTGGAGGAGAGCTCGGCGTGCTGGCTAAAACTCCCTTACGGCGAATTTCTGTTCCCCTCGGACAGGCATCTCGTTCTGATTGCTGGCGGCGTGGGCATCACCCCGTTCCTCTCGTTGTTCAAACAAATGCTTGAGGACAAATCGAGCCAGGCTGTTTCGCTTTGCTATGGTGTCCGCGCTGCGGAGCACTATCTGTTCGGAGACCTGCTCAGCCGCTGCGAAGCTGAACTCCCGAACTTTGCAAAAACGGTTTATTGTGAAGACGGTACGCTGCCGGGCCACAAGGGGATACTGGATATCGCCGAGATTTACGTTTCCGCGCCGGAGGGCGCGCTCTTCTATCTTTCTGGGCCTCCCGCGATGATCAACGTTTTCAGAAAACGGTTGGGAGACTTCGGCGTCACGGGCGACCGCGTACGAGTGGACGACTGGGAGTAATCTCGAATTTATGACCGTTGCCGACTATCTGGCCAGTTATCTGAGTGAACGTGGCGTCAAACGCGTGTTTGAAGTCGCAGGGGGCATGATCACTTTTCTGCTGGACGCGATTTACCGGAATGGTCGCATACAAATCGTCTCGCTCCATCACGAGCAGTCAGCAGCCATGGCGGCGGATGTTTACGGACGGCTGACGGGCGTTCCGGGAGTCGCGCTTGCCACCAGCGGGCCGGGTGCCGTTAACCTGTTAACGGGCATCGCAGGCGCCTATTTTGACTCAAGCCCTGCCGTTTTTATCACGGGGCAGGTCAACCGCAACGAGCAACGCGGCCCGCGCAAGATCCGGCAACAGGGCTTCCAAGAGACGGACATTGTTGCCATGGCGCGGCCCGTGACCAAAGCAGCTTGGATGGTGCAGGATGCGACGGCTTTTCCCGCTATGCTGGCGGATGCCTTTGCCTTGGCGTCAGAAGGGCAGCCTGGCCCCGTGCTCCTGGACATCCCCATGGACGTTCAAACCGCCGAATTGACGCCCCCGCCCTTTTCCCTTGATTCCCGTCGCACGACACCATCCGTCACAATGCCAGTCGATGCGATCCGTTCTGCAGCCTCGGCTTTGGCAAACGCTCAAAGACCTTTGATTCTGGCAGGTGGCGGAATTCGGGCCGCACAGGCCGCACCGCTTTTCCGCTCTTGGGTGGAGCAGATCAAAGTTCCCGTTGTTCACTCGCTGATGGGTGTGGACGTGCTGCCGTCGAACTCCCCGTATCGCATCGGCTTAATTGGGACGAATGGCAACCGGTGGGCGAACAAAGCGCTGGTCGAGGCAGACATGCTGTTGGTCTTTGGCAGCCGTCTTGACATCCGACAGACAGGCTCGGTTGTCGATGTGTTCAACACTCAGCAGATTGTCCATGTCGACTGCGTTGACGCACAAATCAACAACCGCTTGACTGGTTGCACGCCGATCATCGCCGACATACGCGATGCGCTTTCCGCTTTCCAAAATATCTCACAATCCATTGTCTGGCCCTGCCGAAAGGCCTGGTTGGACCAAATCACCGATTGGCAAAAGCAGCGGACCGACTGCGATGAGTTGGGAGGCCGTGTCCCGTTGAACCCGAACGAAGTCGTTCGCGCGGCGACCCGGGCATTGGGCTCTTCGCGCGTGGTCGTCACAGATGTGGGGCAAAACCAGTTGTGGGCAGCCCAGTCGGCCGTACTCCAGCAAGAAACGCGTTTCCTATCTTCTTGCGGTCTAGGCTCCATGGGTTTCGGGCTCCCGGCCGCCATATCCGCCGCCATGGAGGCGGGAGAAACCCTTTTGATCGCGGGCGATGGCGGTTTTCAAATGAACATTCAGGAACTGCAAAGCGTCGTTCAACACGCGCTTCCCATCCACATGCTCGTGCTGAACAACCAGTGCCTGGGCATGGTGCGTCAGTTTCAGGACATGTATTTGGCAGGACGGCTTCAATCGACAGTCTGGGGATATTCCACCCCCGATTTCGAACGTGTGGCTCACGCATACGGCATTCCCGCCTGCACCATCAGCAGACCGGACCAGATCGAGCATGCGCTTGCCTGGATGCGCAGCCAGAAGGGGCCCAGTTTGCTTCAGGCCATGCTCGATCCCCAAACGGATTTGTATCCGAAAGTCAAGTTTGGCAGACCCCTCTCAGAAATGGACCCGGCCGTCAAACCCATTGATTCACCGCCCTCTTCATGAGACTACACCCCCACGATTTCATTGCGCTCAACTCTCGCGAAACCTTGTTTGCACAGTTGCGGGACAAACATATTTTTCTCACAGGCGGAACCGGATTCTTTGGAAAATGGCTGCTGGAGAGTTTCCTGCGCGTCAACAAAATCTTTGAGCTGAACGCACAGGTGACCGTTCTTTCCCGCCACCCCAACGAATTCCTCGCGCAGAATCCTTGGCTCGCGGCAGAATCATCCGTCACTTTCCTGCCGGGCGATATCCGTGATTTCACCTTCCCGAAAAGCCATTTCGATTTCGTGATACACGCGGCGACCGAGGCGAGCGCCAAACTGGAGCGGGAAAACCCCAAGGAAATGTATGCCGTGATCGTTGACGGCACACGCAGAGTCTTGGAGTTTGCGGCAAACGCCGGCGTATCCCGACTGATGCTGACCAGCTCAGGCGCGGTTTACGGAGACCAGCCCACAGACGTGAGCCATATCGGTGAAGACTATCCGGGATGCCCCGCCTCGGCTTACGGCAAAGGGAAACTGGCGGCCGAGAAAATGTGTGCGGACGCCGGCGCTCAATACGGTTTTGTCACATTACTTCCACGCTGTTTTGCATTTGTCGGGCCGTACCTGAACCTTGACATCCATTTCGCGGTCGGAAATTTCATCCGGGATTGCCTGGAGAACCGCCCGATTGTGATCCGCGGAGACGGCACCCCCTTACGTTCTTATCTGTACGCGGCGGACTTGGCGGAATGGCTGTGGACGATCCTGCTGAAGGGTGAACACGCGCGGCCTTACAACGTGGGGTCTGATGAAGCGATTTCGATTCGCGACCTCGCGCTTAAGGTTCGTGCCTGTGCGGGGACCGACAATCCAATCACGATCCAAGAAAAACCAAACCCGGCTCTCCCCCCGCCCCGTTATGTCCCCTCCATCCAGCGGGCTAAGACGGAGCTCCGAGTCGAGATCCGTTGCCCGCTTGACGAAGCCATCAGACGGACGCTCGCCTGGCACCGGACCGGCACAGCGACATTTGAATGACAAGGCCCAGAAACGTCGCAAACGACGAGGCCAACATCACCCACACGATGAACTCCAGCCGCGCCGCGTGAAGAGAACCCATCCAAGCGACCCATGACGACGGCAAATAGGGCTCGAAGAACCCGTATCCCGTCAGCGCCACGAGCGCGGCGGCTTCGAACAGCGCGATCGGCACGGAATAGGACACGAAGCCGAAGCGACGGCAGGCCATCTCATGCGTCGAGAAACAGGCGAAGGCCACACGGAACACGTTGGTCATGGCCATCCACCCCACCAAATAGGCATAGGGTTCATAGTCGTGCCATTTCGGGACCGCCCCGAACAGCCAACCGATCCCGCAACCGAGAACGGCGGCGACGGCGGCGCCGCCGCCGACCGTGAACAACAGCACTTGAATCAAAATCCGCCGCGTGTCTTTTCCTTTTTCAAACGCTTCTGAAATGATAGGGAAAAACGCCACAGCGATCGCGGACCACAAAACATTGGGGATTTCCGAGAAGCGCGATCCGAAATAAAAGGCAGCCGATTCGACATCCGGCAAGCGCTGCCGAATGACCAATAATTGCGCTGTCGTGCTGATACTGCCAACGACCATCACCACCACAATCGGGAGCGCGTATTGCACCATCTCACGCCAGTGCCCCAAATAGGACTGCCGTTGGACATCCCGAGAAAGGACTTTTCTCAGGCCCCAAAAGGAGATCCCCAAGGTTGCCACGTTGAAAAGGAACTGCGCCGAGAAGAAACCGAGCAGTCCGGAAACGGGAAGCAACGCCATCAGAAAAATCAGGCGCACGGGCGCGGACGCGAGGCCGACCACGCTCATGCAGCGGAACAGCTTGAGCGCTTGAAGCCCATTGTTCAGGATCGGCAGGAACGCGGAGGTCACCGCGATGCCGCACAGCAGCCAGACCAAGGCCGCGCCGTTAATACGCAAGCGCTCAAAGACAAACGGAGCCGCGTACCACGTGTACGCGGCGATCACGACCGATGAGGCCGTCGTCAGGAAGAGCGCGTCGCACAGCAACGCCTTGACTTTGCCAAATTCCCCCTTGGCTCCGAACGTGTTGAGGAATTTCGTGAAGGGCATCAGGAGGATCGCCAGCGGCAGCCCGAGCATGCCGCCGATCTGCCCCAGCGGCAGCAGCGCCCCCAGTTCCGCCTTCGGAACCCAGTTGGGAACGAGCCAGAGGCCCGTGTAGAGATTGATGACATCGCCAAAGCGCTGCACGCAGAACATGACGGCCGCATACCACCAGAGCGGCCCCAGCCACGTCTTGACCTTTTCCTTCAGCAGCATCATGCGGCCTCTCCGATGCCGTGCGGCCGCTTCTGCAGCAACCTCGCGCCGACACACCACCCCGGCACCGCCAACGCGGCCAGAACGCTCAGCAGCAGAACCGCCGGCTGCCGCTGCGCCCGAAGAACGACGTCGTGCTCGCCCGCCGGCACCAGCGCGGCAGGCCACACCGCGTCAGCCACATACCGTCGAGCAGGCTTGCCGTCGAGCAGGACCTCCTGCTTGTCCGTCATCCGCTCGTCGAACACCAGAAGGCCGCCCCCCTTGGACGAAACGCGGACGCGGGTCGCGAACGCGCCGGGGAGGCCGAGCGCCGTCTGCACCCGGACGTCCGCCTCTCCGACGGACGCCTCTGCGGGTGCCGGCGCATCGGAGACCGTCCGCGTGCCGCTGATGAGCAAATCCACCTGTTTCTCGGCCGGCACATCGCCCTGCCAATCGGCGGACCAGCGCACGGCTTTCGTCCCGTTCGCCACGCTGGCCAGCGTCAGCGTCTTCTCTCCCGGAACCGATGTCTGCCGCACGCTGCCCGAGCCCAGCTCGAAATTCATCAGCGGCCGCAGCGCGCCCGCCCTCTGCAGGCCCTCGACGCCCTTATGCGGCACGATCACCGCCTGCGCGTGCAACACCTGCCACAGCCGCACGGGATCCTTCTGAAGCCCGAGAAACACCTTCCCGTACACCGCGCCCATCTCCTCCTGAGAGGGCGCCCGGTTGCGGATGCCGTTCATCGTCAAGGACGAGTTGAACCAGTCCTGCCACGTATTCTGCGTCGCGTAGTTGACCACGTTCGCCGTCTGGCCGCCGGCCAGTTTCTTGACCGCTTTGACCACCGCATTCTCGGCGTAGAACGGCGCGATGTCCATCGCCTTGACATAGCGCCGGGCGACCCACGCCTGGTCCAGCGCCAGCACCGCCAACAGCGCGCAGCCCAGCGTGACCAGAACGCGTTCCCCTGCCCTCCGCACCGCGACAAAAGCCAGCCCCGCCACCAGTGCGGACAGTCCCGCCGCCCGCATGAGATTGTGCAGCGCGTAACCGCTCAGCGCATCGGCCATCTGCCCCATGCCCAACTCCGTGATGCACCGGGCCACCGCAGGCCGGGCCACCAGCGCGACCAGCGCGCCGACCGACAACAGCGCCGACATGCCAATCCCCAGCCACAGCAGTTTGCGGCGCGCCCCCTGCCCCCCGGCGCGCAGAAAGGCGTCCGCGCCGAACCCCGCGAGAAAGGCCGTCGCGATCTCCACCAGATGATGGAACTTCACCGGCGCGCGGATATAATCCATGTAGGGAATCGCGTAAAACAGTCTGTACAAGGGCGTATAGCGTCCCATCGCAAGGATCAGGCACACGACCCACACCGCACACCAGAAGGGAACATCCGAGACGGGAGAAGGGAGGGAGGCGGAATCTGAGGCCGGAGGGCAGAGGGCGGAGTCCTTGTGTGGAGCCGAAACAGCTTTTGCCCTCTTTTGAGAGACCCAAGCAAAGACCGAAAGCAACGCGAGGAGCACGGGGATCACGCCGAGGTACACGGTGTGCCCGCGGTAGTTGGGCATCATGCGCCCCTTCTGGAAGACCTCGTCGTGCGGACGCCCCAGCCGCCCCCAGTACGGGAAAGCGCCCTGCATCGACTCGTCGCCGAAGAGGCCCGGCACGACAAACTCAAGGACGTCCTCCGGCGGCAGGCTCCAGTTGGTCGCGAAGACCCACCGCTCCCGTTTCTCCGCCGCCGTCATTTTTCCCGCTTCGCTGCCTGACTTCTCGGCCTTTCCTGTCGCGCCCGAAATCTGCGCTTCGCGTCCCGCGATCTGCGTCGTCACCGCCGAACGGACGCCGCCGAATCCGGCCAGCGCCAGCACCAGCACCGAAACCAGAAACCGCGGCCAGACGGTGAGGATTTTAGATTTTAGATTACTGATTTTAGATTTTTGGGGGGCGATTGCCGGCTGCTGATTGCCGATTGCTGATTGAGAGGAACTCTGCGTCTCCGAATCTCCGCGTGAGAACGTGAGCCAGAGCACGTAAGCGGCGGCCAGCGCGCCGACGAGCAGCAGGACATCCGGCTGATACGGCACGCCCCAAGCGAACACCAAGCCCAGCATCGCGAAGTAGGACAGGCGCTTCGTCTCAACCCCGCGGGCGATCAGCCCGAACGCCCACACCGCGCACGAGAACATGTGGAAATAGCCGCGGTGCCCCGCGCAGAAGAGCGTGAACGTGTATCCGCTCAGCCCTAGCGCCAGGCCGCCGCACCACGCGGCCACCGGATGGACGCGCTGCGACCGCAGGTAGAACACGCCCGCCAAGGCCAGCACGAACGAATCGATGGCGAACGTCAGCTCATGCGCATAGAGCGGATTGAAGACGAGCCAATAGAGGCTGTGCGGCGTGAAGGTCCCGCTCGCCAGCAATTCGCCGAGTTTCACCGTCCGCCAGGGATACGGAAAAAACGGCATGGCGTCAGGCGCGATCAGCGCGGAATATTTCGCAAGGACGGGAAAGAAGACGATCCCCATACAAACCGCCGCCACCAGTCCGCCATACAGACAAAGACCAAATTTCGACAGAAACGACCCGTTCTTTTCCATTGAGCCCTACCTTTTTACAATGTCCACAATTTATCAGTTTAGCGGCTTGTTGCCTACACGGAAAACGCCCGCCGTTTTCCCTATTCCGACGTTTTCACTCGGTTTTTCCACTTTGGGATTGTTTTCCTCAGCGCGAATCGGTATAACTAACTGACTTTTTTCAAGGAGAGGTGACCGAGTGGCCGAAGGTGCAGCACTGGAAATGCTGTGTGCTCTTACGGGTACCGGGGGTTCGAATCCCTCCCTCTCCGCCATCCTTTCTGCGATTTCGCGCTTCCATCGTTCCCCCGCTCAGGTATACTCCCACCATGCCCGATGTCTTTTACAACGCCATGGTGCTCCGTGAACCGTACTCCGGAGTGGAAGTGACCGTTCACCAGTTGGCCTGCGCGTTGGCCGAGCACGGCACGATGCCATTGTGCGCCTGCGTTCCGGAAGGTCATCGCCCCGTCCCCGCAGCGCCCCACGTGCGTCTCCGCGGCATCTCTGCGCTCGTCTCGCGTTCGCGCCTGCTCCGCATCCTCTGGGAACAGACCGTACTGCCCCTGATCCTGTGGCGCGCCCGCGCGCCGCTGCTGCACGCGCCGGCCTACGTCGCGCCGCTGCTCGCGCCCTGCCCGGTGGTCCTCACCATCCACGACCTGCACGTGATGACTCACCCGCAATTCTGCCGCAAGCGCAACCGACTGCATTACAATCTTCTGATCCCGCCTTCGATCCGCAAGGCGGAGGCCGTCATCGCCTTCTCGCCGTACACGAAGCGAACCATCCTCGACCGTTTTCCTGCGGCCCAGGACCGCATCGTGGTCATCCCTCCCGGTCTTTCGCCCACGCTCGTCCGGTGCACCGACTTCGCCCGGCTGCAGGCGGTCCGCCAGCGTTATTCGCTGCCCTCCTCTTTCCTCCTGTTCGTCGGCGACCTCACGTCGCGCAAAAACATCCTCGGCCTCATCAGCGCCTTCGCCATTGTCCAGGGCGAGCGCCCCGACCTGCACCTCGTTCTCGCCGGCGCGGCCGATTCCGCCACCACCGCGGCGATCGATCTGGCCATCCGCAAAAACGGCGTACGGCACCGCATCAGCCTGACCGGCTACATCCAAGCTGACGACCTGGCCGTGCTCTATTCACTCGCCCAAGCGTTCGTGTTCCCTTCGCATGACGAAGGGTTCGGGCTGCCCCCGCTCGAAGCGATGGCCTGCGGCTGCCCCGTGGTCTGCTCCGGCGGCGCGGTCGTCGAGAACTGCGGCGACGCGGCGGTCAACTGCGACCCGCGTGACCGCGCGTCGATCGCCAGCGCCGTCAGCCTGCTGCTCGACCATCCCGACTTCCGCAAAGAGAAGATCGAGGCCGGCTATAAGAAAGCCGCTGAGTTCTCTTGGGAAAAAGCCGCCCGCGCCACCGAAGAGGTCTACCGTTCCGTCCTGAACCGCAAACGCGGAGGCAGGCCACAGCCATGAAAAGTTTCCTTCCGCTTGCCCTCTTGCCGGCCCTCCTGTGCGCCGCGGATTGGACGCACCTCGCCGGCCCGACACTCGACTTCCATTCCGACGCCACGCGCATCGGACGCGATTGGCAAAAGAATCCGCCCGCGCTGCTCTGGAAGGTCGCGCTCACGGACAACGGTCACGCCTGCGCCTCCTGCGCGGGCGGATTGCTCTTCATTACCGACCACCTCGGCACCAACGACATCGTCCGCGCCCTCGCGCTCTCGGACGGCCAAGAGCGCTGGCGTTACGCCTACCCGGACACGCACAAGTATTATCAGGGCTTCGCCCGCGCCACGCCGACCGTCCATCAGGGCTTGGTCTACACCGTTAGCCGCATGGGACGCGTCCATTGCCTCGACGCCGCCACGGGGCGCGTGATATGGCAAAAGGATTATATCCGCGACCTCGCGGGGCAGGCGCCCAACCACGGCTTCTCCGCGCCGGTCGGCGTCTGGGGAAACAAGGCCTATCTCCAGCCCGGCGGCACCAACGGCAACGTCGTCGCGGTGGACAAAACGACGGGGGCGCTGCTCTGGCGTGGCGGCAACGCGGAGAAGCCCGGCTATTCGCTGCCCGTCATCGTCCCCTTCGATAACGTCCCCACGCTGCTCTGTTACAGCGCGAACACCCTGATGGGGCTGGACCCCGAGGACGGCAAGACGCTGTGGACCCATCCGCGCACCAACGCGTTCGGCAACAATATCGTGCAGCCCGTGGTCATGGGCAACCGGATCTTCACCGGCGCGAGCGATTTCTTCGGCAGCACGGTCATCGAGATCCGCGGCGGCAAATCTTACGAGGTATGGGCGACAAAAGAAATCTGCCCCCTCTTCACCACGCCGGTGCGGGTCGGCGGGCACCTCTTCGGAACCTCCAGCGGCAAGCCCGCCAACCCCGAAGGCCTGATGTGTTTCGATCCCGCCGACGGCAAGGTGCTGTGGAAGGTCAAAGCGTTCGAGCACGGCCAAGTCTTGGCCATCGACGGCGTGGTGCTCGCGCTCGACGGACAAAAGGGCGATCTCGTCATGATCGAGCCCACCGCCGAAGCGTTTCGCGAAATCACCCGTTTCACCCCGCTCGGCGGACGGAGCTGGAGCACCTTCTTCACCGTGGGCGACCGGCTGATCCTCCGCAACCAGCGCGAGCTCGCCTGCTATAAGCTCGGCGCCGACTGACCGCCGGCGCTCTCATTGCCAGCTCCCCTTAGCGCGGGTCGCGCATCGACCGAGCGTCTATGATCGCCTGAAGTTTTTCGGTGGGCATTTCCAGAAGCAGTTCTTTTAGCCGTTTATCCGCCAAAATTTCTGCCATCGGGTCTCTCGGCGGATCCACAGGAATCGCCGTCATTCGGCCGGAAGTCCCGGCCTCAGCCCCCGGGGCCGCCACCGGCCCGGTGACAGGCAGAACACCACCATCTGATGAATTAGCCTGCTGCAACTGGTCAATCTGCGCGGCAGCCGAGCGGGCCCGGGCCAATTTCGCGACATCCGACCGCACAATCACCTTGCCGAGCGGCGCGAACGACACTTGCGACAACTTGAAATGCGCAAGGCCGAACGGGATGCCCACCACGCTGATGCACAATCCCACACCCGCAAGCGCATGAAAAAGCGCCAGCCAGAAGCCGGCCAGAAAACACCACAGGAAGTTGACAAAACCCGTTCCCGCCATCCGGTCTTTGCCCAGCAGACGGCCATCGATCAACTCCCGTCCAAACGGAAAGGCGGAGAAGGCCGCAATGCGAAACGCCGCCATGGAGAAAGGGAGGCCGACGATAGTCACCGCAAAGATGGCCCCCATGAGGAGCCACATCAGCCCCGAGAAAATGCCGCCGCCCAACACAAACCACAGCAGATTGCCGACGAACGCCATACGAACCTCACCTTCCCCAACGCCGCATTAATCAGCGGGACGGACCGAAATGCGGCATTTTTCGGAAACGCCTGCAGAATGCGGGAAGAATCAAACCGTCTTGCAGGTCCTCAACAATCCCCACACCATCCGGCCCCTTCATCCTCTCGTCAGTACCGTAACACACGTTTTCCGAATCTTTCAAGCCCATTTTCCCGTCCCGCAGAGCCGCGCGCATCGTAACTTTGATTCATTGAATCAGCCTTGCGTTTGTGGGACGGATTACGGTTCAGACCTCTTCGTAACAGGCAATAGGCAATGGGCAGGTGGCAAAATGAAAGCTCTTAGAAACTGGCTTGCGAGAAGGCAACGGACGAAGGGCCCCACACTGCCCGGCGCACGGTTCGTGCGACCGGAGAACTGGACCGAGACCGACAAGGAGAACTTCGAGCGGTTCCTCAAGACGCCCTCGGGCGCCAAATTCCTGCTGACGCTGCACGCGCTGGTTACCGACCGTGCGCTGTCGGTGTGCGACCGCACGCCCTACGAACACGGCATGACCGGGTCATGTCGTTCCTGCTAGGCGAAATCGAACGGCTCGCCTGCGAGGGCGAGCCGGGGTTTCGAGAGCAAAGCTAAAGTTCCACGAATTAAAGCCGCAACAACTCCTGAGCGCAGAAGGTGCGGTCGGCGGTTTAAGATCCTTACGATGAAGAAATTCATTCTGGCACATAAACGACACGTCCGCCTTCTTTAACCAGCTTCCGCCAAAGTTCTAATTTCGAGGGCAAATGTTCACGCAGACTCCCCCAATACGAACTATCGGACAGAACACCAAGCTCTCTTTCAATGAACAATACGGCGAGTTCTTTCATCACTTTAAGATCCTCCTCCATTCGACGTCTATCAGCAGAACTATCAGGATTTATCAATGGGGTTCCATGAGCATGTGCAACAGCGCAACGACCCTCTTCGTAAAGGTATCTACCAATATCAGTTTCCGTGTGCTTTAACTCTGCCAAACGTTTAAGGGCCGGTTGATACCAAACATGATGAAGGTTGTCGTTTATCCAAGTCTTCTGCTCCGCCCCACGTTCGCAGCGGATGTTCAGAACCTTAAAATAGCTAAGAAAAGCAAATGGGATGGAGTTTACGGACATGCCTTCCCGATATAGGGCAAGCGCTAAATCCGCTTCGTGGTTACTGGTTGAGGGGAGATATATTAAGTCCCACGGTTCAACCTGAGCCCATCCCGAACTTGGGTAAGCACTTTGGCCAAGTCGCCCAGGTCTTTCTAAAAAGTTTGAACCCGCAGAAAACAATTCAACAACTCCCCCGTCGCGAGACCATGCCAAGCGGCTAAGAAATTTACTCGCGACCGTGCCCCCTTTTTCGAAAGATATTCCGTTCGGATCAAACACCGACACAGTCGCGGCCAATTCAATTTCATTCTCAGCATCTTTCCGCCGAGGTTGGAGGACAATTCTGTAACCTTCGAACGAGATTTCGACTTGGCTATTAGGCCACGAGAATTGAGGACAAACTGCAAGGTCAAACCATTTCATTTTACTCCAATATTACCGCAAACCGCTCACTTACGACGCACAGGAAAGCCTTTACGTTCATAATAGTAATTATTATTAAGGAATCAAAACGACAGCCGCATCCGTCGCCTTGCTCTTAAACATATCTGAACGTTAACACACGCCCCGCCTTGCTTCAAGCCCGATTACAACCGTTCTCCTCGCCTCTCTCACTGTCGAACTTCAGAACTCACGAACTTTAAAACTTCTCCAAGGGAACATTCTTTCCCCAGTAATTGAGGGCGCTAAAGTGAGCGCCTAGGGAGACTTAACCATGACAGAGGAAAAGAAAGCCGCCGCTGAAAAGCCGAAGCCGACAGAAAGGCTGCCGACAAAGCCGAGGCGGACCACAAGGCCGCTGAGGATAAGGCCGCCGCAGAGAAAAAGGGAGGCCAGAGGTCGGAGGACGGAGACCGGAAGGCGGCAGGGGATTTGGCGCGCGTCACAGGCGAGCGCGATACCGTGCGGACGGAGCGGGACACGCTGAAAGGCCAGGTGACGTCAGTCACCGCCGAGCGTGATGCGGCCGTGAAGGAGCAGGTCGGGAAATAGGCTGTAGACAATACGCAACAGGCAATGGGCAATACGCAATACGCAGTGGGCAATACGCAACAGGCAACGGGCAATGGGCTGTAGGGCATTATCGGGCACCTCGGCTAACCCTCCGCTCCGGCTCTGTTGTTTAAACATTTCTAAGAAAACCGTCAAGCCACACGACAGCCACCTGTTTCTGAAAATAAAAAGCCGCGCAACGTGTTGATTTACAACTCATTGCGCGGCTTTCAAGATGGTGCTCGGGGGGGGACTCGAACCCCCATGCCTTTCGGCATATGCCCCTCAAACATACGTGTCTGCCATTCCACCACCCGAGCGGAAAAACGGGG
This sequence comes from Kiritimatiellia bacterium, assembly GCA_035353175.1. Lineage (GTDB taxonomy): Bacteria > Verrucomicrobiota > Kiritimatiellia > RFP12 > UBA1067 > DAOPZC01. The sequence continues at coordinate 2,413 of DAOPZC010000052.1, read as the reverse complement.
TGTACTTTAGCCGATCACCCCCACTCTTTGCAAGGCCAATCCGCGAAAATCTGACAAAACTGAAAATGCTGGCCGTCGACACCGGCACCGCATTATACTTCGCCCGCATGAACGCTCCCCTTACAACATCACAGAAGGCCTTTCTGCGCAACCAACTCCGCAACGAACTGACGGAAGCCATTGTCTACACGCGCCTGGCGCAACGCCTTCCCGCCGGCCACAACCGGGACCTGCTGGCGCGCATCGCCAACGACGAGCGCGGCCACGCCGTCCAACTCGAAGCCCTCCTTGGAGAAAAAGGCAGCCCCGCCCTCTTCAAAGCCGCACGCATGGTCCTGGCCGCACGGGCCTTCGGGCTGACCTTCGGTCTCAAGTTCATGGAAAAAGGCGAAATCCGCGCGGGCGAGGCGTACCGCTCGCTCGCCACGGCCCTCCCCGACTTCGCGCGCATCGCGCAAGAGGAGGAAGGGCACGAGGCCGCCCTGCTCTCTCTGCTGGACGACGAGCGGCTCAACTACATGGGGGCCATCGTGCTGGGCCTGAACGACGCGCTGGTCGAGCTCACCGGCGCGCTGGCGGGCTTCACCTTCGCGCTCAGCGGCTCCCGCCTCATCGCCATGACCGGACTCATCACCGGCCTGGCCGCCGCCATGTCCATGGCCGCCTCGGCCTTTCTCTCGGCAAGGGCGGACGGGGCTGCATCAGACCGCCACCCGGGCAAAACAGCTTGTTATACGGGCATCGCCTACGTCTGTACGGTCGTCGTCCTGATCCTGCCTTACCTGATTTTGCCCAACGTCAAGGTTGCCCTGGCCATCATGCTGTCCTCCGCGCTCGGCATCATCGCACTCTTCAACTTTTATCTCAGCGTGGCCAAGGACGTCCCCTTCCGCAGAAACTTTCTTCTCATGGCCGGCATCTCCACCGGCGTGGCGGCCATCTCGTTCGGCATCGGCTATCTTCTGAACCACGCCTTTGGCGCGGGGTGACGCCTCGGAAATCATTCCGCTAGAGCACGAAATGCAGCCAGAGCGGGATGGTGACGAGGCACACGACGTGCGTCACGAGAATCGCGGCCGCCGAGAAATCCGCGTCGCTGTCGAACGCCTCGGCCAGCGTCACGCTCGCCATGGCGGCGGGCATCACGGCGATCAGGACCAGCACGCGCCGCACGTCCTGCGGCAACGGCACCAGCGCCAGTCCGCCGATGCACAGCGCCGGAATCGCCACGAGGCGCAGCAGGCTGGTGCCGACCATCAGGGGCGACAAGAGCCGTCCGGGATGCAGCATCGCGATGCGCGCGCCGCAGATCAGGGCCGACGCGGGAATGGTCGCGCCGCCCGCCATGCGGCACGTCTCCAGCAGCGTGCCAAGGAACGCGCGCGTGACGGTCTCCGGCCCCGGCGCAACCCCATATTTCTCCGCCCACGCCCGCACGGCCAGGAGGCCGCACGAAAAGAGCAACGCCAGCATCGGCACACTCGCCAAATGTTTGAGGAACCCCTTGTCCAGCTTCTGCCCCGTGAGCGCCTTCACGCCCAGCGTCCAGACGCACAGCTCGGAACCGAGGCCGGAGAAGATCACCAGCGCCACGGCCTTCTCGCCCCACAGCGCCGCGCCCATCAGGATCGGCAGGAACGAGTAGTTGTTCATCAGGCAGATAAAGTGGTAGCACCGGCGCGTCGCTTCCGTCTGCCGTTTCAAAAGCGGCAGCGTGAAAAAGCCGACCAGCCAGCCCGTCACCAGAATGAACACGGCGCCGGCCGGCATCGTCCAGTTTCGCAGCAGCGTCTCCCACGTGAAGTTGCGCACGATGGAGCTGACGATGAGGCACGGGTAGAAAACGTTCAGCATCACCAGCGACAACTGCCGGTTGAACGCCGCGTCGATCCACCTCAACTTGTTGAGCGCATATCCCGCGAGCGTCAACAAGACCAGCGGAAGCATCTTGATGAAAAGCAGCAGCATGATTTAGAAAAAGAGGTCCCGCTCGCCCTTGCAGATGCGGTCGTAGTGTTCCTTCACGGTCGGATAGAACTTCGGGAGGTTGGTCTCGATCGCGGCCAGCTCCTTGTTCAGCACCGGCTCGCACAGGGCGCGCGTCGCGGCGCTGGCGAAATCGTCCAGCCACTCGCGGAACGTGAGGACCGCGTTGATTTTGCAGAACTTGCCTTCTTTGCCGGTCTTGAGCGCATCCATGATGCAGCCGCCCGTCCGCCCGCAGCGGTAGCCGGCCGTGCAGAACGAGGTGATGATGCCTTCGCGCGCCAGGTGAGCGATCACCTCTTCCAGCGTGCGGTTGTCGGAGAGCACGAACTGCTGGCGGTCTTTTTCCTGGTGCGACTCGCTTTCGAAATCGCTGTAGCCCTTGATCGCGATATTGCTGCTCGCGTCCATCTGCGTGATGCCGCAG
>DAOPZC010000051.1:0-35442 GCA_035353175.1 Kiritimatiellia bacterium | reverse complement strand
CAGCCTCAGGACGCCGCGCGAGGAGCCGAGGGTGCCGACGCCGATGCTGGGCTGGCCGCGGTAGTAGCCGGAGTCGAGGGTCGTGATCGAGGTGTTGCCGGAGAGCGGGAGGAGGCCGCAGGAGGCGGCCCAGTTGTCGAAGCCGACCTGCACGCCGTAGGTGCCGAGATCGAGGCTCCCGCCGTTGAAGCCATTGAGGTCGAGCGTGCCGTCATGGACGCGGAGGCCGGAGGGGGAAGGCCACGTGCCCGTGAGCGTGAGGGCGCAGGACCCGAGCTTGGCGAGGCCGGTGGCGGGCCAGTCGGCGGTGTAGGTGAGGTCGGCTTCGGCGGTGTCGATGCCGAGATAGGCGGCGCGGGACTGGAAGGCGCCCGACGAGGCGAGCGCCTCAATCTGCGCGAGCGACCAGCCGTCGGCGGCCTGGCGGACGGCAAACTCGCCGTTGCCTGAGACCGTCAGAGAGTCGGAGACGTTCGGGACGGAGCCGGGCGCGTAGGCATGGAGCAGCGAGTTGGTGACGGTGGTGAGGCCGGCGTAGGTGTTGGCCGGGTTGCGCAGGTAGGTGTAGCCGCCGAGGGATTTGAGGAGCCCGCCGGGGCCGGAGATTTCGCCCGCGAGGGTGTGGTGCGAGTACGAATTCTGCCCGTCGAGGATGGCCTGTCCTGCCGCGAGGGTGACGGGGCCGGCCCAGACGTTGTGGTTGGTGCCGCCCGCGCGTACGGCGAGATGCGCTCCGTTCGTGAGCGCCAGGGTCCAGTTGACGGGAAGAACGAGGTTGCACAAGTCGAGACTCGCGCCTTCGGCGACGGACGCCGTGTTTGCGGACGAACCTCCGAGGTCGGTGTTGCCTTCGAGTCCCAGGACGCCGCTTTGAATGTTGAGGGCCGTGCCGAGGGGCGCGCCTGTGGCTTTGGTAGAGGTGATGACGAACGAACTGGAGCCGACTTTGCTGAGCACGTGCCCGCCGAAATCAAGCGTGCCGTTGCGGATGTCGAAACGGCCGCGTGAACCGCTGTAAGGGAGCGGCGTCGGGCCGCTGCCGCCGACGGCGGCGTTATCCGTGAGCGCGACGGATTTGAAGGCGTTGACCTGTTGGGCATCGTAATCCATGCGCAGGGCACCGAGACCGTCCGGCCCGCTACCGGCGATCGTGACGGTCTTGGCCAGGGTGATCGCGTTGTTGGGAACCTGGCCGACGGCGAGCGCGCCGCCCTCAGCGACGGTTACGTCTGGTTTAGTGGATGCCCCGAGCGACTGGGAGTGGCCGATTTCGAGGACGCCGTTGGAGACGGTCACCGGGCCGGTGAAGGCGGGATTGGCCGTGTTGAGGATGGCCCGCCCCGCGCCATGCTGGGTCAGGGGCGCAGGGCCCGAGACGGGGCCGTTAAAGGCTTGCGTGACCGTTGCGGCGGGCGCGAGCGTGAGCGGCGCGTCAAGGCGGGCGGGGCCGGTCAGGGAGACCGGGCCTGAGAGCGTCATCGCGTCGGTGCCGGAGATGGCGAGCGCGGTGGGCGCGCCGTTGTCGGCGAGGGCGGCGGAAATGCTGAGGGGGCCGGAGAGCGCGATGGAGCCGGACGTGGGCGGGGTGCCCGAGGCGGCGGCGAGCCGCTCGTTTGACAGGCCGAAACATCCGCTTTGAACATTGCCGGAAGTGGCCACGGCGTTCACGGCTATTTTGAGGGTGCCGCTGGACGGGGCCATGTAGCGGTAGACGATCGCGTTGGCGGAGTTGGGCTGGCTCGCGTAAATGATGGCGGCGTCCGCTAGCGCGGCGGAGGCCGAGTAGAACCGGTAGAGGCAACGGCGTTCCTGGGTCGAGGGCGGCGCGTCCCAGGCGCGGAAATAGAGGGTAACCTCGTAGATCGCCCCGGGGGTGAGGCCGGTGAGCTGGCCGGTCCAGTCTCCGGCGTAGTTCATGTCGCGGAGAAGCTGCCGCAGGCCGGAGCAGGTCTCCGGCGGCAGCGTGTTGGTCCAGGCGTTGAAGCCGTCGTACCAGTTGCCGTTAGGGAACCCGGAATAACCGGTGCCGGTGCCGTTGGCCGCGCCTTGGATGAAGGCCACGCCGTTGATGGTGGCGGCCGCCTGGTTGCCGAAATCGATGAGGTGCGAGTAGGTCTTGGAGGTGGAGAGGCCGGTCGCCGCGTCCGAGGTGAGCGGGACGATGTTGACGGTGCGCAGACCGGGGTAGACGATGTTGGCGGTTGCGCCTGGTGCGGTGAGGGTGCCGTTGACGACGGCGAGTGCGGACGGCGAGGCGTTGAGGTAATCGAGGGCGAGGATGCCGCCGCCGAGGTCGAGCGTGGCGGGGGTAGCGGCCGTGTAGCTGAACTGTCCGAGCGTGGTCAGGGGCGCGGCGATGGACAGGTTGCCGGCGGGGGCGGTATCGGCCGTCGCGGCGGAGCCGGCGGAGTCGGGCAACGTGTCGCCCGTCACGGGAACCGAGGGCAGCGTGCGCGGCGCGAGGCCGCCTGCGGCGCTGTATTGCGCGGGGCCGCCGTTGAGGATGATCCCGCTCACGGGGCCGTCGGAGAGGCCGGTGATGAAGATGCGGTTTGCGGCGGTACCGGCCGACGGGGCGTTGACGGAGAGCGTGTTGCCATTGAGGGCGAGCGAGGCGAGCGTGACCGATGATGCCGTGGCCGCGGCGGGGACAAGCAGTCGGGACGGGGCCGTGAGCAGGGTGGCGGAAAGGGCGGCGGAATAGCCGTCGGATGCTCCGGGGTTCAGGGAGAGCGTGCCGCCGCTGAGCACGAGCGGGCCTGAGCCGAGCGCGGCTCCTGCAGGAAGGACGAGCGTGCCGCCCTCGATGAAGTTTGTGCCGGTGTGGGTGTTGACGGCGGTCAGGGTGAGTGTGCCTGCGCCCATCTTGGCGAGACCGCCGGAGCCGGAGCGGACGCCGGCAAGCGTGATGTCGCCATAGGCGTCAAAGCCGAACGTGCCCGCGCCAGTGAAGGGGCCTGTGAGCGCGAGGGTGCCGGTTCCGGAGGTCTCGATGACGCCGCGGTCTTTGTCGACGGTGAAGGCTTTGTCAGTGGATGAGGCTGAGGAACCGGTGACGCGCAGTCGGGCGTAGACGCCGCCGTCGCTCGGGTTGGCGAAGTTGAAGTTCGCGCAGGAGCCGAGGGGGTTCGGCGTCCCGTTGGGGGCGAGGAAGGGCACTTGGAAACAGTTGCCGCGGTCGATGGTGATGGCGCTGTCGATCTGGTTGTCGGGGTAGCTCAGAATGAGGGTGCCGCGGGTCCATCCGCCGCCGCCCTTGTTCAAGGTGGCCAGGCCGGTGGGGCACTCGAGGCGCACGGAGATGGTGACGGGGTTGACGGTCTGCAGGGCGATGGCGGCCGGGGTGTTCGCCTGGGCGTGGAGGAGGCGCAGGACCGTGCCTTCGCCGCCGGAGATGGTGGCGCCTGAGAGGGCGAATTCCCAGTCGTTGCGGCAGAAGATGTTGGTGGTGTGCGGGGCCAAGATGAGTTCGCTGGGCGGATAAGAACTGTCTTTCCAGAGCTGGCCGATCGTAATGGGGCCGGTGCAGGTGACGGGGGCGGGGGAACGGAGATGGACATAGATATAGTTGGTGTCGTTGGTTTCTGTTCCGGCCGGGCGGCGGAGCGTGTCGAAGGTGACGGGACCGTTGCCGTAGATGTAAATGTTGCGGCTGGCGTTGTTAGTATAGTTGAGGGTGAGGGTCTTGGTCGACTCGTTGTTGTAGACGCTGAGGTTGCCGCCGACGAGGAGTTTGGCGGCGACGCTCTGGCTGTTGGCCGAACCGGCGGCGAGGGTCAGCGCGGCGTTGGCGGCGAGGGACAACGTCTCGCTGGGGAGGCCGACCGTATAGGCGGCGGCATCTGAAACGAAAGTGAGTCCGGCAGCGGTCGCGCCGCTGCCGAGCGTGAGGTTGGTTCGGTTGTTGCCGTTGCCGGTGAACAGCGCGGTGTCCGCTGAGGTCGGGGTGGCGTTGCCGGTCCAGTTTGAGACGCTCGACCAGGCGGCGTCGAAACCGAGGCCGGTCCAGGCGCGTACGTTGGACGCGTAGAAGGTGCCGACCGAGCCGGACAGCGAGGTTGTGAAGGGGCCTCCGCGCGTCGCGGGGACGAGGTCGGTGACGGTTCCGGTGAAGGCGAGCGTGGAGACGGTTGCCGGGGCGAGTCCCGAAAGGGTGAGGGTGACGGTGCGCTGGTCAGAGGAGAGCGCGGAGACGGCGGTGACGGCGCCGGCGGGGGAAACACTCCATGAGGCGGCATTGGTGACGGCAGCAGATGCGGCAAGGTCGATGGGTTTGGAGAACGTGACGGTGAGCGTGTTTGCCGAGGCGGTTTTGAGGGTCGCGACGGCGGGCGGGACGAGGTCGCCGTAGGGGGTGACGATGTTGGTGACGGCGGGGAACCACGCGGCCGCCATCTTGCCGTAGCCGGCATTGTTCGGGTGGAGGTTGTCGTACATGTCCGTCCGCTCAAGGTAGGCGTGCATGTCGAGGAAGTGGACGCGGCGGCCGGCCGCTTTGTGAGCATCGACGACGTCCTCGACGTACGGGTTGAAGTAGGTGTTGATCAGCACGTACCGGGAGTCCGTGTCGTCCGCGCCGCGCTTCAGCAGCGTGGTGACGATAATGTGCGCATAGGGGCGGGCGGCGGCGATGCGGGAGATGAGCGCGTCGAGTTCGTTGATGGTGTTGGGGTAATTCGGGGCGTCGCCGGTGTCGTTCGTGCCGATGTGGACGAGGACCACGTCGGGGTCGGCGATCTGCGAGAGCCAAGAGAGGATATTCTCGTAGAGGCCGTTGCTGGCGGCGGAGACATGCCAGCCGCTGTGTCCCTCGTGGTTGATCTCCGCGCCGAGGCCGGCGTGGGGGATGGAGGTTTGGGTGCCGATAAAATCAATGTTGTAGCCCGCGTTGGTCAACGCGACGTAGAGAGGATAGCGGTAGCCGCCGCCGACGCCGTCGTTGTTGGCTCCGTAGGTGATCGAGTCGCCGAGCGGCATGACGCGCAGGGGCGGGGGCAGGGAGAATGCGGGAATAGTGATAAGCGAACAGAGTAGGGCGGGGTGCGAATGGCGCAAAACAAAACGGCAGAAACCACGCGCGCGGGCATGAGCATTCATGAGGACCACCTTTCATGCAACTATCGACATATTGATAAGAGTATTGTCATTTAAAGTAGTCCAATTTTTGAAAAGTTCAATCTCAAAAATCGTCAAGCCCGCGAAATACTCCCCTGTTCCGTTTCGTCCGGGGCAAGGCTTGTGCCGCCTCGTCCTCTTCGCCGGCTGGGCCGGTTCTGATGAGGGCCGGCGGGCGCGCGCGGTCTCCGTCTGCCTCAGATTGCGCTTTCTGGAGCGGCCGGCAATCGGGTAAGCTTCACCGCATGGACATCGTGATGGAGGCGTACGCGGAGGTGCTGAAACGGGTCTTGGCGTTGCGGGATCCGATGACCGGCGTCTGGACGGGTGAGCTTGCGGCCAGCGCGCTGGGGACGGCGTTGGCCGTGACCGCGCTCGACGGCGGCGCGGCGCAGGACCAGGCTCTGGCTGAGGCGGGTGCGGCATGGCTGGCCGCGCACGTCAACGACGACGGCGGGTGGGGCGACACGACGGAGAGCGTCTCCAACCTGAGCACGTCGCTGGTCGCTGCGGCTGCGCTGAGAAAAATCGGAAACCGGAACCCCGGAACGTGCCGGGCGGGAGAGACCCTGAGGCGCGCGGAAAGCTGGGTCACGGAACGCGCCGGCTCGCTGGACTCGGCGGCGGTTTTGCGAGCCCTGACGCGGGTTTACGGCAAGGACCGCACCTTCGCGGTGCCGATCTTGGCCTTTCTGGCGATGTGCGGGAACGATGCTTCCGCATGGCGGAGCGTGCCGCCGCTTCCTTTTCTCATGGCGCTGCTGCCGCAGCGTTGGTACCGCTTCTTCAGGCTCCAAGTGGTGAGTTACGCGCTGCCGGCGCTGATTTCGATCGGTCTTTGCCGGCACGTCTGCGCGGCGCGTTCGCGCGGTCGGCGGGCGTGGGGGCGTCTGTTCGCCGGGCCGCTGCTGCGGCGCCTGGAGCGGCTGCAGCCTGCGCACGGCGGCTTTCTGGATGCGATCCCGCTGACGGCGTTCGTCAGCCTCGCCTTGCGTCAGGCGGGCTATGGAGCCCATCCCGTGACGCAAAAGGCGTTGCTTTTTCTGAGGAACTCGGCGCGGCCTGAAGGCTGCTGGGCGATCGACTCCAACCTGCGGACGTGGGTGACGACGCTTGCGGTACGGGGGCTCGCGGATGCCGTTGGCGCTGAAGATCGCGGAAAGATCGCGGAGTGGCTGGTGAGAAACCAAACGAAGTCGAAACATCCGTTTACTGGGGCGCGGCCGGGCGGCTGGGCTTGGACGGACCTGCCGGGCGGAGTGCCGGACGCGGACGACACCGCCGGCGCGTTGATCGCGCTTAAGCGCTTGAAAGAAGCGGGCTGCGTGACGGATGTGTCGGGGGCGGTTCGCACTGGCGTGCGCTGGCTGCTCGGGCTGCAGAATGCGGACGGCGGGATGCCGACTTTTTGCAGGGGATGGGGGCGCTTGCCGTTCGACCGGAGCTGTCCGGACATCAGCGCGCACGCGCTTGCGGCGCTCGCGGCATGGTGCGGGCCGGAAGCGGGGGATGCCGGGCGCGTGTTTGGCGCCGCCGATAAACTGGTGCGCTATCTGTCGCGGACGCAGGCGGCGGATGGAAGCTGGTTGCCGCTGTGGTTCGGCCATCAGCAGGCGGCGGGCGGCACGAACTCTGTGGTCGGCACGGCTCGGGTGGTGGATGCGCTGCGCGCCGCGCAGCGCGAGTTGGGCGCTCGCGGCGGGGCGCTCGGGATCGGGGCGCCGCTGGCGCGAGGGGCGCAGTGGCTGGTTGCGGCGCAGCATGCGGACGGCGGCTGGGGAATGGGAAGCGGGGCGACCGCCGAAGAGACGGGACTCGCGGTGATCGCGCTGACGGGGGGCGGCGCAACGTCTGCGGCGGCGGTACGGCGCGGCTGCGGCTGGCTGGCGGCCCATTGGGCGGAGGGCGCGGAAAGGCCTGCGCCGATCGGGTTGTATTTCTCGCTGCTGTGGTATCACGAGAGGCTGTATCCGCTGGTCTGGGCCTTGGAGGCGTTCGGCAAGAACAGGGCGTCCCTTTGAACTTGAGACGTTTCGGACAATCCGCTACTGTAACGGCATTTCCGGCGGAGACGTGAACATGCGCCGCCGCTAGTGATTCCGGATAATGGTATGGCCTCTCAACGAATGACACGTCAAGACAAGGCGCAGTGGCAACGGCTGTATGCGACGGCCGAGCGTCTGGATCGGCTCGATCCCTGGCAGTGGATGGGGGTCGCCGACTGTTTCGGAATGATGTTCCCCGGAATGGAGGAGCCCTGTTTTGTGGTTTTCGGAGGACAGCCCAAGGCGCAAAGGAGCGTCCGCTTCCTTTTGGGCTGGAAGGCGTTTTATGATCTGGTGACGCGGCTGGCCGATCCGTCCAAGCAGGGCGCGACGTGGCTGCTGGAAATCCACATGATCGAACTGCTGTATGTCAGCAGGGAACTGCTGTTCGAGCACGAGCAACGTTTTCTGGAGTCGCTCCAGCGCACGGCGGACGACGCGTGCGGCACGCCGGTTTTCCGCTCGATCATTCCGGGGTATCATCCCTGGCTGCCGGATGCGCGGGAACGGGACGTTTTGGAGGCGGCCCTGTATCAGGCGTTCGGCATGGCGATGCGCGTGGAGTCGGATGGCATGCTGCTCAAAGACCGCTTCCCCCGCGAGATTCTGATGCGCAAACAGGATCTGCAGGGGGCGTGGCAGGACACCTGGGTTCCCGTGAAAGAGGTCGGGGACGAAGAGGTGGAGGTCCGGCTCGAATCCAAGCGGCTGAAGTCGATCCGGGCCCTGCCGTTGCTGCCGCGGACGGTGCAGCTCGATTTGGTGTTTACGCCGTTGACGGTCCGCCCGGACGGGCAGCGCCCGCAGACGACGTACGTCCTGCTTGCGGTCGATGCTCAGAGCGGACTTATCATCGCCGGGGATCTGCTTCAGGCCACGGAGGGAATCGCGCAGATGTGGGCGCAGGTCCCGGATCGGCTGCTGGGGATCTTCGAGAAGATCGGAGGCTGTCCGGCGATGATCGAGATCAACGGCGACCGCATGGCCAACCTGCTGCGGCCGCTCGGCGAGTTCCTGCCGTTCAGGATGGTGCGCCGCGAACGGCTGGCCATGCTCGAGAAGGCGCGCGAGAACCTGAGCGACTATTTAACGCACCGGGAACCGAAGGGATAGACGCGTGTGAGGGCGGACCGCAAGATTCCCTGCCGGACGATCGGGCTGCTGCTGGCCGTGATGCTGGCCATCATCGTCCCCTTCCTGATGTTCGGCGAAACGATCAACGCCTGGACGGGGCACCTGATCGAGCAGGCTGAAACGAGGCGCTTCGTGACCGGCCTGCTGCTCACGCTGTTGCTGGCGTCGGACATCCTCGTCCCCGTGCCTTCCAGCCTGGTCAGCACGGCCTGCGGCATGACGCTCGGCTTCGCGTGCGGCGCCGGCGCCTCGTTTGCGGGTATGTCGATCTCGACGGTCGCCGGCTATCTGATCGGGCGCTATGCGTCCTCGCCCGCCGAACGGCTGATCGGAAAAAACGAGGTCGCCATGCTGCAGGCGTTTCAGCAGCGGCACGGCGCCTGGCTTCTGCTCGCGCTGCGCCCGGTCCCCGTGCTGGCTGAGGCCTCGGTCGTTTTCAGCGGGCTTTCGCGCCGATCTTTCCCGCAGACGTTGGCGGTGACCGCGGTCGGCAACGTGGCCGTTTCGGCGGTCTACGCGGCGGTGGGCGCGTGGGGAAGACTTTCCGATTCGTTCATTCCTGCTTTCGCGGCCTCGATGGCGCTTTCGGGTCTGTGCCTGGGATGGATGCGCTTGAAGGGCAGAACGGCTGCCGGGGGAAATGGAAATGGAGAATGAGCTTTCTTTGCAGGGAATCGTCGGACTCGCCAGTGCCTATTACGGTTCGGCGGTGCTGTTCGCGGCGTTGGAGACCGACGTTTTTTCGCTGATCGCGCGCGAAGGCGGCCGGTGCGGTGCGGAAACGCTCGCGGAACTCTCCGGGCTCGATTCGCGCGGCGTGCGGCTGCTGCTGGACGCCTGCGTGGCCACGGGGCTTTTGCGCAAAGAGCGCGAGACGTACGCCAACACGGCGGCGGGCGCGGCGGCCTTGGTGTCCGGCGCGCCGCACGACCTGACGCGCGCGGTGCGCTACAACCGCGACGTGTATCCGGCGTGGGGGCGGTTGGCCGAACTGGTCAAGAGCGGCAAGCCGGTCGAGACGCCGGAAACGCATCTCGGCGAGGATGCCGGCCGCACGCGCCGCTTCGTGCTGGCGATGCACGGGCGCGCGCTGGGGATCGGAAGAGCGGTGGTGCCGATGCTGGACCTGCGCGGATGCGGGCGCCTGCTGGATCTGGCCGGCGGTCCGGGAACGTACGCGGTGCTGATGGCGCAGGCCTATCCGGAGCTCACGTGCGTCACCTGCGATTTGCCGGCGGTGTCGGCGGTGGCCTCCGAGCTGGTGGCTGCGGCGGACATGGCCTCCCGCGTGACCTGCCGCGCCGGCGACTACCACGCCGACACCTATGAGGCGGAGGCCTATGACGCGGTGACGATCTTCGGCGCATTGCATCAAGAAACGCCGGAAATGATCGTGTCGATTCTCAAACGCGCGGGCGCGGCGCTCAAGCCGGGCGGGCGGATTTTTGTCTTGGACATGATGACCGACGCGACGCACACGCGGCCGGCGTTCTCGGCGCTGTTCGCGGTGAACATGGCGTTGACCACGCACAACGGCTGGGTTTTTTCAGACGGAGAGCTGCACGCGTGGCTGCGCGAAGCGGGTTTTGAGGCGTGGGAGACGCATCCCGTTCCGCCGCCCATGCCGCATTGGCTGGTGACCGCGCGAAAGCCGCTTCACTTGTGACAGAAGACGCCCTCGAAGATCGTGGCGCCGCGGTGACGCACGATGCAATAGGGCCCCTTCTCGTAGAACTCGTATCGCTTGTCTTCCGAGACGTAACGCACGCCGGCTGCGGTGAACGCCTGATAGAGGACGATCCGCTTGCCATCGGGCAGGACCACCCGCACCTTGCCGTCGAAGGTGCAGACCAGCCCGTTGGGCATGGTCTCCGTGCGCTTCTCCTCGCCGTATTCCACCTGCACGCGCTCCGCGTCCATGTTGATGAATTGGCTTTCGCGGATGGGTTTGAAGCGCATCGCGGCACAACCGCACAGGCTGGCAACGGCGAAGGCGGCTGCGAGCATCCCGAGCGGTCGGGGAAACAGGAAGACGGATTTCGAGAACGACATGACAGCAGTGTACAGCCTGCCCGGATTTCCGGCAAGGGGGCGATTCCGCGAAGTTTCCGTTTGCGGGTCGCGTGCCGCTTCCGTTATCATAACCGCATGAAATACGTGCTTTCACTGTTTGCGCTCATGGGCGTTTTGGTGGCCGGCTGCCGCGTTTCCGACGTCCGCGAGATGACGGTCAACGTCCCGGCCATGTCCAGCGAAGCGGACGTGCAGCGGGTCCGCGCGGCGTTGGCGACGCTCGGCGGAGTGGACAAAGAAAAGACGGTCTACGATGTGCCGAGCCACACCGTCAAGGTGCGTTACGACTCCATGCAGATCGCGCACAAAAACATCGAGATCGCCATCGCCGAAGCCGGGTATGACGCGAACAAGATCTCCGCGATTCACAAGGGCGCGGCGAAATAGGCCGGTGACCTTATGCGCGGGCAGGTCGCACAGTTCCTCGACCACATCGCCTATGAGCGGGGGCTTTCTGAAAACACCCGCGCCGCCTATGAATCCGACCTGTTTTTCTTCGTCGCGTTTCTCGAGGCGAAATGCGGAGTCAGCGCCTTCCGCCAAGTCACGCGCGAGCACGTTGCGGCTTTTCTGGAGGACCAGCGTCGGCAGGGGAAACGCGTCACGACGCGGGCGCGTCGGCTGATCGCCATCAAGGTCCTGTTCGCGTTCCTGTGTGCGGAAGGCCATGTGCCCGGCAACGTCGTGGAGGTGATGGCGTCGCCCGCAAAAGGCCGGGCGTTGCCGCGCACGCTTTCGGAGGCGGATGTTGCCCGGCTCATCGGGTCGGTCGCGGGCGCTTCCGCTTACGACGTGCGCGACCGCTGTATGCTGGAGCTCTTTTACGCCTGCGGCCTGCGCGTGTCGGAGGTGACGAGCCTGCGCGTCGGCGACGTGCGGCTGGACGATGGCATCGTGCGGTGTATCGGGAAAGGCGACAAGCAGCGGGTGATCCCCTTGGGCGGCGCGGCCGCGGAATGGATCCGGCGCTACCTCGCACAGGCGCGGCCCCGTTTCGCGCGCGGCGACACCTCGGCGACGTGCCTTTTCCTGACGCGGCACGGCGCGCCGTTCACGCGCCAGGGCGTGTACGTCATGCTGGAGAAGCGCGCACGTGCCGCGCGCATCGGCGTTTCGCTCTCCCCGCATGTCCTGCGGCATTGCTTCGCCAGCCACCTGCTGGCGCACGGCGCGCAGATCCGCGCGATTCAAGAAATGCTGGGACACGCGGATATTGCCACCACACAGATTTATACACACGTGGATGAGGGCCACGTGGCGCGCACGCATGCGCAATTCCATCCGCGCCATTGAGCGCGAAAGCAGAAAAATGCGAGACCTGCCTCGGAAAACGCAAGCGGGAAGAATGAAAAAATCTTGGGCTTTTTTCATTTTTGGTGTTGCTTCTTAGGAAAAAACGACTATGTTGTGAATCGTTGTGGGGTTTGTTTCCCTGCAAAAAAAGGAGTTAACTTATGGCTAAAAAGGCAACGCCGAAGACGAAAAGCGAAATCATGGCCGCCCTGGCCGCGGCTGCTGAGATCAGCAAGAAGCAGGCTGGAACGGTTTATGAGACGCTGCTCGCGGTCGCTTACGCTGGAGCGAAAGATCCGAAGGGCATCATGCTGCCCGGTTTGGGCAAACTGATCAAGGTCAAGCGTCCTGCACGCACTGGCCGTAATCCGGCTACGGGCGCGACGATCAAGATCCCGGCGAAGACGGTCGCGAAGTTCCGTCTGGCGAAAGCCGCCAAAGATGCCGTGCTCAGCAAGTAATTGCTGGATCGGCGATCTCTTTTTGAGGGTGCCGCACGTTTGTGCGACACCCTTTTTTATTGGCGCTTTATCCCGCGTCGGGGTGTTTGGTATCATGTCCCCGTTCTGAACCGCATTCGGGGTCCGGAGAACGGCGGAACAACGTTTGGGTACGTGAAAATACGAGGTGACGATGCAACGGCTTGAGGAACGGGCGAAGACTGAGCTTCTGATTTGCGACGGCGGCATGGGCACGCAGCTTCATGCGCTGGGGCTTGCGCCCGGCGAATGCCCGGAAAAGTGGTGCCTGGATAAGCCCGGTCTTGTGCGGTCGGTGTATCAGGCGTATCGCGACGCGGGCAGCCAGATCGTCGAGACCAATACCTTTGGCGGCAACCGCTACAAGCTGTCCCATTACGGCCTGGACGGCGAGGTGGCCGCGATCAACCGCGCTGGCGCGGCGCTGGCGCGTGAGGTGGCGGGCGATTCGCAGTGCGTGATGGCCAGCATGGGGCCGACCGGCATGTTCATGGAGCCGTACGGCGACGAGGCCGAAGCGTCGTTCTATGAGGCGTTCGCGGCGCAGGCCCGCGCGTTCGAGGCGGGCGGCGCGGACGCCGTGATCGTCGAGACGATGATGGCGATCGAGGAGTGCTGCGTGGCGGTCCGCGCGGTGCGCGAGAACACCGGTCTGACCTGTCTGGCCAGCTTCACGTTCGATCCCCAGCCGGATGGCGGCTACGCGTCGATGATGGGCGTGACGCCGGAGCAGTTCGCCGAACAGGCTCTGGCGGCGGGTGCGCAGATCATCGGCTCGAACTGCGGCACGGGGCCGGACCACATGATCGCGATCATCAGGCGGCTCCGCGCGGTCGCGCCGGTGCCGCTGATCGCGATGCCCAACGCGGGCATGCCCGAGCTCGTGAACGGCGCGACGGTCTTCCCCGAATCGCCGGAAGAGATGGCCCAGAAGGTCGGCCGTCTGGTCGAGGCCGGCGCATCGGTCATCGGCGGCTGTTGCGGCACCACGCCCGCGCACATCGCGGCCATGGCGCGGCAGGTGAAGTTGCTCCGTTAACGGCTTTTTTCGAGGACGCTGCGATGCTGTACTGGATTGCGCCTTATCTCACGACCCTATGGGGTCCCTTCCGTCTGTTCTCGTCGCACCTGATGCTGCTGGCGGCGGGCACGCTGACGGCCGGCCTGATCATCTGGAGCTTTCTGCCGCGACTGTGGAGCCGGCTGCCGACCGACCGCGGCAAACTGCTGGCGGCGGACGGCGGGGCGAAATCGGCGGGCAAGCCGACCGGCGCGGGATTTCTGTTGTCCCTGCTGCTGCTGCCCGTCATGGCCCTGTATGTGCCGATGGATGTTTGGGAGCTGGGCGTGGTGGTGTGCCTCTATCTCAGCATGCTCTTCGGCTATCTGGACGACCGCAGCGGTTTGCCGTGGGGCGAGTTCAAGAAGGGGCTGCTCGATCTGGTGGTGGCGCTGGCGGCCGCCTGTTGCCTCTACATGGGGCAGGGCTCGCAACTGTGGATGCCGTTCTTAAAGCACTCGGTGGAGATTTCCCCCTTCCTCTACATTCCCGGCTCGGCGGCGCTGCTCTGGTTCACGATGAACGCCACCAACTGTTCGGACGGCGTGGACGGGCTGGCGGGTTCGCTCACGCTGCTGTCGCTCTTCGCGTTGGCGGGGCTTCTCTACGGCGTGGTGGGCTACCGTCCGGTCGCTGATTACCTGCTGATCCCTCACAATCCCGACGGCGCGCGGTGGGCGATTCTGGTGGCGACGGTGGCCGGGTCTCTGGCCGGATACCTGTGGCACAACGCCGAGCCCAGCCGCGTGCTGATGGGCGATGCGGGCTCGCGCTTCCTCGGCATGCTGGTGGGCGTGGCGGTGTTGGCCGCGGGCAACCCGTTCCTGATTTTCGTGGTCTCGCCGGTCGTGCTGGTCAACGGCGGCACGGGCCTCTTCAAGCTGATCCTGCTGCGCGCTTTCCGGCGCATCGGCTTTGACGTGCGTCCCACGCATCTGCTTTCGCCCGAGGCCGCGTCCAAACAGTGGGTGCTGATCAAGCTGCTCCACAGCATCCGTTTCCCGCTGCACGACCACTGCCGCAAGAACATGCATTGGAGCAACGCACAGGTGCTGATGCGGTTCGTGCTGATCCAGTCGTTCCTCACGCCGTTGCTGTTTGTGGTGCTGGTGAAGATCCGCTGAGGCCGGGCCTGAGCCGTTGGCGCGGCCCCCGCGGGCTGCGCCAACCGGGAGCGGGCCAAGGAGAGTGTGCTGTGAAAAAGATCATACTCGTGTCTCTGGGGGCGCGCGATCGGCTGCTGGTGGACGGCCGGGCGGTCCTGGCCGCGCGCGCGGGCGTGGCGCCGGAGTCGGTGCTATGCCTGGACGATCTGGCTGAGCACGCGCTACACCCGCAAGACGGCGTGATCGCCGCCTGCCTGTCGTCGGCGTGCGACGGGGTCGTCGCCGGGTGCTCGCGGCCGCGCGCCGCGCAGGCGCTGCTGGATTTCGCGGGCGCCGGAGGGGCGTTGCCGATCGAGTGGGTGGCTTTGCCGTTCGACCGGGAGGCGCTGAAGCGCGAGTACGGCGTGCCGTGGTATCCGGTCATCGACCGCGCGCGCTGCTCCGGATGCGGGACGTGCCACGATTATTGCCTGTTCTCGGTGTACGGGCGGGAAACGGGGCGGCCCGCGCCCGAGCAGGTGCGCGTGGGTGCGCCGCTGAACTGCAAGACCGGCTGCCCGGCCTGCGCGCGGCTTTGTCCCGAAGCGGCGCTGATCTTCCCTTTCTGCGCCGAGGCGGAGCTCAACGGCGAGATCGAGAGCCCCGTGCACCGCACGCGCGAGGCGCTGATGCAGGCGCTGGGGGATGACCCCCTGCGTGTGCTGGCGGAGCGGCGCCAAAAAAAACGGCTGATCGACCCCTCCAAGTTCGAGCAGGCGGAAATCGACCGGGTCACTTATTCGGGGGTGCTGTAATGAAGGCTCTGCCGCTGCCGGTCCGGATGCTGCTGGAGGTGCCGCCGCGTCTGCTGTGGAAATTCGCGGTCGGCGCCGGCCTCGGGAACTTGCGGGCGATCCGGCGGTTCGAGCGGGACAAGCGGCAGGGGACGGTTTTTCCGCCGTTCGTGTTCGTCAGCGTGACGCAGCGTTGCAATCTGGTCTGCAAAGGCTGCTGGGCCACCGGCGTTCCGCAGCCGGTCGACATGTCGCCGGAGCTGCTCCATGCGATCGTCGCGGAGAGCCGCACGCAGGGGTGCCGTTTCTTCGGCATTCTCGGCGGCGAGCCGCTGCTGCTGCCGTGGCTCATGGATTTTTTCGACGCCCACCGGGATTCGTATTTTCAGCTTTTCACCAACGGCCAGCTTCTGGACGACGGGATCGCGCGGCGGCTGCGCCGGGCCGGCAACGTCTCTCCGCTGATCAGCATCGAGGGCGGGCAAGACGCTTATGCGGCGCGGCGCGGCGACGAGAAGGCGTACGGCGCGGCGCTGGAGGCGCTGGCCAGCTGCCGCCGGAACGGGTTGATCGCGGGCGTGGCGACCAGCGTGTCGGCCTCCACGTTCGCCGACGTCGTGACGCCCGCGTTCCTCGACGGCATGGTCGCGCGCGGCGCGCACTACGTCTGGTACTACATCTACCGTCCCTCGGGCCCGCAGCCTTGCTTCGAAGAGGCGCTGGACGATGAGCGGGTCAAGCGCTTGCGCCGATTTCTGCTGGCGCAGCGCAGGCGGTGCGCGTCGGCCGTGATCATCGACGCGTACTGGGACCACGAGGGTGAGGCGCTCTGTCCGGCAGCGACCGGCATCAGCCACCACATCAACGCGCGGGGCGAGGTCGAGCCGTGTCCGCCGGTGCAGTGCTCCGACTGCCGCGTCAGCGTGGAGCAGGGCGTGGTGACGCCGGTCACGCAGTCGCCCTTTCTGGCGGCCTTCCGCGGCACGGTGCCGGGGGTGACGCGCGGGTGCGTGCTGATGGACCACCCTGCGGCGCTGTCGGCGCTGGCCCGGCGGTGCGGCGCCTGGGACAGCAGCGGGCGCGGAGAGTTCTTCGACGAGCTGGCGGCGCGTCCCGCCCTCGGCTGTCACAATCACGGCGGCGAACCGATGCCCGAGACCACATGGGCGTACCGGTTCGCGAAAAAGCATTGGTTTTTCGGCTTCGGCGCGTACGGGTGAAGTCGCGCTGCCGTCAGCCCAGGCAGAGCAGGGCGACGCCGGCGAGGACGGCGATGAGCGCCACCCCCTTTTTGCGCACGTTGCGCTCGTGGAAAAGGAGAACGCCCGCGGCGAAGGAGAGCACGACGTTCGAGCGGCGGATGAGCGATAGCACGGAAATGGCCACGCCGTCTTCGCTGAGCGCGCCGAAATAGAACCAGTCGGCGGCCATGAGCAGGATTCCCACGACGGGGATTGTCCAGCGCCACGTGAAACGCGTGCGCTGAAGCCCGGCGGCGCGCTGCGCGATCAGGCCGAGCCCGAGGATGACGACGAGATCGAACGCGAACCAGAGCTGCAGGGTGTTGCGCGCGAGGCCGCAGGAGCGCAGCAGGTACTTGTCGTAGAGCGCGGAACCGGCGCCCAGCAGCGTGCCGGCGAACGCGTAGAAAACCCCGATGTGGCGGGTGAAACGGATGCCCTCGGCCTTGCCCGCCGCGGAGAACAGCCAGTAGCCGGCGAGGATGGCGGCCATGCCGGCGGCCTGTGTCGGCGTCGGGATCTCATGGAAGAGCGCGATTGCGCCGATGAGCGTCCAGAGCGGCGCCGAGGCGCGGATCGGCGCCGCGATCGAGAGCGGCAGCGCGCGCATGGCGTAGTAGACGAAGACCCAGGAGGCGGAGACGATCAGCGATTTGAGCGCGACGAGCCAGAAGCCGGACCGGGAGATCGTCAGGGCCGCGCACAGTTGGCCGCCTGCGGCGAGCGCCATCACGAAGGTCAGCGCGCCACAGGCCGTGGCGAGGAAGAGGACCGGCATGACCCCGTTGTCGCGGACACTGTGCTTTTTGGCCGTGTCGTAGAGCGCCAACAACAGCGCGGAGATCAGGATGAAGGGAATCCACATGGCGCGGTCGGCTAGGCGGACTCAAGGATCATGTTGGCGTACTGGATCGTGTCGCCGGTGCGGATCAGCCCGATCGCGTTGGGCACGCGCTTTTTAAAACTGATATGGGGCTCGAAGTCGATGTGGACACCCTCCAGCGCGGCCGAGAACAGCGCTTGGGTTTCGGCCGTGTTGTGCTTGAGGAATTCCTCGGCCATGGAGACGCGCCCGATGACGAAGTTCGGGCGGATGGCCCGGAGCACATCCAGCACGGAGGGGATGTTGTCGACGAGGGCGAGGTCGATGGTCTCGATCATGGGCCAAAAAGGGAATCCGCGGTCTGCGATCACGAACGTGTTGGTGTGGCGGACGCGGGAAAGCAGGCTGTTCAAAGCGGGGTTGAGGATGCCGGTTTTGAGCATGATGAGGTTCCTTTCATGCGCATTATACAGGAATCCGCGCGCAAACGGAATGGGCGTGTTGGCGCGGTTAAGAATTGAAAGACGGGGCGGAAGATGCGACAATCGAATCTATGTTTTTCCGTGAGACAACAGGTGTGCGGCTGGCGGTCGCTGGTCTCATGCTGGCGGGGTCCGGTGCGGGGCTGGCGCAGCAGGAGGGGCCGCGGCTGAGAAAGACCGATCGGCCGGCGGCGCCGGTGTATTCCAAGGACGGGGCAGTGGTGGTGTATGCGCCGTCTTCGAAGGCCGGTTACCGCATGCCTGTCCTGAGCTTTGTGACGCAGCGCCGCGAGGAGCTCCAACGGGCGGTGAAGTTGAAGCTGGGGACGCAGATGTGCCCGCTGGAAATCGCGATCGGCGGCCAGAGCGACGGCGACAAGCGTGTGTTGACGGCGCGGCTGCGGGATCCGGCCGGCGGGTTCCGCGAGCGGATCGAGCTGCCGGATCCGGAGGCGGCCGATCTCGCGAAGCTCAAGCGGGCGGTTTCCGTGGCGCTGTTGCGCGCCTGGATGGTCGAAGCGGGCGGTTCCGATGCGACGATGCGGGACCTGCCGGCCTGGCTGATCGAGGGCGTTCTGCGTTACATGGATCGCGAGACGCGGCAGGCGGACGTGGACCGGGCGCTGCTGTTGTGGTCGCGGGCTTGCCTGCCGCCTGCTGCGCAATTGTTTGCCGAAGACGGCGAGGCCGTGACGCGTGAGGTGTCCGTGGCCGCGGTGCTGGCGAGTTGGTTCCTGGAAAAGCGCGACGACCGCAATCTTTTCGAGACGCTGTTGCGCGGCGCCGCGACCGGCGCCGAGTGGAAGCCGGAGGTCGCGGGCCGGCTTTTGGCGGGCACGCAAGATCCCGGCACCTTTGACGAGTATGTGGACCGGCGCCTGCTGGAGGAGGGCCGCGTGGTGGCCAAGCCCGGCCTCACAACAGAGGGAATCGTGCGCCGGTTCCGGGCCCATCTGTTGCTCTTCCCTGCTTATTATGGTAAAACGTTGGGCGAAGAGCGGTCCTGGTGCACGTTTCAGGAGGCGGCGGTGAAATCCGCTGATCCGGAGGTGCGGCTCAGTGCGGCCGCCCAGGCCGGGCGCGTGAAGATGGCGGCGGTCGGAAGAGATGGTATGCTTCTTGCTGTTTCCGAGGCCTACGTCGCGTTTCTCGAAGCGCTCGCCCACGGTGCGAACCAGGGGGAGCTGTCGCGCCTGTTGATGGAGGCGGAGGGCATGCGCAGGGATCTGGAGAAAAGAGCGGCACGGGGCGCGGTTCTGCAACGGGTGATTGAACCGTGACGGAGGCCTCGGGTGCCGCGGATTCCGAAGGGGAAAAGGATTCTGTTTGATGAAGAAGACGGCGGACGCGCAGAAAACGATTGTCGGCAAGATCCATCCGGATGTCTTGGCGTTTACGGTCGGTAAGGATCCCGTGCTCGATCTCGATTTGGCGGTATGGGATTGTCTCGGTACGGCGGCGCATGTGACGATGCTTTCCAAAATGCGCGTCAAACCCGCCATTCTGGGGACAGAAGAACGCAACCGCGTGGTGGCGGCTCTGGTCGACGTGATCCGCGAGGCGCAGGCCGGAACCTTTTTGATCACCGAGGCGGATCAAGACGTTCACTTGGCGGTGGAGCGCCGCTTGACCGAGCGGCTGGGCGATCTGGGCCGCAAGGTCCACACGGGGCGCAGCCGTAACGATCAGGTGGCGGTGGACATCCGCCTGCACGCGAAAGATCAGCTGCTGGCGCTGACCGACGAGGTGGCGGCGCTGGCCGAGGGACTCGTGGCGTTCGGCAAGCGGCATGAGAAGGTCCCGATGGTCGGCCGCACGCATCTGCAGCCCGCGATGCCGAGCTCGGTCGGGCTCTGGGCCACGGCGTATGCCGAGTCGCTGTTGGACGATCTGCTGCTGGTGGAGGCCGCTTACATTTACAACGACCGCTGCCCGCTGGGCTCCGCCGCGGGGTACGGCGTGCCGTTGCCGGTGGACCGCGGGATGACGGCGAGATTGCTGGGGTTTGCCCGTCCGCACCACAACGTGTTTCACGCGAGCAATGCGCGCGGCAAGAACGAGGCCGTGATGCTGGCCGCCTGCGGCCAGATCATGCTGAGCCTGTCGCGCCTGGCCGAGGATCTGATCCTCTTCTCGATGCCGGAGTTCGGCTATTTCGTGCTGCCGCCGGAGCTGTGCACGGGCAGCAGCATCATGCCGCAGAAGTACAACCCCGACGTGCTGGAGCTGATCCGCGCCAAGGCGGCGGTGGTGCTCGGCTACGGGGCGGCGGCGAACACGATCCTGAAGGCGATGCCCGGCGGCTACAACCGCGATTTGCAGGAGACCAAGGAACTTTACATGGAGGGGCTGCGGGTGACGCGCGCCTCGCTGCGGATCCTGACGCTGATGACGAAGTCGCTGGGCGTGCGGCCAGAGCGGCTGCGCGCGGGTTTCGCGCCCGGCGTGTTCGCGACCGACCGCGCGCTGGAGCTGGTCGCCGGCGGCATGCCGTTCCGCGACGCGTATCAGCATGTGCGCTCCCATCTGGACGAGTTGGAGGCGGCCGACCCCGACGCGGCGATCGCCGCGAAGACGCACGAGGGCGGGACGGCGGGCTTGGATTTCTGTTTTTACCGGACACGCGTCGGCGATGTCCGCCGGTGGGTCCGCGAGCGGCGCAAACACGCGCGGTCGGCCTTCAGCAGACTGTTGGGCGTGGCGTTCCCTGTGGCGTGAGTTTTTCTGTTACGTGAAAGTCGGTTCGGAGAAAGGATGAAGAGCATGAGGCATCAAAAGGCGGTTGTGGGTGTTCTGGCCTGCATGGGGTTCCTGACGTGCGCGGTGGCGCAGGAGGCGGCCGAGGCCGCGGCGTCGCCGATGGTCAAGACCTACGGCATGTCGTTCAAACAGGCCTGGGAGTATGGCGGCTGGATCATGTGGGTGCTGGCCGCGATCTCGGTCTTCGCACTGGCGATGGTTTTCTATTTCGTGACCGTGCTGCGCGCCGGAGCGGTGACCCCGCACGAGCTGATGATCGACCTTCTCGCGCGGGTCCGCGCGAACGATTTGAACGAGGTGCGCCGGCTGTGCGACCGCCATCCGTGCCCGCTGTCGGCCGTGGTGCTGTCGGCCTTGGACTGCCTGCGGAACGTGCCCCAATGCGACGTGTCGCTGCTGCGCGGCGCCACGGAGGCGGAAGGCGCGCGGCAGGCGGACGCGATACAGGGCCAGACCGAGTTCCTGTTGGATGTGGCCACGATCGCGCCGCTGCTGGGACTGCTGGGCACCGTGCTGGGCATGCTGACGGCTTTCGGCTCGGTCGCGAGCGATGTCGCGAGCGCCAAGCCGGTGGTGCTCGCGGCCGGCGTTTCGCAGGCGATCGTGACGACGGTCTTCGGGCTGGTGGTGGCGATTCCCTGCATGGCGTTCTACGCCTGGTTCCGGCGGCGCGCGAGCCGCCAAATCGCCAACCTCGAAACGGCCTCCGCTGAAATTCTGACCGCGATCATCGGCGCGGGCTCGGGCACTAAAGCGTCCTTCATCGACAGGATCGACAGAACATGAATTTCCGCAAAAACCGTCGGGGCGTGCTTCCCACGTTCCAGATGACGTCCATGATGGACATCATCTTCCTGATGCTTTTCTTCTTCATCACGACGTCGATCTTTTCGCAGTGGGAGTATGAGATCGACATCAGCCTGCCTTCGGCGCAGAGCGGCAAGGTGCCGGACCGGCTGCCGGGCGAAATCATCATCAACATCGCCCAGGACGGGCGCGTGTCGGTGAACCAGCAGGACTTGACGCTCGACGCCCTGCGGACGCGGCTGGACCGCCTCGCGCGGTATTTCCCGGGGCAGCCCGTGGTGTTGCGCGCGGACAAGGCGACGCGCTACGAAGACCTGATCAAGGTGGTCGACACGTGCCGCAAAGCCGACATCTGGAATTTCTCGATGGCCACGAGCGAAGACAAGGGCGTCGCGACGGAGAATCAATGAGGGCTCGCTTACAGAGTGTGTGCGCGGGGCTGTTGCTGGCCGCGGGTGTCGCGTTCGGAGCCGACCCGGTGGAGCTGAGCGACCGGCTGCAGCTGGCGGACGGTCTTTTCCGGCGCAGCCTGTTCGAGCTGGCGGCGCGCGAGTATGAGGCGCTGGCGGCCGCGCCCGACGTGCAGGGCCTCGACAACGTCCTGTTCCGTCTGGGCGAGTGCTACCGCAGGACCAAGAAGTTCACCGAGGCCGAGGCGGCCTACAAGCGGCTTGTGGAATCGTTCCCGGCGAGCGCCAACGTGCCCCGCGCCTATCTGCAGCGCGCGCTGATCCTGATGGATGCGGGCGGCGGATCGTTGGAAGGGGCTGCGGCCGCGTTCGAGAAGCTGGTCAAGCCTGACGTGCCGTCTGATGTGCGGGCGGCGGCGCTGTACCACTGGGGCGAGACGTTGGAGCGGCTGAACCGCCCGGTGGACGCGCTGGCGCGGTATGAACAGCTGGGCAAGGAGTTCGCGGAGACGGACTACGGCATGTATTCGGGGCTGCGCACCGCGTGGCTGCTGACCCGGACCGGCAAGCCGGAAGACCGGCGCCGCGCGATGGGGCTTTATCTCGATCTGGCGCTCAAGGCGAAAGACCCCAAGGTGGCGGAGGAGGCCTCCTATTTCGCGGCGCAGGTCGCGTTGCTCGACGAGCGCTACGAGGAGAGCGCAAATCTGTTCCAGACGCTGAGGACCAAGTATCCCCAGTCGCCGCGCGTGGCGGAAAGCGCGCTGTCGGCGGGCTGGGCGAACTATTACGCGGGCCGCTACAAGGAAGGCTCGGAGATCTTGGACCTGATCATCGGCAACGCGCAGCACGCCGCGCGTGAGGAAGTCCTCTACGTCAAGGCGAACTGCCTGCGGCAGCTGGAGCAGCGCGGCGAGGCGGTGGCGGTCTACGCGAAGCAACTGGCGGAGTTTCCGTCCGGCCGGCTGGCCAAGCCGGCGTGGTACGAGAAGCTCTCGACCCTTTATCGCGACGGCAAGTATCAGGAGGTCCTGCGCGTTTCGGCCCAGGTGCAGCCCCCGCCCGAGGTGTTCGCGGACAACGTGTACTGGATGAACTCCGAGTCGGCGATCGCCGTGCAGCAGCCGGAGATCGCGGTGCAGAACTGCCGCCTGCTGGTGGACAAGTGCCCCAAGAGCCCCTTCGTGAAAGATGCGCTCTACCGGTTGGGCTGGCTGCTGCAGAAGCAGGAGGCGTGGGAGTCGGCCTCTTCGTGGTTCCTTCAGGTGGCGGAGCGCTTTCCCGACGACACGCTCGCCGCCAAGGCGCTCTATGCTTCCGGCGTGTGCCGCGCGCGGCTGAAACAGGGCGATGCCGCGTTGCGCGACTGGACTCAACTGCTGACCAAGTATCCGAACAGCGAAGAGGTCGCCGAAACGCTTTACCAGAAAGCGATGGAGGAGTTGCGCGCAAAAGACTTGCGGGCTGCCGGCGCGACGCTGGACGAGCGGATGCGCCGTTTTCCTGAAGACGCGCGCAAAGCCGAGGCGTTGTACTGGCGGGCGGCGGTGTGCCGTCAGACGGGTGATCTGGCCGAGGCCGAGAAGCTCTTTCTGGCCTGCCTGGCGGCAACCCCCTCCAAGGAGTTCGAGCGGGAATCCATGCTGGAACTGGGGATGATTCTGCAGCAGGTGGGCCGCAAGGCCGAGGCGGCCGCGCTGTTCCAGAAACTGCTGGATGCGCCCATCGCCGAGAAGCTGGGCGCGGACCGGCTGGCGTGGCTGGCGGAGTTCCAACTCGAGCAAAAACAGCCGGATGCGGCGGTGAAGGCCGCGAACACGCTGATCTCGCTCAAGCCGGACAAAGGCTGGTTGCAGACCGCGTGGACGGTGCTGGGCCGCGTCCACCGCAGCAAAGGCGAACGCGATCCTGCCATCCACGCGTTCACCGAAGCGCTGAACGCGGGCGCTTCGACCGCGTATGGCGCGGAGGCGGCGCTGCGGCTGGGAGAACTGCTGACGGACGCCGGCAAGTTCGAAGAGGCGGGCAAGCATTTGAACGACGCGGCCTCGCGCGCGGCGTCGCCGGAGCTTTTGGGGCTGAGGGCCCACGCGTATGCGGGGTTGGCCCGCAACGCCGAACTGAAGGGCGATGTCGAGGCCGCGCTGCGATACTACATGAGCGTGGGGATCCTGTTCGACGATGCCACCTTGGTCCCCGAGGCGTTGCACAAAGCGTCCGTCCTGCTCGACAAACTGGGGCGCGCCGCGGAGGCGCAGGCGATGCGGGACGAGCTGAAGACCCGGTATCCGGATTCGCCGCAGGCCAAGCCGGGACAGGCCGGTGCGGGGGATCGTGAGAGGAAGGGCAACGCATGATACCGTACGGATTCGGGCAGCATCAGAGGCATTGCGACCATCACTGGATGTTGGCCTGCGTCGCGGTCTTGCTGTCCGCGATCATCCACATGGTCCTCATGTTTTTCTTCGCCGACTGGGCAATCAGCGGCATCGCGGGCCTGAGGGAGAAGGGACGCGAATGGTTCGACGACGACCGGGTGCCGCCCATGCGCGTGGAAACGATGCGCGCCGATCCGATGCGCATCGCGGAGAAGATTGCCGGCGAGCGCGACCTGCCGAGCCGGGGCCCCATCGAGGTCGGCGACAAGGTGGAGGCGCTGAGCCAGAGCGCGAATCCCGCGCTGACCGCGCCGCCGCCCATTCCGCGCGAAGCGCTCGCGCCCGGCGTGCCGGCGCTGAAAGAGACGATGGCCGAGCAGGTCGACACCACGCCGTGGATGCCGCGCCAGGAGATCGCGCAGATTTTCGACCGCACCGTGCAGGACAATGTGGCGACCCTGCCGCGGCGCGAAATCCCGATGATCGAACGCGTCCCCAAGGCGCCGGACATCGTGCCGTCGATCGATCTCGCGGGGCGCCGTTTCGGCAAGGACCCCGACCCCCCCAAACCGTTCGATTCGGCGGAGGTGTTCGACACGGAGATCAGCAAGGGCACGTTCAAGGTTCCTTCTGCGCAGGCTCCGGGGACGCCGTCCCAAGTTTCTGCCGGCGCGACAGAGGAGCGTTTCGCAATGCGTCCCGGCGAGAAGAGCGGCAAGTCCGGTGCGACGGGGCGCACGGACGGCACGCAGCTCACGCAAGGCCAGCAGGATCTGGTCCAGAAACAGGTGGACGCCGCCAACAAGCAGGTGGCCGTCAGCGCGCTCAGCGAGGAGGAGCGCAAAGCGCGTGAGGCGCAGGCGCAGATTGCGGCGCTGCAGGAGACGATCGATTATGTCCCGATCGACGATCTGTTGGCGGTGGGGCTGGAGACCTACCGCGATCCGGAGGAGCCCGGGCGCGTCTATTTCCGCATCGGCATCCAGCCGCGGACGGACAAGAACGTGCCGACCATCGCC
This sequence comes from Kiritimatiellia bacterium, assembly GCA_035353175.1. GTDB lineage: Bacteria > Verrucomicrobiota > Kiritimatiellia > RFP12 > UBA1067 > DAOPZC01. Next base: position 10,444 of record DAOPZC010000051.1, on the reverse strand, counting down.
AAGGACATCGTGTTCGTCCAGGACGTCTCGGCCTCCATGTCGGAGGAGCGGATGGTCTTCTGCCGCCGCGGCATGACTGCGGCGCTGCAGACGATGAATGTGGGCGACCGCTTCAATGTGGTCGCGTTCCGCGACAACTTCGAGAACTGCTTCCCGGAGTGGGCGCCGGCGACCGCCGAGAATGTGCAGAAGGCGACCACGTTCGTCGAGGGAATGCGCGCCTTCGGGCAGACCGACGTGTTCGGGTCGCTGCGGTCGCTGATGAAGCTGCCTCGCGACGCGAAGCGCCCGATGATCGCGATGATCGTGACGGACGGCAAGCCGACCTTCGGCATGACGGAGAGCGCCAAGATCATCGGCGAGTTCTCCAAGATCAACAATGGCCTGGTGTCGATCTACATGTTCGGCACCCAGAGCAAGGCCAACGTCTATCTGCTCGACATGCTGACCTACTGCAACCGCGGCACGTCGACGGTGCTGAACGGCAACCGCTGGGACATCCCGGATGCGATGGGGACCGTGTACGGGGGCATCCGCAACCCGGTGATGGGCGACATTACGGTCGTCTTCGATTCCGCGTCCAAGAGCGAGGTGTATCCCAAGAGCACCGCGAATCTTTATAAGGACCGCCAGTTGGAACTGTGCGGCGTGTGCCCTGAAACCACGGAAGAACTGGTTTTCCAGGTGCGCGGCTTGGCGGCAGACAAAGGATATGATTCGATCTTTCGGCTGAGCATGACGCGCCACGCCAAGCTGGGCTCTTCGACCGTGAAGACGCGTTGGGCGCGGCAAAAGATGTATCATCTGGTCGGCGCCTATTCGCGGGAGGCGCAGCAGCAGCTCATGGCGGAGATGCTCAAGGTCAACGCCAAGTACGGAGTTCCGATCCCGTACGAGACCGAGCTGAAATAGATTTGATGCCGCAGTGCCCCGGCCGCAGCCGGACGGCTCCGCCTTACATCGTCTTCAGCAACTCGCGCTCCGCGTGACAGAGAACCCCGTACATCTCTTCTGCCGTCGTGGCGGCGCGCAGGTCCGAGAGCAACAGCGTGCCGTGCGCCAACATGCAGAGCCGCGCCAGCGTGTGCAGGTGCAGGGTGTCTTCCATGCAGCAGATCAGGAAGAAGAGGTCGGTCTGTTCGCCGTCCTGCGCGCCGAAGAAGATGTGCTGCACCGTTTTTCCGAGCACGACGAACGAGTCTGACGCCTGATACGGATCGTGATAGCGCGCGTGCAGAAACGCCGCGCCGCCGCCGATCGCCGTGGAGCTGACGTTCTCCCGCTCTTCAATCTCGCGCTGCAGGGCCGCGTCGTCGTACAACAGCCCGGTCGAGACCGCCAGGGCGACCATGTCGCGGATCACGCCCGGTTTGGTGCGTGAGGCGAGTGCGGGGTCGATCCATGCGGGGCGGAAGAGCCGCTCCACGAGAACGTCATCGGAGGCGGCGCGGGCGCGTTCGGACGTCGCTTCGCGGTGGTGCTGGGTCAGGGTCTTGGCGGGCAGCCCGAGGATGCGGCGCTGCGCCCAGTCGTCGAGCTGGCGGTGTTCGAAAACGATCTCTTCGCCGTGCCGCAGGAACGGGATCTCTTCGCGCTGCACCAGATGAAACAGCTCGCGCTCGGGGATGCGGATGTGGCGTGCGGCCTGTTGGAGAGAGAGCATTCTGTGGGGCATAATGCGCCTATGGGGTGAATGCGGGCAACGTCCCTGCCGGCGTGTGACATGCCGTGGCGAGTCGCGTCCTGACGCGTCAATGAAACGGTTTTTAAAAAAATCGGAATTTATCTTAATCCTTTTTTCCCGTCCCGTCAAAGCGGAAGAGCGCGGGTGCGGAATCGCTAAAAAATGGCGTTTTCGGGCCCTTTCCGCTTTTTGTTCAATAGACAAAAAAGCGTTCCGCTGATATAATAGCGACATGAAAGCGGAACCGTACCGTGTGCGGGCTTTTCATACCATCCGACAGGCGAGACCGGCGGATGGCTTGTCTTTAAGAAAAGGTGTAATAAAGAAGGGAGCGTTCGGTTATGAATGATCATGATCAACCGGGCAACGTGGCGCTGGATACGCATGTCGCGGACCTTACCATCACACCGTCGGAGCGCGATGTTCTGAGGCGGTTGGGTGAACGGGTCATGGCGTTATCCACGCGTCAAATCGAGGCAGAAAAGAAAGTGCTCTGGACGCGTCAAAATGCGCTGCAGCCTTCGCGTCCTCTGATCCTGTGCGACCCCGAATTCAGCTGGCGAGAGATCATACCCGAATCTTCGCTGGAATGTACGCACGATCTCGCCCGCCACTGGGAGCATCGTTTGCGTAAAGAGATTTTCTGGGGCGAGAAGATGGGCGACGACCGCGTCGTTGAAAGCCGGTTCAGAGTGGGCTGGATATATAAGCGGACGTTTTGGGGCCCCGACACCTCATCGGTGAACCCGCAGCCGACGTTGAGGGATCTGAATGATTTGAGCGGCCTCCAATTTCAGACGATCACCGTGGACCGGGATGCGACAACCGAGGTCGTCCATCTTGCGCGCGAGATTTTCGACCGGGTTCTTCCGGTCAAGTTGCGTCAACAGTGGTATTGGTCGTTGGGCCTGACGCGCGAGCTGATGAAGCTGCGTGGTTTCGACCAGTTCATGAAGGATATCAAAGACAACCCGCAGGGGGTGCATAACCTGATGGCCTTCCTGCGCGACGGAACGCTGGATCTGGTCACCTTCCTTGAGAACGCGGGGCTTTACAGCCTGAACAACGAGGGCGATTACATCGGGTCGGGCGGGTTTGGCTGGACGACGCAGTTGCCGGCCAAAGATTATCAGGGGACGGCGCGCGCCAAAGACCTGTGGGCCCTGTTCGAGAGCCAAGACACCAAAAAGCTGGCCCCCGAGCTCTTCGACGAATTCATTCTGCAGTATCAGAAGCCCGTCATGGCGCGCTTCGGCCTGGTCTGCTACGGCTGCTGTGAGCCGATCTCCGAGCGCTGGCATCTGCTCAAGGAGGTGCCGAACATCCGCCGCGTCAGCGTGTCGCCGACCTGCGACCGCGCAAAAATGGCGGCGGCGCTGCAGGACAAGTACGTTTACTCCTGCCGCCCGAATCCGGCGATCCTTTCCACGAGCGTCTTCGACGAGGCCGCTGCGCGGAAGGACATTCGCGATATTCTCGAGAAGGCCAAGGGATGCCACCTCGAAATCATCATGAAGGACCACGACACGATCCACAACGATCCGTCGCGCGCGATCGCCTGGTGCAAGATTGCCAAAGAAGAAATCGCCCGCTACTACCAGTAGCCGGACGTGAGGGAGGACGAAACGTAAAGCCGGGGATTTTCCCCGGCTTTTTTTGTTGGGCCAGACCTATTGCCCGTCTTTTTCCCACCACGGCCGCGAAACGAAGACCGTTTGGAGGTCGGCGGCGAGGTTGAGGACGGTGCGCCCGTCGGGGGTGGCGTAGGCGCCGGGATATTGATACCAGTAACAGCGCACGACCGGAAACCGCGCCTTGTCATAGGGTCTGTTTTTCGGCTGCTGTACCCTGTCGCCGTGGAGAAGCTGCCAACTTTTGACCTCTGCCCAAGAGACGGAGCCGTCCCGGTTCGTGTCCACGTCTGACTGGGCGGGACGGTCGCCGAGGTAGGACTTCCAGTCCCATTTGCAGGCGGCCGCACTGAACTCGTAAAGGTAGCTGACGCCGGGCTCATCCGTTTCTGAGGCCTGTCCCCAGTCGGTGTAGCTGTTGGGGACGCCGCCCTCCTTCCCCGCCGTTGGGTCGGCACTGGAGACGAGTCCTACGGGCGGGAGGTATGCTTGGCGGACCAGGTCCGTGAGCGCGGGAGGAAGCTGGCCGCCGTGGTCGCGCGCATAGGCCTGAAGGGCGACGCCGATGGCCCGCAGTTCCGCGGCCAAGCGGCCGTATTGCGCGGCGGGGTCCATCGACGCATAGGGAAGCGCCAACAGGGTTTCAAGCTTTTCGGGCGGTTTCTCTGTAGGCGTCCGCTGGACGGACGCGCAGCCTGACACCCCCGCGATCAATGCCATAAGAACCGTAATGCCCTTCATTTTCAGTCCCCTTTCGCTGTCGTTTCGGAGGGGCGAAGGGAGTCGCGTGCCGTGCGGCGCAAACCGTCTCCCATATCGTTGCCCCTCCATATTTTCATTATGAAAAGTCCGGGCTGGCAAAGTCAATCTTCTTTTCGCGGGGAGCGCCGCTCGCGGGAGCCTGGACAAATGGGGTTTGCGGCACGGGCGCGGGTTTGATAAGTTGGCCGGCCAATGGGACAAAAGAGAGAACAGCCGGAGCGGCAGGCGGGCGGGATCGGCCTTTTGCGTGAGGGTGATGTCGCGGAGCTACTCGGGCTCATGAAGGTGTTTTACGCGCATGAGCGGTTCGATTTCGAGGCGGAGGCGAGCGGCCGTCTGATACACCACTTGCTGGAGCATCCGCAGGCTGGCTCCGTTTTCATCGCGCGTGAAGGGGAGCGTGCCGTTGGGTATATGGTGTTGACGCGCTGCTACAGCCTCGAGTTCGGTGGCCCCTTCGTGTTGCTCGACGAGATCTTTCTCCTGCCGGAAGCGCAGGGGCAGGGGCTCGGCAAGCGGCTGATCGACACGGCGGCAGGGTATTGTCGGGAGAACGGTTTCGGCTATCTGCGCCTCGAGGTCCAGAAGAAGAATCTCCGCGCGATCGACGTCTACCGGGCCGCTGGTTTCCACGCCGAGGACCGCTTCCTCCTGAGCCGGCCGGTCGCCCGGCGGGACTGAAGTTTGGGCTTGTTGCGGCCCGGGATTTTTTGCACCATACCACCTTTTCAAATGGAGTTTCCGCATGGCACAGAATATCGTTGAGAAAATTCTTTCGGCTCACCGCGTTTCAGGTGACCTCGTCCCCGGCAAGGAACTGGCGATCCGCATCGACCAGACGCTGACGCAGGACGCGACTGGCACCATGGCCTATCTGCAGTTCGAGAGCATGGGGCTTGACCGCGTCAAGGCGGATCTGGCCGTCAGCTACGTGGACCACAACACGATCCAAGTCGGGTTCGAGAACGCCGACGACCACGCGTATCTCAAGAGCGTGGCGCAGCGCTATGGCATCGTGTTCTCGCGGCCGGGCAACGGCATCTGCCATCAGCTCCACCTCGAGCGCTTCGGCAAGCCGGGCGCGACGTTGCTCGGCAGCGATTCGCACACGCCCACCGGCGGCGGCATCGGCATGGTCGCGATCGGCGCGGGCGGCATCGATGTGGCGGTGGCCATGGGCGGCGGGCCGTTCTATCTGACCTGCCCGAAGGTGACGCTGGTGCGCCTGACGGGCGAGCTCAAGCCCGGGGTGTCGGCCAAGGACGTGATCCTGAAGGTGCTTTCCGTTTACGGGACCAACGGCAACGTGGGGCGCGTGCTGGAGTACGGCGGCCCCGGCGTGGCCAGCCTCGGCGTGCCGGCGCGCGCGACCATCACCAACATGGGCGCGGAACTGGGGGTGACCACGTCGGTCTTTCCCAGCGACGCGGTCACGCGGGCGTTCCTCAAGGCGCAGGGCCGCGGGCAGGACTGGAAGGAGCTCGTGGCGGACGACGGCGCGGCGTACGACAAGGTGCTCGAGATCGATCTGGCGTCGGTCGAGCCGATGGCCGCATGCCCGCACTCGCCGGGCAACATCGCGACTATCGCGTCGATGGCGGGCCGTAAGGTCAACCAGGTTCTGATCGGCTCCTGTACCAATTCGTCGTACCGCGACCTCAAGACCGTGGCGCTGATGTTGCGCGGCAAGAAGGTCCACCCCGATGTGGAAGTCGGCGTGGCGCCGGGGTCGCGGCAGGTCGTGGCGATGTTGGCCCAAGAGGGCTTGCTGACCGATCTCGTGGCCGCGGGCGTGCGCATGCTCGAGAACGCCTGCGGGTTCTGCATCGGCAACCACATGTCGCCGGGCACGGAAGCGGTGAGCCTGCGCACCAGCAACCGCAATTTCGAGGGCCGCTCGGGCACGCAGTCCGCGCAGGTCTTCCTGGTGAGCCCGGAGACGGCCGCCGCCGCGGCCCTGACCGGCTTGTTCACCGATCCCCGGACGTGCGGCTCCGTGCCGTCCGCGGTGGCCGAGCCCGGCGCCTTTGAGCTGGACGACAGCATGTTCCTTTTCCGCGAGACGGCGGGCAGGGGCGTGCCGGGCACGGCGATCGTGCGCGGCCCGAACATCGGACAGGTGCCGTCCGGCAAGCCGCTACCCGAGACGCTGGACGGCGTGGCGGTCATCAAGGTCGGCGACAAGATCACGACCGACCACATCATGCCGGCGGGCGCGCGCCTTAAATACCGTTCCAACGTGCCGCAGTATGCGAAGTACGTGTTTGAGCATGTGGACCCCGCATTCCACACGAACGCGTCGGCCAACCGCGACGCGGGGTTGCACAACGTTATCGTGGCGGGCGAGAGTTACGGGCAGGGGTCGAGCCGCGAGCACGCGGCGATGTGCCCTATGTATCTGGGCGTGAAGGCGCTGGTGGCCAAGAGCATCGAGCGCATCCATCTCGCGAACCTGATCAACTTCGGCATCGTGCCGCTCATTTTCGACAACCCGGCGGACTACGACGCGGTGGCGAAGGGGGACAAATTGGTGGTCGCCGGCTTGCGCGAAGCCGTGGCCGGTGATGGGAAAGTGACCGTTAAGAATGTGACGAGCGGCGCCGCGTTTAAGGCCTCCACGGCCTTGAGTGCGCGCCAAAAAACGATTCTGCTCAACGGCGGATTGCTGGCGGCAGTTGCGGCCGGGGCGGTGTGATAAAACACATTGACCGTACGGTCAGACAAAAGGTAACATGTTTAAACCATGAGCGAGAACGAAGAGGCGAAACCTGCAGAGCAGGATAACGGCGGGATGGTGTTGGATCTGAGCTTTGCTCCGAGCTGGGCGCGGACGGCCCCGGATGCGAACAGCCAGCGCTATCAGAACGAGCGGTTCGAAGGAAGCGAAGACGGCGAAGGCCGTCATGGCAGCGGGCGCGACGGAGGTCGTGACCGCCGTCCGAGGCGCGACTTCGATGACCGCGACCGCCGGAAGATCGACCGCCGTCCGCCTCGCCGTGAGGTCGATCGCGGGCCCCGTTCCGCATCCGACATGCCGCGTCCCGAGTCGCGCGCGGCCGTGGCCGATTTGCGCGGGCCGCGTCCTGAAGGCGGCCCGCGCCCGGAGCGCCGCGAGTTCCGCCCGCCGCGTCCCGAGACGCCGCCGCTTCCGCTCGAGATCCGCGTGCTGCCGGAGCAGAAGGCGCTCGGGGCCGTGATCCGCCGCATCCAGACGTCGCATCACGCGTTCCCTCTTCGCGATATCGCTTGGCTTTTTCTCGACAACCCCGCTTCGTGTCTGGTCCGCGTCGAACCGCTCAAGGATCAGCAGGTGTCTTTGTTCCAGTGCAAGGTGTGCGGCATGCCCGCGCTCACCGAGGAGGAGGTCCGCGCGCATCTGGTCAACCGCCACATGGACGACTTCTTCGATGTGGAGGAGGTGTCCTGTGAACCGCCTTCCGGAGCGTTCGTGTGTGTGGCCCGCTGCGGGCTGAGCGGCGAGCTGTTGGGCCCGCCGAACCATCACAGCTTCAACTCCAAGGTTCACGAGATGCTGCGGACGCGTTATCCAAACATGTCCGAAGAGACCTATCGGTCGCGCATCGAGACGGTCCGCGAGTCGGAAGTGATCGAGCAGTGGCGGCAGCAGTGCACCAAGAAAAAGATTTATCGGCGTAAGGGGGCCGCTCCGACGGTGGCCGAGCCTGTGCCCGCCGAGGCGTCCGCGGAAGGCGCGGCGGCCGACGCTGCGGCGTTGGAGGCCGAGCCCGCACCCAAAGCTCCGCCGATGGAGCGGGATGTGGCGGAGCTGGTGTTCATGCGGGAGATTCTCCCCGAGCAGATCGCGAGCGTGCGGCACCTGATCTGCACGGCGGCGGTCGCCATGCAGACGTCGAGCCGTCCGCTTTATTTTGCGCTGAAAGACACGTTGAACCGCGAACGCCGTTTCCCGGCTTCGCTCTTCTTTGCGCTGCGCGGCGCGTTCCGTCACCGCAAGCTGCATCTGTTCCGGGTGAACGATCCCAAGGGACAGGATTTCGTGATGCTCAAGCCGGCTTTGCCGCTCGATCCGGCCCATACGGTTCAGACGCTGCGCGATGTGCTGGTCTATGTGAACGAGCATCCGGCATGCACCAAGGCTGAGATGGTGACCGCGATCGCGGGCGGAGACGAGGCGAAGATCAAAGAGACGCTGGTTCAGCTCGCTTGGCTTGTGGAGAAGGGCCATGTCGTCGAGTTCTACAATGACGTGCTGAGCGCTCCGCTCGAATACCCGGCGTTCCGTTTCCTGCCCGGCGAGAAACAGGCCGGTGGTCTGCCGGCGGGGGGCGGTGTGCGTCGGCAGGACGTCGTTGCGCCTGCCGCGGCGGCTCCAGTTGTGGTGCCTTTGGCGGCCGTCGCCGCCGAAACGCCGGTGGTTCCTAAAGCGCCGGAGGCCCCTCCGCAGGCCGAAGCGGTTCCGGCCGCTTCCACGGAAGAGTGCCCCGCTTCTGCGGAGTAACCTTCTTCCTTATTCGCTGAGCGCGTGCGGCATTCGGGCGTCCGGTGTTCCGGACTACGCGATCACCACGCGCCGCCCGTCAATCGACAGGCGGCCTTCGGCGAGCAGCCGCAACGCTTCGGGATAAGCCTTGTGCTCTTCCACTTGGATCCGCGCATGCAGGGTGTCGGGCGTGTCGCCTTCCAGTATGGGGACAGGCTTCTGGACGATAATGGGGCCGGTGTCGGTCCCGGCGTCAACGAAATGAACGGTGCAGCCGGCCACTTTCGCGCCATACTCCAAGGCCTGTTTCCATGCGTGAAGTCCGGGAAAAGCGGGAAGCAAGGCGGGGTGGATGTTCAGAACGCGATGCGGGAAAGCGTTGAGCAGCCCCGGCTTGACGATGCGCATGAAGCCCGCCAGAATCACCGTGTCTACGTCGTAGGCCTTCAGCATCGTGATGCAGTTCTGCTCCGCCTCGCCGTCCAGTTTGGTTTTGAAAGGCGAACAGTCTAGCCATTCGCACGGGATGTCGTGACGCTTGGCGCGGTCGAGAATCTTCGCATCCGCGACGTCCGAGAGAACGAGCCGCATTTCCGCGTTCAGCGTGCCCGCCTGAATCGCGTCGAGAACCGACTGCATGTTGGAACCTGAGCCGGAACCCAGCACGCCGATCTTTAGAAAGCCGGAAGGTGTCTTCATAAGAACAGGTTAATACAGTGGGGCCAAACGTCCAAGCGGAAAAACAAAAGACCGGCGGCAATGAAGCCGTCGGTCATCGGACTTGATCCGGCCGAATTACTTCTTCAGCGCGCCATCAAGTTTCTTCTGCAGATCGCCGCCGGCTTTCTCGGCATCCTTGGCGGCCGCGTCGGTGCTCTTCTCAGCGGACTTGACGGCCTTATCCATCTTGTCGCCGATCGATTCTTCTTTCTTGCAGCCGACGAACGCGAACGTCACGGCGGCCATCATCGCAACCATCAACAGACTCTTCATTGTGAGCTCCTTCCTAATGTGCTTTAAGCCTAAACGGGCCTTGTTCTCAAGGCCATATTTTTAGAATACCAGAAAGGTGGCCTGATAACAAGTCCTGTATGGTTGCAACACGCGATCCGATGGGTCCCGCTCCGGTCGTCCCGCCTGTGGGTGCCGTGCTCAGGGCAGGGGCTCGACGGTCACGTTGCGGAACTCGATGGGGCCGCCCTCGCTTTGCAAGCAGATCTGGCCCTCGTCGGCGTAGACGTCCTGGCCCTTGTTCTGCAGCACGCCGTTCACACTCGACTCGATCGTGTTGCCCCGGACGATGATGTCGACGCTGTTCCACTCCCCGTCGGCTTTCTCGGAACTGTCGGCCATCTTCTTAACGGCACGGACTTTCGGGTTGTCGAGGCCGTTCAGTGTGGCTTGGGAGAGCAGCACGAAATCGCCGGCGTTGCCCTTCTTGAGCTGGGTCTCGACGGCCTTGGGAAGGAAGAAGGTGTCCGGGCCGGTCTTGAACACGAAGACGCCGCTGTTCATCTGCTCGGACGTGCCGTACCAGCGGTACTCCACGTGGAGTTTGTAGTCCGCGAAACTCTGCTGGGTCATCAGGTAGCCGAAAGGCTTGCCGGTGCAGCGGATCACGCCGTCTGCGACCGTCCAGGTCACGTCGGGATCGCTGCCGGGCTCGGCGGTGATGACTTTGGTCCAGCCCGCGAAATCCTTGCCGTTGAAGAGGCTGGTTTTCTGTGTGGGGCGCACGGGGACGGTCTTGACGGCCATCTCTGCGGCGGTGACGTTCAGGATGCAAAACAGCAACATGCCGGACACCAGCGTCTTCATCGAATCCTCCTTGTTAAAGATTTAAAAACAATCACTACTGTCCGGTTAAATTCGAGCCGATCACCAGATCAGCCCCGTAAACACTGG
>DAOPZC010000050.1:0-35619 GCA_035353175.1 Kiritimatiellia bacterium | reverse complement strand
CCGACCCGGACGGCCCGACGCGGACCAGCAAGCAAGTGAAACGGGGATGCGCCCAAGGGGCTTCGCGTCCTTCGGGAGCTAGGTTGCGCCTGCCCGGGGAACAACTTTTTGTTCAGGAATTTGAGGAAGCACGCGTGAAAAGCGCAAAAGGTTGAACTGGAAAACAGTCAGCGAGTGTGGTTAAATGTCAGCTTTATTCCGCATGTTCGGCAAAACGTTCTTTGCCGCGGGAAACAAGGTTGATACATGAATCTCATCAAAACGCTTTTCGGTACGAAGAATGACAGGGATCTGAAGCGGCTTCAGCCGTTGGTGGATCGGATCAACGAGTTGGAAAAAGGCTATCAGGCGCTTTCCGAAGAGCAGCTTAAGGCCAAGACCGTCGAGTTCAAAAGCCGCGTGGCGGCGGGCGAAACGCTGGACGGCATCCTGTGCGAAGCGTTCGCGGTCGTGAAAAACGCCTGCCGCCGGCTGTGCGGCACGTCGCGCGAAGTGTGCGGCCATGAGCTGACGTGGGACATGGTGCCTTTTGACGTCCAGCTGATCGGCGGCATCGTGCTGCATCAGGGCAAGATCGCCGAGATGCAGACGGGCGAAGGCAAGACGCTGGTGGCGACCCTGCCGCTCTACCTCAACGCGCTCTCCGGCAAGAACGTGCGGCTGGTGACGGTCAACGACTATCTGGCCCGCCGTGATGCGCAATGGATGGGCCACGTCTACGAATATCTGGGGCTGACCGTCGGCTGCATCCAGAACCAGATGGGGCCGTCCGAGCGTCGCGAGCAGTACGGGTGCGACATCACGTATGGCACCAACAGCGAGTTCGGGTTCGACTATCTGCGCGATAACGGCATGGCGGTGGAGCCCTCGCAGGTGGTGCAGAGCGGGCATTTCTTCGCGATCATCGATGAGGTGGACAGCATTCTGGTCGATGAGGCGCGCACGCCGCTGATCATCTCCGGACCGGCGGCGCACTCCTCGACGGCGCAGTACATCGAGCTGAAACCGCTGGTCGAACGGCTGGAGCGCGACCAGAACGAGATCTGCAACCGCTACATCGCCGAGGCCAAGAAGGCGATCGACGACAAAGACGACGATACCGCGATGGAGAAGCTGTATCAGGTCTATCACGGCATGCCGAAGCACAAGCAGTTCCTGCATCTGCTCGAAGAGCCGGCGGTGCGCAAGCTGCACGAGCAGGTCGAGAACATGATGTTGAGCGAAATGCGCAAAGAGTCGGCGCGCGACCTCCGCGAGGAGCTGCTTTTCACGATCGACGAGCGCACGCGCGAGGTGGCGCTGACCGACCGGGGCTGCGAAAAGCTCTCGCCCTCGGACCCCGAGATGTTCGTGATGCCGGACCTCGTCTCCGCCCTTTCCGCGCTGGACGGCGACGCCTCGCTGAGCCCGGATGACCGGACGAAGAAGCGTCAGCAGATCCAGGCCGACTTTATGGTCCGCAGCGAGCGCGTGCATAACGTGGACCAGCTGCTGCGCGCCTACTGTCTCTACGAGAAGGACGTCGACTACGTGGTGCAGGAAAACCATGTCTATATCGTCGACGAGTTCACGGGCCGCGTGCTTCCCGGGCGGCGCTGGAGCGACGGGCTGCACCAGGCGGTTGAGGCCAAAGAGGACGTGGAGATCGAACGCGAGACTCAGACGCTGGCGACGATCACCATCCAAAACTACTTCCGCCTGTACAAGAAGCTCGCCGGCATGACCGGCACGGCTGAGACCGAGGCCTCGGAGTTCCACGACATCTACAAGCTCGACGTGGTCGTGATCCCGACGAACCGCCCCGTCCGGCGCGTGGACGGGAACGATCAGATCTACAAATCACAGCGCGAGAAGTACAAGGCCATCATCTCCGAGGTGGAGAAGCGTTACCAGCGCGGTCAGCCGGTGCTGCTCGGAACCGTCACGGTGGACACGTCCGAAGTCCTCAGCCGCATGCTGCGGATGGCGAAGATCCCGCACAACGTGCTGAACGCCAAGAATCATGCCCGCGAGGCGGAGATCGTCTCGCTGGCCGGACAGCCCGGCGCGGTCACGATCGCGACCAACATGGCCGGCCGCGGCACGGACATCAAGCTCGGCGCGGGCGTGGTGTGGGTGCCGGAGTCGACGATCAAGTCGCAGATCAAGCTCGATGACAAGTACGACAACGGCCACAAAACGTTGATCGAGTTGCTGACCGAGAAGCCCTGCGGTCTGCACGTGATCGGCTCCGAACGGCACGAGTCGCGCCGCATCGATCGCCAGTTGCGAGGGCGCTGTGCCCGTCAGGGCGATCCCGGCTCCTCGCAGTTCTACATCTCGCTGGAGGACAGCCTGATGCGGCTGTTCGGTTCGGACCGCATTTCCGGCATCATGACGCGGCTCGGCATGCAGGAGGGCGAGGCGCTGGAACACAAATGGCTCAACCGTTCCGTCGAAACCGCGCAGCGCCGCGTGGAGCAGCAGAACTTCGCGATCCGCAAACGCACGCTGGAATACGACGACGTGATGAACAAGCAGCGCTCCGTGGTCTATGACCTGCGCGGCGACGTGCTGACGTCGGAGAGCGCGCACGGCCATATCCTCGACGTGTTCAACGACCTGATCCTAACCCAGTGCGAGAAGTACCTGACGTCGGCCAAGGACGCGGAGCCGCAGGAGCTGGTGGAGTGGGTGTGCGACACCTTCCCAGTGGCGGTGCTCGCCGACGAGATCGCCGCGTTCAAAGGCGAGCCGGAGAAGGCTGCCGAATTGCTCTATAACCGCGTGTCCGAGGCGTATGAGCTGAAGTGTTCACTCGAGGATCAGCAGGTGTTGCCGATCATGGAGCGGTCGGTGTTCCTGAGCTGCATCGACCAGCAGTGGCAGGAGTATCTGCGAGCCATGGATGAGCTGCGGCATGGCGTGAATCTGCGCGCGTATGGGCAGCGCGATCCGCTCGTGGAATACAAGCGTGAGGCGTTCGGCATGTTCGAGGCGCTGATGACGAACATCAAGACCGAGGTCGCGACGTCCGTCTTCCGCGCCACCACGATGCAGAACCTGCAGCGCATGATGACGATTTCTCAGGCGCACGTGCAGACCGTCCACAACGACATGAACATGCTGGACGGCGGCGAGCGGCCTCAGGCCGCCCCGGAGCCGCAGCACCGGCCGCTTTCGGCCGATGTGCCGCAGTCGGCGGTGGCCGGTTTCGACGCCATCATGCAGGCGATGGAAAAGGCTGAGCGTGCGCCTGCGCCGCGTGCCAACGCCGCCCCGGCCGACCTGCGCAACATCGGGCGCAACGACCCTTGCCCGTGCGGCAGCGGCAAGAAGTACAAAAAGTGCTGCGGGCAGGGATTATGACGCGGGCGGCCTGACGGATTGAGGCGGGCGGCCTCACTCCGGCGCGGCGGCGTTTATCGCGACGGAGTGGCCGCTGGGAAACGGCGTGAATACCACAGGCAGGCGAGCCCAAGGCCGAAAATGCCGAGACTGATGGTCTGGCTGATGGAGAAGGGGCCGACGGCCATGCGCGGGTCGCCGCGCAGGTATTCGATGATGAAGCGGATCAGTGCGTAGCAGACGAGATAGCATCCCGTGATGAGCCCGCGGTGCCGGTGCTGTTTCGGGTAGAGCGTGTAAATCGCAGCGAAGAGCAAGAGATTGGCGACCGATTCGACGAGCTGCGTCGGGATGACGGGAAGACTCTTGAGCGCGGTCTGCGCGATCAGCGGCGGCGTGGCTGAAACCTGCTCCCACCAGGCGGGCGAGTCTTTCGGGAATGCGACGCCAAAGCAGGAGCGGGTGACCTTGCCGTAACAGCAACCGTGCATGAAACAGCCCAACCTGCCGAACGCGTGTCCGAGCGGTACCACCGCGAGCACGAGGTCGGTGATCTGAAACAGGTGCTGCCGATAGACCCGCGCATAGAGGAACAGCACCAGCGCAGCGGCAATAAGTCCTCCATAGAACATCAGGCCGCCCCGGTCAACCCGGATGATGGAGAGAGGGTCGCCGGCGAATTCGGCCGTCCAATGCTCCAGCACGTAGGCGGCGCGGGCGCCGAAGACGGCCGAGACCATGAGCCAGGTGAGCAGCGCCGTGAGCTGGTCGGCGTTTTGCCCCGTGCGTTTGCAGAGCCAGACGGCGGCTTGCCATCCGAAGAGAAACCCCAGCGCCATACAGAGCCCGAAAGCGCGGAGGGTAAGGGGGCCGATATGAAAAAGTTCCGAATGCATGGCGCATAATCATAAAGGGTCGTCCGTCGGGCCGCAATCCTAATGCGCGCGGGACTTTTTCGCAGCCCGCGCTTTGCCTTTGGCTGATCTTGACGTGAAAGCGCTGAATGAGCATACTGATAAATTTAAAAATGTGGCGTGGCCTTTTCGGGCGCAAAGGCTTAAACGACCTTTTGTCTTGTTCGTCGGTTCAGGGTGCTAGCGTATAAGGAGTGGATATGAAAAAAGAGGTATGGCTGAGCGTTTTCATCGCGAGCGCGGTTTTCTCCGCGCAGGCGATCCATGTGGCGGAATCGCTCGTTGTCGATTTGGATGCGGCAACGCTGGCCTTGAGCAACAATGACTATGTCCGGTCTTGGACCAATGCCGCCTCGGCGGGAGGGGTGTTCACGAACCTGATCGCAGGCCGGGGCCCTGTTTTCCAGACCAACGTGGGCGGCGCGACCGGCGTCACCTTTCAAGCATTGAACGCCGATTCGATCATGACCAACATGGCGCCGATCCCGACTTCGATCTGCGGGGCGGACACGTGGTCGATGGAGGTGTGGGTGCTGAACCCTTCCGTGTCGGCGGGTGAAGTGGCCTTTTCATGGACGGCGCGCAACAAGTGGCCGGTGGCGTCCACGGGGTCATGTTTTGAATTCCGGTACACAAGCGATCCCGGCAATGCGGTGGAGCACAACGGCAACAACGTGCCGTGGTTCACGAGTCCCGTTCCCGGAACGGTCCCCACGACGGGGACATGGCATTATGTCGCCTGCACGCGCGACGCAGAGGGCCGCGAGCGGCTGTATGTGGATGGCCAGATGCGGGCGCTCACCACCCCGCTGGTGATGCGCATCCGTACGGACGGCATTTTTACGTTGGGGTCGACGCGCGATTATGCACAGACCAACCTGATCGCTTATGGGGCGTGGTACTATCCCTTCAGCGGCACGATTTCCAAGCTGCGCGTGCACGACGGCACACTGAGCGAGGCGCAGGTGTATGCGAACTTCCAGGCAGAGCGCGCGGCGTACGGCGTGGCCGACGTGTCGGACAGTGTCTGGGCGGCGGGCCCGGCGGCGACGGGGGCGTGGGAGGATCCTGCGAACTGGGCGGGTGGAATCGTTCCGGCTGGCACGGGGCGCGTCTGGATCGCGAACGGCGCCACGGCGGTGGTGAACTCGGCGGTGGGCGACATCGGACGCTTTTTGCCTTTCCACGGCGGGCTGATCCTGAGCAACGGGGCCTCGATGACCGCCTCGCCGTGGCAGAACAACCACGTTTACATGGGTAACTACACGAACAACATCTTCAATCTGGCCATCCGTGAAGGCCTGTTCACGGTCATGGACTACACCAACGCCAACAACCTCTACTTCGGCGTCAACCGCGGGCAGGCCTACGGCGTGATCGGCGGCGGCGCGGGGCCCGCCGTGCTCGACGGCGGACGCGATATCCAGATCGGCACGGGTGACGGCAGCGTGGCCCGCCTGACCATTGAGCCCGGCGGTGAACTTTATGCCTCCAACGGCTGGATCTACGTCGGCGTCAGCGGCATGGCGGACGCCAAGCTGACGGTGAACGGCGGTTTCGTCGGGCACCGCACGCTGTATAAAGATCTTGTGGTCGGCCACCAGACGGCGTACGGCGTGCTGGAGGTGAACGGCGGTGTGGTCGCCCCGTCGCAAGACATCCGCCTGACGGGCTGGGCCCAATCCGCGCGTTGCACGGGCATCGTGCAACTCAACGGAGGGCTTGTGGATGTCCGGCGCTTCTACCCGGAAAGCACCACGGGGACGAATATTCTTTTCCTGAACGGCGGCACGATCCGCAACCGGGATTCGCGCACGGACTTCATCTACAATCTCGACTGGGCCTACGTCCAGCCCGGCGGCGCCCAATTCGAGATCATCCCCGGCACGTCGATCACGGTGACGCAGCCTCTTTTGTCTGACCCCAACCTCGGCGACGGCGGGCTGACCAAGATCGGCAACGGCGCGCTGACCCTGAGCGGCGCGAACACCATCACCGGCGACGTGACGGTGACGGCCGGCGACCTGCTGTTCAGCAACGCCTCCGGCCTTCCGGCGGGGTACGCCGGTGCCGTCACGGTGGCGGCGAACGCCTCGATCGCCTATGCGAAGGCTGGCGGCGTGGCCCAGCTGATGGAGCGGATGGATCCGAATTCGGCGGGCACGATCGCGCTGACCGCGTCGAACGCGACAGATAACATCGATCTGAGCGCGTGGCCGAATCTCCGGTTGGGTTTCTCTTCCGGCGTGGCCTATAGCGGCACGTACACGCCGTACGGCAGGAATTATGTCTTTGCTCCGGTCGGCACGGGTAACACCTATTCTCCGGCCATCGACGGCGTGGCCAGCGTGACAGTCAACGGCGGTCCGGCAGGCGTGCTCGACCTCACCGGGGACAACAGCTATACCGGCGGCACGACCATCAACGGCGGCACGCTCTCGATGGGCCATGTCAACGCGCTGGGCGATCCCGCGACGATGACGATCCCCGATATCGGTATTTATAACGGTGCGGCTCTGAAGTTGAATGCGACGGGCATACCGGCTTCGATCGTGAACCGTATCAAGCCCGATTCTCAGGGATACCTCATCCTCGGCACCAACTATGCCGGAATCAACCTGGATCTCACAGGTCTGCCCGGCATCAAAATCGGCACGGACCAGGCGAATCTGTACTACAGCGGCGTCATCACGCCCGAAGGCAACGTCTACCGCACGGGCGGCGGACGCGTGGCCTATGCGAGCGGCAACTATGGCCTCGTTCTGACCAACCTGGTCGACGACGGCGCGACACCCCGCACGCTGGTGATCGATGGCTACGGCATGGTGCGGCCGGCCGGCACCTACAACAACTACTCCGGCGGCACAATCGTCTCCAACGGCGGTGCGTTGCACCTGCGCGAGGACAGCGGCTTGGGCAAGGTTCCGAACGATTACGACCCCGACAACGTCTATGTGAATAGCGGCGTGTTCCGTCCTGGCTCGACCTCATTCACGATGAACGCTAAGCGCGGGCTCACGGTCGGCCCTGAAGGCATGATCCTGCATCCGAACGGCAGCCAGACCTTCACGACGTTGGGCAGTCTGCACGGTTCCGGCGCGATTACGAACACCGACAGCGGTTCGGTTGTTCTGGGTGGTACCAGCAATACGTATGAGGGCAAACTGACGCTGAATACCGGCACGATCAATGTGGGCAACGGCAGCAACTTCAGCTGGAACACGAACGCCATGGTCAACGGCGTCGACGGCACGTTCGCCGTTTATTATAACGGGAACCTCGACTGGTCTACCGCGTTGGGCAATCCATTGGGCATCGGCGGTTGGCCTTACCTCAATTTCCGCAAAACGGGCAGCGGCACGCTGACCATGGATGTTCCGCAGTTCTACACGCGGAACACGACGATCGATAACGGGGCGCTCAAGGTCGGGACCTTGACGGGCATTCCCTCCGGTCATAACCGCGGAAACGTGACGGTGAACAACCTGAACTATGTGCCGGCTTCCAAGCTGGACGTCAACGGTTTCGAGGTCTCGCTGAACGGCCTGTATGGCGCGGGCATCGTGACGGACTCCCTAGCGACGGCCACCTCAATCACGGTCGGCGACAACAACCAGTGGTCGAAGTTCAACGGCAAGGTCGCGCGGAGCCTCGGGATGAACAAGACCGGCACGGGCATCCTGGAGCTGACGACGGGCGCGGAGATCTACGACGTCGACGTCGCGATGGGCAACCTGACGATGTGGCCCGGATCGGTGCTGGCCGGCAACGTCGACCTGGTGTCCGGCGCGACCCTGAACGTCGGCACGAACCTCTACGGGATGGACGGCTTGCTGGGCGAGTACTATGATTTCTCCAACACGGCGCTGCGGCACTACGCCACCGTCACGACGCTGGTCTCCCTGGCGAAGATGAGCCAAGTGTTGGCACCGTTCGCGCCCGCGACGATCGCGGTCAGTTCGGTGAGCAACGTGTTCAGCTTCGGCTCGACCGGCGTGCTTTTCCAGAACAAAGGTGACTGCCGCGTGGGCCGCTGGACCGGCAAGTTCCTGGCGGAGACCGCCGGCGAGTACCGCTTCGATACGGCCAGCGATGACGGCAGCATGGTCTTCATCGACGGCGCGATGGTCGTTTCCAACAACTTCAGCCAGGGGTATGGCCGTAATGTCAATCGGGTCCTGAAGCCGATCACGCTGGCCGCCGGCTGGCACGACATCGTCGTGTCTTACTATAACGGCACCGGCGGGTACGGGCTGACGGTCTTCATGACGCCGCCGGGCGGCGTTGAAGCCGAGCTGCCGCAGACGCTGCTGCGTCCGCCGTCCGCCCGGGTCGGCACGCTGACCGGCGGGACGAATTCCTACGCGTGGTTCTATACCCACAAGTCATCGCTGACGCTGGGGAATGAGGACAGCGCGGTGTTCGACGGCTTTGTGACGGGCACCAACGCCCTGATGGCGATCGAGAAGGTGGGGAGCGGGTCTCAGACGCTGAAGCGGGTCGCTTTCCAGGGCACGGCCGTCGTGCGTGAGGGCACGTTGGCGCTGCAGGGGTCTCCGATGATCAACGGCGCGGTGCAGTCGGTCAGCGGCGCGGTTTCCGTGGCATCGGACGCCGTCCTGAGCGTTCGCTCGTATGACCCCGCTTGGCCGAATGCAGGTTTTGCCGGTTCTTACCACAGCATCGGCGGCTTTGACGGAAACAATTTCAACAGTCTGCCGTCGCTTTTCAACTATTTCAACCAGCGGATTCCGACTTACCTGTTGGGAACGTATCTGGCGGGCGACTATGTCAAAATGGAGCCCTATTCGCTCTTCCCTCCGCCCTACAACGGCGGATATATGGACTTCCAGACCATCTTTCAAGGGAAGTTTGTCGCGCGGGAGGCGGGCACGTACGGGTTCTTCCTGAGCAGCGATGATCGGACGGATCTTTATTTGGACTTGGTCCAGGTGATCACCAACGCCAACTCGGGCGCAACCAAGTCAGGGGCCGTTTATCTGACTGCCGGGACGCACGACATCTTTGTGCCTTTCCAGCAAGGTGCGGGTGGATACCGATTCTATATGAACGTCACGCCGCCCGGCGGGACGAACGGCACGCTGCCGAACGCGATGTTGCGCCCGTGCGTGGCGCAGACCGGTCCGCTCACCACGGAGGAGGGCGCGACGGTCGCCCTGCCCGACGTGGGCTCGTTCCTGCGGCTAAACCAGATGTCCGACACGGTCGCCGCCGGTGCCTTCGCGGGTGTCGAAGGCGCGGAAGTCGAGAAGACGGGCGCATCACGCCTGACGCTGACCGGCGACAACGAGTCCTCCTTCCTCGGCAACTGGTTCCTCAGCCAGGGCGAACTCTGGGCGGGCGACGGCGCGACCGGCGGCACGCTGGGCGGCTCGAACGTCTACATCAGCGGCGGCGCTGCGCTGGTCTTCAACCGCTCGGACGACATCACCTATGCCGGCTCGATCGCCGGCAAGGGCGAGATCCGTTCGGCAGGCGGCGGCAAGGTGACGTTGGCAGGCAACGCGACCGCGTTCCAGGGCACGCTGCGGGTCGGCGGGGACCAGGACATTTCGCTGACACGCACGCTGGTCGCCACGAATGCGTTGGTGGACAACGACGGTACGTTCAGGCTCTCCGGCGCGACAGCCTTCCTCGAAGGATCTCGCATCGGCGGGGCGGGTTCAACGCGGCTGGAGGACGGCGCGACGCTGAGCCTCGGTTTGGCCGAGGCGGACTTCGCCAACTCGCTGGTGGTCTCGAACGGCGTGCTAGCTCTGGCCGTAACGAACACGACCTCCGCGTGGCAGCTCGACCGGCTGACGCTCTATGCCGGTACGACCTTGCAGGTTTGCCCGAGCGGTCTGTGGGGCCGTTTCTACGATGTCCCGAGCGGCGACGCGGGCACGATTCTGTCGAACGCGTTCCTGACGTACACGAGTGCTACGAACTACTTCGCCGGAAAGACGCCGTCGCTGACCGCCTCGACGTGGCTGCAAGGGGAAGGGTTCGAGTTCGGTGCTGACGGCACAGGCACGAACGGCACGGCGCTCTTCCCCGGAAAATACCGCAAACCGATGGGCCAGTCGAACAGCAACTTCGGCGGGCTCTGGCAGGGCAAGATCCGGATCACGGAGCCCGGCAGCTACACCTTCAGTACCTACAGCGACGACGGCAGCTGCCTCTACATCAACGGCGAGACCGTGGCGAACAACGCGGGCAGCCACGGCATGCAGACGCGCTCGGGCACGGTCATGCTGACCAACGGCCTGCACGACATCGCGATCGTCTTCCAGCAGGGGGGCGGCGGGTACGGGCTGAACGCGAGTGTCATTCTGCCCGGCACGACAACAAGCCGCATACTGCCGAACGCCATGTTGGTGGCGGAGATTGGTGACACGCCGGCCTACACGTTGACCGTTGATACGACCGCGATCACCAATGCGCCCGGCGCGGGCACGGTCGCGTTCGTTGGCCCCGGCACGCTGAAGATCACGGACCTGTGGGCCGATACGGGGGCACAGCTGGCGGTCTCCGGCGGCGTCGCGATCGCAGCCGGTGTGCTGAACGTGACGGTTCCCGAGGAGGTGCCGTTCGGGCAGACGATCATCGGCGACTTCACGGCGACCGACGGACTCGATCTGACCGGTGTGACGCAAACGCTGTCCGGCTCGGAAGGACGGCTACAGTATAGGAACAAGCGGCTCTATATTGGCCGCAGTTCGGGCACGGTGATGATGCTGCGGTAGCACCGCTAAGCGCGGCGGCGCGATGGCCGCCGCGCACTCCGTAAAAGGGCACGCGTTTTTCCGGTGCTTCTGTTCGGAATTTGTGGCAGGTCCTTGTCCCTGAGGCGTCTGCGGACGGTTCGGGGTTTTTTCCTGTCGATGGGAGACCCGCAATAGCAGGGGGGGGCACACGATGCAACGTTTGCTGGGATTGGCAATGGCAACGGGGGTGTGTTGGGTTGCTGCGCTTTTTGGCGACACCGGCGCATGGAATGCCGACGGCGACGGCCGGTGGTCAGACGCGTCGAACTGGGCGGCCAACATCGTCGCGGGCGGAAGCGGCAGCACGGCCTATTTCACCAACAGCGTGGCGGTGCGGCGTACCGTGACCGTAGACTGCCCCGTCACGGTCGAGGCGCTTCGGTTCGGCTCGCCGACCAATAACAACTGGCGGCTGGTCGGGCCCGGCCCGGTCGCGCTGGACGGGGTGTCCAAACCGCGGATCGGTTCGTCGCTGAACCAGAAAGTCGAGATTTTCACGCCGCTGGCGGGAACAAACGGCTTTGTGCAGGAGTCGTTGCCCGGCGACATCGAGCTAGCCGGAGTCAACCGCGGAGTCGGAGGGATCGCCGAAGTCCGGGCGTATACGGTGGTCCAGACGATGTCCAAGACCGCAGAGTCGCAGGACGCCGTGGTCCGCGATTATTTTCCGACCGGCGGGGTCATCATGGCCGGCGCGCGGCTCGAGTTGCTGGGGCGCAAGAACGGGAGCACCGTCGCATCCGATTGGGCGCTTACGGAAGGCGATGCGCGGGTGCGGTCGGCCAGCACGAATGCGACGGTCAATCTGGCACCCGGCCAGACGGTGTCGGGCACGGGCGTTCCCTCAGGCACGTTCATTTGGCAGATTCTCGACGGCTCGAATCTGGTGCTGAGTGCGGTGGCGGTGCAGTCGGCGACGTCGACGCTGTCTTTCGCGGCGGCGGCGTTCCGCTCGGAGCAGCTTTTGCAGCGTGTGCGCGTGGACGGCAGCCAGGATTTCAGAGTCCACCGGAATGGGGGTGCCTCGTTCACAGCCGAGGTGGAGCGCGTGTACGGCACGGCGAATTGGGCGCTGAAGAGCGGTGACGCCGTGGTCAAAATCCCCGGCCAGCGCGAGCATTTCGGCGCGATCCAACTGCACAGCGTGGATCTGACATTGGCTCCGAAAACTGTGACGCGCCAGCCTGCGCGGGGCGCGGCATTTCATGTGGACGCATCGCAATCGGAGACCCTGACCTTGGACGGCAGCACGGTGACGGAGTGGCGCGATGTGAACGGCAACGGGATCGCCGCGCGTCCGCCGGGGGCCAACAAGCCGACGCTGATGCCCCATGCGCTGAATGGCAAGTCGGTGGTGGATTTCGGGACCTTCGGCGTCAGCCCCTATATGCACTGGTACAACGCGGAAGGGCAGATTGAACTGGCCAACGTCCGCGCGGTGTTCTGGGTTTTCGGCAGCCAGAACGGCGGCGGTTTCCTGCTGGGCGCGACCAACACCGCCCATTTTCATCGCGGCAACCATCCCGCCGGCATCGTCGCGCCGGATGCGTTTTATCCGATCTTGACGTCCTCCCAGCTGTGGGATCACGACTGGAACACCTATCCCGGCGGCGGACGCGTCGAAACCTATATCGACGGCATCCGGCGCGACAAGACCGCAGCCCTGAACGGCGGGTATCAGGTGATCGCCTGTATGATCTCGACCAATGTTACGGCGGGCGGTTTCGCCACCGATCGCAATTCGTTCTCGAACCGGCGCGGCGGCCAGCGGCTGGCGGAGGTCATCATCTACGAGCGGCCGTTGACCGAGCAGGAGCGGATCGAGACGGAAGAGTATCTCATGTCCAAGTGGTTTGGCGACACGCGTTGGGACGCGGGCGGGGGCGCTCCGTCCGTTACGGAGCTGAATGCGCTCGGCACGCGTGTGGTCAACGCGCCGGATACGGGCGAGACCACGCTCGGGCACCTGACGGGCTCCGGCAAGCTCACCAAGAACGGTGCGGGGACGTTGGCCATCACGGATGCGCAAGACTATCTCGGGGCGCTCTCGCTGGCTGGCGGCGGATTGAAACTGACGGCGGCGGCAATCCCTTCTGCACCGGCATCGAACGCCTATTTCCACGTGGACGCGAGTGTGACCAATTCGTTCACGCTGGACGGCGGCGGGCGCGTTCTGACATGGCGGGACTGGCGCGGCAACGGACTTGAGGCTTCGGTGCAGGAAGGGTTCGCAAGGCCGGCGCGGCTCCTGAATACGCTGAACGGCCTGCCGGTGGTGGATTTCGGCGCGCTGGGGTCTCTGCAGGCGCTGAGCTGGAACCACACGAACAACGGCATGCGCGCGGTGTTCCTTGTCTTCCATAGCCTTTCGCCCTCGGCGCAGCTCCTCGGCGGCGTGACGAACCAGGCGCAGGATTTTTATCGCGGGGCGGGCGGCCAACTGTACAACACGGACGCCACGGCCAGCCGCGCGGTCGTCTACGGCGCTAACTATGTGAACGGCTGGCGGGTTGAGCCGATGGTGGCGACGCTCCCTTCGGCGTTTTGCGTCGTCAGCGTGATCCCCACCACCGACGCGCGGGCGAGTGCGTTCGCCTTGGATCGTTATTTTACCGCGCGGACAGGCGGCCAGCGGCTGGCGGAAGTCATCGTCTACAACCGCACGTTGGCCGATCGGGAGCGGCGCGATACCGAGGCCTATCTCATGCGTAAGTGGCTGGGACGCGTGGCGCCGGGCTACGGTGCGGCCGATATGCCTCAGCTTCCCTCTTTGTCGTTCGCGGGGGCGTCGCTGAGCGTGCAGGTCGATGGCGACGGGGCCGCGGCGATCGGGCTGCTTTCCGGCGGCGGCGATGTGGTCAAGACCGGCAGCGGCACGCTGGCCATGGGCAATGGCGGCTTGGGGTTCGCGGGCGCGGTCCGGGTGGCGGAGGGTGCCGTGTCCGCGACGACGGCCGACGCGGGGGCGGCGGCCGCATGCCCGGTCTTCCACGTGGACGCCTCGCAGACGAACACGATGACGTTTGCTGAGGAGAACGGCACAAACTTCATCACGCGCTGGAAATCGCTGGGCACGGCTTCGAACGCCGCCGTGGAGCGGGCGGGATACCGGCGGCCTTATCTGCTCACGAATGACGTGGTGGGCGCGCTGCCGGCGGTCGGGTTCGGGCCGTTCGGCACGGACGGTTCCTGCCTCAAGTGGGAAACGGCGGTCGCGACGGCCCGGTCGGTCTTTCTCGTTTTGGGCAGCCAGGAGGGCGGCGGTTTTCTTTTGGGGTCCACGATTGCGGCGCACTTCCATCGCGGCAACCGCGGTTCCACGTTCCTGCCGATCACCAAAGACAATGTGATGTTCGGCTGGGATGTGTCCGCCAACGTCTACAACGGCGCGGTTTATCTGGACGGTTTGCGGGTGGCGTCGCCCACCGCTCAGACGCTTTCCGGCGGTTATCAGCTGATCGAGATCCTGACCACGGACAACACGACGGCGGACCTCTTTGCGGGCGACCGGGACAGCTGCCCCGGCCGCGGCGGCGGACAGCGTTTGGCCGAAGTACTCATCTATGACCGGTTGCTCACGGAGCGGGAACGGCAGCAAACAGAAAACTATCTCAACCGGAAGTGGTTCGGCCGCAGCGCGGCGGGCGCGGGGTTCGGGACGGTCTCCGTCGAGGACGGTGCCGAGGTGTCGGCCGAGGTCGTGCCGCTGGTTGTCAACCGATTGCTGGGCGTGGGAACCATCGTCAAAAGCGGCTCGGACACGCTGACGCTGTCGGATACCACGGGCTTCACCGGAACGGTCGAGGTGACGGGCGGCGCACTCAACCTGGCGGTGCCCGCCGCGCCGCTGGCGCCGCCGAGCAACACGCACTTTTGGGTGGATGCGGCAAAGGCCGGCACGATCGACACCGACGCTTCCGGTCTTGTTCTCCAGTGGCGTGATGCTACGGGGAACGGCCGCTATGCGACACCGGTGCCCGGTCGGTATCCGACCTTGCGAGGCAACGATTTCGCGGGGCTTCCCACGGTGGACATGGGCCCGTACGGTAGTACAGGCAGTTCCGGAATGTATTGGAACCAACGGCTCACGGGACTTAGAACGCTCATCTGGGTCATGGGCAGCCAGATGAGCGGCGGCTATCTGCTCGGCGCGACGAACGGTACCCCATTCCATCGCGGCCCGGCACCGGAGGGCGGCGAGATCATGGTGACCAACTTCACGTGCCGAAACTACATGCTGTCGGGGTCATGGGGCGCGACGCTGCCGACGTCCGCCTATACCAACGGCGTGGCGGTCAACACGACGACGACCGGCCTGTCGGGCGGCTATCAGACTCTTTTCATGACTTGGAGCGGTGGAACCTACGCGGACGGTTTCGCGTTCGACCGCACCATCGGTGACCGCTACGGCGGACAGCGAGTGGCGGAGTTCATCGCCTATGACCGCGTGCTGACGGATGCAGAACGGCTAGCTGCCGACGCGTACCTGGACCGGAAATGGTTCGGAAAGACGACGGGGGGCTATGCCCAGCCCGCCACGCGGACGGGCGTCATCCTGCACGAGGGGACGGCGCTGACGATGAACGGGAGTTCTCAGACGGTCACCGCGCTGTCCGGTTCCGGTGCGGTGTCGAACGGCACGCTGGTGGTATTGAATCAATTGAGCCCGGGATTGTTCGTGGCCGACTGCGTGACGTTGCCGGTGGGCGGGAGCCTGACGCTAGCGGACGGCGTGACCTTCGAGGCGGACTATGCGCGGCCCGACCACGACCAGGTGGCGGTGAGCGGCACGCTGACGGTCTCGGGCGGCGGAACGTTTGCGGTCCGCCTGCCCGAGCCTCCGGGAACCGGTCTCGAAGGACGCGTCGCGGTCATGACCTTCGGCACGATCGAAGGCGTGCCCCGGCTCGCTTCATGGACGGTGACCGGCCTCCCGTCCGCCTATAAGGGCGCGCTTGTCGTGGAGGGCCAAACCGTGTATCTTGAAATCCGGACGAGGGGCACGATACTTCTGCTCCGGTAGACGAGTCGCCGGCGGGGTGTCCGGCGAGCACAAAAGGAGTCGGCATGCGGGGCAAACAGGGAAAGGCGGCCGTGGCGGCCTGTCTGATTGCGGCGGGTGTGTTCGGGCAACGATTGGCGTTGGTTGAGCGCCTCGACGTGGCCCCCGTCTGGGCGGGTTGCCCGGTGGGCTTTGCGATGCTGACCCACAGCAACCGGCAATTTCTGGCCTACTACAGCGACGCGCGTGCGATGACGCTGGCGCAGCGCGACCTGAACACGAACGCCTGGACCTTCGTTGAGTTGCCTTCCCGGTTGGGCTGGGACAGCCACAACTACGTGACGATGGACGTGGACAGCGAGGGATACCTGCACGTTTCAGGCAACATGCACTGTGTGCCCTTGGTCTATTTCCGCAGCGAGAGACCGCTCGATATCCGGGCCATGACGCCCGTCCACCGCATGACCGGAGAACGCGAAAAACGCGTGACCTATCCGCGCTTCATGAGGGGGCCGGACGGCGCGTTGCTCTTCACCTACCGCGACGGCGGAAGCGGTAACGGTTCGACGATCTGGAACCGCTATGACCTCGCAGCCAAGGCTTGGACGCGGCTCATGGCCGAGCCGCTCTTCGACGGACAAGGGCTCATGAACGCATATCCGCACGGTCCGGTGCTCGGCAAGGACGGCTACTACCACCTCACGTGGGTTTGGCGCGATACGCCGGCGTGCGAGACCTGCCACGACCTGAGCTACATCCGCAGTCGCGACATGACCCGTTGGGAAAACGCGTTCGGCAAGCCTGTGACGCTACCGATCCGGCTCGGCGCGGACGTGGTGGTCGACCCCGTGCCGGTCAAAGGCGGCCTCATCAATCCCGGTCAGGCGATCGGTTTCGATGCGCAGAACCGCGTGATCGTGACCTACACCAAGTACGATGCGGCCGGCAACTCTCAGCTGATGAACGCGCGCTTGGAAGATGGCCGCTGGAACGTGGTGCAGACGTCGGACTGGGCCTACCGCTGGGACTTTTCGGGGGGCGGCTCGATCATCGGTGAAATCGGCGTGGGCCCCGTGGAGGTTCAGGACGGGACGTTGACTCAATCGTATTCGCACGCCAAACTTGGCGGCGGGCGCTGGGCGCTGGATGAGGCGACGCTGAAACCTTCGGGCCAACTGGAGGGACGCATGCGCTGGCCGAAGGAGGTCGGCCGGAAGGAACACCCCCTGAAAGAGATGGGCGTGCGCAGCGCCCAGGATCTTGGGGCCGATCCGGAAAGCGGCGTGTCGTGCGACGGTTTCGTCTATCGCGCCATGTGGGAGTCGTTGCCCGCGAACCGCGACCGGCCTCAGCCGGGCGGCGTCCCTCCGCCGGCGCAACTGCGGGTTTTCAAGCTGAAGGTGGCGGGTAAATAGAAACGAAAAGAAGGAGCCTGGCGATGACAGAGGATGTGTACACGATCGGCAAAGAGCTGGACCTGAAGCGGGAGATGAGGCGGACGATCGAAACGCCGAAACTGCCCGCGAACCTGATGCTCCAGATCATGTTCCTGACCTTCGATGTCCTGTACGGAAAGGCGCGCACGCTCCCCAAGGTGATGGTGCTCGAGATCCTCGCCCGCTATCCCTATTGGGCGTGGGAGCACGGCTCCTACGCGCTGCTCTCGAAGCTGCACTGCAGCACGCGCCCGCCCTCGCAGGAGAAGGTCGAGACCGCGCTGCGCCACATCCAGATGGGGCGCGAGGCGCAGGACAACGAGCAATGGCACATGCTGCTGTGGGCCGACCTCTGCCAGCAGCGGGGCGTCAAGCTCTCGTGGCTCAAGCACTTCGCGCTGCCGCGCCACATGACCTTCGTCTACTTCTGCGTGACGCGCATCATGTACAAGCTCAACCCCGTCTGGTCGTTCGCGATGAACGCGGCCTTCGAGTCGCACGCGGAACACGAGTACATGCTGTTCGCGCGCGAGCACCCCGAATACGATACCGTGCCGGTGGAGTCGGTCTGGTTCAAATACTATCCGAAGCAGGCGTCGTTGGGCGACCTCGTGCGGCGCGTCGGCTTGGACGAGCGCGACCACATGAATCACTCGCTCGACGAGATCAAGCGCCTTCGCGGGTAGCCGCCTTCGGGGGCTCGTTCTGCAGGGTGCTGTGCGGTTCGCGTGGACGCTCGCCCCGGTTCGGCAGGTGCGGCGCAAGGATCGCGGGCAACGCGTCGGCGAACGGCGTACGTTGCCCGATGCCGAGGCGTTCCAGGTCCGAGGTGTCGAGATGGGCGTTCTTGGGGCGCGGCGCGCCCGCGGGCGGCGTGGCGTCCGGAACGAGACGCGTGCGGTCGAACCCCAGCAGCGGCGCAAATGTGAGCGCCATGCCGTATTTGGTCATCGGCTCGCTGCCGCTCCAGTGGAAGATGCCGCGGAGTTCTGGGCTCGCCAGCTTGTGTGCCACCATCTGGCACAGCACTGCGGCAACGTCGGACGTGTGGGTCGGATAGCGCGTGGCCCAGTCTTCCATGGCGAGGCGCTCGCCGGGGCGGGCGGTCAGCATGTTCTTCGCCAGCACGGTCACGGGCGATTCGTCGAGCGTCTCCACGCCGCCGTACAAGATTGGCACGCGCAGGATCGCATAGTCGCCGCCCGCCGACTGCACGGCATGTTCGCCGTCGAGCTTGCTCTGCCCGTAGGCGTTGAGCGGGTGCGTCGCGTCGCCGGGCCGGTAGGGCGGCCGGGTGCCGTCGAACACGTAGTCGGTCGAGATGTAGATCAGGAACGTCTGGCGCGCGGCGGCCCACTGCGCCAGCGTCGCGGTCGCGCCGACGTTGAGCCGTTGCGTGCCCTGAGGGTCTTTTTCGCTCACGTCGGGCCGGCGTTCGGCGGCGGAGTGGATGATCACGTCGGGCGCGAGCCTGTTCAGGAAGGCCGGGAGCTGCGCGGTCTGCGAAAGATCGATCCTCTCAAGCCCGGGGCCCGTCCTCCGGAACGAGGTGCCGGTGACGCGCCAATCGCGGCCGGCGGAGCAAGCGCTCAGGACGGGACGTCCGAGCAGGCCGGTCGCGCCGGTGATCAAAATGTGGGGTGCGCGTGTATTCATGGGGAGCCCTCCGGTCAGGTCAGGCGTTTGAGCAGATCCGCGGCCAGTGCCGCGAGCGGTATGGTGACGCCGGGCAGCCCGTCGAGCGCCGCGACCGCGCGGTGCGTGTGTTGTGCGGCCCAGTCGCGCGCCTCGGCCTCAGACATCACTGCGAGGCACGAGAGCTCCGGCTTGGCGTCGGATTTGGCTTCTTTCTCGTCGAGCAGGTCGTCGATGATCTGGAAGGCGAATCCCAACCCGTCCGCAAACGCGGACAGTTTCTGGAG
Organism: Kiritimatiellia bacterium; assembly: GCA_035353175.1. Classification (GTDB taxonomy): domain Bacteria; phylum Verrucomicrobiota; class Kiritimatiellia; order RFP12; family UBA1067; genus DAOPZC01. Next base: position 16,248 of record DAOPZC010000050.1, on the reverse strand, counting down.
GTCGGCGTCGGCGGCTCCGGCGGCGAGCGCGCCGAGGCGGCAAGCGGCACGGAAGAGGTCGGCGGTCTTGTGCTGGAACACGTAGTCGATGACGGCGCGCGTGGGTGCCGCCGCAAAGCGGATGTCCTCGACCTGCCCGCCGATAACGCCGGCCGCGCCGGCGGCCGAGGCGAGCTCGCGCACGAGCGCCGCGACAGTGCCGGGGCGCTTTTCGGGCGTACGCGCGAGGACCTCGAACGCGAGGGCCTGGAGCGCGTCGCCGGTGAGCACGCCGAGGGCTTCGCCATATTTCGCGTGGACGGTCGGCTGACCGCGGCGCAGCAGATCGTTGTCCATGCACGGCAGGTCGTCGTGCACCAGCGTGTAGGTGTGCAGCAACTCCACCGCGGAGGCGGCGCATTGCGCATCGCCGGACGCGCCGCCCGCGGCTTCGGCCGCGGCGAGGCAGAGGATTGGGCGGAGGCGCTTGCCGCCGGAGAGCACCGCGTGGCGCATGGCGTCGGTCAGGACCGCGGGGCGGGTCTCGGTTCCTGGCAGGCAGGCGAAGAGGTGCCTCTCGGCGACGGCTTTGCGCTCGGCGAGATAGGTGGTGAGATCAAACGTCATGGCGGCAGTATAGTTGAACGGAGTAGGCGAGGCAAGCCGTGTGCGACATGCAAACAGTACGCGCGGGCAGTCTGCCATAAGCGGAATGTCACGGGGAGAAGCGATGAAGGCCGATGCGGCGGCATGATCCCGCTCGACGGGGGCCGTGAGGGGCTCAGCGGATCGGAAATAAGAGAAACACGCCGACGGTCCAGAGCGCGTGCGAGACGACGCACGCCGTCAGATTGCCGCGCCAGCGATAGAGCCCGCACCAGAAGAGGCCCGCCACGAGCGCGGCCATCACCAGCATGAAATTGCCGGAGACCACGTGCACGATGCCGTAGAGTCCTGCGCCCGCCGCGAAGCCGATTTTTTGCCCCCATCGCGCCATGGCCTGCTTCAAGACAAAGCCGCGCCAGAACAGTTCTTCGCCGGGACTGGTCACCAGCAGCAAGATCGCGCCGACCAGCCACGGGCTACCGAGTTCGCGGATCGCGTAGATCGACTCGACCTGCTTGGGCGCGAACCCGAATGCCTGCGCCGCGCAGAAATCGCCGAGCCAAAAGATCCCGTACAGCACGGCCGCCGCGGCCACGCCGATCAGCGTCTCGCGCACCGTTGCCTCCGCGCGCCGCCAGGGCACGCCTGCGGCTTTGAACGATCCCGCGCACAGTACGCAGACCGTGATCGTGATTTTTACCCAGAAATTGCCCGTCTCACAGCCGAACACCCAGCAGAATCCCGCCGCCGCCAGCGCGATCAATCGCCAGAAATGTTTGTTCATTTGCCTTGTCCGTATCACATACGATTCTCCGCTATTTCACATCGTCATAAAAGTGAGCGAGCGTTGTCTCCATGTAGGGCCCCAGCCAAAGGTAGCCGATGCCGAGCGTCAGTATGCAGAGAAGGCTCCAGCCGAGGAAACGGCAAAAAAGACAGAACAGCTTCCATTTCCTGCCGCGCATCATCTCCTTGCTTCGGGTGATGGCTTGGAGCGGCCCCACGCCAGGATCGTCTGCGATGACAAAGAAGGTCATCGCGTACGCGTAGGAGGCGATGATCCCGGGGATAAGGAAAAGCAGGCTCCACAGGAGGACGAAAAGCGTCGTCAACAGGTAAGCGCCTATGGCGGTCCCGAAGCAGTTGAAGCCGCGGAAAAGCTGGCCGACTTCCACCGGGGCCTGCCGCGCGAGTGACAAAAAAACGAAGCATAGACCGGCCGCCATGGGCCCGGTGATGACGATCTGGGCGATCGTCCCCAAATACGGAATCATGCTGACACCCACGATGATCAACACATACAGGAGCATCACGCCCGCGCCGAAGCCCCATCTTGATTGTAGAGAGGCGAGGGCCATCCGCATCAGGTCGCGGTTGTGGACGGCCTCTTCTCCGCCTGCGGCCACGGATACGCGCGAGCTTGCGCCGCCCGGAGGGGACGTCGGTCGGGATGAAAAGTCGAAGAGGTTCCCGATCGAGGCCGCAGGCACCCATTTGTCGCCGAGTGCGGGATTCCAGACGAGGTCGTCCGGCGCGAGTTCTCCCGTCTGGGCGAGGCGGTAAAGAACGTCTTCTTCGATGGGGCCGAACTGCTGCCCCTGCTTCGCGTAGTGCCACCTCATGGCGCATTTCCCTCCTTCAGCCGTTACCGTACAGTCGACTTATCCGGAAAGGATAAGCCGCATCAGCGCCTCAAATGTAATGGTTTCATGGGGGGGGTGTCAATGACGGTTCAAGCCCGGATATGCGTCCGCGCGCGACGGCTAGCGCCACTTCGCAAGGATGAGGCCAAGGACGAGGAGCGCTCCGAAGATGAAGTGCGTGCCGGCGGACATGCCTTCCAGCTTTGCGATTCGGGCCGCGTCGTTTGACCGGAAGCCTTCCGCGCAGGTCTTGATCGCGCCGAGGCTCAGCGGCAGGGCCAGCAGGGGCAGCAGGCACCAGAAGGGAAGCAGCCGGGCGGCCGCGCCGGCGGAGACGACGAGATAAGCGGCGATGTGCAGGGCGTAGAAGAGTGCACGGGCCGCAGGCGTGCCGATCATCAGGGCGGTGGTTTTGATTTTCGCGGATTGGTCGCTTGACAGATCGCGCAGGTCGTTGCCGTGCAGGATTGCGGCAACCAGGAACGAGACCGGCAACGCCACGGTCAGGGCCGGCCACGTCACCGTGCGCGTCTGCGCGAAGAAACTCGCGAGCACCATCAGCACGCCCATCAGCATGGCCACCATCGGCACGCCGAGCCCCGCGTATTTGAAACGCACGCCCGTCGTGTACCCCGCCACGCCCGCGGCGCCCGCGGCCGCGAAGAGCAGCAGACGCCAGTCTGTGAGCGCGGCGGCCGCGACGCCGAGCCCGGCGCCGAGGACCAAGGCGGCCAAGCCGGCATTGAAGACGGCACGCGGCCGGAGCTCACCGGTCACCAGCTGCGGCGCGGTTGGCGGCTTCGCGGCGCTGTCCACGCCGGATTTGAAATCGCCGTAGGTGTTGAACAGGTTGGTGGCGGTCTGCAAGAGCCAGCCGCTGAACAGGGTCAGCGCCAACAGCAGCCACGAGAAACGCCCGTCCAAAGCCGCGAGCGCCGCGCCGACCAGCACGGGCATGGTCGCCGCGGTCAGAGACCAGAGGCGCAGGACGCCGATCCATGGAAGGGCGCGTCTGCGGACACACCCTGTCGGCGTCCCTGCTGACTGGCGGGCGTGTCGGCGCATCACTTCACCGTCGCGCCGGGGAGGGCGCCCGCGTCGGGCGAGACCACGAAGAGCGCGCCGTCGGGGTTGCCCGCGGCGAGGATCATGCCCTCGGACATGCCGAAGCGCATCTTGCGCGGCGCGAGATTGGCCACCATCACGACTTGGCGGCCGATGAGCGTCGCAGGGTCATACGCCTTGCGGATGCCCGCGAACACCTGGCGCGGCTTGGCCTCTCCGATGTCGAGCTGGAGTTTGAGCAGCTTGTCTGCGCCTTCGACCTTTTCGGCGGAAAGCACCTTGGCCACGCGCAGGTCAGCCTTGGCGAACGTGTCGTAGTCGATGGTTTCTTTCACGGGCTCGGCGGCGGGTTCCGGCATTTTCGCGGGTGCGGGCTTGTCCGGCGAGCGGCTGTCTTCGACCAGCTTGTCCACGGCGGCTTGTTCGATGCGGGTGGCCAGGTACTCGTAGGGCCGGATGGGCGCGTTTTCGACGACCTTCGACACATCCGACCAGACGTAGGGCGACTCGTTGAAGAGGCGGGAGACTTTGGTCGCGTAACCGGGCAGAACGGGCTGCATGTAGATCGTCAGGGCGCGGAAGATGTTGAGGATCGAGGTCATCACGCCGCGCGCGGCTTCGGGATCGGTCTTCACCAGCGACCAAGGCGCTTTGGCGTCGAAGTACTGGTTGGCCTGATCCGCCAGTTCGCGCACCTCGACCATCACCTTGCTGAAATCGCGGGCCTCGTAATGGTCGGCGATGCTCTCGGACCAGCTCACGACTTTTTCGAACAGAGAACGCCCCTCGGGGTCCATCGTGCCGGTCATGCCGCCGAGGCTTTTGTGCAACATCTGCGCGCCGCGCGAGGCGAGGTTGGTGATTTTGCCGACGAGGTCGGAGTTCACGCGGTTGATGAAGTCGCCGAGGTTGAGGTCCATGTCGTCGGTGCTGCCGTTCAGCTTGCACGCGTAATAGAAGCGCAGGTCCTGCGGATTGAGGTGGTCCAGATAAGTGCGCGCCTTGATGAAGGTGCCTTTGGATTTGCTCATCTTCTCGCCGTTCACGGTGAGAAAGCCGTGGACAAACACCTGATTCGGCGTCTTGTACTCGGCGGTGTGGAGCATCGCGGGCCAGAAGAGGCAGTGGAAACGCACGATGTCTTTGCCGATGAAGTGATACAGCTCAACGTCCGGGTTCTGCCACCACGCGTCGAATGACTCGCCGCGGTCTTTGCACCACTTCTGGAGCGATGCCATGTAGCCGATCGGTGCGTCGACCCACACGTAGAAGAACTTGCCGGGATGCCCGGGGATCTCGAAGCCGAAGTAGGGCGCATCGCGCGAGATGCACCAGCCGCGCAGGGGCTCGTTGAACCATTCCAGCAGTTTGTTGGCCACATCCGGCGCGGTGTGGGCGGGGATCCACGCCTTGAGGAAATCGCGGAACGGCTCCAGTTCAAAGAAGAGGTGCTCGCTGTCGCGCGTGACCGGCGTTTTGCCGCAGATCGAGCAGCGCGCATCTTTGAGCTCTTCGGCGGGGTAGGTCTGGCCGCAGGCGTCGCAGGAATCGCCGTACTGGTTCTCCGCGCCGCATTTGGGGCAGGTGCCCTTGACGAAGCGGTCGGGCAGGAACATGGCGTCGTGCTCACAATAGAGCTGCGGCAGCTTGCGGGTGGTGACCGCGCCGCTCTGCTGCATCGCCTTGTAGATGCCGGTGCAAAACGCGTGGTTCTCGTCGCTGTTCGTGGAATAGTAGTTGTCGAACCGGATCTCGAAATCCGAGAAGTCTTTCGTGTGCAGCGCGTAGCTGCGGGCGACCAGCTCTTCCGGCGTGATGCCTTCGGCGCGCGCCCGCACCATGATCGGGGTGCCGTGGGTGTCGTCCGCGCAGACGTAGACGCAGGCGTGGCCGCGCATCTTCTGGAAGCGCACCCAGAAATCAGTCTGGATGTACTCCACCAGATGCCCAATGTGAATGTCGCCGTTGGCATACGGCAACGCGGACGTGACGACCATTTTGCGCTTTTTCGTGATCATGAGCTCTCCTCTGCGGGCTGCGTGCGGGTTCGAATCCCCTTTTCCGCAACAAAATTCATTATCTTAGCGCGTTTCGCGGGATCGCGCTACCCCCGGACACAAAAAGGACACCGATCAGGCACGCGCTACGTCTGCGCGCGGGCCTCACGCAACAAGGGATGGGGGCTTCACGTCACAGCTTCTGAAGCTCTTTGCGTTTCTTCAGCGGCAAGTCCAGCACATCGGCCAAGATGGCCGAAGCGGCGTCGGGCTTGGCCTCGAGCGTTTCGCGCAGAAGGCGGAAAAGCAGCTTCTTTTCGAGCGTGGACAGAATGTCGAAGTTGTCCGAATAGGCTCGGACCGTCAGGGCGCAAGTTTCGAAACGTTTGCGGGCGGCGGCGTCGGCCTCGCCCTCGGCCTCGCCGGCGTAAGGATATACGCCGTCGGCCTGCCACTGCTGCAGCAGTTCGGCGGTGAGCGCTTCGCGGCGTTCACGGAAATGGCGGCGCAGGATGTCGCGCGCGGCGTCCAGGAAGGCTTTGATCTCGGGATGCATCTCGTCGAGGATCAGCAGGTTCTCGTCGTGAAGCGCGGCGAAACGCGAGGAGACCAGATACGCGGTGTAGTTGAAGCCGCTGCCGGGGCGCACGGCGGCATCGACCTCGTGGAGAGCGAACCCGTCGGTGTTGCAGAAGACGATCTTGCCGCGGCTCTGCTTGGTCTTCCATTCGATCACCTGCAGTTCGGCCTTGGAGCCCTCCGAAGACTTGAGGTGATAGGTCATGCTCGCGCGCTGGACGATCACCGGGTTGACCAGCAGGCCCTGGTAGTAAATGCGTACGTTGGGGTAGGCCTTGAGGTAAAGCGCGAAATTCGAGGCGAACTGCTGAACCACCCACGCGGTTTCAAGCAGCGAGCCGAGCGCGTTATGGATGCCGGTGATCATGACTTCCGTGCCGGTGGCTGGACCGGGCGTGGGGGCGTCGGTCAGCGTGAACAGGTCGGGCGTCTGGGCGGTGCCGGTCAGAACGAAAGAGCGCAGGCCGGCGGCGGTCTGGAGCGTGGAGCGCCACTCCACGTGGTCGCCGAGCGCAAAAGCCTTGAAGCGCCCCTTGCCTTTGCTGCCGTGCAGGACGCGCCCCGAAAGCGGGGTTTTACTCGCGTCGCGTTTCCACGAGCCGCCGAGGTTGCCGAAATGGCGCTCGGCCTCCAAGGCGTTCACCCCCGCCCCGTCATCGGACACCCGGATGGCATCGATTCCGCCCAGCGGGTTTTGGATGACGTCGATTTTGACATCAAAGGCATCCGCGTCTAAGGCGTTCCACACCAGTTCGGTCAGTGCCTGGATGGGCGAGGCGGTACACAGCGAGGTGATGTGGTCCTTCTGCGCTTGAACATGGATGTCTTTCACGGGACAGGGTTCCTTTGCTTGAACAGATCAATGACCTTTAATTTAACGGATAAACGGGCTTTTGGGTAGTGCTTTTGGGGGCGTTTTTGGGGCGCTTCACCCGCGCCGGTATGCGAGGGGTTCGCACAGCGCCTGCAGATTCTCCTTCGGCGTTCCCGAAGGGATCTCGCATCCAGCCATCACGAGGTGCGGGTTGCCGATCCGGCCGTAACTCTCAGAGACCGACCGGCGGATGCTTTCCGGCGTTCCTTTGAGCACGTCCGCCACCGGGTCGACGCGGCCGGCGATCGCGGTCGCCGGGCCAATGCAACGGCGGGCATAGGCCGGATCGACCATGTGATCAATGTCGAGAATGTCGACGCCGAGTTCGGCGATGTGAGGCAGCAGGTGGGTGATGTTGCCGCAGATGTGCAGTTTGGCGAGTCCGCCTTTGGCCTGGATCGCCTGGACGATCCGCATTTCCAAAGGCCAGACGAGGTTGCGGTACAGGTCGGGCGGCAACTGGCTGGCGATGGCATCGCCGATGCCGATGGTGTCGGCACCCTCGGCGAGCTGCGCCTCCGCGAAGCGGATGGCGGTGCGGGTGCAGCGTTCCATCAGGGCGGCGGACGCTGTTTCGTCGTCCATCAGATCCATCAGAAAATCCTGCACGCCGCGCAGGTCGGCGGCCTCGGCGGCCGGGCCTTCGACCCAGCCGAGGATGGAGCACTGCCGGCCCACACGCTCGCGGAACGCCCGTACCGCGAGCAGCCGGTCGAGCATCCGTGCGGAGCCATAGGGGTCGGGATCGGGCGTGAGGGGCGAGAGATCGTGGATGTCCGTCAGCGGCGGGCGGACGAGACAGGGCGCATGATCTTCGAGATAGACGATTTCAGCTCCGAAGCCCTGTGATTCGCGGTAGGGGTCGGAGATGGCGCTGACCTGGTCGAAGCCGAATTCGTCGCGGCAGCGGAGATTGGCCTCTACGAGTACCCGCCAGTCGGCGGCGAAGGCAGCGTAGGTCGAGCCGATGTGCTCGGCGGCAAACTGCATCAGGATCGGCACGCGCGGCAGGATGTCGGTGGGCTGGCCGCGCACGGTGGCTAAATAACGTTCGAGTGCGTTCATCAGACGGCTCCGGGGATCGGGTTCTGCTGCTGTCGGTATCCGTCAGCGGCCGTCTGCGAAAATGCGACGACCACAAATCGTATACAATGCGGCGTACTATACACCAAAAGCGGAAACGGCGCTACGGCTCACGAACGCGAACGAAAAGCCGCGCGGGAGGTTGGCCGCTCACACGCCGTTCCGATTCCGGTTCTGCTTTTCCAATTCGGCTTCGATGTGGGAACGGATCGCGGCGACGACGTGGGCGACATCGGTGTTTTCGAGACGGTCGAGGGCGGTGTTCCAGCGGTCCGAGAACGTCCCGGGGCCTTGCCTGCCGCCGTAAAAAAGCGCGTTGAATGCATGGCGTCTGAGGCGGCACTCGTGCTTCATTTCGGAAAGGCGTGAGGAGAGGGCCTCCAGATAGGCCTGGATGCAGGCGTCCAGGTTGGCGACCTGCTTCGCACGGGATACGGCGGGGCGGGCGTAGTCGGCGGCGAAGTCGACCAGCGGACGATTGACGTCGTTGAAGGTTCCGGCGTGGTCGGCCACCACGATCCGCTCGGGTATGCCCAGCTCGTTCATGAGAATCATCTCGTCACCGCTGTCGAAGGTCACGTTGCCCTTGCCGTCGGTGCGGCCCACCACCAGGTTGGGGGCGGCGGCCTGGCCCAGCAATCGGGCCACCCGCAGCATGAACGCCGCGTCTTTGAGAAGGGCTTCGGGGATTTTGTCGGTGGCCATGCCGTCGATGAAGTCGCGCTCAAAGTAGGTGGTCCAGATGCGCGTGCCGTGGTATTTCTGCTGCTTCCCGAAATAATTCTCGGCGATGTGGCGGGTGTCGATGCGGCCCGGCAGAGGCATTCCGAGCTCCCAACAGCCGAGGCGGCGGTCGAGCGTATACTCCGTGTATTCCGCGCCCTCCATCACGGCCCAGAGCAGATCTTTGTCCTCGTCCAGCCGCTCGCGGATGCCCCAGCGCTGGATGCGGAGGATGCGCAGAACGGGTTTGTCCGCGCCGCGGTACATGACCTCGGCGATGTAGGCGCGGTGTCCCCCGACCGGCGGGCGCTGCCGCATCTCCGGCAGGATGCCGCCGATGTTGACATAGAGGATGCCGCCGAACTCGCGGATGTAGTTCCGTATGAACCCTTTGACGCGGTCGTCGCAGAGGCGGCACAGCTCCGGGTCGTCCGGATGTTTGTAGGCTTCATCGAAAATCGAATCGAAGACCAATTCTCCGTTTTCGATGCGTCCTCCGGGATGCCAGTAGATCTGCCGGAAAAATTCGGGGGAAAGACCGCTGACGATGGCGTCGGTCTGGACGTCGGATTGCAGCTCCGAGAGGCTGTCGAACATCCGTTTGCGCCACTCGGGGTCGTTGGGCGCGTCTTTGTGGAGGTGTGCGGGGACCGCGCTGCGGAAACGCTCGCAGAGCTTGACGTGGACGGCGCGGAGGTCCGCCTCCGGCAAGGCTTCGAAAGGCTGGCCCGCAAAATCCCGGCTGCCGAAAGAATCGCCGGCGGCGAAGAAGGACACTTCACGGTAATGCGTGCGGTTGAATTTCGACGAGTAATCGCGGATTTCGATGAGGTGACGGCGCAGGTCCGCGTCGTCAAGTGTGGCGAGGGCGCTGAAAGATTGTACGGTCAGGAAGCGTGAGCCGGTCTCGGGGTTGTAAAAATAGATCGGCTGTCCGCCGATGGCGACGCGGGCGTCTCGGATCGCTTTGATGATCGCATCCTTGTTGCGCGGCAGGGGGGAAATCCGCCAATATTCGCCACGTTCCCGGATCGTCTGCTGAACGTTCGGATGGTGGGCGTTCAGAAAGCGGATGTGCTGCTTCGGGACGAGTTCCTGCAACTGTTCGTCCGCCCGGAAAGCCAGCGGCATCTGGCTGGGGTCTGGGCGGATCAGGACGTCGCGCCCCTTCATGATGAGGTCCACGGCGTTGGCGGAGAGGGTCATGAGCGCATCGTGCGAAAGCGCCGGCAGCCCCGCGCTTTTCCGTTGCCGGTTCAGGTGCGCATGATATGCGAGATGCTGTAGCGCGTGCGGCATGCCCGGCAACGTGACCAGCACGCCGACGGAGACGAAAAAGGTTCCGATATGGCTTTTGAGATTGCCTCTTTCATCCGTGGCTAACGGAAGGTCACCGATGATTTCAACGCTCATGACTTCGCCCTTTATCAAATAGTATAGTGCAAAAGCCGGCGGGTGCCAAGAAACAGCATGAGGGAAAAAGGGGGCTTGGGGCGTACGCAGGGTTTGTTTACAGGTGTTTGGTGTGTGTGCTCTTGCGCATGATCTGTCGGATGATGGAACATGGGCGTCCTGCCCATGCGCCACGGACAAGATGCCCGTGTCACGGTTTCTGACCCCCATGCGCGTCACCTCGAAAGAAACCGTGCGTGCGCCCAAAGAACGCCACCGCTTGAGGTACGTCCTTGCCCAGACTGATCGGTTTGTGCCATTGTGGCCTTGTCGCCATAGGCATGGTTTGGGATGACTTGCCGCTGTTCGGTAGACGCCGGAGCGGCCATGCTTTTCTCTCTCGGCGGTTTGTTTCGGAGCGTGTCCAAGGGTAACGCTATGAATACTTTAAAAAGAGCGAGATGCATGCTCGGGATCGTTGTCTTTGGCCTTTTCATCTCGGGCGTGACGGTCTGGCCAGCGGTGCCTGGTCTGAAACTGGCCGTTCGTTTGATGTGGGGAGCTGCCGAACCTGCGGGCGTCCTTCACGCTTTCGTCCTGCGGGCCATTGAAGGCCTGGAGTCCGTGCAGGCCAACTATCCTTTCATGCTCTACGCGCACGATTGGCTGGCGTTCGCGCACATCATGCTCGCCCTTCTCTTCGCGGGTGCGATCCGGGATCCGGTCCGCAACAAATGGATTGTCCAGTGCGGCCTCATCATGTGCGCTATGATCCCGGTGCTGGCGGGGATTTGCATTCCGGTCCGCGGTCTGCCGTTGTGCTGGTTCTGGATTGATTTTGCGTTTGCCCCCGCCGCCGCGTGGCCCCTTTGGATCGCGCTGAAAGACATACGGGACGCCGAAACGTATGCGGATAATGGGGGCTGACGCGGAGCCGCGCGCTGGACAGGAGCGCCTTGAGACCTGCTGCGGTTGTCGCGTCGGCCCCCTGTCGTTGATTACGCAAGCGCGTTGAGGCGGGCGACGGCGCGCGCCGGATCTTCGAAGCTGCAAGGGCCCGCGGTGCATCCGCCTTCGCAACACATGACCTCGACGAGCTGGCCGGGGGCCTTGCCGGTCTTGGCAAAGGTCGCCAGCAGCCGGATCATCTTGGGCGAGAGCCCGTTGATGACGTAGGGCTTGGGCGCGACGCCCGGGCCGAACCGTCCGGCCACGGCTGCTGCGACGCCGCCACTGACCGCGAAGCGCAGGCCGGCGCGCGACCCCGCGCGCACGGCTTCGGCCGGCGCGCAGCCGTCCACATCGATGCCCGCCGCCACCAGCAGGGCGCCGAGCTCTTCGGCCGTCAGCACGTGGTCGGGGTCGCCGGCCAACGTGGCCTCCGTGCGCTTGGCCGCGCAGGGGCCGATGAAGACCAAGACGGCCTCGGGGTGGTCGGCCCGCGCCAGGGCGGCCGCGAGGCGCATGGGCGAGGGGGTGTGCGAGACGAAACGGGCGAGCTCCGGGAGGAGCCGCTTGACGGTTTCGGTCCATGCGGGGCAGCAGGAGGTGGTCACGAAGCCGTCGCCGGCCGCGAGCCGCTCGGCCAGTTCGGCGGCTTCGCGCCGGGCGGTCTCGTCCGCGCCTGAGGCGACGTCGTAGACGGCCGCGAAGCCGAGGGCCCTCAGCGCGCCGTACAACTGGGAGCGGTCATTGGGGAAGATGCCTGCCAAGGCCGGGGCCGGGAGGGCGATGACGGTGCGCCCCGCTTTGAGCTTGAGAATCACGTCGGCCAGCTGGCTGCACGCCATGATCGCGCCGAACGGACACGCCTTTTGGCAACGGCCGCAGCGGATGCACCGCTCGTGGTCGATGACGACCCGGCCGTCCTCGGATTTGCCGACCGCGTCCACGGGGCAGGCGTCGGCGCAGGCGAGCGGGACCTGGACGATCGCGTGGAACGAGCAGGCCTTGGCGCAAAGGCCGCAGTTCACGCACTTGTCGCGGTCGATTTCGGCGCGGCCGTTCTTGATGTGGACCGCCTGCTTGGGGCAGTTGCCGACGCAGGGGCGGGCGAGGCAGCTGCGGCACAGGTTGGTCACGGTGGTCTGGCTTTCGAGGCAGGCGGAGCAGCCTTCGGCGAGAATGGAGATGAAGGGCTCCGGGTTGCGGGTACGGGAAGGGACCTCGGCGGCGTAGGCCGCGAGCGGCTTGAGCTCGTCGGACTCGTCCTCCACGCGGAAGCCGAGCGCCGCCATCACGCGGTAGCGCAGGGCGGCGCGGTCTTTGTAGACGCAGCAGCGCGAAAAGGGCTTGCCTTTGGGCCGCATGTCGAGCGGGATGCGGTCGAGGGCCTCGGGGGCGCCGGCGAGCAGGTCGCGGGCCACCCGGACGAGGACTTCGCGTTTGACGCGGTCGGATTCGTTGTTGAGTGTCATGGCGAAACAGGGCGTTCCTGAAGGTTAAGAATGTCAGCGGGTGCGCGCTTTTATCCACACTTCATGAAGTGTGGATAAAAACTCATGCGAGGCGGGCGCGGAGCGCTGCGAGGACGGACTCGGTCGTGGCGCAGGCGAGAGGCTCGCCGTCGAGGGTGACGTAGGGCGCGCCGCCGAAGGCGCCGTCGCGGCAGAGCCCCAGGCAGCGGCAGCCGGTGACGCGCACGCGGCCGCGCAGGTCGTCGGGCAAGGTTGTGGCCAGCGAGGCGAGCTGGGCTGCACCCATCACGTAGCAGGTGGTTCCTTGACAGATCTGAAGGTGGACCATGGGTGTTCTCCTAATAGAAGCGGATCATGACCTGTTTGAAATACTGCTCTTCGAGCAGGCGCTTGAGGCGCCGGACCAAGGTCCGGCGGATCTCGAGTTCGACCGGCAGTCCCGGATCGTGATGCGCGGGGTTGACGCCGGTGCCGACGAGAAACACGATGCGGTCGCTGTGCAGGAACAGGTCGCGCAGGCGGGTGGCGCCGTTGGCGCAGACGGGCACCTCGCCGCTCTGGAGCATGTCGGCCGCGGCCGAAAGGGTGATGCACCCTTCTGTGACGAGCGCCGCGCCCTCCATTTCCGAGGTGGCCGGGATGTTGGGGTCGAGGTGTTCCAGCGACATCGTCAGCGGACGGCCGAGCTCGCGGCCGACGATCTCGGCGGTCGTGCCGCCGCAGATCACGGAGCGCGTGCCGGGGGCCAGGACGTGCTCGGCATATTCGCGGTCGCGCGCCTTGGAGAACGGCGGCCCGGTGAGCACTTGGAGCGTGCGCGTCTCGCGGTAGTGGAGCACGGCGCAGGTGATGTCGTCGCCGGGGATGCCGCTGTCCTGCTGCAGCGCCTGTGCGACGACGAGCGGGGCGAGGTCGGCCGAGCCGGTTTCAGGCGCGGCGGCGAGGCGTTTGCCGAGATAGGCCGCGAGGTTCTCCATGCCCCAGCCGAAGGGCGTGCGGTCGGTGCCGAGTCCGGCCTGGGTGACGCCGTCGGAACAGAAGACGATGCGGTCGTGGAGCCCGGCGCGGAACGTGGCGTAGCTCATTTCGCGGCCATTCCAGCGCGGCAGCGTGAAGGTCTCGCGGGGGATCGGGGTGACGGCGGCGCCGCGCATGTGCAGGGCCAGGGGGTTGCCGTATTCGATGAGACGGACGGTGCCGTCGATGTCCGCGCGGAGCATGGTGAAGGTCGAGTAGGAGATGTGGCGCTCGGGGCAGAGCGGCAGGGCGTCCATGATCATTTCCGCGGCGTGGCGGAGCTCGACCTCGGCGGTGATGTATTCCAGCGCCATGGTGCCGGTGAGCGAGGCCGCGACGTTGGCCTGCAGGCCGCTGCCGAGACCGTCGGCCAGCACGGCACAGACGCTGGCGCCGTCGGCGGCGCGGCGCGAGACGAACACGTCGCCGCTGCACGACTTGCCGAACTTGCGGCGGTTGCAGGTGTCGACGTCGATGAAGATCATCGCGCGTCCTCCGGCTCGTCGGGGTCCTCCGCGGCGAACATGTCGATGACGGAGTTCAGGATCAGCTCGGACTGGGCCGAGTTTTTGCCCAGCATGTAGGCGATCTCCTGCACGGTCTTGGTGGTGTTCTGGATGACGGTGCGGGACTTTTCGATGAGCTGCTGGCGGCGCTCCTCGGTGTCGGTCACGTCGAGGATCAGCGCGCCGACCACGGCGCGGGGCTCGACGTTGAACACGGTGACGCTGAAGATCCGTCCGTCGAGCCGGACGCTCTTGCGGATGATCTCGTGGCCCGAGTCGAGCACGCCTTTGAAGAGGCTCGGGAATGGCAGGATGCGGGTGAGGTCGGCATCGCGCAGGCCGGGGCGTGCCTCGTAGGCCGTGGCGAGCGCCTCGCCGAACAGCTTGGCGAAACGCTCGTTGCACTCCATGATGCGCAGGTGGGCGTCGGCGATGACCAGCCCGTAGGGCAGCGCGCGGGCGAGTGCGTTGGTTTTCTTCTGGGCGAGCTGGCGCATGTGCGAGACGCACATCTGCGGCTCGGCCACACCCTGCAGGATGGCATGGGCGAGGGCGCGGCAGCTGTCGTAGCCGCAGCCGCCGCAGTTGAGCTCGTCTTCCTTCTGGTATTTGCCGAGGAGGTGCAGAGTGGCCGCGACCTGCTGCGCGCTGAAGGCGGGCGTGTCGACGGGATCGGGGCGCCAGGACTGGGCGATGTCGGCGGGCGCGGGCGTGCGGGCGACGGCGGAGCGTGCGTGGTCCAGCACATGGAGGTGGGCGGCGATGGCGTTGCGCGCGGTGATTTTCGGCCCGGCGATGCAGCCGCCTTCGCAGGCGAGCAGCTCGATGAAGAGGGGGCGGGTGGCGGGGCGCGGGTCGAGCGTGTCGAGCGTGGCGGCGATGTGGTCCAGGCCGCTGACCGTGAGCAGGGCGTCGTCGAGGTCGCGGCGCTGCAGGAAGGCGCGCAGGGTTTGGTTCATGCCGCCTTCGAGCGGGTAGAGGGCGCCTGAGCCGGGGCGGGCGTAGCCGGGTGCGTCGGGCAGGTCGCCGGGGTTGATGCCGGTGACGGTGAGCCAGCGCCGCAGCTCCTCGAAGGTCAGGGCCGTGTGGATCAGCGCGGGGCTCTGGTCGGCGTCGCGCTTCTTGCCGATGCAGGGGCCGATGAAGATCACGTGGGCGTCGGCGCCGAAGCGGGCTTTGAGCTGGACCGCGTGGGCCAGCATGGGCGGCATGACGGGCGTGAGGGCGGCGGCGAAATCGGGGCGGTAGCGGGTGACCAGCTCCACGGCGACGGGACAGGCCGTGGAGAGGAAGAGCCCCGCGTCGGCGCGGTCCAGCAGGGCTGCGACCTCCTGCGAGACGCGCTCCGCGCCTTCGGCGGTTTCGTGGACGCCGGCGAAACCGAGGCGGTGCAGGGCGGCCGCGAGCTGAGCGGGGCGGACGCCGGGGAATTCGGAGACAAAGGAGGGCGCCAGCGAGGCGTGGACGGTCCGGCAGCGGCGCAGGAGCGCCCGCGCGCGGGGCAGGTCGTCGCGGACCTGTTTGGCGGAATGGCCGCACACGCTGACGCAGCGGCCGCACAGAATGCAGGTCTGCGGCGTCACGGCCGCATGGTCGTTCTCCACACGGATCGCTTTGACCGGGCAGTGGCGCACGCATTTGTAGCAGTCGCGGCACTGGGCGTCAACAGAGTAGACGGGGGAGGTCATGGCGGGAAGAAGGGAAAAATTAGGAGTTAGGAATTAGGAGTTAGAAGTGAGTGAGGGGTAAGGGGGAGAAGAGAGGTCAGGAACGCATCAAGGGCGGGGCCTGCCAGGTTGGGCCGGAGGACCCCGTTGACCCAGATGTTCGGGCCGTGCGTGCAGCAGCCGCCGCAGCGGCAGCCTTTGAGGGTCACCTGGGCGGCGAGGCCGTGGTCTTTGAGGAACTCCTGGATGCGGGGCAGGTTTTTGCCGTTGCCGCGCGAGAAACAGGAGCTGCCCATGCAGAGCGTGATGGAGGTGGGAGAGATCATAACGAGGGAAAAGGGTAAGGGGGCACGGCGGACCGTGCCCCCCGCGGTTTATTTGCCGTTATAGGCCTTCAGATAGAGCTCCTTGATTTCGCGGATCAGCGGATAGCGCGGGTTCGCGCCGGTGCACTGGTCGTCGAAGGCGTCCTCGGAGAGCGTGTCGAGGGCGGCCGTGAAGGCCTGCTCGGTCACGCCGGCGTCGAGGATCGACTTCGGGATGTCGAGTTTGGCCTTGAGCTCTTCGATGGCTTTGACCAGGCGCTCCACTTTCTCGTCCTCGGTCTTGCCGCCGAGCTGCAGGTAGTCCGCGACGCGGGCGTACCGGCTCTTGGCGGTCGGGTAGGTGTACTGCGGGAAGGCGGTCTGCTTGAGCGGGA
>DAOPZC010000049.1:0-36061 GCA_035353175.1 Kiritimatiellia bacterium | reverse complement strand
TCGAGGATCAGCGTTTTGGTGAGCGGGCGGTTGGGGTTGCGCATGAGCAGCTCCAACAGCGCGAACTCGCGCGGCTGAAGCTCGATCTTCTTGTCGCCGCGCACGACTGTGCGGCGCAGCAGGTCGACGTTGACGTCGCAGAGGATGAGCGTTGTTGCGTTCTTGCCTTTTGGGGCCGGGGTCTGGGTGCGGCGCGTGATGGCGTTCAGACGGGCCGAAAGTTCCGAAAAAGAAAAGGGCTTGATCATGTAGTCGTCGGCGCCGGATTCCAGACCGGAAACACGGTCGTTCACATCGACTTTCGCGCTGAGCACCAGCACGGGGGTCAGGTCTCCTTTTTTGCGCATCTGCTTGAGGAGCGCGATCCCGTTCAGTTCGGGCAGCATGATGTCGAGCACGACGGCGTCGTAGCGGCTCGCTTCCCAAAACGCGCGGCCTTCAGGGCCGGTCGAAGCCGTGTCGACGGTGTGCCCGTCTTGGCGGAGTCCCTTGCTGATGAACGCCTGGATCTTCTCGTCGTCCTCTATGACTAACACGCGCATGAGAATCTCCCCCGGATATCGGCCGCGTCCGCATTACAGGTCTTTGTGCCGTGCCAGCGAGGCGTTGTCGGACGGATCGTCGTTGTAGATGAAGTGGGCCTGCGTGATGGCCAGGATCAGGAACAGCGGCAACAGCAGTTCCTGCCCTTCTTCGAGCGCGGTGGTCAGCGCATGCAGATTGTCGGAGATTCGGACGCCGAACGTATGACGCACGACCGCGGGCAGGCGGTCAACGATTTGGATCAGGATGATGGTGCCGCCGAAGAAACCGACCGACCAGCAGACGGGGTGAAGTCTGAAAAGCCCGGTCAGCAGCCGGCGCAGGAAATAGAGCAGGGTGCCGGCGCAGAGCACGATGACCAGCGCGAAACACGCCGCGACGATGATGCGGTCGCCGAGAGGGTTATTGGCGTTGGTCAAAAATTTCATTTTGAAAGGCGTGCCGTGTGTGGCGCCCGGAATTCCCGACACGTTCACGAGCTGTTTGTGCCAATCGAGCTCGCGGCAGATCGCAAAGAAGGTCAGGAGCGAGAAGTCGGCAAGCCAAAACTTGCGCAACGGGCCGGGCCGCAACGGCGGAACGAGCCAGAGGTATCCGATGACGAAGAAGAAAAAGCCGATGGTGGCCGCCTCGACGGGGGATGCGCCGTCGTTGTCGAAGTGCGCGGCGATCCACTCCGGTGTCGCCAGAGCCCATGTGAGGGTTAACGCCAGTATGCCCGCCAGCCACAGCAGGGGGGCGCTCAGCCAAGAGGTTTTGCTTTTCAGGAGCGACATGCGGGACCCTTTCAGAAGAAACGCCTGCGGGCGAGAACGATTACGACGGCCAGAGAGAGCATGATCGAGAATCCCATCAAAATCGCAAAAGCGTAAGGGTTCCCGTCCATGGGGGGGCCCAGGGGAAGTTTCACGTTCATGCCGTAGATGCTGGCGACCAACGTCGGCAACATGAGCACGACCGTGATGGAGGTCAGATACTTCATCACGTTGTTGAGGTTGTTCGAAATGATCGAGGCGAAGGTGTCGAGTGTTCCGGTGAGGATGTTGCTGTGGATGGTGGCCATTTCCAGCGCCTGGCGGTATTCGACGGCGACGTCTTCCAGCACGTCCAGGTCTTTATCGGGAATCTCAAGCTGACGCGTGTGTTCGAGGCGTCCGATCAGGATGTCGTTCGCTTTGAGCGAGGTGGTGAAGTAGACCAAGCTTTTCTCGATATTCAGCAAGCGCATCAAGGCCTCGTTGGAAATCGATTCGTGCAGGTCCTGCTCCACCATGTCGGCTCGCTGGCGGATGTCGCGCAGGTAGCGCAGGTAAAGGATCGCCGAATGCCAGAGAATCTGGAACGCGAAGCGGAACTGGTCTTCGGGCGGGCAGACGCGGCGGATTTGGTCGAGAAACGTGCTGGTCACCGGCGTCTGCCGATTGCAGATGGTGATGACATTGGTCTCGGTGAGGACGATGCCCAGCGGCAGCGTGTGGAACGGGATGAGGTTCTCGTGCGGCTCGTGGTAGGGAACGTGTACGATCAGCAGCGTGACGCCCTCGTCGATCTCAAGGCGCGGCCGTTCATCTTTGTCGAGGGGATCGGTGAGAAATTCACGCGGGACGCGGGTCATCTCCTGGACGCGGGAAATTTCTTCGGTGGAAGGGTCGGCCAGATTGATCCAGCAAGCGCCGGTAAGAGCGGGGACCTCTTTCAGGCCGCCGCCTTCCCAGTGATAAATTGTGAACATGGCCGCCTCCTTTCCCGGTACAAACGGCCTTAGTTTGTACTCTTACAGGCCGCCGGATGCAAGTGGTTTCTGCCGGAGCCCCTGCTTTTTTGGTTTCGCGCCCGCGCGTCGGCTTGCCGGGGCGCAAAAGCGCGCGCGGAAGTCGGGTCATGGGGAGTCGAGCAGGGCGGCCAATTCGTTCGCGAGCGCCTCCAGCTCTTGTCGCCAGTCGGTGAATTTCTTCATGTTGGCATCCGTCCGCTCGGGTTTGGCCGCAATCCACGCGTCGAGTTCGCTCTTGATCTTGTCGCATTGCGCTTTTTTGGACCGGTAAACATCCGCCTTGTCTTTCGGGAGCCTTGCGAGACGCGCCTCGAGGCGGATTTCGCCAATCTTCATTTCCTGTGCCGCAATCTCCTGTTCGAGCTGTTGGCTTTTTTTCTCGAGTTCGGCCTTGGTTTGTTTCAGGGCTGCGCTCGCTGCGGCCTTCTTGGAAAGCGCCGTGTGGTAGGCCTGTACCGTCTTCTCGGGGAGGGCCTTGAGCAGTTCGGCAACAGCCGTCGCGCGGTTTTGCAGAAGAGCGTTTAAGCTGCCGATGAATTTCTTGGGCGTTATTTCGCTGTCGGCCCCGAGCTGGCCGAGTACAGACTGCCCGTCGTCGTCCAATACGATGTAGGTGGGATATCCTTTGATGCCGTATGTTTCCGAGAGCGCCTTGTTGCGGGGCACGAATTTTTCGGGGACGAGGCTTTTGTCCGTCGGAAAATCGATCCAGACCAAAAGGAAATTGCTTTTCGCGTAAGTCGCCCAGTCGTCGTGGGAAAAAACCTCCTGGTCCATGTGCTTACACCAGCCGCACCAGTCGGAGCCGGTGAAGTTGATCAAGATGGGCAACTTCTTTTCGGCGGCGACTTTGCGGGCCGCCTCCAGGTCCATTGTCCACAGGCCAGGGGCCGCGCCCTCGGCGGCCGGTTGTTCGGCGGCGGCGACCGTGACGGATAAGAGAAGAGAAATGAGGCAAGGCAAGTGCGGTTTCATTGTTCTGTCCTTTCGCTTGTCTTAACCGGGCTGGAATAAATTGACATATATAGCGTACCGTCTGGCGCAATATTTGCCAATCCCGATTTGCGATTATCTGGGCGGTCGGCGGTGGCGGCGAAAAATGCCGGCTCGGTTACCGCGGGGGCTCGGATGCGTCGGGCGGTGGCGGCAAAAGGCTGTCGAGCGTGGCGAACTGGGAGAAGATTGAAGGCGCGAGGTTCTCCTTCTGGGCGCGTGCGCCTTCGTAATAACCGCCCAGCAACGTTTTTTCGTGCTCGTGGTCGTGACAGTAGATGCAGAGCAGCTCCCAGTTGCTGCCGTCCGGCGGATTGTTGTTGTGGTTGTGGTCCTTGTGGTGAACGGTCAGCTCTTTGAGGCGTTTGCCGTCAAAGCTGCGGCCGCAACTCGCGCAGACGTGCGGAAGGATGCGGAGCGCCTTTTCGCGGTAGCCCTCCTGGCGCGTCGCAATGTCGCGGCGGAGTTCGGCTTGGATCTGGGCCCGCTTGGCGGGGTCGAGAGGTCTCTGCGGAGGTTTCATAAAGATATGAATGTGGGGCCGGGGGCTAAGAGGCGGTGGAGGTGAACGAAACGGGGGCGGTGCTGTCTCTGCCGGAGGCTAGCCAGGCTGCGGCGGCGGTCGCGCAGTTCTCGCCGTCGATGGCGGAAGAAAGTATCCCTCCCGCGTAGCCGGCGCCTTCGCCGCACGGATACAGCCCTTTGAGCTGCACATGCTGCAGGGTCTCGCGGTCGCGCGGGATGCGGACCGGCGAGGAGGTGCGCGATTCCACGCCGACGAGCACCGCCTCACGCGTCAAGAAGCCGCGCATCTTCTGGTCGAACGCCTGGAGTCCTTCGCGCAGACGAGGTCCAATGGACTTCGGCAGCCAGGCGTGCAGCGGCGAGGCATAGACGCCCGGAATATAAGAGCTCTCTGGCAGGTCGGCCGATGTTTTGCCCGCGACAAAATCGGTGGCGCGTTGGGCGGGCGCGGTCTGTCCGCCGCCGGCGTGTTGAAAGGCCTCGTGCTCGAGCGCCTGCTGGCAGCGCAGCCCCGCGAGCGGGCCATGCGACGCGTACGCGCCGAGATCGTCGAGGCGGATCTCCACGACCAGTCCCGAATTCGCGAAGGGCGAGTTGCGGAGCGAAGGTGACATCCCGTTCACCACAATTTCCCCGGGCCCGGTGGCGGCCGGCACGATAAATCCTCCGGGGCACATGCAGAAGGAGTAGACGCCGCGGCCGGACGCCTGGTGCACGAGGCTGTAGGCCGCGGGCGGCAGGTGCGACATCTGCGGATCGCGGTGGTATTGGATCGCGTTGATCAACTCCTGCGGATGCTCGATGCGCACGCCCATCGCGAAGGCCTTGGCTTCGAGCAGGACGTGCTCGCGGTGCAGCAGCTCGTAAACATCGCGGGCGGAATGGCCGGTGGCGAGGATGACGGCGCGTCCGTCGAGCGTGTCGCCGTGCTGGGTGACGGCGCCCGTGACGGCCTGATTGCGGATCATGAGCCCTGTGACCCGCGTGTCGAAGCGGATCTCGCCGCCGGCATGGCGGATGGGTTCGCGGATGTTGGCGATGATCTTGGGCAGCCGGTCGGAGCCGATGTGGGGGTGCGCCTCATAAAGGATTGTGTCGGAGGCGCCGTGAAAATGGAGGAGCTCCAAGGCCCTGCGGTTGTCGCCGCGCTTTTTCGATCGCGTGTAGAGCTTGCCGTCGGAAAAGGTGCCCGCGCCGCCCTCGCCGAAGCAGTAGTTGGAGTCCGGGTTGAGCGCATGTTCGCGATGGATCAGGGCGATGTCGCGCTTGCGGCTGCTGACATCCTTGCCGCGCTCGAGCACGATCGGCTTGAATCCGCGTTCGATCAGACGCAAGGCCGCGAAAAGTCCGGCCGGCCCCGCGCCGACGACGAGAACCGGCTCTTTGTGCGAGACGTCGGGGTAATCGAACCGCACCGTTTCAAAAACCGGCGCGGGCTCATCGGCCACAGCCCATATGCGGAGGTTGACTTCGATGTGCCGACGCCGGGCGTCGACGGAACGGCGCAAAATCCGCACGGCGGTGAGGCGCGGCGGTTCGACCCCGAGCGCCTGCGCGATCATGGCGTTGAGGCGTTCGGGGGTGTCGGCGTCTTGCGGCGAAAGGGAGAGGTTGATTTCTTTTCTCATGTTCAGGCGAGGCCCCGTACGAAATTGGCGTTGTGCGTGTCGGGCGGGAGGCGGCCGCTGCGGACGGTTTGAATCAGCGGAACGGTGCAGGCGGACTCGGGCGACCACGACAGGTCGATGCGGAACGCGCGGAGCCCGGTTTCCGCGATCCGGTCGGCGATGCAGAAGGGCATGACCTGGACGGTGACCCAGCGGTGGTCGATCGGGAAAGCCGTGAAGGCCCTTCCGCGGCGATTAACGAGCGGGATCGCTTCGCCGTTTTCCGCCTGTGGCAGGCACGGCGCGGTTTCGGAAATGAAGAGCGGCGTGTGCTGATAGACGATCAGCTCGGCGGTGGGCGCGGCCCGCCGTGCCAAGCCGAGGGCGCGGATGTTGTCGAGACTGTTCTCGGCGGAAAGGACATGCGAGGCGACGCCGAGGCGGGCAAGTTCGGACTGTGCCACGCGGTTGAACGCATAGAGGCTCCAGTCGGCCGAGACCGGCGTCACGCCCAGTCCGGCCAGCAGGCGGTGTCCGGCAAGATCAGCGCATTCCCATTCATTCCAGCCGTTGGCGGCAAGCGTCGAGAGGGTCCGTTTCAGCACGCCGGTTTCGGTTCCGCGGGTGATGAGCGGAAGCGCCAGGCGGATGCGGGGCCGGTCGACGGCGGAACACCAGCGGTCCAGATGCCGCTCGATGCTGGAACACGGCAGGTGGCCGATCGCGAGCACGAGGGTGTCGATTCCGCCAAAGGCGTCCGGTGGCAGGCATTGCGCGTTGCAGCGCAGTTTGAGCGACCAACGGTCGGGGGCGGGCGCTCCGTGTGGGGACGCCGGCGTGTCGAGCCCCCATTCGGCGGCGATCGCGGCGCACCGGTCGGCGCGTGCACCGGCCCATGCGGCGGCCAGCTTGTCGAGCACCGCACGCCGGACCTCGTTGAGTTTGGAGAGCGGCGCATAGCAGGCTTGAGGATCATCGAGGGTGAGCGCGTCAAGCCGCCATGCGGTGTCGCCGAGCCGTTCGAAGGCCTTGCGGACGGCCGGCGCGGTCTGCTCCGGCTGCCGTGAAGGAGTCAAGGCGAGGGGGACATGCACGTCGGCCCGGATGTCGCCGCTCTTCGCAAAGGACGCCTCGGCCTGAGCCGTGATGCCGTCCGGCGTGAGCGCGACGCGGATGCAGACGGGGTGGCCTGACGGCAGGGCCGATTCGCGGAGGCTTTGGATCGCATAGCGGCGGCGGACCGCCTGGGAGGCTGAGCAGAAGACCGGCGTGCCCGGAGGGATCATGGGGACGTCCTCTTTGGGGAGGGCGACCTCCACGGTCTTTCCCGCGGGGAGGGTGATGGCCGGACGTGCGCTGCCGATGGCGTGAAAGGCGTCGATGGCGCATCCGAACGGCTTGCCGCCGCCCTCCAGTTCCACCTGAAGCCCGTCGTGTTTCTCAAGGGCGCGGTCTGAAGTGAAGCGCAACCAGCGGGTGCCGTCGCGGTCCCTGATCACGGCTTCAACACGGCCGATCAGGGCGCCGCGGTGGCCGACGGCGATGGGATCGATGATCGAATCGGCGGGAACATCCGGGCCTTCGGCGTAGAGTGATGTCCAAGGACGGCTGAAGACGGTCTGAAGGTCTTGGATCAGGAGGCGTTCCTCCTCGGGGGTGAGGCAGCCGTCGAGTTTCCGGCGATAATAGTCCGTGACGCAGGCCACGTAGAGCGGGCTTTTCATGCGGCCCTCGATCTTGAGCGAGTGCGCGCCGGTGGCGGCCACGGCGTCGAGGATGGGGGCGAGCGCGAGGTCCTTCATGGAAAAGGGGTAGCAGGTGCCAGTCCCGTGGTCTGTGGTGAAGGCCTCGCGGCAGCAGTAGGCGCATCGGCCGCGGTTGCCGCTGCGGCCGGCGGTGTGGGAGGAGAAGAGGCAGAGTCCGCTGTAGCTGTAGCAGAGCGCGCCGTGCACGAAGATTTCGATTTCGACGCCACTCTCGCGCACGATGTGGCGGATCTCGTCGAGCGTGAGCTCGCGCGCGAGGACGACGCGGCTGAAACCGAACGTCTTGAGGGCGAGGACGCCGTCGAGGTTATGCGCCGCCAACTGGGTGCTGGCGTGCAACGCGAGTCGGGGAAAACGTTCGCGGATCAGGCGGGCAATGCCGAGGTCCTGGACGATCACGCCGTCCGGGGCCAGGTTGTCGAGTTCGTCGAGCGTGTCGAGCGCCTGCGGCAGTTCGGCGTCCTGCACGAGCGTGTTGAACGTGACATAGATCTTTTTGCCCGGGTTGAAGGAACGCGCGTAGGCGAGTAACGTGCGGAGCCGTTCCGGGGTGATGTTGTCCGCATCGGCGCGCGCCGAAAAGCGCGGCAGGCCGAGGTAGACCGCGTCGGCGCCGTATTGGAAGGCGGCCAGGGCGGCGTCGAATCCGCCAGCGGGGGATAGGATTTCGGGGCGCATGGGTGGAATTTCGACTTCCGACCTCTCGATTCAATTGTGAATAGAGAAGACCGGCTTTTGCAAGCCGGTCTTGGGGGGATACTAGGGATACACATGGAGACAACAAACAAAGAAAAACACTCTTCCAATCAGCACAATTTAAATTACCAGAACGGCGTGCGATCTGCAAGAGGATTTTTAAATTAAAAACGGGCGGGAACCCCCGCCCGTTTTATCGGATTGTTGCACGGCGCGTTTAGACTTTTGTCCAGGCGCCCTTTTTCTTCGAGCTTTCGACGGCGGCTTTGAGGAACTTCATGCCGAGCACGCCTTCGTCCACGCCGGGGTGGTCGTAGGAGGGCGGGACGTTCTTCTCGCCCTTGATTACGCGGACTTTTCGCTCCAGCGAGGTGTGGAGGTTGGCCAGCGCCTCGAGGAAGTCCTCGTGGTGGCCCGCGGGGATGCGGCCGTAGGACTTGATGACGTCCGGGACCTCGGCGGTGGGCGCGTTCTGGAAGTAGGTTACGCGCGTGGTGCCGTCGAAGTACTGGAGCTCCTCGGCGCGCTCCTGGTACCACTCGAGCGAGCCCTTGTCGCCGTAGATGCGGAAGCCGGTGTCGTTCTTGTGGCCGATCGCGATCTGCGAGGCGAGGAGGACGAGCGTGCCGCCGTTGGAGAGCTTGCCGAAGACGTTGAAGTCATCGTCCAACTGGCGTCCGGGGATGGCGGTGAGGAGCGCCGAGACGGACTTCAGGCCGAGGCCGGTGGTCCAGAGGGCGTTGACGAGGGCGTGGGTGCCGATGTCGCCGCCGCAGCCGGAGATGCCGGACTTCTTGGGGTCTGTGCGCCAGGAGGCCTGCTGCTGTCCGGTCTTCTCGAGGAGAGTCGCGAGCCAGCCCTGATTGTAATAGGTCTCGATCTTGCGGATGTTGCCGATCTTGCCCTGCTTGATGAGCTCCCGCGCCAGCATCATAAGCGGATGGCCGGTGTAGGTGTGCGAAAGGGCGAAGGGCACTTTCTTGTGCGTCTTGACCGCCTTCTTGAGCGCCTCGGCCTCGGCGAGGGTATAGCACATCGGCTTTTCGCAGAGCACGGGCAGTCCGGCGTTGATGCAGGCGAGCGCCTGCTCGGCATGGAGAAAGTTCGGGGTGACGATGGTTACGTAGTCGAGCTCGAGCGTGCCGGCCTTCCAGTCCGCGATCATGGACTTATAGTCGGTGTAGCCTTTGACGCCCCACTCATCGGCGAACTTCGCGCTGAGCGCTGGGTCCTGATGGAGCGCGCCGGCGACGACTTCGCGCGTGGCGTCGAGAGAAATCGCACGCTGGTGGACTTTTCCGAAGAAACCGCCGCCGCCGCCGATCATGCCTACTTTCAACTTGGTCATAACTATCATCCGTCTTCAGTGTATGATGCGGAAAAACCTCCGTGGGTCCCACCGTACGCCATCTCATACGATGATTGGCAAAAGTATAAACCACTGCGGGAATCTGCCGCAAGGTGAAACCGCATGAATCGCTATCAGGCGGGTTGACTTTCGCTTGGCCGTCTGCGACAATTCTGGGCAGTTGACGTTTTGGAAATAAGCGAAAGAGCGCAGATGAGAAGAATCGATTTGTCGGGTGAGTGGAGTGTGCATAAGGCGGGGTCAAAGAAGAGCATTCCGGCTCAGGTGCCGGGCTGTGTCCACGCAGATCTGTTGGCGTCGCTTGAAATCGAGAACCCCTTTCCCCGAAGAAACTTGGAAAGTGTCGCGTGGGTTGCCTCCTGCGAGTGGGTGTACGAAAAGCTATTTGTTTCCGAGGACTTTTCCGCGTTCGACAGCGTGGTGTTGCGGTTTGACGGTCTGGATACGTGCGCCTCCATTAGCTTGAACGACACGGTTTTGGGTAAAAACTCTGACGCGTTCGAGGCTGTGGAGTTCGAAGTCAAGTCGCTTGTCAAAGCCGGCAAGAACAGGTTGACGGTGACGTTTGTTCCGGCGGGCCGGGACGGCGTGTGCGACGGCGGCGCTGTCCGGTGTTTGCCCTCTGCGTCTGCGGGCGGGGGCCGCCCCGCATCGCCGACGGCAGGCATCTGGCGTGGCGTCTCGGTTCTGGCCTTCTCCAGCGTGCGTGTGAAAGACGTTCTGATTCGTCAGGATTTCTCCGCGGGCGGGGTTGTGGGGCTGGACGTCTCGGTGTTGGCCGAGCGGTATCACCCCGACCAGCATTTGGAGGTCTTGGTGCGCGTCTGCTATAAGGGGAACATCCTGCACGAGGCCCGCGATATTCTCGCGAAGGACCAGACGACCCTGCACCTCAATATCAAGAACCCTCAACTCTGGTGGCCGGCGGGGATGGGAGAACAGCCGCTGTACGAGGTGACGGTCGATGTTCTGGCGGGACGGACCTGTCACGAACATGTCTCGCGCCGGATCGGCCTGAGGCAGTTCCGCCTGGAGGCTGGCGAAGCGAACGGCCGCAAGTCCCGCCGATTCTTTATCAACGGTCACGCCATCTTCCTGAAAGGGGCGAGTTGGCTGCCGGCAGATCTGTACGTCGCCCGCCTGACGCGCGTGGAATATGCGCGCCTGGTGAAGGCTGCCGCGGTTGCCAATATGAACTGCCTGCGCGTCTGGGGCGGCGGCGTGTACGAGAGTGACGCGTTCTATGATCTGTGCGACGAATACGGCATTTGCGTTTGGCAAGACATGATGCATGCCGACGTTTCCCCTGCGATCCCGGCCGACGTGGCGTTGGCCGCTTTCGAGCGGGAAGTTCGGTGTGCGGTGCAGCGTGTGCGGCACCATCCCTGCGTGGTGATGTGGTGCGGCGGCGATGGGGACGGGACGGGATCCGATGCGGCGTATGCGCGGCAGGCGGCCGCGTTGGCGCAATCGCTTGATCCCGATCGGCCGTATCTCCCGCCCACGCCGCATGTCCCGTTCTCCCTGGGGATGAGTGTGCCGGAGTATCGGACCCTGCCGTCTTATCCCGAGCCGCGGATTGTGGCCGGTTATCTGAACGAGGAGGAGCGCAACGTCTCGCACCCGGCCTGCCTGTTTCATGTGGCGCCGGGCGACGGCGCCAAGCGGATCTACGACGCGTTTCTGGACCAGTTCCTGCTGCCCTCGGGATTTGAGAACGTTCTGTGGCTGAGCCAGATCCAACAAGGTTTGGCCGTGAAGAGCCAGATCACGCAGGTCCGGACGGACGACGCGGCGGCGGCGGGGTTCATGTTTTGGCATTTCAACGACTGCTGGCCGGGGTGCAGCCCGTCGTCGGTGGATTTCGAAGGCCGCTGGAAAGCGTTACACTACATGGCGCGGCGTTTCTTCGCGTCGCTGACCCTCTTCGGCAGATACCGCGTCGACACGGGAACGGTCGACGTGTTTGCTGTCAACGACGGCGTCAAGCCGTTCAAGGGCGAGATTCAGTGGCGCGTGACCCAGATGGAGGGGTCGGTGTTGGCTGAGGGCACAAAGAAGGTCTCGCTGTCGCCGGCTTCCCAAGAGAAGCCGACGACGGTGAAGGTCGCGGACGCCCTGCGTAAGGTTGGAGCGTCGAACCTCCTAATGTGGCTCTACCTGCTCGATGAGCAGGGAAACCAGCTGGCGTGGAACATCGTGCCTTTCTGCGCGTGGCGGGAGTTGACCTCTCTGCCCCCCCGCATGCGGGCGGAGATCCGCAACTGGGACGATAACTCGTTTGCGGTTACGCTGACGAGCCACCACCCGGCGCTGTGGGTGTGGATCTCGCTTGAGGGGCTGGATGCGCGGTACGACGACAATTTCTTCTGCCTGGAGCCGGAGAAGCCGTTCCGCGTGCGCATCACGCCCTCGTCACGCATCAAACTCGATCAGTTCCGCCAACTCATCCGCATCGGCTCTCTGCGCGATACGTGGCAGGAGAAGCGCAATCTGATGCAGATGATGGCCGCGGCGAAAAAGTGACGCGGCCGGGGCGAGTCCGCCCGTGGCCGAAGGCGGAGAGAACGAGGCGGGGCCGTCCGCGCCGCCCGTTACCAGTGCATGCGGACAGGCACGCCGTCCGCGAACAGCTCGCGCTTGATCCGCTCGATCGTGTGCTCGCCGGTATGGATCATGCCGGCTACGATGGCGGCATCCGCATGGGCAATGTTGAAGGCGTCGCGCAGGTGCGCCGGGCAACCCGCGCCGCCCGAAGCGACGACGGGGACCCGTACGGCTTCTGCGATCAGGCGCGTGATCGTGAGTTCGAAGCCCGCGCGCGTGCCGTCCGCGTCTACCGAGTTGACCACGATTTCGCCCGCGCCGAGTTGCTCGGCGCGCTTGGCCCATTCCACGGCGTCCATGCCGGTCCGCTCGCGGAAGCCGTGCGTGGTGACCTCATAGCCGCTGGGGCAGTGGGCGGCGTCGGATGTCGCCACCGGATCCATGCCCAACACGATGCATTGCGCGCCAAAGGCGCGCGCCCCTTCGGCGATGATCGCGGGCTTTTTGACCGCGAGCGAGTTGACCGAGATTTTTTCTGCGCCCGCGAGCAGCACGCGCGACATGTCCGCGACGCTCGAGATGCCGCCGCCCACTGCGAAGGGGATGCGAATCGCCTGCGCCACGTCGCGCACCATTTCTATGTCAATGGGACGGCGTTCGGCGGAGGCCGTGATGTCGTAGACGACCAGTTCGTCGCAGCCGCCGTCGGAGTAGCGCACCGCCATTTCGATCGGATCGCCGAGGTCGACGTTGTTCTGGAACTTCACGCCTTTCGTGACGCGGCGCTTGATGACGTCCAGACAGGGGATGATACGTTTCGTAAGCATGGCGTGTTACGGGCTCCAGCGGATGAAATTGCCGAGTAGCCGCAGGCCGATGCGCCCCGACTTTTCGGGATGGAACTGGGTGGCGGCCACGTTGTCGCGTCCGACCATCGAGGCGAACGTCACGCCCGCATAATCTGTGGTGCCGATGGCGATCGCCGGATCGGACGGCGCAGGATAAAAGCTGTGGACGAAATAGAACTCGCTGCCGTCGTCGATTCCGTCGAGCAGCGGGTGTGGCCGCACGATCTTGAGCTGGTTCCAGCCGATCTGGGGAACCTTGTCCCAGCGGTCGGCTGGCTGGAAGCGCGGCACGCGCCCGGGCAGGATGCCGAGCGTCGGCGTGCCGCCGTCCTCTTCCGAGAAATCCAACAGGATCTGGGTACCGAGGCAGATGCCCAGGAAGGGCGTGCCGCGGGCCGCGACCGCTTTCAGCACCGTGGCGAGATGGAGATCCGCGAGGTTCTGCATGGCGGAGCCGGCGGCACCGACGCCAGGGAAAACCACGCGCTCGGCGCTCAGGATGGACTGGGGGTCGGAGGTGACCCGGGCGTCGCAGCCTAAAGCTTTGAAGGCCAGTTGCACGCTGGTGAGGTTCCCTGCTCTGTAATCGACGATGGCGATCATAATGATTCCCGATAAGGGGTGCGCAAAACAGGCGTCTCATTGTCGTTGAGGTGAACCCGAAAGTCAACTACAATGGCAAGCGAATACTCAATCTAACAGCAAGGAAATATCATGCGTTTTGTTGCGGTTCTATCGGTGCTGGCCATGCTTTGCGGCGGCGTGCGGGCGGAGGAAAAGACGGTCAAGGTCTTGTCGGTGGGGAACAGCTTTTCGGCGAATGCGCAACGCCTTTTCAGCGCGATCGTCCAGGCTTCGGGCCACCGGACGGTGGCCGTGAATGCCATGATCGGCGGCTGCGACTTCGAGCGTCACATGCGACACGCCGATGCGTTCGAGGCGAATCCGGCGGATCCGCAGGGCCGGCCCTATCCCGGCAAGAAGAGCCTCAAGGAGTTGCTGACCTCCGAGAAATGGGATTTTGTGACTATCCAGCAGGCCAGTCCCAAAAGCTTCCGCCCGGAGACGTTCCACCCGCATGCGGACCGGCTCATCGCCTACATCAAGAAGTATGCGCCTCAGGCCGAGATTGTGATCCATCAGACGTGGGCCTACCGCGACGACCACCGGTGGTTCTCCGAGCATGCGAAGTATCCGGACCAGCCGGCCAACCGCGCCGAGATGTACAAGAGAGTCCGCGCCGCCTATGACGGGTTGGCAAAGGACACCGGCTTCCGGCTGATTCCTTGCGGCGACGCGATGGAGTTGGCGCAACTGGACCCGTCGTGGGGCGCGTTTGTTCCGGATCCGGCTTTTGACGCCAAGGCCGCGGTTTATCCCGCCTTGCCGACGAACGAGAAACGCTCGTTGCACGGCGGTTACGGCTGGAAGAAGAACGAAAAAAATGGGACCTACGCCTTGGGCAGCGATAAGTTTCACGCCAACACGCAAGGCGAATATCTGCTCGGTTGCGTCTGGCTGGAGTTCTTTTTCGGGCAGAGTGCCGTTGGCAACACCTTTGTGCCCAAAGGGATGACGGCGGAGGACGCTGCGGTTCTCCAGACGGTCGCGCATCGCGCCGTCACGGAGAAGCAACGCCCCGACGTGATGCCGAAATAGGCGTCCGGACTGCGCGAAAGAAACAAAAAAGGGCGGAGAAAACTCCGCCCTTTTTTTGGCACAGTGTGTGGCGCAGGCTTAGCCGTTACGCTTCTCAAAGTCCTTCATAAAGTCGACCAGCGCCTTGACGCCGGCCGCCGGGAAGGCGTTGTAAATCGAAGCGCGGATGCCGCCCACTGAACGGTGGCCTTTGAGCTGCTTCATGCCGGACTCCGAAGCCTGCTTGATGAAGAGCGCTTCGAGCTCTTCGGAAGGCAGGCGGAAGGTCACGTTCATGTCCGAGCGGAATTCTTTCTTGGCCGTGCCGCGGTAGTAGCCGGAGGCGTCGATGGCGTCGTACAGCATCTGCGCCTTCTCGCGGTTGATCTTGTACATGTTCAGCATCCCGACCTTCTTGAGCCAGCGGGTGGTAAGGCAGAGCATGTAGATGCTGAAACAGGGCGGTGTGTTATAGAGCGAGTTGTTCTCGATGTGCGTCTGATAGCGCATCATGGTCGGAAGCGAGATGTTGCCTTTTTCGGCGAAGTCTTTGCGGATGGCGACCAACGCCACGCCGGAGGGGCCGAGGTTCTTCTGTGCACCCGCGTAGATCATGGCGAACTTGTTGAAGTTCAGCGGCCGCGACAGGATGTCTGAGGACATATCGGCAATGAGGGGGGACCCGGTCTCCGGGATTTCTTTCAGCTGCGCGCCGGAAATGGTTTCATTGGTGGTGATGTGGCTGTAGACCGCGTTGGCGCTCCACTTCATCTCGCTGCTTTCCGGCATGCGGGTGGGAATATCCTTCTGGCAGTCGGCGACAACGTTCACGTTGCCGATCAGGCGCGCCTGCTTGACGGCCGCAGAGCCCCACGAGCCGGCGTTCACATAGTCGGCGGTTTGGTTTTCGCCCAGGAAGTTCATCGGAATCATGGCGAACTGGAGGCTGGCGCCGCCCTGGAGGAACAGGATCGAGTAATCATCGCTGAGCCCCATCAGTTCTTTGATGTTGGCGATGGCTTCGTTGTGGATGGCATCGTATTCTTTGCCGCGGTGCGACATTTCCAGAACCGACATGCCGGAGCCTTTGTAATCGACGAGATCGGCCTGGGCTTCTTGCAATGCTTCCAAGGGCAGGACCGCAGGTCCCGCACCGAAATTGTAAACGCGTGCCATACTGTAGCTCCTTACTGTTGTTGCCGGTTCGCAGACGCTTGTCCGTACCCCCCCGGCTTTCAATGGCTGATAATCATGCCTTCCTGGCGGATCGTTGTCAATGAGGGACATCGATTTTTAGCAGGCGCCGATCAGTCGATGCCTTTGAACACTTTCAGCCACCGCAGGATGCGGGACTGGCTCATGCGGATGGCATCCTTCGGGCAGATCTCATGGCAGCAGCTGCAGGCAATGCAGCGGGAGGGGTCGAGCACGGGGCGGCGTTGGGGGCCGGACAGGGCGATGGCGTGGACAGGACAGGCCTGTTCGCATTTGCCGCAGCCGATGCAGGACTCCTCGGAAAAGGCCGGTCTCACCCAGACGATGCTCCCGGCCCATTTCACCAGCCAGTCGGGCGCCAGGCTGAGGAGGTGTGCGCCTGATGGGATTTCGAACGAGTCGACTTCGATCGCGTCGCCGGAAACCACGGGCGACATATTCTCGGAGGCATCTTGCGCCGCCAAGTAGGGGACGTGGCGCGCGTCGATGTGCAACACGTCGCAGATCGCGCGGTCGAGCGCGAAGGGGTCGCTCCCTGCGGCGAGAAAGCCGAGCTTCACAGGACGGCCGTTGGCGGGACCCTGGCCTTCCATGCCGACGACGCCGTCAACGAGGGTCCAGGTGGGCGGGAGAATTTGCCAGAGCGTCGTGATCAGCCGGCCGAACACCTCCGGCTTGGGATGGAGCCGGTGAAGTGTGGTTTTAGAATACCCGGGGATCGCACCGTACATGTTTTTGACCGCGGCGGTCAACATGGTGAGCGAATGGCTTTTGACCTTGGGGAGGTTCACGATGAGGTCGGCGTCCAGCACGGGGCTCGCCACCGAGAAAGAGAAGCCGTTCCGCTCGAAGGTCCGGACGCCCGCCTGTTCGAACGCGACCAGCGGCACGTTTTCTTCGGCGCAGACCGCGCCGATGCCGGAAGCCTGCCACACGCGCTGGAGGTTGGCGGTGCTTGCGGGGCTGTCGCCGACCGTGATCTGCGCGCCCGCGGCCTTGAAATGGCGGATGACTTGCCTCACGAGCTCGGGATGGGTCGTTACCGCTTGCTCAGGTGTGCGGTCGGTCAGCAGGTTGGGCTTGAGCAGGATCCGTTTGCCGGACAGGTCCTTGTCCGCCAGCCAGCCGGTGAGCCCGAGCAGCCGGTCCAATGCGCCGGCCAGAGCCGGCCCGTAATCGCCGCACCGCACGAAAAAAACGTCTGAATCCTTCATGACGCCAGTGTAGCAGACACATCGCCGGGTTGCCAATGCCGCCTGCGTCCGGCCAATTGCCGGTCTTGTTCAGCCAACTGCCCTGTTCGACGGAAAGCACGCCGTTTACTCTCTGCTTGTATTCTTGCGTATCGAAGGTCGCGACAACATTGGTGCTGACATACAGTATCCGATTGGCGGCGAGCGTGTGGTTCATGGCCGACTTCAGTGTGCCGGCACGACGCTAAGGGTTTAGGACGGAGAGCGTGTATGGGGCTTTGCCGATGGGGACGAGCCGGGCCGCGAAGTCGGGGGTCGCAAACAGGGTGAGCGTGTCGGGCGTGTCCGGAATCCAGAGCGCTGCGCAACCGGGGTGGTTGCGCAGCAACGCTGCGCCTTCCTGCGGCCCGAGGATGAAGAGCGTCGTCGAGAGCGCGTCGGCGGTCATGGCGTCGGGGGCGATGACCGTTGTTCCCGCCATGCCGGTGACGGGGTGCCCGGTGCGTCCGTCCATGATGTGCGCGAAGCGGAGGCCTCCGATTTCTACAAAGCGCTCGTAGTTGCCTGAGGTCGCGACGGCTTCGCCGTCACGCATCAGGAACATGCCGATGAGCGCGTTATCGGCGAAGGGATTGCGCACGCCGGTGCGCCAGCCGCCGCGGCCGGGCGCGGCCTCGCCGATCGCGCGCAGGTTGCCTCCGAGGTCGATGAGCAAATTGTTGCAGCCTTGCGCTTTGAGGCTGTCCCATGCAAGGTCGACGGCGTAGCCCTTTGCGATGGCACCGAGATCGAGTTGCATGCCGGACGTCGGCAGATAAACGGTGGCGCCGTCCGCCTGAAAGGCGAGTTGAACGGTGTGCCAGTCCGCCAGCGCGGTGGCGGCTTTCAGTTCGTCGTCACTGGGGCGTGAGGGCCGCGGGGCTGCGCCGTTGAATCCCCAGGCACGCATGGCCGGGCCAATCAGCGGGTTGAACGCGCCGCCGCTCTCTTGGCAGATGCCGAGGGCCGAGCGGAGAACGGCCGCGAAGTTTGTCGAAACCGTGACGGAATGGTCTGTGCCCGCGCTGCGGTTAACAGCCGCAAGTGTGCTGTCGCTCTTCCACGCGGAGAGTTCGCGGTCGAGGCCCTCGAAGGCGGCCTGCGCAAGATCGCGGACCTGCGGCGCAGTCGTGTGATCGGCGCACTGGACGGCGGCGACAGTCCCCATCGAGAGCCATTGGAGACGCAGGGGATCGGGGGGCGCCGGCCGGCAAGCGGAGAGGATCAGTCCGCAGGTGATCGGCAGAAGACAAAAGGCGATGGGCGGCAGGCGGTAACCTTCGCGGGTGAAACGGAGCGGGGCAGGGGGGCGAGGAATATTCATGGTAAACGGACTCGGACGCGGAAGAAGTTTGAAGGTTGGGCCGCGGGCAGGTCGACGGTGAGGGGCGAGCCTGTGCCGGGGATATCCGTGTAGCCTGCGAGCGGTTGCCAAGCTGGAGGCAGGAGCGTGGGCGTACTTTCCACGGTGTAGAGGCGGCCCGCAATGCTCGGCCAGGAAAGCGTCATCGCACCGGAGCCCGAAGACAAATCCGCGGCAAGTCGCTCCCCGGCGTCGGTGGCGGAAGTTCCGGCGATCTCCTCGTCGCGGGTGGCCATGCCGTCTGCGTCATAGTCGCCGAGTGCATCGAGGACGAGCAGCGTGGTGTCGAGCGGGACGCTGGCGTTGCCGGCGGGATCGAGTGCGACGACCCGGAACGTATGGACGGCGTCAAGACTGTTCGATAGCGCGAGCGAGGCGGAGGTGGATGCAAAAACGTTTGTGGCCGAAGTGTCGCTCAAACGGTAGACAAGATTCGTGGAGGGCGTGTCGGTGGCGGCCGGCCAGGAGAGGTCGAGCAGATCCGTGGTGACGGCGTAGGAGCCGACCGCGCTCAGCGGCGTGGCCAAGAGCGAGCCGGGCAGAAAAACGGGCGGTACGTTGTCGACGGTGAGGCGGCCGGTGGTGTAGGTCGCGCTGTAGTAGCCGTTGTCGGCCGTGACGCGGAAAACCATCTGGGTGTTGACGCCGATGGCAGGAACGATATCGCGTGAGGCCCATGAGGCGCTGAGCCGGTTCGTGGCCGGGGCCGACTGCCACGTGGATATTCTCGCGATATCGCCGGTGGCGGTATACTCCGGCACGCAACCAAAGGACGCGAGGAGATTGGTCAGGGCCGCGGGTTCCCAGCTCTTGCCGTTGTCGGGGGACCACTGCACGGCGAGGTTGACGGGTTCGCCGTCGGCGTCATACACGCCTGTTGTGACGGAGACGATCCCGTCGCCCGCCGCGGTCTGCACGGCGCCGAGTCCGGGCAGGAGCGGGTAATCGCGGATTCTGATCCGCCAATAGAAACTGGAGAGCGGGGCGATGGGATCGTTGGTCTCCAAGAACACGGTCAGGTTGTCGTTGCGGATATTCATGCTGGCGGGGTAATTGCTCCAGAGGATCCGCTTGAAATAGCCGGCGGGGACCGTGTAGTTGTAAGAAGGTTCGATGTTGTGCGAGAACCCGTTCTGGCTGAGAAGCGGCGTGACGGTGACGTCGTCGATGTACCAGCCCTCCCTGTCGGTGTTGTTGTCGCCGCCATAATGAAAACGGAAGCGGACGGTGCGGCCGCTGAAGCCGTTCATTTCGGGGTGCAGCGAAGCCAGATCGAAGGTCGCCGTTTGCCAGCCCTCCGTGCCTTTCCCCGCGAAGCAGGGCGTGCCATCGGGCCAGGGGGAAGATTCCCAGCCGTAAATGGTGTGGGTATAGGGGCCGCGGAGCTGTTCGAACGTCTGTCCGCCGTCAATGGAAAATTCGACAATACCGCCGTCGAAGGCGCGCGTCGTGTTGCCGTCGACCTCCGAATAGATCCAGTGCTTAAAGGACAAGACGGCGTTGGCCCCGAGCAGGACAGGCGGAAAGGTGATGGTCGACCGCACGGAGTTGGAGACCGCGGGCTTGGAAAGGAGGCGGCTGTGGAGCGCATAGGGTGGGGAGGACGCGCGGTTGGTGGAAACCTCCCACGACTGTCCGAGCGAGGCCCAGTCCCACGCGGGCAGGTTGGTGGCAAGGATGTTTTCAACGCGGGCGAGGCGCAGGAACCAGGTCAGATCGGCATTGCCGGCGTTATGGAGATCCATGTAGGTCGCGGCGGTCAACTGCGTGGGCAGGGCCACGACGTCAAGGTCGTGGAAACGGGACGTGTCGGCCACAGGGTATTTGAGATAGAAAAAGAACACGTCGGAACGCGCGATATTCCCCGAAGGGTCGGAGGCGACGATCTGGTATTCAAAATCATCGCCGGGGCCGGAGGCGGTGCCGATCTGGGCCTTGAAAAGCGTGTTGGAGACGGGCGACATGGCGGTGGATTGCCAAGGCTCGGTCTTGCGGTGCCAGAACACTGTGGCGTTGGCGGTCTCGTGGGTGTCGGTGATGACGGCTTGAATGTCGAACGGGCCGGGGCGCGTCTGCGTTTCAGCGAGCGGCGTGTGGGTAATGACGGGCGGCGCGGGGAAGATCGCCGGATCAAGAGGACTGGAGCGGTCCGCGTATTCTTCGGCGAGGGTGTGGCCGTCGAGATCCTCGTCCGATTCCGGGTCTTGGCCGTTGGTGCCGTAGTAGCGGAACTCCCACCAGTCGGGGAGCATGTTGCCGTCGGCGTCGAGCGCTGCCGGCAGGTAGACCGCTTCCAGCGCGTGGGGGGTGTCCATGGCGAGACCGCCATACGAGAGGCTGCAATAAGACGGCGCGGCGGGCGAGCGCGCCCCGTCCAGATGCCACTCGGCGAAGACGTGCTCGGCTCCGTTGTTTGTGAGCGTCTGCGGCACCGGCGTCACGGGGAAGACGCCGTTTTCTGCGGACCAGAATAACTGCGTGGAGAAAGCGGAGTTAGTGGAAAAGAGTGTCAGCCGATGCTCGCGTTGCCATATCCAGACCAGCAGCGAATGGCTGTCGATCCGGAAGGAGAAGGTTCGGTTGGTGCCGCTCTGCGGGACGCTGCCGGTGCCGAAGAAGCCCGCGCTGGTGACGCGCGTGTCATCGGTGATGGAAACGTGCTCGGGGGCGGAGGCTGTCGTGACTAAGCCCGAGGCGCAATGGGTGACGCCGTAGTCCGGCGACACGGCGCCGTAGTCGAAAGACGAGCCATAGACGGTCAGGTTGAGGCGTTCTGTGACATGGAACACCGAGGTCTCATCTGCCTCGGGCCAGCGGCGTTCGTAGCCCGCGTGGTTTTTGGCGTGGATGGCATAGGCGATGCGCGTTTTGGCGGGCTGCGCGTCGATGTACCCCTCGAAGAGGTTGCCTTCGACTTGCGTCATGAGCTGGGTGCGGATGAGGCCGGGCGCGCGGTCCGCCTGCCAGACGATGGCGATCGCCTCGGGATCGTAGATGCCGACCGGCTCGAGGGTGCAGGCGACGCGGTATGCGGTCTGCGTGTCGTACGTGTTGATGAGCGGTTCATGGGTGATGTCCGGCAAGACCGCGTTGATCGCGGCTGCAAAAGGCGTGGCGGGGTCACCGAAAAGGTTGAGCTCGTAGTAGACCCACCGCCAATAGTTGGCGGAGTAGGTGCTGATCATGTGGAGATTCATGCGCCGCGACCACTCGTTGATCTCGCCGAGACGGGTGGCATTGCCGCGCAAGGCCGCATCCCAGAAACAACGGTGGAAGCGGTGGGACTGGCCGCCCACGGTGCCGCTGAACTCCCAGCCCGCACGGGCGTTCATGACCGCGGCCACGGCGGCGTTGCTGACCGTGACGAGCTGTTCTGCGAAGCAATCCGGCGTGTCGAACGCGCCCGTGTCACACGCCTGCGAATACATGAAGTAAGGCATGTCGTTGGTGAAGGCGCGCAGAGCCGCAAGATGGTTCGTGTCGGCGAGGGAGATTTTGGCGCAGAATTTGGCGGCGCCGTGGCCGATATGGTTGACGGTCTGATAGTCCCGGTTGAGGAAGGCGAGCGCGTCGGTGGCGTTCCAAAGGCCGTTGGTGGAGTCATAGAGCGTGTGTTCCGTGTCGAACGCCTCGGCGTAGGGCGAGGTCTCGTAGCCGAGGGACGTGAGCGCGTACGTGTTGGTTCCATAGCGGAGCTCCTCCATGTAGCCGGTGGCGTAAATGAGCGAGCCCATGTCCATTTTTTCCGCCAGAAAAGCGTTGGGTGCGAGATCGGCGGGGTCGGCCGCCTCATGGCGTAGCGTTTTGCAGACCATATGCGACAGCTCTTCGGCGTTGGAAACGGGGAAGCGACCGACCATGACCTCCGCCGTCAGATCGACATCGCCGCCGTTTGCGCCGTCGTGCACTTCGCCGTATCGCCCGTTCCCGTTGTTGTCGAAAGGACCGTCCACGCAGCCGTAATAGACGGCGTCGGAGGGGATTTCGGCGGTTATCGTGGACATCAGCTCGGCGAAGGAAACATAGAGTTTCCGGGCGGGGATGAGGTCGAACGTGCCGGCGATGAGCAGGTAGCGCGTGCCCCACTGCTGGTGCGCGTCTTGGACGAAGGCGCGGATTTTCGCAGGCGTGTCGATGCCCGGATAGTTGTCGCAGACCCACTGGATGTCGATGATCGCCGGGGTGAAACCGGCGCGTGCCTTTGCGTCACAGAGCGTTTGCAGGTTCCAGGGGACTGACACGTGATGGATCAGATTGGAGGTGGAGAGGATCAGGTATGTGCGGGAGGCTCCGGACGCGAGCGGCGAGGTGCGGGGTTCGGCGAGGGTTCCGCGTTGCGGGGTGGCGGAAACGGGCTGAAGTTCTGCGGTGACGGTGAGCTTCTCTGCGGCGAGCAGGCGTTTTCCAACGGGAGCGAAGCGGACGGGGAAAAGCTGCACCGTGAGTCGCGTGGAGCCGTCCGACGGGTCGGAGCGCCAGTTCGGACGGGTCAGGTCGGGATAGAGGTCGGCAGAACCGTAAATGGCTTGATCGGGTGTGACCGCGGGGAAGGGGGGGGCATCCGTCCGGTGCGGCGGCAGCCCCCACTGGACCGGCGCGTCGAGGGGAATTTCGCGGAGTGAGTGCGGCGTTACGGTGACGGATTTGACCGTGAACCCTTGCGGAATGTCTAAAGACGCCCCCGTAACCGGCAGAACCGGCTTCGCGGTTTGCACGTCGGGCTCGCATCCCGCGACCGTTACGCAGGTTTGCCCCTCCGGCGTCTGGCTGATGGACGGGGCAGGAAACGATACGGTGAGGGAGAGAATGTCGGCCGGCGCGGCGCAGATGGCCGATGCAACCATTCCCAGGCAGATCACAACAGAAGTGTAGCGTATATCACGCATCATCGACATTTTAAAGGACCCGGCCGGACGCGACAATCACGAATTTCAGCTTGGTATCTGTGAGGAGATTCAATAAACTACCCCGCATCTTCATTGGTGGGTTTGTTCTGAAGGGAATATCTATGCGCGGATGTTTTTTTGCCTTGGTGATGGCCGGAGCGGTCGGTCTGGCGCGGGGAGAAGACTGGACCCAGTGGCGAGGCAGCAACCGGGATCTGATCGTGACGGGGGAGCGACTGATGGCCGCCTGGCCGGAGGGCGGTCCGCAGCGCGTGTGGCAGATCGAATTGCCGGGCGACGGTTATTCCGAGCTGATCGCGGTCGGCGGGACGCTCTACATCACCGGAAACACGGGCGACAAGAAAAACCGCGTGGGCAACCTTTATGCGCTCGAACCGAAGAACGGCAACATCCGGTGGCAGGTCGAGTACGGGCCGGAATGGGGGGCCTCGTTCGAATGCGCCCGGACCTCGCCGACGTTCTTCGACGGGCGGCTCTATCTGGTCGGGGGGCAAGGTCATGTCGTGTGTCTGGACGCGAAGAGCGGGAAAATCGTGTGGCGTGTGGACGCGCACGCCAGATTCGGCGGGCGCAACATCACGTGGGGCATTGCAGATAACCCGCTGATCTACGACGGCAAGGTGATCTGCCAGCCCGGCGGCCCCGACGCTTCGATTGTCGCGCTGGACGCGAAATCCGGCGATCTGGTGTGGAAGAGCGCGGGGCTGGGCGAGCGCAGCGCTTACTGTTCGCCCGCGTTGCTGACGATCAACGGGCGGCCGCAGGTCGTCACCATGTTGGAGTTCAACACGGTCGGCGTGGACGCACAGACCGGCCAGCCGCTCTGGAAGCATCCGCACCACAACGAATACGCGGTCCATCCGAATACGCCGGTGCTGTGCGGCAAAGACCGGATCTTCCTGTCTTCGGGCTACAGCTACGGTTCCGAGGTCATCGAAATTTCGGGTGCCGCCGCAAAGTCCGTGTGGTTCGATAAGGGCACCGGCAATCATTTTCAGGGTGTGGCTTTTTACAAGGGGCGGATTTTCTCGGCCGGCGGACCGAAGATGAACGCGGAAACGTTTGCCTGCATTGACCCCTCGACCGGTACGAAAGTTTACGAGGTGACGGGCGTGAAGAAGCCCTCATTCTGCATTACGCCTGCGGGTATGATTGCGTATGATGAAAAAGGCGGCACGGTGTCGCTGCTGGACGTGGGACCGGACTCGCACAAGGTGATTTCTTCTTTCAAGATCGATTACGGCAACGGACCGCACTGGTCCTCGCCTGTGGTTTCTGGCGGCGTCTTGTACCTGCGCCGCGGCAAGGGACTTGCCGCGTATGCGGTCGGAGCCAAGTGAGGAGGTCGGTGATATGAAGACGGCGATACGCGGTACTGTGCTGGCTTGTGTTGCGGCAGCGGCTGTGACCGGCTGCACGACGGACAAAGGAGCGTGTGAGAAAATGAATAAGGGATGCGAGCCTTCGGTTGTGGTCAAGCCTTTCGGCAAGACCAAGGACGGACAACTGGTTCAGCAGTATACGCTGACCGGCGCGGGCGGCGTGGTGATGGACGTGATCGATTACGGCGGCAAGGTCGTGCGGCTGTACACGCCTGACCGGACAGGCGCCAAGACCGACATCACGCTCGGCTTCAACAATGTCGCGGGGTATGAGACTCAGGATCCTTATTTCGGGTCTCTGATCGGCCGGTATGGCAACCGGATCGCCGGCGGCAAGTTTAAGTTGGACGGCCAAGAGTACACGCTGCCGCTCAACAACACGAATGCCGGAATTTCCTGCTCGCTGCACGGCGGCACCAAGGGCTTCGACGCCCACGTGTGGCACAGCGAGCCGCTCTCCGAGGGCAAGAACGTCGGCATCAAGTTCACCCACTCCAGCCCGGACGGCGACCAGGGATATCCCGGCAAGCTCGACGTCACGGTGTGCTACTGGCTCACGCCCGACAACGTCTGGCGCATTGAATACGAGGCCGTGACCGACAAGGCAACGCCGGTGAACCTGACGCAGCACCTCTATTTCAACTTCAAGGGCGAGGCGGAGGGAACAATCCTTGACCACGAGCTGACGCTGTTCGCGGACCACATGACACCGGTGACGAAGGCTTTGATCCCGACCGGAAAGATTATGCCGGTCAAGGGCACGCCGTTCGATTTCACGGTGCCGTGGGCCATCGGCGCCCGCATCAACGCGGACGACGAGCAGCTCCGCTTCGGCGGCGGATACGACCACAACTGGGTGCTGAACAACTCGAGCGGCAAGCTGGCCCCCGCGGCAGCGCTCTACGAGAAGTCGACGGGCCGTTATATGGAGGTGTGGACCACCGAACCGGCGATTCAGTTCTACTGCGGCAACTTCCTGACGGACAAAGTGCCGAGCAAGAAGTCCGGCAAGAACCTCTGCTATCGCGGCGGTCTCGCCTTGGAAACGCAACACTCGCCGGACTCTCCGAACCAGCCCAACTTCCCGTCTACGATTCTGCACCCCGGTGCGGTCTACAAGACGGTTACGGAGTACCGTTTCGGCATTCGTTAAGGAGTCACTCACGCGGTCGACGGGGCCCGGTGTTCGCATCGAGCCCCGCTCAAGTTGCAGAAATCAGGAAGAAGAGGAAAAATCATGGGATTCGTGGATATCGCTGTTTTTGTCATTTTCGTCATATCGGTGATTGGCGTGGGGCTGTGGAAAAGCAAAAGCGCGCACAGCGAAGAGGGTAGCGCGGCCGACTATTTCTTGGCGGGCCGCGGGCTGACGTGGTGGCTGATCGGCGTGTCGCTGATCGCGGCGAATATTTCGGCGGAGCAGTTTGTGGGCATGTCGGGATCGGCGGCGTCGCATCTGGGCCTGGCCATTGCCAGCTACGAGTGGATGGCGGCCGTGACGCTGGTGGTGGTGGCGTTCGCCTTTCTGCCGTACTTCCTGAAAACAGGCATCTATACCATCCCCGGTTTTTTGGAGCAGCGCTACAACCACGTCGCACGATCGATCATGGCCGTCTTCATGATGGTCATTCTCGTGACGGTATCGCTGGCCGGCGTGATCTACGCGGGCGCGCTGCCGATGAACGAACTGCTGGCGACGTTCGGGTTCAAGATCGGGATGACTCAGTGCTGTTGGCTGATGGGCCTCTTTGCCGCGGCTTATGTGGCGGCTGGCGGGCTCAAGGCCTGCGCTTGGGCCGACCTGATCCAGGGCACCGCGCTGATCGTCGGCGGCGCCATCATCTCCTATTTGGCGTTTCGTGCGCTGGGCGTGTCACCCTCACAGGACCTCGTCAACGGCTCTGGGGTTGCGGCTGCCGTTTCCGACGGCACCTGCGGGGTTTCGAAGTTCTTCTCGCTGAACGGCGACAAGCTGCACATGTTCATGCCGAAGACCGACAAGGTTCTGCCGTGGACCGCGTTGCTGATCGGCCTTTGGATCCCCAATTTCTACTATTGGGGGCTGAACCAGTACATCACCCAGCGCATTCTTGGCTCGGCCTCGCTCGCCGAAGGTCAGAAGGGCATTGTTTTTGCGGCATCCCTGAAGCTGATCATTCCCTTCATCATCGTGTTCCCGGGGCTGATCGCGTTCAACCTCTACAGCAAAGAGATGGCCGAGCGCGGGGCAAATGACCCTGCGATCAAGATCGCGAACGCCAAAGTTATTGAGCACTATCAGGCGGTGAAAAACGACGCGGCCGTGTTCGAGGTGTTCGCGTTCGATAAAGGGTGGGCGCAGAGCAACGTTGCGCTGGCCGCCGAGCTGACGGCCTACAATGCGGCCGAACAGGCGGCTGCCGCGGCCGCAGGCAAAAAAGTCGTCACGTCCAGCCTCACCGGCTACAAGTACGACTCGGCGCTGGGCCTCTTGATCGTCAAGCTGATCAAGCCCGGCAACGGGGTGCTGGGCTTCGTCCTGGCGGCTCTGCTGGGGGCCATCGTGTCGTCGCTGGCCGCCGTGCTGAACGCGGCCTCGACGATTTTCTCCATCGACATTTATCATTCTTACATCAACAAGAAGGCGTCGCCGAAACAGCTCGTGGCGGTCGGACGCATCTGCGTGGGCGTTTTCGTGGTCATCGGCTGCGTGCTCGCGCCGATGCTGGCAAACCCGAATCTGGGCGGCATCTTCACGTATATCCAGATGTTCCAGGGCTTCATCTCGCCCGGCGTGCTGGCGGTCTTTGTGTTCGGGCTGCTGAACCGCACGGCGAACGGATGGGTCGGCGTCATCGGCCTCCTGCTGAATCCGGTGCTGTACGGCGTGCTGAACCTGGCCGGCAAGTGGACCGGCGTCGAGATCGATTTCCTGAACGCGATGGCGGTCTGCCTGGTGGTCAACCTGGCGGTCATGTTTGTGCTGGGGCACTTCATGCGGCTGCCGCAGCCGGTCGTTTTCCAAACCAACACGCACCTCAGCCTGGCGACGTCTCAGGGTGCCAAATGGGCGGGCATCGGCGTAGTGGTCGCAACGGCGATCCTGTACGTCATCTTCCGGTAACGAGGGCCTGTGTGCTGCTTATCCGGCGGCGCGGGAAATCTGCCGCTCCGCCATCATTTCATTTATTGAGAGGTGTAGTTATGGCTGACGGATGTAAAGTGGCGGAGCGTGTGCGCTCCTTCCGCGAGCGTTTGCAGATGACGGTGGAAGTGCTCGCGGAGAAATCGGGCGTGAGCGCGGGCGTGGTCGCGGCGATCGAGGCTGGGGAGGTTTACCCTGCGCTGGGCGTGATGGTGAAGCTTTCGCGCGCG
The DNA here is from genome assembly GCA_035353175.1 of Kiritimatiellia bacterium. Lineage (GTDB taxonomy): Bacteria > Verrucomicrobiota > Kiritimatiellia > RFP12 > UBA1067 > DAOPZC01. Next base: position 8,302 of record DAOPZC010000049.1, on the reverse strand, counting down.
CTGGGACAGCGTCTCGGCACCTTTATGGACGATCAGTATCAGCCGGACCCCGTGATCGTACGCGCCGACGCGCGGGCGGGCGAGCGGACCTCGCACAAGGCGGGCGCTTCGGACGGATTCTGCTACTTCCCGCTCGGCCGCGGCAAAACCGACCGGCACATGGAGCCCTTCTATATCGAGATCGCCGCCGACGCCAAGGCGCTGGTTTCTTCGCACGAGGGCGAGGAGTTCATCGTCGTGGTCTCGGGCGAAGTCGAACTGGAGTACGGCGGCGCGGTGCAGATCCTCAAGCCGGGCGATTCCGCCTATTACAATTCGGTCGTACAGCATCTCGTCAAGCCTGCCAACGGTCAGCCGGCGAAGATTTATGCGGTCGTTTACATGCCGTTCTAAAAGAGGGGGCGGGGCTATGGAGACGACACTTTTCAAATTGGCGGACCCTTTCGGCACCGCACCCAGCAAGCCGCCCTTTAAGCAGGCGGTCTCGACGGGGGTGCCGTGGAACAATCTGCCGGTGACGCGTGATTATACGCTGGGCCAGTTGCTGGACCAGACGATCGCCCGCTGCGGCCCGCTGGACGCGCTGGTCTATGCGGACCGCGATTTCCGCCTGACCTGGTTCGAGTTCGGTGCCGAAGTGGACAGGCTGGCGTGCGGCCTGATGGCGCTGGGCGTGCGGCGCGGCGAGAAGATCGCCCTGTGGGCCACCAACGTGCCGCACTGGATCCCGCTGATGTTCGCGGCCGCCAAGATCGGCGCGATTCTGCTGCCGCTCAACACGAACTACAAGAGCGCGGAAATTGATTTCGCGCTGGCCCAGTCGGACACGGAAAATCTTTTTCTCATCAACGGGTTCCGCGATACCGATTACGTGCAGACGATTTACGAGCTGATTCCTGAACTCAAGGAGCAGCCGCGCGGGGTGCTGAAGTCCGCCAGGTATCCGCATCTGAAACGCGTCTTTTTCTTGGGCCCTGAAAAACACCGCGGCATGTATTCCATCAACGAGCTGCTGGCGCTCTCGGTGCAGACTCCTCGTGCGGATTATCTGGCCCGGCAGCGCGACTTGGATTGTCATGACGTGGTGAACATGCAGTACACCTCGGGAACGACCGGGTTTCCGAAAGGCGTGCAGCTCACGCATTCAAACATCGCGAACGACGGCTTCTGGATCGGCGCTTGCCAGAATCTGTCTGCGCTGGACCGCGTGTGCATTCCTGTGCCGTTGTTCCACTGCTTCGGCTGCGTGTTGGGCGTGATGTCCTGCGTCAACCATGGTTCAACGATGGTCATGGTGGAAAAATACGATGCGGTCAATGTAATGATGTCGGTCGAGAAGGAACGCTGCACCGCCGTGTACGGCGTGCCGACCATGTATATTGCGATGCTTGATCATCCGCTGTTCAGCAAGTTCAACTTCGCTTCGCTGCGCACCGGCATTATGTCGGGGTCGACGTGCCCGGTCAAGCGTATGCAGCAGTGCGTGGCGCTGATGAACATGCGCGAAGTCACCAACCCGTACGGCTTGACCGAGTCGGGGCCGGTGATGACGCAGACGCGCTATTTCGAGACCAGCATCGAGCGCAAGTGCAATTCCATCGGAATGGCGCTGCCCGGCGTCGAGGTCGCCATCATCAACCCCGAGACCGGCGAGCTGTGCGCGATCAACGAGCCGGGGGAGATCTGCTGCCGCGGCTTCAACACGATGAAGGGCTACTACAAGATGCCCGAGCAGACCGCCAAGTGCATCGACGCCAACGGCTGGCTGCACTCCGGCGATATCGGCCGCATGGACGAGCAGGGGTATTATTTCATCACGGGGCGTTTGAAGGACCTCATCATCCGCGGTGGCGAGAACATTTCGCCCAAGGAAGTGGAAGACTTCGTCGGCCATATGGAGGGCGTGCAGGACGTGCAGGTCGTGGGCGTGCCCAGCAAGAAGTACGGCGAGCAGCCAGGGGCTTTCGTCATCCGCATGCCCGGTTCGGAGATCACGGAACAGGACGTGCTGGACTTCTGCCGCAACAAGATCGCCTGGTTCAAGACGCCTAAGTACATCCATTTCGTGGACTCTTATCCGATGACGGCGAGCCAGAAGATCCAGAAATACAAGCTGCGCGAGCTGGCCGCGCAGCTTTGGCCCGATGCTTAGGCGCGTGCCGATTTCTGCTTCAGCTCAGAGAGGGCTTCGCGGAAGCGGATGGCGAGGAGCTGCTCCATGGTGTAGAAGCCGCGCGGGCATTCCATGAGCCACTCCGCTCCCGCGAGTGCGCCGCGGCCGAAAGCGGCGCGGTTGATGCTTTCGTGCGTGATGCGCAGCGTCTGGTTGGGCAGCCCGAAGAGCACCTCGTGTTTGCCGATGATGCCTCCCGCCCGGATGGATTTTACGCCGCTCGACGGGTCCACTTTCAACTTCTTGGCAATCCGCAGGGCCGTGCCGGAGATGTCCGCCTTCTGGCTGAAGTGCTCTTCAAGGACGGCGACATCGGCTTGCGGAATGACGTTCCGGACCACGATGGCCGTGAGCAGCAGCAGGTTGACGCCGATCGATATGTTCGGAGAGTAAAGCACCGCCGTCCGCCGGGCGAGCTTCTTCAGCTCGGCCATGTCGTCGCGCTCATAGTTGGATATCGCGGAGAGGATCCGCGTGCCTTGCCGCGCTGCGGCTTTGTAAAGATTCACGGTTTCGGAGGTCGAGAAATCGACGATCACGTCGACGGGGTGATGTTCGAAAAAGGCATCGTCGATGTCGCCGACCCAGTAAATCAGGCCCTCGTCGAAGTCGAGTCCTTGCAGGCGGCTGGCATATTCTCCTGCGTGTGTCGTGCTCTTGCGGATGACCCAGGCCAGCTCCGAATTCGGCTCGTTGATCATCTCGTTGGCGACGGTCGCGCCGGTGCGCCCGAACCCGAAAAGTCCGATTTTTATTTTTCTTTTTACATCAGCCATGCTGTTTATTTACCCTCTTTTGCGTGATCCGTCAATTGAAACTTCCCGGCCGAACGGAAAGGATAAGCCGTGCGGAATGTGTTGGAGGTTGAGTTGCAGGCCCCGTTGGCGTAACATATCCGTCCGAACGCACTCGGCGCGTGCGGCTGCGCATGCGGGCGGAAATGAAAGGGTCTGTGATGAATCTGGCTCAGGCGGTGGGGGTGGCGGGCGTTTTCGGAATAGTGGCATCGGCGTGCTTCGGACAGCAGGTGATTCCAGTCTGGCCGGACGGGCAGATTCCGCTCAAGACGAGCGATGCGCCTGAAAAGGTGAACCCGTCCAACGACGATATTGTGCGTCTGACGGATGTCAACGTGCCGAGCCTGACGGTTTTTCTGGCGAGGGACACCGGCAAACCCAATCCGGCGGTGATGATCTGCCCAGGCGGAGGCTATGGCATCTTGGCTTGGAATCACGAAGGCACCGAGGTCGCCGAGTGGCTGAACGGGATGGGAATATCCGCGTTCGTTCTGAAATATCGGGTGCCGAAAAATCGTGATGCCGCCTTCTGTGACGCGCAACGGGCGATGGGGCTGATCCGGTTCAAGGCCCCGTCGTTCAACGTTGATCCTCGCAGGCTGGGCATCATGGGCTTTTCCGCGGGTGCGCACCTCTCCGTGCGCACAAGTACGAACTTCGGGAAACGTTTCTACGAGGCGGTGGACGAGGCGGACGCGCAGCCGAGCCGTCCGGATTTCGCGCTGATCATCTACCCGGCGTATCTGTTCAGCGAGGGCTTTGCGATGGCGGCGGATTTGCCGGTCACTCCGCAGGTGCCTCCGACGTTCTTGCTGCAGGCCGAGGACGACAAGCCGTACGTGGACAGCAGCCTCGCTTATTTCATTGCCCTGAAGGCGGCGAAGGTGCCGGTGGAGATGCACCTCTTCCCGAATGGCGGACACGGCTATGGGCTCCGCAAGAAGGGGAAGGCCACGGATGCTTGGCCGGCGCTGGCGGAAGCCTGGCTTAAAACTGTCACGAAGTGAGGACGGATAAAGGAAGATCGGAATGGCTGAAGAAGAGATGGAACGGAATATGGGGGAACAGCCCCTTGCACTCATTATGGCGGAAGAGGGCCTCCGGCCGCACGACCTGGTAAAGGCTTCGCCTGTGCCGATGACGCATAAAATGGTGTCGCGAGCGTGCAAAGGCCGGCGCCTGACGCCGAACACGCAGTCGATCGTGCAGAACGCGCTGCAGGCCGCCTGCGGCAAGAGTTATTCGTTGAAAGACCTTTTCAACTACGAGTAGTCCCGCTCCTTCTGGATCGGGGAGAGGTTTTTAAGTTCCTTGAGAAAAACAAGGCGTCACGCTTCCGGTTGTGCGTGACGCCTTGTTCGTTTTTATGACACGTGATCGGAAGGCCTAGCCGATGGCATCCGCTCCCGTCTCGCCTGTCCGGATGCGGATGCAGTCCGGCAGGTCCAGAACGAAGATCTTGCCGTCGCCGATCTTGCCCGTCCGGGCACCCTTGATGATCGCGTCGATCGTGGGCTTCACGAACGCCTCATTCACGGCGATGCGCAGTTCGACCTTTTTCAGGAGGTTGATTTCAGCCGGGATGCCGCGATAGCTCTCCGTGTATCCCATTTGCTGTCCGCATCCGATCACGTTGGAGGCTGTCATCTTGGTGATGTTGGCCGCCAGCAAAGCGTCCTTGACGTCGGCGAGCTTGTCGGGTTGAATCACAGCGATAATCAGTTTCATGTTGGAGTCCTCTCTTTTTTGCTTACTTGGTCAGGAAGCCTTGGAAGTCCGGATACGCTTCGTTGCCGTGTTCGCCGATGTCCAGGCCGCCCAGCTCCTCTTCGCGGGTCACGCGGATGCCCATGACCGCTTTGATCACAAGCCAGATGATCGCGGAGAGAGCCACGGTGAAGAGCCCGACCAGCAGCACGCCTTTGAGCTGTTGCACGAATTGGGCGCCACGGGTGAGACCGGTTGCGAGTCCCGCGACGTCGGTCGCGATCTTGTCGTTGTAGAACAGCCCGACGGCCAAGCTGCCGAAGACGCCGTTCACAAGGTGCACGGAGAGCGCGCCCACGGGGTCGTCGATGCGCATCTTGTCAAAGAACAGCACCGCGAACACGACCAGCACGCCGGCGATGGCGCCGATGATCGCGGCCGAGGTCACGGAGACGAATGCGCAGGGAGCGGTTACGGCGACGAGCCCGGCCAAGCAGCCGTTGAGAATCATGCTCAGATCCGGCTTCTTGAGCAGCAGCCAAGCCGCGACAGCCGCGCTCAAGGTCGCGGTCACGGCGGCGATGTTGGTGGCGATCAACACGTGGGAGATCGCGGAGCCGTTGCCCGCTGACATGGTGGATCCGGGGTTGAACCCGAACCAGCCGAGCCAGAGGATCAGGACGCCGAGCGCGACGCTCGTCATGTTGTGCCCCATCACGGGCTTGATGACGCCGTTCGGCCGAAACTTCTCAATGCGGGGCCCTAGGATCAGTGCGCCTGTGAGAGCCGCCCAGCCGCCGACCGAGTGTACGACCGTGGAACCGGCGAAGTCGCGGAAGCTGTGGAAGAAGGCATTCAGGCCCTCCGCAGCCTTGGCGGCCGCCAGCACGCCGCCACCCCAGATCCAGTGGCCAGTGACCGGATACATTAAGCCGACCAGCAACAGGCTGAAGACCAGGAAGGCCTTGAACTTGATGCGCTCGGCCACGGCACCGGAAACGATGGTCGCCGCGGTGCCGGCGAACACCAGCTGGAAGAAGAACTTCGCCCACAGCGGAACCGGCGTCCAGTTGATGGCCGAATAGACGCCTTCGTACGTCGCGCTGGAGAAGGGATTCATTGAGGCGTATGCGGATCCCAGTGCGGGCGAATTGTCTGCGCCGGAGACGAAGAAGAGTCCCTTCATGCCGATCCACGGAGTGCCGTCACCGAACATCAGTCCCCAGCCCAGAATCCAGAACGAAAGCGTGGCGAGGGCGAAGACGATGAAGTTTTTGGCCAAGATGTTGACGCAGTTCTTGGCGCGGCACAAACCGCTTTCCACCATGGCGAAGCCGGCATTCATCCAGAACACCAGCATGCCTGTGACCAACACCCAGACCGTATCCAGCGCGATCCGCATGTTGCTCATCCCTTCCTTGACGGCATCTGTCGCCGCAGGCGCTGCCGCAGCCGCGTCTTGCGCCCATCCCGTTGCCGCCAACCCTGCTCCTGCAAGGGCAAACAAGATTGCGGTCCGATTTCTCTTTGTCACATTCATAGCTGACCTTTCGTCGTGATTCCGCTTGCCCAACGCAAGCAGGTGATTAGTCCTAAGCATTCGTGATGCCAGTTGCATTCAGGTGGTCGATGTAAATGACGCAACTTGCACTGATGGAGATATTTATGTGAATTAATTCGGAAAAACAGATCGTATGTTCTGCGTTCGAAAACTATGACAAAAATGTACGTTGTGAAAATAGAATTCATATCTCATAAATTGAAATACCCTGAGTAAACAAAAATGTAAGTGAGAAATGGGCGGTATTGCGTTGAAATCAAAAAAATGCGCGCAATGTTCCCGCCAGGAGCGAAGCCCCCCCCCCCGGCGGTTTTTGGCGCTCCATTCCTTTTTTGGGTGGAGCCCGCGGGGCGTGGCCGGATCCGGGCCCCTGAAGGGTGCGGCGTTGTGCGGGGCGGACAGACGTAAAATGGGGACCGTATGTCTGCGGTTCCCGGTTTTCGTTTCTGGCGCGATTTCTGCGGTGTCCTGTCGGTGTCCTTGACTTTTCGGGAAACATTCTGTAATTTACAAAACCGTTTCTTGCCTATAATAGGTGAAGTCTATCAAAAAACGATGGCCTACCTGTTTTGCGATTCAAAATGAGGGAAAAAGAGCCGATGGCAGCAACAAAGTCAAGTGCGAAGAAAAGTGCGTCTGCTTCCAAGAAAGCGGTCAAAAAAGGCGAGACGTCTGCTCCTTCCCTGGACCAGAAAGCGAAGAGCAAGCCGGAGCGGAAAAAACCGGGGGCGAACTCCGCCGCAGAGACCCATGCGGGGGAGAAGGACGCTGAGGGCGTCGAGCCGGTCCCCGAGGATTTAGAGTTTGATGCGGAAGAGTTGGTCAATCTCAGCACCGCCGGCGACGTCGTCATCGATGGCGTCATGCACGTGGAGGGGCTGGACGACCTGGATGAAGACCTGGACGAAACCGAATCGTTTGAAGAGGGGTTGGAGCCGGGAGAGTCCGAGGCCGGGCTGGATTTCGATGTGATCGAGGGTGCCGAGTTCAGCGTTGGCTATGAATCCGAACTGGCGCTGGATGCGGACCGAATCGAGGCGAAAGCCAAGCGCGAAGAGCGCAGCGAGCGCATCAAGACGCTCATCAAACGGGCCGAAGCGCAGGGCGGATACCTCACCTACGACGACATCAACGAGGTGTTGCCGAATGCGGTCATCAAGGATACGGACATCGAGTCGTATCTGGCGATCCTCCGCGGCATGGACATCGAGATCATTGACGCCTCGGAGGTGGAGCGCTTCCGCAGCGAGCACGAGCAGGAAGAGCAGCGCGGCCGCGGCAGCCGCATGGATTTCTTTGATGATCCCATCCGCATGTATCTGCACCAGATGGGGCAGGTTCCCCTGCTTACGCGCGAGCAGGAGGTGGAGATCTGCAAGCGCATTGAACTGGCCGAGAGCAAAGAGCGCGAGATGTTCAACCAGTTCGCTTTCACGCCCCGGCTCTACCTGGAACTGATCGACCGGCTCGAGACCGGCACCGAGCGTTTCGACCGTGTCGTGACCGACAAGTTTGTGGACAGCCGCGATGCCTATATGGAGGGCGTCGGCAAGATCAAAAAGAACCTCCATGCCGTGCAGGTGAAAATCCTGAAAGCCTACGAGGCGGTGGTGGGGTGCGGCAAGGATGCTGCCAAGCGGAAGCGCATGATGAAGGGCTTGGAGAAAGCGCGGCATGATCTGGTTGGCGTGTTTCAGAGCCTGAATTTCAAGCAAAAGATTTTGGAAAGCCTCTGCACCGAGGCGGACGAGAAGATTTATCGTCCGTACAAGCATCTGCTGAACGAGCAGGGCAAGCTGAACAAGCAGAGGCAGACCAAGAAGCGTGACCAGACACTCCAGGAGATCGCGTTGCGAATTTCGGCGATCGAGTTGGAGTTCGGTATGGATCCCGGCGAGTTCCTTGAAAAGTTCGAGGAACTGCGCGAGGTGCTGCGCTCAGGACAGAAGGCCAGGACCGAAATGGTCGAGGCCAACTTGCGCCTGGTCATCAGCATCGTCAAGAAATACATGAACCGCGGCCTTTCGTTCCTCGACCTGATTCAAGAGGGGAACACCGGCCTGA
>DAOPZC010000048.1:0-36375 GCA_035353175.1 Kiritimatiellia bacterium | reverse complement strand
CCGCGTGGCCGTTTTCAAAACATCAGGTGTTGCACTGGCCGGTCGCGCGCGCGCGTGAAGCTTCGAGAAGACCTCTAAAGATTAACACGTCTTCTTTCGTCAACCCATGTGTCGGAAAACCTTTGTCGATGTTGTCAAACAGTATCCAAAGGTTTCCTCTTGAGGCTTGCCGTCGAATTACGACGTCTGAAAGCGCCAAAATATCCCCCCTGTAAATCATTCTTGTAAGTGACGCGCCTGTTAGTCCTTCTGGAGTGTGCTGTTCAAACGCGTCTGCGAGCCGGTTGATGAGCCCCATAAGTCGTTCCGAAAAGTCGCCCTCGGAGCCAGCCGCATGGGTATCGTATTGGTGTTCTAATGCACGGAACTCTTCAAGGGCGGATGGGTCACGCCAAGCTGAAAGTGCCTCTCGCTCAATTAGCTTCTTTGCCACCTCTAGTAGCAAAAGGTAATGCCAGAATGCAGATAGCGTGTGCTGTTGAAGACCTTCGGACAGTCTTGCCAAAACAACTTCCCTCAGTCGGACGAACTGATGACCTTCTGGTTTGAGGTCAAGCACTAGGTTGCTTCTCCCGCTAGAAACGGCCTTTCTCAGTCCATAGAACAATGCGGTTTTACCCGACCCCTTTCTTCCGATGACAAGCCTTGCATGGCCCTGCTGAGCCTGCATGAACTGCGGTGTTCTGACAAAGTAGGTCGACGAAAGAGCCTGTATCTCATTTTCTGCGGCCACATCGCCCAGATCAATTCGATCCAATATTTTTTCAGGAGTTCTGGTTGCCACTATTGGAGCGTTGTAAATGAGTTCTGCTGTCGCTCGCACTATCTTTGAAATTGCATGTGGAATCACAGACACATCTTCATAAGACACTATGATGTCACGGTAATCGATTGGATGCGTCAAAACGCCTTCTTGAAGCATCAGTACGTACTTGTCTGTCGCCATTGCAAGTCCACAAATGAGAGCACAACGAGCATTATGGGCGTTTGCACCTGTACGCTGTGGGTCCAACAAGTGCGCGACAACTGCTGTTGAACTATGCACTTGCTTGAATGCCTCGTGAAGTGAGAGACGCGGTGTTTCCCGTGAATCGAATGAGCGGAATGGACAACTTGATTTTTTGAGTTCCGATAGAATGCGGATACTTCCGTCATTCTCTATTGGAGCCCGCATGTAGAAAATCGGTTGTGACCTATTGCGTTCTGGAACTTGTTGAATTGGAGGCTGCACATCTCGTCGACTCTGGACGGCCGACACAAGATCACCACTGTTAGCGAAATCAGAATAGCCTAAAACATCGAAAACGCCTATTTCATCAAAAAGCTTCTTGTCCTTTTCATATGACGTGTCACGAACAGGCAAGACAGGCTTACCTAAGCCGAGAGCATAACCGATCTCAAAAAGTACATTGAAATTCAACGTTGTGATGTTGGCTACGATCGACCGTGAACTGCGCATCGCTTTACAGACTTCGCAAAAAATGATTTGTCCCGTAATTGGCAGGTTCTCCCACGTCAGCCATTTCTCGTCAGCGGAATACTGCTGTAGGTGCCTCACCGCTTCTCTAACGGTCTGGGCCAGCAAAGGAGGCGTCGAAGGATAGATGAAGAAAGCCGCACGTGGTGTATGTCCAGCAAATGATTGGTCGCATTTACCAGCTGCATAAGGACAGTATGTCGGTGAAGCAAGCAGATCGCCATTGATTCTGTTCATTTTCCTCTCAAACCCCGTATTTAGAAGCCGAAAAAGGTGATGATAACAACTTGCGTCGTTAACTTAATCGCGACCGGTGATATCAGTCCCCCTTTGCCAGACACTTGGTGCGATCGTATTCCACCATGCCGTTCCCCAACATGCTCTGAACAGTAGCACACCCCATATCCTGTTTCAAGCCCGTTCCCCTTCCCCAACAAACGAACCCATGCATTCATACTGTTTAGCACTTCCTTCCCCCACACTTAATAATTCTCGTAACCCCGAGCTTTTAGAACTTCTCCACTCCCCCCAACTTTACCACTTTCCCCCGACTATTAAGGGGCCGAATGGTTTTCCCGTTCGCTCACAATCAAGGAGGATTATGGACTCTACCACCATGAAAGGCACGGTCCAGGGCTATTTCGACCGGGCTTTCGACGAGATGACCGACAAGGAGCTTGAAACCCCGCTCGCCAACAGCGGCCTGGGTGTGAAAGCCAAGCTGGCCCCGAATTCGGGGACGTTCGTCCAGTTCCGCAAGTTCGGCGACCTGGCGCTGGCCACCGAGGCGAACAGCGATTCGCCCAAGATGTACGGCGAGACCGAGGAGGCTGTGTAAGGGAGACAGAATACAGAATTCAGGAGTCAGAAGGCAGATGGCAGGAGACCGGAGTCAGAATGAGAGAATTATCTTAGTGGGGCATGGGCTGTTCATTCTTGATTCTGAATTCTGGATTCTGGATATTGACGTCTTCTCAAAAAGGAACCTTAATCATGCAAAAGATCACCACCACGACCGTCTCGGAGATCGCCGCCTCGGCCACCGTCGTACAGGCGGTGATTCCCGAGCATCAGAAATCGAAAGCCGTCAGCCGCGCCTCACTGGATCTCGGGCATCGGCACGGGTTTGCCTTCGCGCTGCATCGCCAGCTGCTCGGCGGGCTCGTAAACGCCGTAGAAGACTGCGTTGAGGTCGATCCACGTGGCGATGCGATACAACTCGTCGGCGGCGAGAACGACCTTGCCGTGTCCGGCCTTGAGCATCTGGACCAGCCCGCTGCCGATCGCGCCGTCGGCTCCGCCCTCGGGCGTCACCTGGATCTGGTTGCGCATCGGGAAGCAGGGCACCAGCGGCCGCCCCGTCTTCTTGGACAAACGCCGCGCCGGCTTGCCGTCAGCGCCCTTCACATAACATAAGCTCTCGTAGGAAGCGGTGTAACCGTTCGCGCCGGTGATCGTGCGAGAAAGGTTGATGCCGCCCTTGGCCTCCCGGTCGTTGTGGCACGCCGCGCACTTGGCGTCGAAGACCGGCTGCACGTTTTCGACGAAGCCGTAGGGCCGACCCGATTCCGGCGTGGGAACAAGCTCAGCCGCCGGCCGCTTCATCGCGGCCACCACCTTCAGCGCCGCAGCCGACACGGTCATCTTGTTCTCGTGGCAGCCGACGCACGAAACGCGTTCGCCCGGCATGAGCGAGGTGCTGGAGCGCATGGTGCGGTAGGCGAAGCCGTCTGCGTCCAACACCTGCACCAGGATCTCCTTGCCCGCCGGCACGAGGAACCGCGCCGAGCCGTCCGCCTCGACCGGCGTCACCCCCAGCACCGCCCGCGTATTCTCCTCGCCCGCGACGCCGATGCGCGGCACATTGGAATCCCGCGTGGTCTTCGGAAACACCTGCACCACGCGGATCTGCTTGAGCGTGCCGCGCTTGACCTGCGGCAGCCCCTCGTAAACGTCGGAGAGAAAGACCTCGCCCAGGCCGCGTTTGGCCAGTAGCGGATTGCTGATCGAGGGGATCTCCGGAGGCACCGGCCGCGGCGCGAGCGGCGTAGGACAGGTCGCGCCGATCACACCGTCGCGGTAGAGCACCTCGCGGTTTCCGTCCGCGTCCAGCACATAGAGGCCGAGCGCGTGGTCGGGATTGTGCCGGGTGGGCTCATACATCAGGTTGTCGCGGCTGTAGGCCACCAGAAACAGTCTCTCGGAGAGCGGCCACGGCGCGTTGTACCACTCGCCGTTCGGGCCTTTTTCGCATTCCGGATAGTGTCCCGGCGTCAGACGCGCCACGGCGTCCGCGCTGTTGTTATGGACCGTCGGATCGATCAACATGACCGGCCCGCCGGTGATCGCGTGATGTGCGGAGGCCACGCAGACGATCTTGCCGCTGCCGGGCACTGCCTTGGCCTGGAAGGTGCAGTGCGGTTTGGGCGTCTCGTTGCCCCACACGGCCATGGGGTTCGTGCCGTCCGGCCGCATGGACCAGAGGTTCTGGTGCGTAACCGCGTCGCGGTCGATGTAGTCCCAGCGCGCAAAGAGCAGATACCCGCTGTTGGCGACTGCCGGGAACCACTCGTTCACGTCGTTCCATGAAAGCTGCTGGATGTCCGTGCCGTCGGCGGCCATGCGGAACATCGTGTAGGTATGCCAGCGGTCGCTGTAGCCCCACCAGAAGCAGCGCGAGGAGGCGCGGCGGCGCGTGGAGACAAAGGCGATTCCGCCGTCGGGCAGCCATTCCGGCATCAGGTCGTCAAACCGCTCGTCGGTGATCTGCCGCAGGCCAGACCCGTCGGTGCCGACCTCATAGAGATGGTAGTAGTGATGGTTCGTATCGGTCTCGTTGCGCGGCAGCGTGTTCGGATCGAGCGCGCCTTCAGTCGCCACAAACGAGAAGAGGATCTTCTTGGCGTCATACGACAAGCGCGGCTCCAAGAAGCTTCCGCGCGGCAGCTGCCCGTGGACCAGATCGCTGCACGCCAGCGAAACGCCCGGCCGCTCCAGCACGTAGAGGCTGCCCCCTGGCCGTTGACGCCAGCCGAAATACTGAGCCACCTCATGATTCCAAGACGGATTCATGCGCGTGTTGAAAAGCAGCTTGCCGAAGGCCAACTTCGGGTCCGACAGCAGCGCGCTGCGTTTCATGAGCCGCGCCCGCAGGTAGCCCTCCCAGCTCGTCTCCACCGGCTGAGACGGATGACCCGTGAGCCGAGCCAAACGCGTGGTCTGCTCCTCCGCGCACGCGGCCAGCCGCCGCTCGTCTCCGCCGCCGAAGAGCCCGTCGTCCTGCACCCACTCCGAGACCGCCAGCAAAAACAGTTCTAGTTCCGGCGCATGCGGCATGCCCGCCACCGCCTTCTCATACGCCGCCTGCACGGCGGCGCCCAGTCGGGGTAGGGCGGTTTCTCCGAAACCGCCGCCACTGCGAGGCGTCCCCGCTCCCGCCATCCAAGACAGCCGCTTCAGCCCTTCAATCCACGTGCCGTCGAAACGCACGACGACCGCTGATCCGCCGCCCGAAAATTTCACGCCCCGGCTGTTGTTTTCCAGCGACCAGGCACCGTCGGTGTCGAGCGCCATTGCGTATCCGCCAAAGCCGTCCTCCGGATTGCCGTCTGAGACGATCACGAACGGAAAGGCCGCAGCGGTGTCGACCGCGCCCTTGTAAATCCTGAAATCTTTGCCGACCCCGTAAATCTCGGGACTGCGGGCCAATGCGGCCGCTGTGCCGGTGTATTCGTAACGCCAGACGTTCGCATCCGGTTTACCCGAAAATCCTTCCGAGGCCCGGTACGAGGCGCCGCCCTCGTACGCCACTACCGGGTCCCATCCCGTGGTGTCGCACACGTGGCTGCCGCGGCGGTTCACCACGAACCTCAGCGCGTCGCCCTCCTTCACCGCCACCGCAAGCTTGACCTCCTTGCCGGCCGCGTCTTTCCCGTCCAGTCCGGCCGACCACACCTCCGCCGCGTTGTGCCAGACCGCCACGCGCACGCCGTCGCCGTCGAGGTGCAGCTTCTTGACTGCGCCGGAAACCGCGACCCGGCCGTCCGCAGGCGCGACGAAAACGCGCACCGCATCGCACGCGTTGCCCGGATGCATCCAGTTTTTGCCGACCCTTGCCCACGTCTCGCCGCCGGTCCAATAGGTTGAGCCGTACCACTCCGCACCGGACGCAGGCGGCGTCCGCATCGCCCTCAGCGCGCCGTCGCCCGGCGTCTCGGGATACACCAGCTCGACGACGCCGGCCGCGACCCTGACGCCCGACACGCCTTTCAGCTCCGACACGGCCGCCCCGTCGGCCACGCTTACCGCCGCGGCCGCGAGCGTCGACGCCAGGCCCGAACACCCGCGCGGCACGGCCGCGGGAACGGCCGCCGCAGCGGGGTCTGCATCGCGCCTGAGCGAGGCCCACTGCCCCGGCACCTGCACGACCCCGGCCAGACACGCGACCGGCGCCATCCACACCATGACCCTTGTCAGCTTCATCATCGTCCCCCATTCTCAAAAAAGACTTCGTCCGGTCACTCGCGCTTAGCCACGTCCCCCGTTGACGCAGCAGGCCGCTCCGGCCGATACCGGTAGTCCGGCCATAACGGGCAGTTCAGATCGATCCAAGCGGTCAGCGCGCGCCGCTCTTCAGCGCTCAGCCGGACCTCCCGATGCTGAGGCTTAGCCAAGACCTCGAAGAGGCGGCTGCGCAACGTGCCAAACGTCAGCGGCTCGGCCTTGAAAGGCCGCGCGCCGTACACCCAGTCGAAGTAGTGGACCCAGCCCCCGGAGACAAGCGCGCGATATGAGGCCGGCACGCGCTCGGCGTCGAGAGCGCCGCGCAAGTCCGGCCGCGCGCGCTCCGCTCCGTCGTGACACGAGACGCACGCCCTGTTCAGCACAGGCTGGACCACGCCCGAGAAATCGAACGGCACCGCACCCCAGGGCGGCGCGTCGAGCGGCCGCGCCGCCTGAGCGAGCGCGAGGGTTGTCGGCCGCGCCGCCGGCAGCTGCAGCCGGTCTTCATGGCAGCCGACGCAGCTGCGGCGCTCGCCGGACTGGAGCTGCACCACGCTCCGCATGCGCTGGAGCTCATTGAAGTTCTCGTCGAGCAGATGGAAGTAGAGCACCCGGCCCGACGGCGCGGTAAAGTTGACGGAGCCGTCCGAAGCCACCGGCACCGTGCCGAGCACAGCCTTCGCCACGTAGCTCGGCCAGCCGCCCCGCTCCGTGACGCGGATCGTGCCGTCCTCTTGCCGCGCGGCGCTCCCCTGCCGGAACGCATGCGCGCCCAAAGCATTCTCCGTGCGCGTCACAACCTCGTGCGGAGGCCCCCTGACCTTGTGCACGGGCGTCGCGTAAAAATCTTGGAACGGCGGGTGTGTGCTTCGGTATTCGCCGCACTCCAGGCGCTCCAGCAAAGGCGGGACCTCCTGCGAGACCTGCAGGTACTTCACGCGCCCACGCGCGACCGCCGGCCCCAAGCCTTCGTAGACGTCCTGAACCGTGAACTGCCCCAAGCCCTGCGCCGCAAGCGACGCGTCCGGTGAAGAAGGAAGGACTTGCGGCCGCGCGCGCACTCTCAGCAGGGAGGGCTTTTTGCTGCTGATCGACGGATCGAGGTAGAGCAACTCGCGGTTGCCATAGCGGTCGATCACGTAGAGTCCCCAGTGCGAACGCGGGCCAGGGCTGTGGCTGACGAGGTACAGGTCGCGGGAGAGCGGCTCGGGATAGCGGAACGTTTCGCGGTGCGAGCGGTCCATCTGGTACTGCGGCCGGGTGTCAGGCGTAATGCTGGTGATCGCAGCCGTCTCGTACAGCCCCTTCGAACGGTCGATCAGCGCGACGGGGCCTTGATGGTCTCCGTGAGAGATCAGGGTGCAGAGAATCTCAGAGCTGTCGGGCACTTCGCGCGCGTGGCCGTAACCATAGGGCGTGTTGTTTCCAAACACCAGTTCCGGATGCGTGCCGTCCGGCCGGATGGACCAGAGCGTATGCCCGAAGTCGGCGCCTTTGTCCTGATACTCCGAGCGGGTCCAAAGAATGCGGCCGTCGCGCATCACGGCGGGGTCCCACTCGCTCAGGTTGGCGAACGACAGGCGTTTCATTTCTGCGCCGTCCCGCCTCATGCGATAGAGCACATACGCCTGCGGCTGCCAGCACAAGAAGCGGGTCACGCACCGCGTGGAGACGAAGCCCAGATCGTCGTCGGGAAGCACCACGGGGTCGAGGTCGTGATAAGGCCCCTCCGTCAGCCGGCGCGCGCCCGTGCCGTCCGCGCGGACAGACCACAGGTGCCAGTATGACTGCCACCCCTCGACCTCCGGCTTATCGGGCCGATACGCGAAAAAGACCGTCTTCCCGTCGAAGTCCGCCACCGGCTGCCGCGCGATGCCGGCGCTCCCGTCGAAAAGCGTCTCCACCTCAGCCTGTGCAGGATCGAGCCGGCCGTCACCGTCGCGCGGCACGTGCAGCACATAGATGCCGCCGCCTGAGGTGTATTTAGCGTCCATGACGTCGCTGTAGTTGTGCGACGGCTCAAGCGGATGGTGCTTGACGAAGAGCACGCGTTCGATGGCCGCCAGAGCGGGATCGCGAAAAAAGAGCCGCCGCTTGGCTTGGCGGGCCACAAGGTAAAACGCGTCCGAATCGCCCTCCGAGGCCACGCGTCCCTGCAGCGACGCCAACTCGGACCGCTCTGCAGCGACATCGAGCCCCTTGGCAGCCAGGCGCGCAATCAGCTCGTCAAACTGCAGCAGCGTCCGCTCGACTGCTGACAGGCTCGCCAGCCGGCCCCAGTACGGCGCACCCCCAGGCGACGCGGAGCGGTCTGTCCGAAGCGGCGACAGCTCGTCTTTGTCGTCCAGCCGCCGCCAGGTGTCGCGCTCGCAAAGAAAGGCGTATTCGACGACGCCCGGCCACGTCGGCTCGCGAACGGCTGAGGCGGGCAGCATCAACGAGAGCTGCGCCCGCGGCGGGCGCGAGTGATGCGCCACCGTGGTCCAGGCCTTTCCGTCCGCAGACACGCGCACGTCGACGTCTTGCGGCTGCCGGTCCCTGAACCGGCCGGTCCGATCTCGCGAATAGACGAGCCGGCACACGGCGGCCTCGCAGGGAAGCTCGATTTGGGCCCACTCTTCTCCCGTACCAGCCGCAATCCAGCTGTGGCTGTTGCCGAACCGTCCGTCGTTGAGATGCGCCACCGCGTGGATCGCGTATCCCGAGATGACGGACGAGGCCGCGGCCTTTGCGCCGCGCGACGCCAGCGCGAGGTTCTCGCGCTCGTCCGCGCCGAAGACCTCCAGCTCGTCGAGGCACGCCGCTCCGCCTTGCGTCGCGCGGATCTCGAGCCGGATGAACCGCGCGGGTTGCGGCGGAAAACTGATCGAGGTGACGTTCGACTCGACGCCGGCCGATTCCGCCACCGACGCAAACGCAGCGCGCACCTCTTCAGCCACACGCGCGCGCGGGCCGGCGAACGCCACGCCTGTCAGTGCGCAGGCGAAAAACGCTGACAACACCGAGCCGTTCATCAAACCCCTCCCCGTTTTCGCCGCAACACCGCGGACCTATTCCGCCTTCTCGCCGAACGTCCATGCGCGGACCGGTTTCCCGCCCGCGCCGAGATACCGGATCGAGGCGATCTCGACGGCGCCCCGATCGGCCGGCACGTAGAGCCGCACAATGCGCGGCGCCCCCTGGACCGGCAGCGCCACCGTCGCGTCCTGCCAAGCCGCGTCCGCTTTCAGCGCAAACTCGGCTGACTGACCCGGCGCGTTGAAATCGGTCTGATCGCCCGTGACCCAGCGCACCCGCCCCGGCCCGCCGGCCGGAGCGCGGACGCGGAGCTGCAGCGTGAGCGGCCCCGGCCCTTTGACCAGCGTGGTTCCGAGAAACGGCTCCTTGCCCGCAGCCTCGATGCGCAGCGCGCCGCCCGCGACCGCCATCGTGCAGAACTTCGGCACGAGCCCCTGCGCCGGATCGGAAGCCGGCGCGGTCACGTCGGCGTCCGGGCGATAGGCCGGGTTGGGCTTCGGATAGAGCGCGCCGGTCTCCTGGACGAAGGCGTCGATCAAGGCGTCCAGCTCCTTCACTTTGTCCGGCAGCTGTTTCGCGAGGTTCTTCGTCTCGCCGAGATCGTCCTTCAGGTTGAACAGCTCGAAAAGGCCCTCGTACTCCTGCGGCCGCTCGGCGAAACGCCGGATGAGCTTCCACTCTCCCTTGCGAACGGCCACGCCGGGAACCAGATGAGGGAACCACGTGAAGTAGGCCTCTCGCGTCAGCGCGCCCGTGCCGCGCAACACCGGGGCGAAGGAGACGCCGTCGACGGTCTGCGCGGCGGGCTTCGTGACCCCGGCCAGCTCCAGCAGCGTGGGGTAGAAGTCGATGCATCCCACGACCGCGTCGCTCGTGGCGCCGGCCGCGATCTTTCCCGGCCAGCGCACGAACAGCGGCACGCGGATGCCGCCTTCGTACAGGCGCCCCTTGCCGTCGCGCAGCGGCGCGTTGCAGGTCGGCGGCCGGTCCCCCGCCCACTTGCGCCAGTCGAGCAGCCGCGTGTCGTCGGGCTTGCGCCGCTTGCCCTTCTCGTCGTCCGGCGTGTTGCTGTGCACGTTGCCGCCGTTGTCGGAATAGAAGACCACGATGGTGTTGTCGGCCAGCTTCAGCTCCTCCACTTTGGCCAACACGCGGCCGAGGCTCTCGTCGACGCTCTTGAGCATCGAGGCCATGATGGGGTTGCCCTGCACGCCGCGCGGGTCGGTCTTCTTCGCGAACGCGGCGGTGTAGGCCTCTTTGTGGCCCCACGGGCCGTGCACGCCGTACTGCCAGAGGTTCAGGAAAAACGGCTGGTCCTTGTTGTTCTCAATGAATTTGACCGCCTCGTCGGTCAGCCGGTCGGTGATGTACTCGCCGGCAGGCCCGTCGGTGATGGTGCCGACGTGCCGCCGGGCGCCGGGGACGCCCTCGGCGGCGACCCCGTAGGGAGCGAAATAGCTCGCGGGGCCCGGGCTCGGCTCGGCGTGGAACGCGACCTCGAAGCCCTGCTGCTCCGGCCAGTGGGGCTGCGTCAGTCCGAGGTGCCACTTGCCGATGTGGGCCGTGCGGTAGCCGGCGGCGCGCAGCGCCTCGGCCAGCGTGGTCTGCGACGGCTCCAAGAAGTTCTTGCTTTCGGGCATCAGGAGCGGCAGCGTCGGCCGGGCGCTCTTGGGCATCAGCTCGGCATCCGACGCCTGCGGCGGCTGGTGACCTGTCGCGCTGGTGATGCGGTGGCGCGACGCGTATTGGCCCGTCAG
Organism: Kiritimatiellia bacterium; assembly: GCA_035353175.1. Classification (GTDB taxonomy): domain Bacteria; phylum Verrucomicrobiota; class Kiritimatiellia; order RFP12; family UBA1067; genus DAOPZC01. The sequence goes on along the minus strand of DAOPZC010000048.1, from coordinate 25,620 downwards.
AATCGAGGCCCGCGTCGGCGAGCAGAGCGGCTGCGCGTAGGCCTGCGTGAAGCGCATGCCCTGCTTGGCCAGCCGGTCCATGTTCGGCGTCTCATAGTACTGCGAGCCGTTGGCCCCGCAGTCCATCCACCCCATGTCGTCGACCAGAAAGAAGATGATGTTGGGTTTGGTTTGCGCGGCCTGGACCGCCGCGCAACAGAACGCCGCCATCACCGCTACCCGGACCCCCGCGCCACGCATGTCATTCCGCATTCAAGCCTCCTTATCCGTCGCTCATCTGACGCGCACGCTCAGACGGTTACAGCCCGTAGTCCGCCCAGTCCGCATCGGCCTTGAAGGGGCCGGGGCGGATCACCACAGGCGCACTCTTCAGCCGCGGCCGGATCGCCAGCCACTCGCGCCCCTGAAATTCCGGGTCGTCTTCCGCCCGGATTTCAGCGTCCGTCAGGTACGGACACATCGTATCAACCCACAGGATCAGCCGCAACAGGCTAAACGGATCGGCCTTGACGCCGTGATGTTTGCCGCTCGCCGCGCGCTCGACCAGCCGACTCCGGAGCGAAAGCCGCGTCATCGGCTCGGGCGTACAGTAAGCAGCCGGATCGACCGTGCTGAAGTTCTCGACCTTCAGCGTGCCGGCGTAGTCGTACCCCGGCTCACGCTCGGGCACGGCGTTTGTCCGGCCCCAGCCCGGCTTGCCAATCAGCGTCATGTAAGGCTCGTAGCCGCGCGGCGTCAGATCGAACGTCTTGCCCCCTTCGCCGTTGCCTTGGTGGCACTTGCCGCAATACCGTTCCAAGACCGGCTGCACGTCCTTGAGGTAGCCGACGGAGGTTCCGAAGCGCGCGACCTGCGACGCGGCTGCAGACGACGCATTCGACTCGGACTCGGCGGCGAGAGCAAGCGCCTGTTCGAGCGTCGCGCACCCGGACGGCGCAACCGTAAAGGCCGCATCGAACGCCCACGGGAGCGGCGTGATCGCGTCCGGCGCGGACCGGACGGCTTGGGCCGGTCCCGCCCCCGGCTGCGGCGCGCGGCTGTGCTGCTCGTGACAGCCCAGACAGCCGCGGCTCTCGCCCGGCATGACATTGACGAAGCTGCGCATGGTCTGAAGCGCGCGGTGGTCGCCGTCCAGCAGCTGGAAGTGCAGCGCCACGCCCGTCGGCGCGCGGAACCAGCACGAACCGTCCGGATGGACCGGCACGGTGCCGAGCACGCGCTTCACGCCGTCCGACTGCAGCAGCGAGACCACGGGGCCGGTCGACAGCGCGGGGCGCCGGTTCCAGTAGGTGTAGGTCTTCTGCTCGATGTGCAACACGCGCAGGAATTTGGCCTTGCCCGCCAGCTCGGGCGGAGCGCCGTGGTAAACGTTCGCGCTGTAGATCGTGCCGCCTTCGGGGTTGGCGCGCCGGCCGCGAGCCGGCCATTCCACGCGGTCCGGCACCACCGGCTGCGCGACGCGCGCGCGCAACGGGATCGCGTGGAAAATCTGGTTCACGCCCTCGTAGACCAGCTCGCGATTCCCGTCAGTGTCCATCAGATAGAGCGCGAACTTCCCCCCTCTGCGCGCAGAGACCAGGAAGTCCCGTTCGCTCAACGGACAGGGCGTCTGGTATGAGTCGAAGGTTCCGTACGGCAGGTAATCGGGCGACTCGACCGGATCGACCGGACCGTTACCGCTCTCGGGCCACGGGACCTCCGCCGTCACCTTGGTCAGTCCCTTCGGGAAATTTGAACCTTGGTCGGGATCCACAATCCCGACGCTGCCCGAGAACCAGTTGTGGTGGGCGCTGCCCGTGAACATCACGCGGCGGCTGCCGGGAATCGGCCGCGCATCCTTGAGCAGGTCGGGCCATACCGACTGGTTGCCCCAGAAGGTGTTCGGCTGCGTGCCGTCGGGATTTACGGTCCAGAGGCTCTGGCAGCGCCAGAGCGGTTTGTCGGTATACTCCCAGCGCGTGTAGATCACGCGCCCGTCGTTCATCACCGCGGGCAGGTAGTCGGGCTCGTTGTTGGCCGAGATGAAATAGAGCTCGTCGCCGTCCAGCGCGCCGCGCATGAGATTGAAGGCGTTGGTCGGCGGCATGCAGCGCACATAGGTGTGGCCGCGCGTCGAGGTGAACACATAGTGCGTGCCGTCGGGCAGATACGCGGGATCGAAGTCATCGTAGCAGCCGGACGTGAGCTGCCGCAGACCCGTCCCGTCGACGCCGATCTCGTAGATGTGGAACGACTTCTCGTTGTGCGGTTTGAAACAGAAGAGCACGCGCCGTCCGTCAGCCGAGACATCCGGCCGCCAGAAGCTGCCGTGCAGCGGAGCCTGCGGCATGAGCCGCCGCACCGGACCGCTGAGGTCCAGTCCGTCGACCACGAGCAGCTGCCCGCCCGGCACCGCCATGTAGCCGAGCCTGTGCCGCGTTTCGTGCTGCCATTCGCGGCCCTGCGGATAGGGCATGTCGACGAGCAGCAGCCGCGTGAAATCGATCACGGGATTGTCCAACAGCAGCCCGCGGCGGATGCGGCGGAGCGCGAGATAGGTCTCCTTGACCCGCTCCGGCGACAGCGCCGGATTCGCGGCATCGCCGGCGAGCGCGTCCAGCCCGTCGCCGGGGCGGCAGAGGCGCGCCGCGACCGCGCGCGTGCGCGTCAGCTCCCGCGCCAGGTCGGGTTTGCCGTCCACTTGGAACCACCAGTCCTTTTCGATGGCTTGCCGCGCCTCCTCGGCCGTATACGTCCGAACCGCCGGCGTGCCGGGCCGGACGTAGGGCGCGACCGGCTCCGCCGCGGTCGGGCGCTCCGGCTCCGGCGGCCAAGAGGCCGTCACGGCGTCGACCAGCAGGTGCTCATCCGCCTCGGTCCCCGATGCAAGCCTCGTCCGCATGCCATCCGCCCACAATTTTATCCCCTGCCAGCGCTGTCGTTCCCCTGCCGCGCAGCGCGCCCATTGCCCCTCTGTCAGCGGCATGTACTCGGTCATCCGCTCCACATGCTCTTCCAGCCTGGCCTTCATCGCGCCCAGATTCGCGTGTGTCAGATAAAGCATGGGGGCTTCGCCGTACAAACGGGCATAGGCCGCGCACGCGTCCGGGAAGCGGGCGGAGAGCGTCACGCCGAACAGGGTCTTGATTTCCGGCGGGCATCCTTTTCCGGCGCGCGCCACCGCCTTGCGGGCCTCGGTGAGTGTCGCCGCAAAGGTGGGATGCTCCTGCAAGAGCGGCTTCCATGCGTCGGGCAACGACTTCACCGCATACTCGGCCAGAACCGACGCGCCGCCCTTGAGCATGTCCGTCAGCTGCGCGACCGACAAAGACTCCGCATAGAGCCGCAGATCGTCAAGGCCGCCTTGATAGAATTCGCCGAAGCCGCCGTGCGAGCCGACAAAGCCCGGCGCGCGGGCCGCGATGGCCGTGCCCGGATGCGGCAATTGTCCGGCCAACGCCCCGTCGAGGTACACGCGCATCTCGCGCCCGTCGAACGTGGCCGCGACAAAGTGCCAGCCGCCGTCGAGCAGCGCGTCGGGCCGGACCGCCGCATCGCATTCGCGGTACACCCCGCTGACGTCGAGCCCCAGCGCCAGAACCGTTCCGCCCTCTTGGAAAGAGAAGAGCACGCGCCCTGCAGGCGCTTCAATCCTGAACAGCTCGTTGTAGCGTTCGAATTTCTCGGGGCGCACCCAGGTTGTGACCGCGAACCCCGGCAGCTTTTCCGGCAAGACGCCCGCAGCCACACGCAGGGCATGCCGGCCGGACAGCTCCAGTGCCCGTTGCGTCACCGCACGCCCGCCCGCCTGCGCGCCCGGAGCATCCTTGAGCTGCCCCGAGTCCCATGCCGCCATAGGCTCCGCGAGGCCAGCCACGGCCATGCAGGAGGAGAACCCAAACAAGGCGATCGTTCTTCTCATCGTCCGTCCCTCTTGTGAACCGCCTGCCGGCGGCGCCCGCATCAGTTCTCGATCACGACTCTGAACCCCACGTCATAGACGGCCTGCCAGGCGGCGTACGCGCGCCGCACAGCCGCGCCCGCGTCGCGCGGCCGGTCGCGGAACGAGCCCCCGCGGACCACCTTGGGCTCATCCGCAGCACCGCTGTTGCGGCCGTCGTCGTCGGCATACGGATAGGGCCGGTAGCTGCTGCGCGTCCACTCGCCCGCGTTGCCGGCCATGTCGTACACGCCCCACGCGTTGGGCCGGGCCTGCGCCACATAGTCGATGCTGTACCAGTTGTCGGTGAAACGCTCCTCGTGCAGCGGGTATCCCAGGGCGACCTCATAGGGCTGGCGCTTCTGAATGCGGTTGCCGCCCTCCCATCCGACCGTGTTCGACCACCGCACCGCCTGATCCGAGAGGTTGGCCCACGCGCCGAAGTCGTCGTCGACCCCGCCCCAGGGGAAGCGCGTCGACGCACCCGCACGCGCCGCCCACTCCCACTGCGCCTCGGTCGGCAGCGCCGCGCTCACGCCGGCGCTGCGGCTGAGCCACGCGCAGAACGCCGCGGCCTGCAGCCAGCTCATGCGGATCGCCGGCTGGTCGCGGTGGTTCGCGATGTCGCCCGGAACCGTATGGTCCATGCCGTGCAAGTCCTGATAGCGCGAGTCGTGGTCGGGATCGAACGCCTGGTACTGGCTGTTCTTCACCTCGGTCTCGGACAGCCAGAAGGGCTTGGCGATGGACACGACCGCGCGCGGCCGCTCATCGGGATCGCCATCTGCGGCCCCCATCGGAAACGCGCCCGCCGGAATGCGGACGAACGTCAGCGTCTCGCCGTTCGGCAGCTTCACGGTCCGACGCGTCGCGCCCAGCGCGGACTGCGCCCCGCGGGCCTGCTCGGCCCCGAACGGAAAGCCGGGCACCGCAAGGGTGTCGGGCGGAGGCAGCGGCACGGGCTTCGGCGCAACCGGAGCCGGCGCGCCGCGCGCGCGGACCGCCGCGCGCCACGTGTCGTACTCGGCTTCGGGGTCGGCGGCGTCGTCCGCGAACCGCCGCTTCAGCTCCAGGCGCCGCGTCCGTTGCGCCTGTCCGCGCGCCTCGGGCGGTTCCCATTTTCCGCGCCACGGCGCGTTGAGGTCGATCCACGTGAACAGCGTTTCCCACGCGTCGCGGTCGAGCGCCACGCCGTGGTGCCCCTTGCGCAGCTGCTGCACGAGCGGACTTGTCGACGCATGCCACTCCAGCGGGTTGAGCAGCGCCATCTCGCTCTCGGGCCCGGGACGACGGACGTACGGGTGGATCAGGTGGTAGCAGCTTTCGGCGTCGCTCATCAGCAGGCGCCGCGGTTTCCCGGGCTCGCCGCCTTGATCGCACGCGCGCAGCGGCGCCTTCGACGCGTCGCCGTGGCACGCCAGGCAGTACCGCTGCGCCAAGGGCCACATCTCGCATTCGAAGCCGAAGGGCCGCACCGGGCCCTGAAACGGCCGGATCTGCTGCGGCGGCTTCGCGTCCGCCAGCGCGCGGCCCGTCGTGACCGACGACCTGTTGTCCTCGTGGCACCCCAGACAGGAGACGCGCTCGCCGGGCATGCCGACCAGCCAGGAGCGCATGAGCTGAAGAGCGGCGCCGTCCGCATCGAGCGGCTGCAACGAGACCGGCGTGTTGGCGGGGATCTCGAAGCACGCCGAGCCGTCCGCTTCGACCGCGACGGTCCCGAGGAGGCGCTTGATGTCCCAGCCCGCTTCAACGCGTCCGAGCCCGACCGAGGCCGGGCCTCCGGTGCGCTCATAGTTGAAGTGGTAGGCGAAGACGCGCAGGCGTTTGACCGTCCCGCGCGGCACGCCCCGCAAGCCCGGACCGCTGTAGATGTCGGCGATGTGGGCCGTGGCGGTTTGGGCACCGGGCACGATCCGGTCTGGAATGACGGGCGGGCGCTTGCGGGCCGCCAGCGGGACCGGCTCGAAGAGCGCCGCGCCCTCGATCTCGGCGATGCGCGTGACGTTGTCGAACACATCCACGAGATACACGCCCCACAGCGCGTCGCGGCCGGTCTTGGCCGACACGAGCACATGCGTGTCGCTGAGCGGATACGGATAGACGAAATAGGGTTTGCCGCGTTCGAACTGGTTGCGCACAAGGCCGTCGGCAACGTCGCCCGGCACGTCCTGTCCGAAACCGGGAAACTCATGCACCAGGCCCGTGCGCTCCTTGGGCAACGTTTTCGCCAGAATGCGGAAGGGCGTGGTGCCTTCGGGGCCCCAGCTCTTGGAAGGCGGGTCGTAAACGAACGGGTATGAGCGGGCCAGCGACGGATCGAACAGCATCAGGCGCCCGGCTTCCGGCACGTCGTGGTGGCCGCCCACGACGCCGATCATCCGGTGCGGGTCGTCGGGGATCGGGCGGCACTGGTGCAGGACCGTGGGGAAGTACGAGTTGGAGCCGTAGAGCGACAGCTGCGAGGTGCCGTCCGGATTCATGGTCATCAGAATGCGCGACCAGTAGTGCTGCAGGTCGGAGTACTCCCACCGCGTGTAGACCAGCCTCCCGTCGTTCATCACGGCCGGCGTGTAGTCGCTGTCTTGCTCGAAGGTCAGCTGCCGGAGCGTGCCCGTCTTGCGGTCCAGCAGATAGAGCATGGCCACGGGCAGACTTCCGTTCACGCAGGGCAGACCTTGGTACGCGGCCGTCCCGAGCATCGCCACGCGCCCGTCGGGCAGATAACAGCCGTCGAACCAATCGACGTCCGGATACGCGTTCGGCGTGACCTCGACCGGCGCGCCGCCCTCCGGCGCGGTCTCGAACAACGCCCAGCGCCCGTTCGCGTTGATGCCGGAGAAGAGCACGTGCCGCGCGTCGAAGTCGAGGTCCAGGTCGCGCACGATCGCGCCGCGGTCGGGGCGATAGACGGTTTCGAAGGTCGGCGCGCCGCGCAGGTTCGCGATCCGCACGATCTCGTTGGTCCACCCCGTGCGGCGCATGTCGGCGTGGTTGAACGGGTTCAAGTTCAGGAAGCCCAGCTCTTTGCCCATTCCCCGCCGCGCCGTCTCGGCGCCCGGCGTGCGCCGCACGGCGAGCAGGCTGAGGTCGTCCAGCAGCGGGCTCGCCAGCAGCGCCGCGCGGGCGCCCTCGATCAGCGCCTCGGCCTCTTTCTGTTTGGCCGCATCCTGCCCGCCAAGCGCGCTCGCGACCTCCGGGAGCTTGTCGGCCAGCGCGGCGATGGCTGCGCGGTGCCGGGGAGCATCGTAGCGCGCTCCGCCTTTGGCGGCTTCCGCTTCGACCGCGCGACGCGCCGCCTCCGGGCTGAACCGCGCCGCGTCTTCTTTGAGCTGCCGCACCCGCTCCGGCGGCAGCCCTTGAGCGCGGACGAGATGTGCCGCGCACAGCGCCGCGCATAGGAAAAGAATCAGTCCTCTGGATCTTTTCATGCGTCCCCCTCTTCTGCACAGCCTCGGCCCACGGTTCACATCGGCCGCCCCGGTCCCCCGCAGCCCCCCAAGGTCAATGAGATCTGCCGTGCCGTCTCCAGCACCTTGGGCCCGATCTCCGACTCCAGCGCCCGCAGCGTGTAGTGCAGAGTCAGGACCGAACAGCAGATCGCACCCGCCACGCGGCCCGCATAGTCGTAGACCGGCGCGCCGAAGCAGATCACCCCTTGGATGTACTCCTCCCGGTCGACGGCGAAACCCTGCCTGTGGACGCGGGCCAACTCGGCCAAAAAACTTTTCCGGTCCGCGTGCGTGTGGGGCGTCAGCCGCTCCAGCCCGTCGGCCAGCAGCCGCTCGCGCAGCGCGTCGTCCGCGAACGCCGCCAGCACTTTGCCGGCGCCGTCGGCATGCAGGCAGTAGCGGCCGCCCATGCGCCCGCCGCCGGAGCGGATCTCGCGTCCGCCCTCGTGGTGGATCAGGTAGAGGATCCGGTTCTCGTGCAGCACGCCGAGATAGACGCACTCGTTCAGCTCCGTCCACAGCGCGTGGAGCGGCTCTTGCGCGGCACGCGTCACGGACATGCGCGCCACCGGCAGGGAGGCGTAGTGGAAAGAAAGCAGGGACGGCTCGTACTTGGGGCCCTCGCCGCCCTCCACGATGACGCCCTCCGCGAGCAGCGTCTGCAGGCAGCGGTAGACCATGTGCTTGCTGAGCCCCGAGGCCTGGCACAGCTCGGCCAAGCCGAGCGGCTTCGGCGACTCGCACAGCAGCCGCGAGATCCGGAGTCCAGCCCTCAGGCCCGGCACATCGTAAACAGGTTCTTTACCCATATTGAACCGATGGTACACTAATGAACCTTAAGGCGTCAACCCGTTTCTCGTGGCGCAGGCCCGCCGGTTTATGGTTCAATTCCGGAGCGCCCCTTTTTTTTCGAAAGGCTCCTCTCATGCGTCCCTTCTTGCTCCGCGCCCTGCTGTCCGCACTCGTGGTCTGCGCCCTGACCGCGCGCGCCTTCAATCCGCCCGTCGACAGCCGCGACGGCGTCACGCTCAGCCTGGCGGGCGTGCCGGAGCAGGTGCCGACCGACGCTCCCCTCGTCTTCGACGTGGCGCTGACCAATGCCGGCGCCCATCCCGTGCGCGGCACCGTGACCGTCGCGCTGAACGACGACTGGGAACTCCGCGAAGGCGCTTCGTCCGACGTCGCGCTCGCGCCCGGCCAAGGTTGGCGGCGCACCTGCGCAGCCGTCGCCAAGCCCCGCGTGCTCGCAGCGCTTTACCCGGTCCACGCCCGCTTCGGCGGACTTACCGACGGACTTCACCCCGTCGCCGTGTTTGCGGCCAAGACTCCCGTGCCCGCAGCCCAAGCCGCCCCGACCGAGGCCGTCCCGCTCGCCGAAGGGCTCACGCCCCTGCTCCGTCTCACGCCCCACCTGCGCGCCTGGGCGCGCAACGGCGAGACTCACCCCCTGCCCTACGGCTTCGTCGGCGCAGAGTCCTCCAGCGGCGCGACGTTCAATCCGGACGACGTCGTCCGCGGCGAGACGCAACGCCGCAGCCTCTCGATCCACCCGCCCTGGAAAGGCGGCGCCGGAACGCTCTGGTCCGACTATCGCCTGTCGCTGCCCGCCGCGACGCCGATCCGGCTCACCTTCCACACCGCGATGCGCGACCTCCGGCGCGGCGAACCGCCCAGCGACGGCGTCACCTTCCGCGTGGACGTGCAGGCCGGAGACGGCCCGGTGTCGAACCTCTTCGCACGCCACGTCACCGCCACCGTCTGGGAATCCGCGGAGGTGGACCTCTCCGCTTTCGCGGGCCAGACCCTGACGCTCCGCCTCTGGAACGGGCCTGGGCCCAAGAACGACACCACCTGCGACAACGGGTTCTGGGGCAGTCCAGAGATCCGGATCGGGACCCCGCCTCCGCCCGTCAGCGAATCTGTTTGGGCGGCGCGGCTCGACGAGGCGCTGCGGCTCGCGCGCGCGGCGGCCGCCGGCGCCCCCCTTGCGGACGGCGTCTTCCGCCTCGAGACCGAGTCCGGCTCCGTGGGCGCCGCGCTCCTGCCCGGCGCAGAGGGGCTCACCGACGCCGCGATCGCCTTCTCCGACGGCACGCGGGACGTCGCGTTCCGCGGCTTCACCGTCGAGGTCGACGGCCAGCCCCTCGGCGCGGGTGGCGGCGGCCAACCCGTGCAGGCCGCCGCCGGACGGAGCGGCCGGCGCTGGACCCTGGACCACGTCATCGGCGGCGCGTTCCCCGACGGCCACGCCCGCACGGCGCGGGCCTCGCTCTGGGCCGAGCGCGGCACACTGCGCCTCGCCTGGGACATGCCCGGAGCCGTGCGCACCCCGCGCGGCGAGCCGCGCTTCACGCGCCTCGCGCTCGGTCCCGCCACGCGCCCCGTCCACCGCATCTACCTCGGTTTCGGCGCGGTCTTCGAAGAGCCCGGCGCCTTCACGCTCGCCTACAACGGCGTGCTGCTCGGCACGCGCCATATCGGGGCCGACTACGCTGGAGGGTTGAGCCTCGTGCAGGCCACCGACCTGCTTCCCGACCGGCTCGTCTGCGCGCCCGCCCAGAACCTGTTCGCGCTGGAAACCCCGCACGACGCCTGCTTCACCTTCGCGCCCTCCTCGGCCGGCGCCTACGCGGCGGCCCGCGGCTACCGCCAAGTCTGCGGCTTCGAAAAGTCTCCGGGCGTGGACGGCCTGCTCGGCCGCGTCTGCCTCGACCAGTGGGGCGGCGACTACCGGCAGGCCGCAGCCGACCTCGACCGCGCCGCGGCGTACGGGCTCAACCACGCGGTCTTCGTCAAGCACGACTGGCAGCGCTGGGGCTACGACTACCGCCTGCCGGAGATCTATCCGCCGGCCGGCGGGCTCGCGCCTTTCCGCGAGATGCGCGACGCGGCCCGGCGCGCCGGCATGCTCTTCGCGCCGCACGACAACTACATCGACTTCTACCCCGACGCCGCGGGCTTCAGCTACGACCACATCGTGTTCCACGCCGACGGCACCCCGCACAAGGCGTGGTTCCACCCAGACCGGCAGGCGCAGAGCTACCGCTGGCGCCCCGACGCCTTCACGCCGTGGCTGACCGACAACATGCGGCAGATGCGGCAAGGCTTCGCTCCCGACGCGCTTTTCATCGACGTCTTCACCTCCATCGCGCCCTTCGACTACTACGACCGCGGCGGCGCTTTCCACACGCGCGCCGAAACCGCCGCAGGATGGCGCGCCGCCTTCGACACCAGCCGGCGCCTGCTGGGCCGCGGCTCGGCCATGCTCAGCGAGTCCGGCCACGACGCGCTGATCGGTTCCATCGACGGCGTGCAGGCCGACCACTGGAGGCCCGAGTGCTGGCTCAAGACGTTCAAAGACGCGGACCGCACGCCGTGGCACGACATGGTGACGCACGGCAAGATGGTCCTGTTCGCGGGCGGGCTCGGTCCGCGCTACGACCCGGACCCGAAGCACGGCTACGGCAGCGACGACTACCTTTCCAACACCGTGCTGGGCGGACGCGGCCCCCTGTGTGACGGACCTTTCTCGCGCCGCGCGGTCATGACCTACTGGCTGCTCCACGACGCGTGCGACGCGCTGGCGCGCGCTGAAATGACCTCGCACGCGTTCGGTCCGACCGTGCGGCAGCAGCACACCGTTTTCGGCGAAGACGCCTTCGTCTGGGTCAACCGCGGCAGCAACGTCTGGTCGGCCGCAGGCCAGGAGCTGCCGGCTTACGGCTTTTACGTGAAGACCCCCAAGGCCGAGGCCGGGGTGGTCCGCCTCGGCGGCCGCCGCGCGGCCTTTGCCCGCTCCGAGGGGCTCTTTTTCGCGGACGCGCGCCCGAAGCCCGACGGGGAAGCCCGGTGCGCCGCGGAGACCCGCGTGGTCGCCGCCGAGCGGCTGGGGCCGCGCTCCTTCCGCGTCACGTTCGAATGGGACATGCTCGCGCCGCTTGAGCTGGGCCATGTGCCCTTCGTGCACGTCGGCCGACGGCCGGAGATCGAGGGCGACGGCGAGCGCATCGAAGCCCAAGCCGGCATGGCGCTGGATCCGGCCAACCTGACCCGCAAGGGCACCTTCCGGTCATCGGCCGACGTGGCGCTGCCGGCCGACGCTCCGGCCGGGGACTACTTCGTGCGCTACGGGCTCTACCACGCGAAGCGCGGCGACCGCGTGCCGCTGCGCGGCCTGGAGGAGCAGAAGCGGCGCCTCTGCGGCGGGGTGTTGCGCGTGACTCCCGCTGCGGCCGACTACCTCCTCGAAGAGCCGCGCGGCGACGATCCCGACCTCAACGTCGCGGGCGCCATGGTCGACTTCGGGCCGCTCGCCACGGACGGCGCGTTTCGGCTGCAGCACCGCGGCCGCAACGCGTGGGAGCTGGTTCCGCTGCCCGCAAGCCGGCCGCTGCGCGCCGAACTCCGTCTCGCCGCGCTCGGCGCGAAGCGGCGCACGGTGAGCGCCGTCGAGCGGATCGACCCCTTCCACGCCGCGGCACGCGAAGCCGTGTGGCGCCAGGACGGCGATACGCTGCACCTCTCGTGCGACGCCGCCTCCTTCGGCTACAGGATCGTCTTCCGGTAGACGGCTCCGGTTTCTCCTTGGTGAAGATGAGGCTTTTTGTTTCAATAGGCGCATCTGTCAATAAAGGGGGAATCTTTTATGCGCCACTGTGTCCAAGCCGCGGTCGTATCGATTGCGCTGTTCTGTGTCCAAGCCGCCTCCGCTTTTCTGCCGCCGTCCGACAAGCAGGACGGCGTGACGCTGAGCATCGAGGGCTTCAAAGAGACCACGGAGAAAGACCGTTTCTCGGCCCAAGAAGTGCCGACCGACAAGCCGCTCTCCTTCACCGTCACGCTCAAGAATGATCGCGCGCAGACGGTCGGCGGCACGGTCAAGGTGTGGCTCAACGACGACTGGCAGGTGAACGGCTCCGACACCGTCACGCTCTCCGCGGAGCCGGGCAAGAGCGCGTCCGTCACCTGTTCCGCCGCGGCGAAGGCCTCGGTGCTGAGCGCGCTGTATCCGATTCACGCGCGGCTCGCGCTCGCGCTTGACGGACAGACCGTGGACCTCCATCCCATCGCGATCTTCGAGGCGGTCAAGCCCGCCGCCGCCAAGGCTGCCGAAGCCCAGAAAGAGGCCGTGCTGGGCGACGGCGTGCTGCGGCTCGACAGCGGGGCGGACCGCCGCGTGTTCTGCCGCCAGAAAGACGCGACCGTCGAACTGGGCATCAATTACTCGGGCGCCGACGCGGCGAGCGGCACGCACATGAGCCGCGACGCGTCCACGCGCGGCGGCGTCACACGGCAGGGCTTCACGATCCATCCGCCCTACCGCGGCGGCCCCGGCGCGACCTGGAACGAGTTCCGGCTCGCGCTGCCCGCAGGCAAGCCGGCCGTGCTGAATTTCCACACCGCCATTCGCGACCAAGGGGAGAAAGAGCCCTCCAGCGACGGCACGGAGCACAAGGTGATCATCGTCGGCGCGGACGGCCAAGAGAAGGAACTGTTCACGCGCTTCAGCGCCAGCAAGTCTTGGGAGGCCGCCTCCGTCGACCTCGGCGCCTATGCGGGGCAGCGCATCACCCTGCGCCTCTGGACCGGCCCGGGGCCGAAGAACAACACCACCTGCGACCAGTGCTTCTGGGGCGACCCCCTCGTCACGGTCGGGCGGCTGCCGGCGCTCCAGACCGAAGCGGAGTGGCAGGCGCTTGAGCGCCAGGCGGTCGCGGACGCCCGCCTGGCGCTTTCGAATAAGCCCAAGAAGGGCTCGGGGGCCTTCCGCCTCGACGTGCGCGGACAGCGCTTCGGCGCGGCGGTCGCGCTCGGCAAACAGGGTTTGACCGACGGCGTGATCGCCTTCTCCGACGGGGTGCGCGAACTGATCTACCGCGGCTTCGCCTGCGACATCGACCGCGGCGGCATCGGCGGCATCGAGAACGGCCAGCCCGTGCTGAAGGTCGAGACGGCGACCGAGGGCGGCGCGTGGATGGTCACCCACGCCGTGGCGCAGGCGGACGGCGACGGCGCGCCGCTGCCGGCGCGGGCCAAGCTCTGGGCCGAGGGCGGCGCGCTGCGCATCGCCTGGGACATGCCCGGCGTGACGCGCGACAGCCGCGGCACACCCCGTTACACGCGGCTGGGGCTGGGTGCCGGCAGCCTGCCGGTCTGGCGCGCCTACGCGGGCTTCGGCAACGTCATCGAGCATCCGGGCGCGTTCGACCTGAGCGGCGGAGGCTTCACCCTCAGCACGCGCCACATCGGCGCGGACTACACCAACGGGCTCAGCCTCGTGCAGGCCTGCGACATTTTCCCGGACCGTTTGACGCACGCGCCGGCCGCCCGGCGCTTCGCGCTGGAGACCCACCACGACGCGGCGTTCTTCTTTGTTCCCTCGGCCTCCGGCGCTTTCGCCGCGGCGCGGGAGTACCGCGACCTTTGCGGCTTCAAGAAGGGGCGCGGCGTCGACGCGATCCTCGGGCGCGTCTGCCTCGACCAGTGGGGCGGCGACTACCTCGTGGCGGCCAAGGACCTGAGCGAGGCCGCCAAGTACGGCGTGACGGACGCGGTCTTCGTGAAGCACGTGTGGCAGCGCTGGGGCTACGACTACCGGTTGCCGGAGATTTATCCGCCCGCCGGAGGGCTGGAGCCTTTTCTGGCGATGCGCCGGGCGGCGGAAGAGGCCGGCATGCTCTTCTGCCCGCACGACAACTACATCGACTTCTATCCGGACGCCGAGCGCTACAGCTACGATCAGATCGTTTTCCATGAAGACGGACGACCCGTGCAGGCGTGGTACAACAAGGGCCGCCGCGCCCAGAGCTACCGCTGGCTGCCGCACGGGTTCCGTCCCTGGCTGGAGCCGAACATGCGGCTGATGCGCGAGGGCTTCGCGCCCGACAGCCTGTTCATCGACGTTTTCACCGCGATCTCGCCGTTCGACTATTATGACCGCGCCGGCGTCTTTTATCCGCGCACCCGCACGCAGCGGGAGTGGAGCGACGCCTTCGACACCTGTCGCTCCATCCTGAAGCGCGGCGCCCCCATGATCAGCGAGGCCGGGACCGACGCGCTGATCGGCTCGCTCGACGCCGGACAGGCCGACCACTTCCCGGCGCAGCGCTGGCTGAAGGAGTTCGGCGACGCCGACCGCACGCCTTGGCACGACATGGCGACGCACGGCAAGATGGTGCTGCTCGCCGGCGGCCTCGGGCCGCGCTACAGCGCCTTCGACTGGGACGACCACGGCGGCAAGCCGCTCCACGGCTACGGCAGCGACGACTACCTGTCCAACACGGTCATGGGCGGCCGCAACCCCATGTGCGACGGTCCCTTCTCGCGCCGCACGGTCATGACCTACTGGCTGCTGCACGACGTGTGCGACGGGCTGGCCCGCGAGACGTTCGAGACGCATGCCTTCGGCGCGACCATCAAGCAGCAGCACACCACCTTCAGCGGCGGAGGCCAGGTCTGGGTCAACCGCGGCTCCAACGTGGTCTGGACCGTCGCCGGCGGCAAGCCTCTGCCCGAGTACGGTTTTTACGCGGCGATGCCCGATGCGGAGGCCGGCGTGGTGCTGATCGACGGCCAGCGCGCCGGGTTCGCCAAGTCCGAAGACACCTTCTTCGCCGACGCCCGCCCGCGCTTCAACCCGCTGCGCAAGATGAAGGCCGAGTCCTCGGCGGAAGCCGGCCGATATCTCGGCGACGGCGCGTTCGAGGTGACCTTCAACTGGAACATCCTGGACCCCTCTCTTGACGGCTACGTGCCCTTCATCCACGTCTGCCGAGAGGGCGCGAAAGACGGCGGCAGCGAGAAGATCGCTTTTCAAGCGGACATGCGCTTCGACCGCAGCCTGCTCAAGCAGGCGGGCGCGTTCAAGGCCACGGCCCGCATCGCGGTGCCGAAAGATCAGCCGGCCGGGGAGTACAAGATCCGCTACGGCCTCTACAACCACGTCAAAGGGGACCGCCTCACGATCCGGGGTCTCGCCGACGGCGGCCAGCGCATCTTGGGCGGCGTGCTGAAGGTCGCCAAGAGCGGCGACACTTTCACGGGCGGGAGCTTCACGCCCGAGGCGGACACGGGAGACGAGCAGGCGCTGGGCCTCAACGTGGAGCGGCGGATGCTCGATTTCGGCCCGCTCGTCACGGACGGCGCGTTCCGCCTGGTGCACGCCAAGCGTGGCGAGTGGCTGCTCATCCCGTTGCCCGGCAGCATGGCCTTCCGCGCCGAGATCGACCTGGCGGCGTTCGGCGCGAAACGGGCAAAGGTGCAGGCGGTCGAATCGGTCGACCCGAGCCACTCCGCCGCCCAGGCCGCGGTGTGGACGCAGGACGGCGCCACGCTGCGGCTGTCGTGTGACAGCCAGGCCTTCGGCTACCGCATTGTTTTCTGACAGGCCGCCTCCTGCGACGCCTCGTTTCCGTGCGCCCCGCGTCGGATCGACGCGTCGGGGAGGCCGCTGCTTCTCCGTTATCCACATCCGGTTTTCCGGTCCTCCTGACTGTCCACGCCCCGGGAAGCCCTTGCGCGTCCCGGTCGATTACGGTCCACGCCCCGGGAAGCCCTTGCGCGTCCCGAGCGGTTTGCGATATGCTTTATCCACACTTCATGAAGTGTGGATGGGAGCTCGTCATGCACGATCTGCAACCTTCCCTGTGGCGGACTTGCCGGATACTGGCCAACGCTTCCCGTATCCGTTGCCTGAAATGCGTCCTGGCGCACCCCGCCACCCAGGTGGGCGCCATCGCACAGGACCTGGGGCTTCCCCTGCATTACGCCAGCCAGTATCTGCGCGCGCTCCAAGCGCGCGGGCTGATCGAGGCGACCCGGCAGAGCCGCTGGGTCTATTATGCGCCGACACCCGACCCGCTCGTGCCCAGCGCCAGGCCGCTCCTTGACGCGATGCGTACAGCCCTGCTCGAAGAAGGCCGCAGCGAACGCCAGATCGTGCATGACCTGACCGCCTTCACCCATCCTCGCCGCCTCGCGATCCTCGCCTGTCTGCGCAGGCGGAAAAGCGCAACCGCCGAAACGTTGGCGGCATTGACGCGCATCAGCCAACCGGCGATGTCGCGGCATCTCGCGAAACTTCAAAACCGCGACCTGGTCGTTCAGAACAGGGGCCGATGGGCGCTCAGCCCTTGCACCCATCAGCCTGCACGGACCCTGCTCGCCTGTCTCACGGCGAACGCCCACACGCCAAGCCGGAATGAATTTCCCCAATGGGCCTGACCTGTTGCACTTACCCCGCTTTCAAGAACTCTGGCCGAAACCGCATTATATCCACACTTCAAGAAGTTTGGATGCCGCCGCCACCCAACGAATAAGCCCCGACCATGCACGCCGAGAGCGGCAACTTTAAAGGGGTCGCTGTTTGGGCAGGGCAGGACAGCCTCGCCGAGGCGCGAGCCCCTTCGGCTGTCTCAGGGCTGGCGGCGGGGCCGCTGAACCCGCCCTTTTTTGACAACGGCCAAGCTTGAACTCAAGCCGCACCAACACGCCGAATCCGTCGGAATTCTCAAATCAGGCCAAGGGGGGATTCCGGCTTTCGAGCAAGCCGCTTCCCGCCTTCTGAGTTCGGCAGTCGCCCGCGGCGCACATGTTGATCCGACCCTCGCGGCAAGCCCCGCTGAGGCCCGCGGGCTCACGGTTTTGCCGCTTCGGCGGGCAAGGCCTGCAGCACGGTGACGCCCGGCAGGCGCTGCGCCTCGGAGAGCCAGCCGTTGGTCCACCCTGTTCCCGGGTCGAAACGGGCCGGGTCGGGCTTCAGGTCGTCCGGCGTGCCCCGCACCTTGTCGGGGCCGCAAGAGAGGAGCACCGGCAGGGCATTCGACGCCGGCTCGTAGACGTAGGGCGTGCCCCACGGGTCCTTGCGGAGCTGATTGATGTAAGGCCCGTCCCACTTCGGCACCTGCGGATCGCGCACGAGCGCCGCAAGGCCCTGCGCGGCGTCCGGATAGGCGCCGACGTGGAAGCGGTAACGGCCCAGCGCCTCGGCCAACACGTCCACGTGGCGGAGGGCACGCAGGTGCGGCGGCTCGACTTTGCGCTCGACCGCCCGGTCCGTGGCTTGGAAAACGGCGCCGCCCAGCACCGCCAGGCCGAGAACCACCCCCAGATAGACCTTCGGGTTGCGCCACAACCCCGGCACCATCACGCCCTGCAGCTCGGCCTTCTTCTGCTCGCACTCGCGCCAGATGTTCTCGATCTTGCGGCGGCGCGCCATGCGCTCGCTGGTCGCCTTCATGGCCGGCACGACCATGAGCTTGCCGCAGCCGGGGCACTTGGGCGGCGGCTCGGCGTCGAAGCGCTGTTTGCAGTATGGGCAGCGGAAGGCCATCGTCCCGCGTCTCCTCAGGGATCGAGGTTGGTGAGCGACAGCGTATCCATGTCGATGCTGCGGTAGTAGCAGTTGCGGGGCTCGCCCTTCTGGTTCTTGGTGTGGCAAATCGCGCCGCGCTTCGGACGCACGATGTAGAGCAGCGAGTTCTGCTCGCAGTTCACGCGGGCCTCGAGCAGGTCGAACGTCTCGCCGGACGTTTTTCCCTTCTCCCACAGCACGTTGCGGGAGGTGCTCCAGAGGATCAGCATGCGCTCGGCGAACGCCTTCTTCATGGCCAGCTCGTTGGTGTAGGCGACCAAGATCACCTCCTTCGTATCCGCGTGCTGCACCGCCACGGGAATCGCATCCTTGCAGGTCTCAGCGATCTTCGCGATCTTCGCGAAATCCAACATCAGGGTTGTCCCCTCTTCCAGCTCTTTGCTCATCTCGTCTTCTCCTCGTGTGGTGTTGTGCTTCAGTACTTCAGTTGGCTGCCGCCGATATACTCGCGCAGAATCGAGTCCCCCGGCACAATGTCCGGCGACAGCGACGAAAAGTTATGCAGGAAACCGGAGAGGCGCCGAGCCTCGATATAGGCCTCATCCCAAGGTTTGATCTGGTTCAGCAACGGGGCGGCCAGCGGTTTGAGCACGGCCAGCTCGTAGTCGAGGGCGGAGTTGAAAACCGCGTCGGCCAGATGCTGATACGGGTAGATCCAGCGCTTCTCCCCGCGCGCGATCGACGGCCACATGCGAAGGGTGTCGATCGCCGGCCGGTTTCGGAACTGGTGGTCCCGGACCATGCGCCGGATGATCCGCGTGTCCGTGGTCGAGATGCGGTTGTTGCTGTCCACTCCGAGCTGCGTCAGCGCGTTGATGTAGATCAGGAACTTCTGATCGCGCGGCACATCGGCCGTCAGCTGCGGGTTCAGGCTGTGGATGCCCTCCATCACGATGACGCCGTTGGGCGGCAACCGCGTGGGATCCGCCTGGTCATAGCCCTCTTTCTTTTTGAAATCGAACGCGCGCAGATGGACGGGCTCGCCGGCCATCAGGCGCAGGAGGTCGCCGTTGAGCCGCGCCAGATCCATCGATTCGATATGCTCGTAGTCGAGATTGCCGGCCGCGTCGCGCGGATTGTGCGCGTCGCCCACGAAATAGTTGTCCGTCGAGATCAGCACCGGCTTGTAGCCGTTCACGCGCAGGTGCGTGACGAGCCGCTTGGAGAAGGTGGTCTTCCCGGCAGAAGAGGGCCCCGCGACCAGCACGAGCCGCACGGCCGGCCTCCGCTGCGCGATCTCGTCCGCGATACGGGCCAGCTTCTTGTCGTGCAGGGCCTCGACGGTGTGGATGAAATCATCGACCCGCTTCTCGATCACCGCCTGATTGAGTTCGCCCACGGTGGTAATCCCGACGATCTTGCCCCACCCGATGTGTTCCTGATAAACCTTGAAGAGGTGTTCAAAAGGAGGCAGCGGCGGCAGCTCGCGGGGCTTCGCGGAGGTCGGGACATTCAGCACAAACCCCTGCGCATGCGGCAGCAGATCGAAGATCTCCAGCACGCCGGTCCGCGCAACCAACGGCTCTTGGCTCAGCTCGAAAAACGCCCCGCAGCGCGTCAGGCAGACGACCGGCGGGTTGCGGTGCGCCAGCAGATTCAGCTTGTCCACCTGTCCCGTCTGGCGGAAGAGCGTAACCGCCGCCTGGTAAGAAACGGTCTCGGACGTGATGGGCAAATCTTGACGGACGGTCGCCCACATGGCCTGCTTCATCTTTTTGACGTTCGCCTCGACCGCCTCCGGCGAAACGTCCGGCCAAGCCATGGTGCAATAGAGCCCCGAGCCGACCGAGTTGCGCACGCGGCATTCGACGCCGGGATACAGCTCATGCGCGGTCTTGGCGAGCAGAAAGCAGAGCGAGGTGCGGTAGATGTCCCAGCCGTACGGGTCCAGAATGGTCAGCGGCGCGATCGAGGCCTCGGCGACCAGCGGCAGGAAGATCGGCAGCACCATGTTGTTCACGATCGCGCCCAGCACCGGAAAGCCGCCGTCGTTGACGGACGGGAGCAATTCGCTGATGCGCGTGCCGGCGGCCACCACCATCGGCTGCTGACCTTCTACCGTTACCGTTATCGCATGCATGTCGATTCTCCAGAAAGGCACGGCATGCCGCGCCTCTACCGTTCTTCGCGCGCGGCGCCGTCGTCCTCCGGCCCGTCCCTCTGGCTGCCCTCGTACAGGTCGAACACCACCATGCGGCACTCGATCGGACCGTTGTAGAAGGGCACACGCCGCACCGACCGCAGGCCGATCTTGCGCGACATCTCCATATTGCCGGTGAGGACACACCCCGTATAGCCCGTGCACTTCTGTTTCAGAAAATCGCCGATGCGGCCATAGAGCGGCTCCAGATCCTGTTCGGCACCCATACGCTCGCCGTACTCCGGATTCATGAAGATCACGCCGGGCGGCGGCGGCAGTTTGGTGGCGGCGAAATCGCACACGCCGAAGGTGATATACTCCGAGACGCCCGCGGCGATGGCGTTCATCTGCGAGGTCTCGACCGCCTCGGGATCGATGTCCGTGGCGATGATCGGCGGCAGGCCCTGCCTGCGCTCTTGTTCGCGGGCTGTAGCGACCATGTCTTTCCAGATCTGTTCGGGCGATGCGCCGAAGCGCTGCCGCACGCTCTTGCCGGCCTGCTCGCCGGGAATCGTAATGCGGTAGTCTTTGAGCGCCATGAAGGCGAAGTGGCTTTTGAAACTGCCCGGCGCCCGGTTGAGCGCCAAGAGCGCGGCCTCGATGGCGGGCGTCCCGCTGCCGCACATGGGAGACACGAAGGGCGAGGCGGCGTCCCACTCCGAGGCCAAGATGCAGCCCGCGGCGAGCGTCTCCTGCATCGGCGCCTTCCCCGGCAGCTTGCGGTACCCGCGCTTGGAAAGCGGTTCGCCCGTGGTGTCGATGTAAACGATCAGCTCTTCGTCCTGCCAATAGACGAACACCGCCGCGCCATGGGTTTCGCGCCCCGAATCGGGCCGTCCGCCGCACTTGTCGCGCATGCGGTCCACGATCGCGTCCTTGGCCGTGAGCGACGGCAGGCGCGTGTCGCGGATCGTGTCGTTGCGGACCACCGAGTTGACGGTAAAATAGCCGTCGGCTTCGAGCAGGTTCTCCCAGTCGATCGAATAGACGTCGTTGTAAAAATAGCGGAGATTGCCGCATTGGGACCGCAGCAGCGGCACCAATATGCGGTGGGCCGTGCGGAGCTGCAGGTTGAGGGTCATCATGTCGCGCATGTTGCCCCGGACGACGACGGTGTTCTCCGTCGAATCGATGACCTCGTAGCCGAGGCGGCTCAGCTCTTTGGACGTCTGCGGAACAAGCCCGCGCGCGCACGAGATAATCAGCGGATAGGTGTCTTTCCAGATCTTCATAGCTAGTCAGTTAACAGGTGCGGCCGTTATACCATATTCCGCGGTGCGGCGCAGTAGGGAAGTTGAAAACGAAACCGCAGGGAGGCTCCCCTCCCCGCGGTATCTCACGCCCATTCCCCGTGTTCAGGCGAATGGGCAAACACGCCGTGCGCCGCTTAGAACTCCCACCCCGTGCGGATATACGGCTTGAGCAGGCCGTTGGCCGCCGGGTTGTTGAGGAACGACTGCGCGTCGCTGTTCCAAAGCAGCTTGCCGGGAACCTGCTGCGCGATGCAGCCGACCAGCATGCCTTCGAGCATCGGCACCGAGTGGTCCACATCCGAGAAGCAGACGTCCTCGCCTTTGCAGGCATTGACGAACTCGAGGTAGTGGTTGCTCTTGTTCGGGCGGAACTTCGGCGGCATGGCCGTTTCGGAAAGCGCCTCGTGCTTAGACATGGAGCGCATCTTCTCGTCGCCCTTGAAGCCGATGTACGCCTCCTGGCCGTAGTCGTTGGTGCTGCAGATCATGCCTTTGTCGCCGACGATCAGGCAGCCGGTTTTCGGCACTTCGCCAAGCGAGGCGATGACCTGCGGCATGATCTCCGCCGAGGGCTTGAGGTTGCCGTCGTACCAGTAGAGCGTCACCTCGGGCTGACTGCCGCGGGCCGCGTAGATCATCTTGACGACGCTCTTGCTCGGATAGGTCGAGTCGTTCTTCGCTTCAATCTGGATGCACTCGGCCGACACCACCTTGCCCAACTTCAGACCGCGGAACGGCAGATTCATCGTATGGCAGGCCATGTCGCCGAACGCGCCGGTGCCGAAGTCGTGAAAGCCGCGCCACTTGAAGGTGTGGTACACGCCCGCCTTGAACGGCCGCTCCTTCGCCGTGCCCAGCCAGCTGTTCCAGTCGAGCGTCTCAGGAATCGGGTCCGAACCCTCGGGCCGGGCGATGCCCTGCGGCCAAATGGGGCGGTTGGTCCACACGTGCACCTCCGTCACCTTGCCGAGGATGCCCCGCTGCAGCAGTTCGGCGTTGCGGCGCAGCCCGTTGCCCGCGCTGCCCTGGTTGCCCATCTGCGTCACCACGCCGCAGGTCTTGGCCACCTTCTCGAAATAGCGCGCCTCCCAAATCGTGCGCACCAGCGGCTTCTGAACGTAGACGTTGCAGCCCTGCTTCATCGCGCGGATCGCGGCCGGAGCATGCATGTGGTCGGGCGTGGAAACCGTCAC
Organism: Kiritimatiellia bacterium; assembly: GCA_035353175.1. Lineage (GTDB taxonomy): Bacteria > Verrucomicrobiota > Kiritimatiellia > RFP12 > UBA1067 > DAOPZC01. The sequence continues at coordinate 3,291 of DAOPZC010000048.1, read as the reverse complement.
GGCGTCCAGGTTTTTGCACTCGTCGAGCATCTTGCGGAAATCGCTGTAGCACTTGACCTGCGACGGTTTGAAGCCCTTCTTCTCGATCTCGGCCAGCGCCTTGTCGATCGGGGCGCGGTCCACGTCGCACAGCGCCACGATGTTCTCGCCGTTCTCAAACATCGGCATCCAGTCGGACCAGCCCTTGCCGCCCACGCCGATGACGCCGATGTTCAGCTTCTCTCCCGGCTTGCGGAATTTGGGTGCCACGCGGGTCACGGCGGGATAACGCGAATCCCCCGACAGCGTGTCGCATCCGCCCAGCGCCAGTGTGGCGGCCGCAAACGACGACCCCCTCACAAAATCACGACGATTGAACTGCATCATAACGCATCATCCTCTCTGAACTATTTTTCCCGATCATCCTTAAAGACCCGGAATACGAGTGTGAAAAAAGAGCTTTTAGCTTATAGCAGCCGAGCGGGCAATGCAACTGCAAGTTTCGTCCGGCGGACGGGAAAAGGAGGGGGAGCCAGCCTCCGGCAATCGCCCTCCCGGTTGTTTGGACTTGCGGATAATGACAAAATTACATAAAGTGTCGAAGTGTTATCTACGACGTTTCAGTAACAACAAGGCGCTCAGCCGGTCGAAAATGAAAGGCGATGATTCTTTATGAAAAAGAACGCGTTATGGCAAGTGGCTCTCGGCTTGAACCTTCTCGCGGTCACCTCGCTCCGGGTCCAGGCCGCAGGCTTCGGCCTCTACGAGGCGAGCGCGCGCGGCAACGCGATGGGCGGCGCACTGGTCGGAGACACCGGCGACGCGTCCGCCAACTATTACAATCCCGCCAACCTGACCGACCTCAAAGGGACAGACACCATGGTCGGCCTGAGCGTCGTCCACCCCGACATGGACGTCACGGCGAAAAACGACAAGAACAACCTCGACGCCGACTGGTTCACCCTCCCGCACCTCTATGCGTCGCAGCAGCTCGCGGAGGACTGGTTCATCGGCATCGGCCTCTACAGCGAATACGGGCTGGGCACTAGCTACGACAGCGACTGGCCGCTGAAGTCGAGCAGCACGGCGACCACCCTCAAAACGGTCACCTTCAACCCTAACCTGGCCTACAAGGTCTCCGACCGACTCTCCGTGGCCGCCGGCTTCCGCGCCATGTACCTGTCGTTCGAGAACCATAAGACGGTCTACGACAACACTCGCATCAGCTCCGCCGCACCGATCTACGGTTCCATGACCACCGACGTGGAGGGCGATTCCTGGGGCTACGGCTATAACCTCGCCGTTTCATACAAGCTCACCGACACGCTCGACGCCGGCTTCGTTTACCGGTCGCGCGTCCGGCAGACGGTCAAGGGCGATATCGACGTCGTCAGTTCCTCGACCCCCCTCGCAAACCTTCTCCCCTACGGCGAAGCCTCCGCGCGCGGGGCGATCGAGCTGCCGCCCTCATGGACCGCGGGCCTCAACTACCGTCCCGTCGAGAAACTGAACGTCGGGCTGACCGCGATTTACACCGAGTGGGGCACGTACGACGACCTGTCGATGACCTTCGGCTCGACCGAGAACGCCCAGCTTCCCGACACCTCCGAGGAAAAGAACTGGCACAACGTCTGGCGCCTGGGCTTGGGCGCGGAATACCTGCTCACCGAGCGCTGGTCCGTCCAATGCGGCTACGTCTACGACATGGACCCGATCGACAAGGACTACACCGACACGATGCTTCCGCCCGGCGACCGCCACATCGTCAGCGCCGGCTTGGGCTACGCGATCGGCACGTGGAAGTTCTACGGCAGCTACGGCCTCATCATCGTGGAGCCCGTCGACCGGACGGTCGGCTCCGCGGAGGTGGATTTCGATGACGGGTTCTGCAACATCTTTGCCCTCTCCGCCGGCAAATCCTTCTAATCCCGCCCCGGCTTTTTCAGGGCGATTTCCGCCCGCGCCCCAGAACCGCTCACGCCGCCGCAAGCCCTCTGAAAAACCAGAAGGCGAAGAGGCCGCAGAGCGCGAATTTGAGGACCGTGCCCAGCAGCAGTCCCATAAATGAGCCGACCCCCGCCTTGAACGCTCCGCGCCCGCTCTTCCCGGCCAGCAGTTCGCCGGCAACGGCGCCTGCAAACGACCCGATAATGAACCCCGCCGGCGGAAAGATGAACAGGCCGATCAGCGAGCCGAGCACGCAGCCCCCCACTCCCCAACGCGTTCCGCCCCACCTTTTCGTGCCGAAGGCCGGGATCACCGCATCCGCCACCTGCACGACCACGACCAGCAGCAAGCCTCCGAGAAGCTCATAGGCCGGGAACTGGACACGCGCCGTCAGATGCAGTGCCACCACACCCAGAAAAGCCAGCGGAGGACCGGGCAGCACGGGCAAAAGGCACCCGGCCATGCCCGCCAACAGGCAGAGGATCCCGATCATGATGAGTAAGGCATCCGTCATCGTCACGTCCAGCGAGGCGTTAACCACTTAACAAAACGGTCATAGTTTATCGCAGGCCCGACCCGATGCGCGAGAACCATTTTGGGCTGTTTCCAGGCGGCAGCATCAGGTCAAAAATGACATTTCATCTATTGAATTGGGTTTCCATATGCCATAGAATAAAAGTGTTAAGTCGAAAATGAAGTCAGAGGTGAAAATGAAAATGGACCGTTTCGTTCTTCGTTTGGGCATGGCTTTCATCGCAACCGCGGGATATGCTGCGGACAGGACATGGGACGGCGGCGGAAGCGACGCCAACTGGGGAACGGTGGCGAACTGGGACGGCGATTCGGCCCTGCCTTCGGCCGGCGACGTGCTTTTCTTCGGCGGTTCCACGCAGCTCAGCAACAACAACAACCTCGGCGCGGACACCGCGTACGCGGGGATCACGTTCAAAAACGGCGCGGGCGCGTTCACGCTCGGCGGCAACGCCGTCACGCTGGACGGCGACATCGCCAACCTCTCGACCAGCGCCAAGACCGTCAACCTGCCGCTCACGCTGAGCGGCAGCCGCACGATCTTCGGCTCCAACGCCTCCTTCACGGTGAACGGCGTGCTGAGCGGACCGGGCGGCCTCATGGCCGCCGTCACGAACACGCTTTACCTGACAGGCAACAACACGTACGAGGGCCTCACGAGCGTCAGCAACGGCTGCCGGCTCTTGATCCGGCACGCGAACGCGCTCGGCAGCACCAACAGCGGCACACGCGTCTACGGCCGCACCGGCAGCTCGCTCCGTTTGGAGAACGGGATCACCGTCGCGGAGCCGATCACCCTGGTCGGCCAGATCCTGCCGTGGATCAACTGCCTGA
>DAOPZC010000047.1:0-37855 GCA_035353175.1 Kiritimatiellia bacterium | reverse complement strand
GGTGTGGTCGCCGACCACCGAGCCGCCGCGCAGGGCGTGGATGCCGATCTCGCCGCGGGGGCGCTCCCCGGGCATGCCCTCGCGGCCGTAGCAGGCGACGTCCTTCAAGTTCACTCCGCGGCCTTCCGCCAGCGCCTCGGCCAGGCCGAGAGCGGTGCCGCTCGGGGCATCCTTCTTGAGGCGGTGGTGCATCTCGACGATCTCGGCGTCGTAGTCCGGACCGAGGATTGAGGCGGAGCGGCGGACGAGTTCGAGCAGCAGGTTGACACCCAGACTCATGTTCGGGGCCCAGACGATCGGGATTTTTTTGGCGGCCGCGTAAACGGACTGCTTCTCTTCATCGGTGAGTCCGGTGGTCCCGAGCACATACGCCTGGCCTGCTGCGACCGCGTTCGCGAGGTTGGCGGCGGTGGTGGCGTGGAAGGTGAAGTCGATCACCGTTTCCGCCATATCCGGCCAATCGTCGGTGAAGCACAGCACATCGGAGAGGTTTTCGACGCGGAGTCCGCAGACCTCCTTGACGCGGGTGCCGATGGCGGGATGGCCGGGGCGTTCCGTAGCGGCGACGACCGTGCAGTTTTCAAATTTCCCGGCGCAGCGCAACAGGTTCTGTCCCATGCGCCCCGCCGCTCCAAGAATTGCGATTTTCATTGTTGAAAAGGGGGTGTGTTTGTTTAGAGAAGGTTCAGGCTGCGCAAGGTGCGAATGATCTGCTCGCGGATTTTCTCCGAGGGCTCGCAGAGCGGCAGGCGGAACGTGGGGCCGATGCGGCTCATCAGCGACAGGGCGGTCTTGACCGGAATGGGGTTCGTGTCGATGAAGAGATCGCGGAACAGCGGGTAATAGATGCGGTGAAGCTCCCGTGCGCCGGCGAGGTCGTTCGTGAGGGCCAGCCGCACCAGGGTAGACATCTCCTTGGGAATCACGTTCGAGGCGACGCTGATGACGCCGCACGCGCCGACGCTGATCATCGGCAGCGTCAGGCTGTCGTCGCCCGAGAAGACCGGCAGTTCGCAGGCGTTGCGGATCGCGCTAACGCGGTCCACGCTGCCCGAGGCTTCCTTGATCGCCACGACTTTCGGGTGGGAGGCCAGTCGTACGACGACGTCGAGCGGGATCTCCTTCCCCGCGCGCCCGGGCACATTGTAAAGAACGACCGGGAGTCCGAGATCGGCGACGGAAGTGAAGTGGCGGTAGAGGCCTTCGGCGTTCGGCTTGTTGTAGTAGGGGGTGACCTGAAGCGTGGCATCCACGCCGGCGTTGAGGACTTCGCGCGTCAGTTCGACCGCCTCGGACGTCGAGTTCGCGCCGGTGCCCGCGATGATCGTGGCTTTGCCCGCCGCGGCTTCGACCGTGGTGGTGATCACTTTGAGGTGTTCGTGGACGTCGAGGGTCGGGGACTCGCCGGTCGTGCCGACCGGAACGAGCCCGTCCACGCCGTTTTCAATCTGCCACTGAACCAGCGACCGGAGCGCGGAATAGTCAACGCTTCCGTCCGTGTTGAACGGGGTGACCAATGCGGTAAATGTGCCTGTTAACGTCATAAGTTCCTTAAAATCGAGTGACAGCCAAAGTATGCGACATGAGCGGTATTCAGGTCAACCGCCTTTATTCCGGGCGCCGAGCAGGGCCGCCACTTCGGGCAGTGAGATGACGTTTTTCGCCCCTTCCATGACATCGCGGATGATGGCGCGGGACGAGTAGGTCGCATGCGTCACCGCATCCAGGCTGGCCGCGGTCTCATCTGCGCGTTTATCCCGGAACTGGCTGAAAAAAGAGGTGTTCAGGCGGCGAAAATATTTGGAGTCCTCTTTGTGGGAGAGGACGGTTAGACCCTTGATCCGGGCGTCGGTCCCGATGCCGACGAGCACGGCGATCTGGCCGCGTTTGCCCTTGCAGGCGGGCGGCACCTGGTCTGTCCGGAAGATCCAGCCTGAAGGCTCGCCATCCTGCGATACGGCCCAGACCACAAAGTTGGTGTCAGCCAGAGCCAGCGGCGTGTGGAGGGCGGTCTTGCCGAAATAGTCATGGCAGAAAGTCTCGTCCGCGTTTTCGCTCTCACCCGCGGCTCTCCACGCGAAGGTGGCCATCAAAAGACTGCACAAAATGGCACTTTGCCCCGATCTCCGAAACATGATCCATCTCCCCTTTTTTTTTATAATATTCTATTATCGGTCGGCCGTTTTGCGCAACCTCAAAAACCGGGAGATGTCGGGCGAAAAGGACGTCGGAGCAGTTCATCCGCATGACCAGGGCGGAGTCTCCGGCAACAGCGCGTTGAATTCTGTGCTCAGGCTTTGCTCGTAAGCGCCTGAGAAAGCGCCGGCGAGGAATTTGGCATAGGCCTCTTTGCAGAAGCGTTCCCAGGAGTCCTCTTCGTGACCCGTGTTGATGGGGTAGAAACACACGCCGGCCGCTTTCGCGGCGGTTTGATCGCCTTGCGCGTCGCCGATCAGCAGGACGCGTTCGGGGGCGTATTTTCTCCCGCCGGCGATGCGGAGATGTTCGGCCTTGGTGCCGAGTTCTTGGCCCGCGATGAGGTCGACATACCCGTGCAGGCGGTGAAGGTTCCATTCTTTGACCAGGGCTTCTTCGGGCGTCTGTGAAACCACGATCGCATCGCTGTTGTGCCGGATCAGCTCAAGGCCCTGTTTGGCCCATATGTAAGGGGGAACTGGCTGCATGCGGGCATCGATGTCGGCGTTGATGGCGAGGCTCCACTCGAGAAGCCGGGCCAACTCGGGATCGTTCGTGCGAGCCACCTCGGCTTTGAGTGAGGGGTTCCCGAGCGGCAACCCCGAGCTGATGTAGGCGCGCAGGGCCTCGGTTTTCGGGAGCGGGACGCACGATGCCTTCACACCGGGATAATCCGCCAACAGTTCGAACACGCGCAGCAGGGCTGGAAAGCGGTTGCTGCCGCGGGTCTTCGAGTAGAGGTTGACGAACTCGGCGCAGGCGCGAAGTTCCTTCTCGCATTTCTCCAGGCCCCAGAAGCGGATGATGAGCGGATGGAAGTGCAGCTTCTGCTTCACGCTCATCGTGTCGAACACGCAGCCGTCGGAATCGATGCCGACGAGCGAATCGTGCTTTTTAGGGAGCGCCTTGAGATCGTCCGGCGTGTAGTGGTTCTTCACAGCGGTTAGACCTTGATCTGGAACACGGCGATTAGGGTAAAAACCATCGTGAAGATGGCCACGGTCTCGATGATGCCGAGCGCGGCGAAATAGTTGGTCAGCCCCTGCCCGGTCTCGGCCTGGGCGTCGCACGCGGCGGCGGCGGCGCGGCCCTGGAAAAGGGCGGAGACGCCGATGCCGAGCCCGGCGAAAATCCCAAGGACCAGCATCGGGAGTCCGGCGCTCGCCTTGGCGAACATCACGAACATGAGAATCATGCCGTAAAGGGTCTGCGTGATGGGCGCGCCGACGAGGCCCAGAAGGATGAAGGGCGCCGGCTTGTTCTGCGCGTAACATTTCTTCCACGCGCCCATGGCGGATGTGGCCGCAAAGCCGGTGCCGAAGCCCGAGCCGGTGGCGCTGAGCCCTAGACAGGCGACGGCGCCCGCGATGCCCATGGTTTGGTTGAATGTTGCGAGTGCTTCTGGATTCATGGTGTTTCTCCGTTTGGTGTGTGAAAGTTCTGATTTTGAAATGGAGCGATGGCTGTCCTGAAAGGGGAACTCACGTCGCGTCGGCTTTCCGTTTGAAGGGCCTGAAGGCATAGCCCGCCCAGGTGACGCCCTTGTGGTTGGAAAACTCCAATGTGTTCAGGCGCACGGCGTGCACGAGGATGCTGAGCCCCGCCATCGCGAAGTTGAGGCCGTGCCCGATCAGCAGGATCAGCACCATGGGGACGATCTTTGCCCAGAGCGGCAGATTCATGCCGATGGCCATGCTGTTGAAGTTCTCCGCCACCTTGACCGATGCTAATCCCACGGCGAAGAGTCGAACGTAGGAGATGATGTCGCCGAGTGCGCTGACGATGTTGAGCGGCAGCATGCCGAGCTCGATGCCGTTTGTCTTGAGCTCGCTCCGCTTGAGGGTGAAGAGGAAGAGCAGCAGGACTGACACCCCGAAGACAGGGTAGATGAACACCGGCGCCTGAAAGATGCCGACGATGCTGCAGGACATGCAGTACATGAACCAGATCACGCCGAGCCAGCCGATTTGGGCCAGGAACTTGGTGTCGGGGAAGAGGCTGATGGCGTTCCAGATCCGCGCCACGGACAGATGGATGACGCCGAGCGTGAAGCAGAACAGCATCATGTTGTTGATCCCGTTCTCGGGGTGATTCAGCCAGAGGCTGGCCGCGTTGTCCGCGAATTTGGGATGGGTGCCGAACCACGTGTTCGAAAGAACGCCCCAGACGAGGGTCGCGAGGGCGAAGAAGTAGAGCAGGACAAAAGGCGCGCGGGGAGCCTTGGGCATTTTGCGGCGCACGCGCAGCGTCAGCAGGAATATCAGCGCGCCGTAGCCGCCGTCGCCAACGAGCATCGCGAAAAAGATGCTGAAGAAGCAGAAAAAGGGCACGCTGACGTCGGACTCGTTGTAGGCCGGCGCAATGCCCAGCGCGTCGAACAACGCCTGCATGGGACGGAACAGGCGGGGCGGACGCAGCAGCGTGGGGGGCGTCTCGCCCGGCTCGGGATCGCGGGCCAGCAGCCCCCAGGAATTTTCCTGAGCCAGATCGCGCAGCGACTCCTCTTGGTCGGCGGGCAGCCAGCCGGTGATCCACGCCACCGCGCCGTTCGCCTGCATGGTGTCTGCGGCGTTCGCGAAATCGCTGATGTCGGTGAGGCGTGTCACCTCGCGCTCTAGGTCGGCGGCGTCGTCCGCGGCGTGCCGCAGGCGGCCGGTGATTTGCCCGGCGCGCGCAACCGTTTCGTCGTAGCGGGTCTGCAGCACGGACGCGGACGCTTCCGGAAGGGTGACGCGTTCGCAGCTTTCGGGAAGTTCGCCCGGGCCGATCATGGCACCGTAGGTGAAGTTCTGGTCGGCCGCGAACTCTTGGATCAGGACGCCGTCGCGCTCGATGAAGGTGGTGTTGACCGGTGCCCTGAAAAGCTGAACCTGAACCCCCTGTGCCGTCAGCTTGGACGGCAGGGTGACGTCGAAATCGCCGAAGGGCTGGTAGAGCGCGATGTCGCTGTCAAGGCGTTCGGACTCGTTCACCAGCGCTTGCCGCATGTCGGCGAGGTGGCGGATCGCGTCGATTTTCGCCGCTGCGTCGCCTGCGGAAGCGGGCAGGGGCGCTTTGAGCAAAGCCTCGCCGCTCATCTCATGGCCGTGGACCTTGTGCGGGCCGACGGTCGTCGGCGACACCGGCTTCCCTGCGAGGGCGTCCTTCAGGATCTGCAGCGCGTGGCGCGCGACGGACAGCCTGGCCTGCGCATGGCGGTAAGCTTCGGAATCGGAGGCGCTGAGGTTCAGATGCGCCGCGCCCAGCTCGCGCAGGCGTTCGAGCGTTGTTTCCCGCATGGAGGCCACGCACAGGAGCGTGAGGTGTTTCATGGGGACGATCATGCCGCATCCTCCTCGTCGGACTGGCGGGCCCGGCCTTTCGCGATCTTGCCGCGGGTCACCGACGCGGTCTGCTCGTCGCCGATCGCGATCTTGATGACGCGGATGTTCTCGCGGCACTCGGGGATTTTGACTTTTTCAAAGAGGTTTACGCGCTGCGAGGTGGTGTTCAGCTCGCGGGCCACGAGTTCGCGCTGCTTTTCGAGCACGAGGCGCTCTGCCTTGAGCCCGAGGACCGTCGTCAGCATCTCGGCCGCGGAGTCGAACCAGGGCGGTGTGGCGAACAGGTCGATTTCGGCGAACGAGGTCTCGATGCGGTTGAAGACCGGAATGGTCACGCCCGCGATGTTGCTGGCGTCCGTGACGACGCGGCTGACGGCGACGAGGCTTTCGAGCGTGTCGCCGGACTCGGAGAAGAGCGTGACCCACGCGTCGAGCGAGGCGAGGGCGGCGTCTTCGCGGGACGCGACCTCCTCGATGCGGGCGGCGATGGCGGAGATCTCGGCCTGCAGCTGCTGTTTTTTGAGTTGCAGCATCGGCAGGAACCGCAGGAAGCGCTTGAGCGCGTCGTTTTGCGCTTTCAGCTCGGTCTTCGTGTGTTTGATCTTCGCCATGGTGTCGGAGTCCCTTAATCCGCGCGGGCCTTCGGCCAGAAGGTGTTTGTCAGCTTGGAGGGAATGCCGGTCTCGTCCGGGGTGAAGCAGTCGGACAGGATCTGCCAGCCGAGGTCGAGCGCCTTCTCAAGGGGAATGTTGACGGAAAGGTCCATCATCTCCCGCTCGAAGCGCGCGCCGTACTTCAGCAACTTGCCGTCCCAGTCGCTCATGCGGAAACCCATGGACTGCTTTTCCTGCGTTTCCTTGAAGGAGGCGTAGAGCTTGATCATGGCGTCCATGATGGTGCGGTGGTCTTCGCGCGTGTTCTTGTTCACCTGCTGTTTCAGGCGGCTGAGGGAGCCAAAGGGCTCGATGCGTCCGTTGCGCAGGTAGAACTGGCCTTCCGTGATGTAGCCGGTGTTGTCCGGCACGGGGTGGGTCACGTCGTCGCCGGGCATCGTGGTGACCGCGAGGATGGTGATGGACCCTGCGCCTTCAAAGTCGACGGCTTTCTCGTAGCGCGAGGCGAGCTGAGAATAGAGGTCGCCGGGGTAGCCGCGGTTGGATGGGATCTGCTCCATGGTGATGGCGATCTCCTTGAGGGCATCCGCGAAGCTGGTCATGTCGGTGAGCAGCACGAGCACCTTCTTGCCCTGCAGCGCGAACTGCTCGGCCGTGGCGAGCGAGATGTCCGGCACGAGCATGCATTCGACGATCGGGTCGGAGGCGGTGTGCACGAACATCACGGTTCGGGAGAGTGCGCCGCTCTCGTCAAGCGTGTCGCGGAAGGCGAGGTAGTCGTCGTATTTCAATCCCATGCCGCCGAGGATGATGATGTCGACCTCGGCCTGCAGGGCGATGCGCGCGAGCAGCGGGTTGTATGGCTCGCCGGCGCGGGCGAAGACCGGCAGCTTCTGCGACTCGACCAGCGAGTTGAAAACGTCGATCATCGGGATGTTGGTGCGGACCATGTTGCGCGGCATGATGCGCTTGGCGGGGTTCACCGACGGCGTGCCGATGTCGATCAGGTTGTCGGTGAGGGCCGGCCCCGTGTCGCGGGGCACGGCGCTGCCGGTGAAAGCGCGCCCGAGTAGCGCGTCGGAAAAGGGGACGCGCATGGGGTGGCCGAGGAACCGGACCTTGCCGTCGGTCGCGATGCCGCGCGCGCCCGCGAAAACCTGCAGCGTGACGGTGTTGCCGTCGAGCTTGATGACCTGCGCGAGCGACGTGCCGCTCCGCGATGAGACCTCGGCGAGTTCGCGGTATTTGACGCCTTTGGCGCGGAGCGTAATCACGCTGCCGGCAAGGCTGTCGATGGTGTGGTAAACCTTATACATGGCGGGAAGCCTCCTCGATCATCTTGGCCAGAGCGTCGCGCCGGGCGGCGTACTCCGGCAGGTCCCGCGCTGTCATGTTCCAGTCGATGAACGTCTGCGTCAGGCCTTGGAAAAATTTGCGGGCGGTGCCCTTGTCCGCGAACGGGTAGTCGGCGAGCAGGGCTTTCTCGGCCACGTCGAACATGTCGCGCTGGCGGTCGGCGGGCGTGGCCGCGTCGACGTCGTTGAAGGCGTTCTGCTGCAGGTAAACCGCGTCGAGGAACTCGCCTTTGAGGTAGGCGGTGAAGTCGCCGATGCTGGTGCCTTCTTCGCCGACGACTTTCATCATCTGCGCCACGTCGTTGCCTTTGCGCAGGATCGCGCGCATGCCCTCCTCGCGTGCCTTCTCGATGATGCTCCTGTACTTGCTCCAGCTTTCGAGGGGGTCGATGGCCGGGTAGCGGCGCGCGTCGGAGCGCGCGCGGGAGAGTCCGTGGAACGCGCCGACCACCTTGAGCGTGGCTTGGGTGACGGGCTCGTCGAAGTTGCCGCCGGCGGGCGAGACCGTGCCGCCGATCGTGACTGAGCCGGTGGTGCCGTCTTTGAGCCGCACCCGTCCGGCGCGCTCGTAGAAGTTGGCGATCAGGGATTCGAGATAGGCGGGAAACGCCTCCTCGCCGGGGATCTCTTCGAGCCGGCCCGAGAGCTCACGCAGCGCCTGCGCCCAGCGCGAGGTGGAATCAGCGAGCAGCAGGACGTTCAGCCCCATCTGGCGGTAGTAGCTGGCGATCGTGACCGCGGTGTAGACCGAGGCTTCGCGGGCCGCCACCGGCATAGAAGAGGTGTTGCAGATGATGACCGTGCGGTCCATCAGCGGCTTGCCGGTACGGGGGTCTTCGAGCTCCGGGAACTCGCGCAGCGTCTCCACCACTTCGCCGGCCCGCTCGCCGCAGGCCGCGAACACCACGATGTCCACGTCGGCGTAACGCGAGGTGGTCTGCTGCAGGACGGTCTTGCCCGCGCCGAAGGGGCCGGGGATGCAGTAGGTCCCGCCCAGCGCGACCGGAAAGAAGGTGTCGATTGAGCGGACGCGGGTGGTCATGGTGTCCACCGGCTTCAGGCGTTCCGCGAAGCATGTGACCGGCAGCTTGACGGGCCAGCGCTGAAGCATCGTGACGCTGTGGTCGAGCCCGTCGGCGTCGGTGACGACGGCGATCTCGTGGTCCACCGTATAGGCGCCTGCCGGAGCCACCCGCTTGACGGTGTAGACTCCGCGCAGGGCGAACGGCGCCATGATGCGGTGCTTGAAAATGCCTTCTGGGACTGTGCCGAGCGTCTCGCCGGCGGTGATTCGGTCGCCGGGTTTGGCGGCCGGAGTGAAATCCCACTTTTGCTCGCGGTCGAGCGCTTTCAGGTAGGTGCCGCGCTGGAGGAAGAAACCGCACTGTTCGGCAAGGCGCGGCAGGGGGTTCTGGAGTCCGTCGTAGATCTGCTTGAGCAGCCCGGGGCCGAGCTCGGCGGCCAGCAGGTTGCCGGTGAAGGCCACAGCGTCGCCGACCTGAAGATCGCGCGTGTCTTCGAAGACCTGCATGTCGGACAGCCGCCCGCGGATGCGGACGATTTCGCTCATCAGTCGCTGCGTGCCGCCTTCCCGCGCGATGCAGGCGTAGCCCACTTCGTTCTGGGCGACCGCGCCGTCAAACGCAACGGTGATCATGTTCCCGTTGACACCGACGATTTTTCCTGTTGTTTCCATAAGAATGTTTTTCCGCTTCTCGTTGGGGCGAACGGTCAGTCGCCCGCATCCAGATTGATAGGGATTTGCGTGAGCCGGTCGAAGGTTTGACGGCCGCGGTCTTTGCCGAGCGCGCCCCAGCGCGAGAGGATCGCGAGCTTCACCGCGTAGGCAAAAACCACCTTGACGCTCAGCGGGTCAGGTCCCTGCAACTCCTCAGCGATCAGCCAGCGTGCCTTGTCCAGTTCTTTCTCCCTTTTCAACGGGTCGGACTCTTGGAAGGCATCTTCGACGAGACTCTCGATCTGGCCGTCGCAGCCCTGCGCGGGGCGCACCCAGCGGTCGGCCTCTTTGCCGGAGAGACGGGCCCGTTCACGGGCGGCCGCGTTACGGAGGATGGTGTCTTTGTCTTTCCAAGCCGCGACGAACGGGTGGCCGCTCGGCTCACCGCGCAGAAGCGCTTCGGCCGCCTCGGCATCCGCGGCGCCGAGCTGCTCGTGGCACGCCTCAAGAAACTTCGCGGGCGTGATGGCCGGTGCGGCGTCGAAGCTCAGCATGGGCAGGCTGGAAAGTAGGTAGAGAAGACTCATGGCTTCAGCAGGGCGGCGAGGCGGGGCCGTAACTGTTTGGCGAGCGACTCGGCGACCGCAGCGCCGGTAAACGTATGCTCGACGCGCCCATTCGCGAGCCGGACCCGGAAGCCCGCCCCCGTGGTCTCGTCGGTAACCACCGACACGCCTTCGGCGGCCTCAGCCGCTAATTTCGCACGCAGAATGTCCGCCAGCTTTGAGGCGGCCGCGATCTCGACACCATCCTTTTCTCCGAGATAGGCGCGGACCGCCTCGGCTGCGAGCCCGGCGACCAAGTCGGTCTTCTCGTTCAGAGCGGCGGTAACGTCTTTGAGCAGCAGCCGCTGGAACAGGGTGGTGACAGCCTTTTCGACGTTCAACACGGTGTCGCGCGCGGACTGCCGCATGGTCTCTTCTGCCCGCCGTTCGAAAGACTCGGCCTCCTGCCGGGCCTCGGCTTTGACTTTCGCGGCCTCGGCGTGTGCGGACTCGATGGTGGCTTTGGCTTGGGCGCGCGCTTCAGCCAGAAGTTTGTCCGCTTCAGCCTTGGCCTTGTCGACGCCGTCGCGCTGGATTTTTTCCAATAGCTGTTGCAAGTCTTGTGTCATAAATCACCTGAATTGGAATGTTCGCCGAATCATCCGGCGAGATGTCTTCGCCCCCCTATAATCCTAAGCAGGCGGTATATTAATGAGCGTCCGCAAGACAGGTCAAGCAAGAATCGATAATCATGAAGCGATTCTTGCTTGGGGCACAGCGTTTACAGTGCTGGGATTCCGGAGACATTCACGGCGCTATGGCGTAGAGAAAAGCAGGCCCTGCAGCTGGTAGCGGGGCATGCGGTTGTAGTCGCTGGGGTCGGCGATCAAGGTTTGGAGCGCCTCGCGGCAGACGAGGCGGGCCTTCTGTTTCTGGTCAGAGAGAATATGGTAACGCGCGAGCAGTAACGGGTTGACCCGCGGAGCCCGTGAATCATACGCCTGGAGCACGCGGGTCTGCTCAAGCAGAGCGGCGGCGTATCCCCACGCCTGGTTGGCTGCAAAAACTTCGGCCCGCATGGCCTGGTAAGAGGGGGGCGTCGCATTGGGGGCCGTCGCGTAAGCGAGTGTGTCGGCGTCGAAGGGAGCGGACACGCCATACCCTTCCGGCGAGGTCGCAAGGAGCCCGTCGGAAGAGGACGCGGTCCCGGGCGCCTGATTCGTGGACGCCGTGCAGGGGATCGCGTTCGTGCTGTCGGCTCTGCGCATCATCAGGTCGCCGTACTCCTTAGCGACCGCGAAATCCAAGAGCCAGAAGTTGTCGTTTTGCCGGAGCACCACGTGGCGCCCCTGCTCGAGGAAGGCTAGGTAGCTGAGGGGGCTCCGTATGCCGAGCGCCGCGAGGGAGATGCGCGCAATGTCGCGCTTTTGGGGAACCGAAGCAAGGGACAGTTGATTCGAGGCGTCTACCGAAAGCTGCCAGCGTCCGTCGGGGGAAAGAGCTTGGAGACTGGCGGGGCGCTTGGGCTTTGCGAACAGCGCGTCGGCATTGAAACTTTTGATCACGGTGCCAGTGTAGAGGTCGATGGCGACGCTCCACTCGCGCACGACCGGCGGAACGCCGGCGAGGATTGTTTTGAGAAAGACGGTGAGGCGGGACCCGTCGTGGGTGGTGAGCGTGCCCGTCACAGTCGTGTTGGTGCTGTGCGGCCAGGCGTCGATATGTTGCAGGACGGTTTGCGTCAGGCTGTCGGCGACGGTGACGCGTCCTTGGGCTACGGTGAACTTCAGGAGGCCATTGCCAGAGAAAAGCGTGTTGACGTCGCCCTTGCCGACGTACCGCAGACCGGGAAGGGGCTCCTGCGCATATCCGAGAAGCGTGTCATCCTGCGCGTCACTGGCGAAAAAGACGCCGTTCTTGACGGCCACCGCTTTGCCCGGGAACAACGCGACGGAAGGAACCGCAGGCGCGGCGTCAAAATAGCCTTTGCCGAGCTTGTCGACGTTGACGATTTTGCCTTGGGCGTCCACTTCAAGCGCGAAGCGCGTCGCGTTTTTTGAATAGCGCAAAATGAGGTGCCGGCCAAAGACGTAAGGCCGCTCGTGCGTGTCGGGCCACGGAAGCGTGTTTGTCCAAGCCCACGACTCTGAGACAAGGTCGTAGAGGCCGACTGTGCGGCGCGCGAGTCCATCAAGCTGGACGGAAACGGCAATCGCAAACAGCCCGTCCTGGGAGAGGTGCCAGTTCCATTTCTTGCCGCTTTCCGGTGGACGTACCCGGAAAAGGACTTCGGGCTCTTGGGCACGCGCGGCCCAGACCCGGAGATTCGCGTCCTCGGTGTCATAACCGCTGTCGCGCAAGTCGCGCGTCAGGGCAGTGAGCTGAGCGACGTTCATGGCGCTGCCGTCGTAGAGGCGGTTGGTGAGCGCTGCGGCCGCGTCGGCGGCGGGCGGAGATGCCGGGGGCGCCAAACGGTGGACGGTCAGGACAAAGAGTGTTCCGAAAAGAACGGGGATAAGAAAAATCGCACAGGCGAGCAAGACCGTGTGAAGCAGGTCGCGCGAAGAAGAACGGGGATTCCCTGACGGGAGCACTGGGTTCGGTGTGTTTTGCATAACTTAATGGACCTTGCCTGTCGCGTAGAAATCAACCAGCGTGTCGATTTCTAAAGGCGCGGAGTTTGTGCCCGCGAGGGCGACCGGAGCGGCGGAGGCGACGGTGTTCGAAAAGACAGCCATGGCGGAGGGCGCGATAACCGGCATGCCGCTGCTCTCCGGACGACAGGCGGCGGACGCTTGGGCGGAAGCGCTCCTGTGGGTGTTGGTCGCGGCGGCCAAATCGGCAGGGGCTTTTGCATTGCGCGCGGCAAGATGCTGCCGCCAACGCGCATTGGCCTCCTCGTCCTTGATTCGCTTCGCGGCCATCGTCTTCTCGAGCGCGTCGACTTTTCGCGCGTATGCGAGAACGCCTTCGGCGACTGCGGTGGCGCAGCGTTCCTGCCAGACGGATTCCAGCATTCTGCGGGTCTCCGTCGGGTTGGAGAGAAACCCGAACTCGAGCAGAACAGCCGGGCAACTGGTTTCGCGCAAGACGAAAAAGGACTGCCGTTTGAGTCCTCTGTCGGTCGCACGGGTCTGCGCCGAAAGCTTTTGGTGGACGGAGAAGCCGAGCAAGGTGTTTTGGTAGTCGTTGCGGTTCCCGATCTGCCAGCCGCGGGCACGGCTGCCTTCCGCCGTTCCCGGATATCCGCTGGGGGGCAGGACGTATGTCTCCACACCGTCGGCCTCGTTGTTGGCGGCATAGTTGGCGTGGATGCTGATGAAGAGGTCGGCTTTTTTGCTGCGCGCGATCCGCGAGCGCTCGTCGAGCGAAACGGTCGTGTCGTGCGAGCGCGTGTAATCGACGCGCAGTCCCGCTTTCTTCAGCTGCGCGCCGATCCGTTTCGCCAGCGTCAGCGTCAGATCCTTTTCTTTTATGACGGGGTTTTTGCTGCGGGCGCCCTCGTCGTCTCCGCCATGCCCGGGGTCAAGGATCACGCGCACCGGCTTCAAGGCGCTTTCTTCCTGGGGCAACACCGCGAACTGAAGCAGGTCCAGGTCGATGCCCGACAGCCGCCAGTTGCCGCCCGACACGGAGCCGTCCGGCAGGGCGTTGAGCCAAACGGTCGTTCCGTTGACGTCCGATCGCCTGCGGCCCTGATAGAAGCGGACGAGGTTCTGGCCGTTGGAGAAACAGAGGGAATCGCCATCCCAGACGTAGTTTGTCACGCCGATCGCGTTCTGAACGTGAGTCAGCGTGCGCCATGGGGCGGCTCCGCCGGCGGCATCACCGCAGACGCGAAAAGTCCATGCGCACGTCAGCAGAAAAAAGGGAATAACTTTCGAAAAAAAATCGGTCATGGTGTCGCGCTTCAATATATCTGACAGGAGGGTGTGTTTGAAGCCTGAATTTGCGGAAAAAGCGTCGTCCGCAAGTCGGATTAATCGGTCAGCAGCGGCAGGAGCGCGTCGCGGCAGGCCCCGTGAAGGTGGCCGTTCGTGGCGAGGAACGCCATGCGGTGCTTCGGATAGGCTTTCAGAATCTCGCACCGTCCGCCGGCCCTCTCCACGATGAGGCTTGCGGCGGCCATGTCCCAGACGTAGATGCCGGATTCGAAATAGCCGTCGAGTTTGCCGGCTGCCACCATGCACATGTCGACCGCGGCCGCGCCGAGGATGCGCGGCCGCTGTGCGATCTCCGAGACTCTTCGCATGAATCTGAAGGCATGCTCGCCGAGGTCCCATTTGTCCGCGCCGGTGGCCAGCATCGCGAGATCGAGCCGGTCGGTCCCGGAGACGCGGATCGTCTCGCCGTTGCACAGCGCGGGGCCGTCGAAGGTGGCTTCGTACATCTGTTTCATTTCCGGGATGAAGACGGCGCCTGCGAGGGCTTGTCCCCTGTAACGCACCGCCACGGAACAGCACCACCACGGCAGGCCGTGGAAGAAGTTGATCGTGCCGTCGATGGGGTCGATGATCCAGACGTAGTCGCTTTCTGGCAACGGCGCGTCACACGTCTCCTCGCCGAGGATGGCGTGGCTGGGGAACGCCGCAAGGACGACGGCGGTGGCGGTCTCCTGCGCCTCGACGTCGAGCTTGTGCTTCACGTCGGTGCGCAGGATGGAGTTCACGTCGCCGCGGCGGTGGAGATTCGCGAGCACGTGCTCTCCCGCGCGGCGGGCGGCGAGCGTGGCGATGGCTTGAAGCTGAACAGTAGGAATCATAACGGGTCCTGGGTTCGAAACGGGCGGTATGATAGTCCTCGGCTTCCTGCCTGTCCACCGAAACCCGCAGCCCGCGCGCCGTTCGCGCCGTTTCATTGGCGTTCAAAGAAGGGCAGTCGGGACAGTGGGACGTCGAGCGTGATCACACAGGGACCCTCGACCGACTTGCCGTCGTCGGCTTTCCATTTTCCCTTTGGGACCAGCACGGTGCGGGTGGCGCCTTTTTTCACCATCGGGGCCACCAGCAAGTCGTCGCCCATCATGAACTGGTCGTTGACCTTCTCGTAGCCGCCGTCGGGGAACACGTAAGCCATGGGGCGCAGGACGGGCTCGCCGGATGCCGCACTGGCCTTGGCGAGCTCCAAGATGCGCGGGGTGAAGCGCATCCGCAGCGCGACCGCCTTCCGGACGGCATCCAAGTGCCCGGCGTCCAGCACGCGCCACGGCGCCACCGAAAACTGCATCATCGGCGCGAGCGCGTGCGTCTGAGCGGAGCGCACCACGAGGTCCTGGTCGATGGCCTTGAGGTCGAGGAACGATTGGAATTCGCCGCCGCCGATCATGTCGGGGCAAACGAAGGGGTAGCCGAGCAGGCCCGCCGCGATCAGGTCGGGGATGAGCTTGCCGAGGTCGTTCCAGTTGTGGTTCTTGTCGCGCAGGCGTTGCACGAGCGGGCGCCCCGCGAGTTTCCAGCAGGCGCGGTATTCGTTGAGCGGGAAGGCGAGCCCGATCTCGCCGAAGCGTCCGGCGTGCTCGTCGACGCCGAGTTTCTCGAAGGCAAGATAGCAGTCTTTGTAGAAAGTCGTGTCGCCCGCGTCGAGCTTGTAGCCGTCAACGCCATACGTCTTCTGCAGCCGCACGAGCTCGTCCGTGAACCACGTTTTCGCCGTGGGGTTGGAGAGGTCCAGCATGGCGCTTTTGCCGTTCCACCAGGTGACCATCGCGGGGTCGCCGGGTTTCTCCATGAAAAACGCCTTCTCTTTCGCGAGGGCGCGGTAGACGTCACAGTCGGCGCTGACGAAGGGACAGACCCAGAGCATGACCTTGAAACCCAGGGCATGCAGTTCGTCCAGCATCGCCTTGGGATCGCTGAAACGGCCGGGATGGAAGTTCCACTTGCCGTAGTCCTCCTGCCAGTTGTCGTCGATCATCAGCACGCCGGGCGGCAGGCCGTTGTCCACGATGGCATGCGCGTACTTGAGCACGTCCTTCTGGTTCTGGTCGTACATCAGCTCGATCCAAGTGTTGTACTGCGGCGCGGCGAAGAGCGCGGTGTCCGGCAACTTGCCGTCGGACGGGAAGTGCGCTTGGGCGGCGGCGCGGAACGCGTCGCGCAGCGAGGCCCCCGCGTGTTTTGAAACGACCGGCGCGCCTCCGGAGGCGGTCACATGCAAGACGTGGTCTTTGAAGGCGAAGGCGAAGGCCTTGTCGGACCAGAGATATCGCCCTTTGGAGGAGATGAGCAGCGGCGCATACTGGTTGCCCCGGTTGTCGCCGTGAAGGTCGATCTCGATGGGCGTTTCGCCGTACGGCATCTTGCTGCCGAGCGTGACGGCGCCGCCCCACCAGGATTCTCCGGGCAAGAGGTCGAGCCGCAGACTGGCCTGCTGTCCGGTGTTCTGTGCAAAAGCGGCGTGCGCGGTTGCGAAAAAAACGAGCAGGCACGCGATGTTTCGAATGTCCATAGGAGAAACGCCTTTCTGACTCAGATGGGTCCGGTGCATTTTTAAGTATGTTATCAAACGAAGAATGCGGACGGCAATCACTTGTCGTCCCTGAGGAAGGTGCAGGTTCGCGGATAACATCCTTGACTCTCCTCCAGAGAACACCGAAAATGTAGCCGATTTACAACCCAACAGGAAGTTTCAGTATGCGTGTGATTGGTGTGATTCCCTCGCGCTGGGGCTCGACGCGTTTCCCGGGCAAGAGCCTTTATCCGATTTGCGGAAAACCTTTGGTGCAGTGGGTGGTCGAGGCGGTCCAGCGCGCGAAAACGCTCGATGAGGTGCTGGTGGCCACGGACGACAAACGGATCGCCGACGCGGTCTCCGGGTTCGCCAAAGTCGTCATGACGCGTCCGGACCATCCGTCCGGTACGGACCGGGTGGCGGAGGCGGCGTGCCCGGCAGACGACGATATCGTGATCAATATCCAGGGCGATGAACCGCTGATCGACCCCGGCCTGGTCGACGCGCTGGCGACCCGCATGGAGAACGATCCGGGGTGGGCGATGGCCACGGCGGCGTGTCCGATCCGGACGATGCGTGACCTCGAGGCGCGGACGGTGGTGAAAGTTGTGCTGGCGCAGGACGGCGGCGCGCTCTATTTCTCGCGGCTGCCGATCCCGTGCCGCCGCGACGGCGAGCCGGACTTGGCCGCGGGCCTGTATCTGCGCCATTTGGGCATTTACGCGTATCGCGGCGCGTTTCTGAAGCGGCTGGTGAGGGAGCCGCCGTGCACGCTCGAGAAGACCGAGAGCCTTGAGCAGCTGAGGGCCTTGTATCTGGGCGGACGCATCGCGGTCATACGCACCGAGGACCAGGGCGTGGGCGTGGATACGCCGGCGGATGTGGCTGCGGTGGAAGAGATCCTCCGGGCTCGAAATTAGGAACTGGAAATCCGAACAGAGGCGCACGATCTCAGGCGCGTAAAGGAAGGTGATTTGATGGCAAAGGTGAATCCGGTCAAAGTGGGCAAGGTGGTATTCGGCGGCAAGAAGTTGGCGTTCATCGCGGGGCCGTGCGTGATCGAGTCGGTGGAGGGCACGATGGACCTCGCGGCAAAGCTGGTGAAACTGGCGGATGAACTGGACGTGCCGCTGGTCTTCAAGGCCTCGTTCGACAAGGCCAACCGGACGTCGGTGGACTCTTACCGCGGCCCGGGGCTGATCGAGGGGCTGGCGATTCTGCGGGAGGTGCGAGACCGGTTCAACGTGCCGGTGCTGACGGACATCCATGAGCCCGGCCAGGC
Source organism: Kiritimatiellia bacterium (assembly GCA_035353175.1). Lineage (GTDB taxonomy): Bacteria > Verrucomicrobiota > Kiritimatiellia > RFP12 > UBA1067 > DAOPZC01. The sequence goes on along the minus strand of DAOPZC010000047.1, from coordinate 20,412 downwards.
GGCGGTGGCTGCCGAGGTGGTGGACATCCTTCAGATTCCGGCTTTTCTGTGCCGGCAGACGGACCTGGTGGTGGCCGCGGCCGAGACCGGACGGGTCGTCAACGTCAAGAAGGGCCAGTTCCTTGCGCCGGAGGACATGGTGAACGTGATCGACAAGATCACGGGCACGGGAAACACCAAGATCATTCTGACTGAACGCGGCGCCAGTTTCGGGTATCATAATCTGGTGGCCGACATGCGCAGTCTGCTGATTATGCGCGAGTTGGGCTACCCCGTGGTGTTCGACGCGACCCACAGCGTGCAGCGTCCGGGCGGCGCGGGCAAGATGAGCGGCGGCGACGGCCGCTGGGCGCCGGCACTGGCGCGCGCGGCGGTTGCCACCGGGGTGGACGGTGTCTTCATGGAGACGCACGTCAATCCTGCGGAGGCGTTGTCGGATAAGGCGAATGCGGTGGCCTTCAAGGACCTGAAGAAGCTGTGGCAAACGTTGGGGGCGATTCATGGGCTGGTGCGGTGAAAAGCGGGGTTTGATGTGGCGGGCGCTGGCGGCCGGGCTCCTGTTCGGCTGTTCGTCGGCGTTCGGCACGGATGATCCCGAGGTGGATCGCTGGTTCAGCCGGCACCCTCCTGAAACCTGGCGTCCACTGGCCGAGAAATGGGCGGCGGTCAAGGCAGCGATGACTTCGCCGGTGGAGAACCTGATGCTTCCTCTGGACTATTTCCCGAACGGACGCATCCGGGCGCAGCTGCGGGCCAAGAAGGCTCAGATTTTCATGGACGGGTTCATTTTCGCCGAGAGCGTGAACGTGGAGATGCTGACGGAGGACGGGCTTCCGGACGGGCGGCTGACCGCAGAGGGGTGCCTGTTTGACCGCAAGGCGAAGCATGGATACTGCGAAGGACGGGTCACCATGGAGAAAAGCGGAGATCGCTTAAAAGGCCGTGGTATGTACTTTTCAATTGAAGGACAATTTATTAAAATTCTGAACGAGTGCGAGATACGGACGCGTCGTATCCAGAACAATTTCGGGAGGTTTTAGTGAGAACGAGGGTGTGGAGAATCGGAATGATGGTCGGTCTGCTGTTCTGTGGCATCGCGGATGCCCAAGAGCAGACGAATGCGCCAGCGGCGGACGCCAAGCAGGAGAAGCCCGCCGCGAAGGCGAAGGTTGCGAAAGCGAAAAAGGCGCCGCCGGGGCGGGAGGCTGTGATCACCGCCGAGAAGATCGAATTCGATAACAAGGAGGGCGTGATCCTGTTCGACGAGCACGTGCTGGTGGACGACGAGCAGTTCGTGATGCGGTCGGACCGGCTGTTGGTCTTTATGGAAGGGACCAACGATGTGCAGCAGATCATGGCGATCGGGACCGTCAGCATCACGAACCAGAACCGTTCGGCCAGTTGCGAGAAGGCGGTCTACACGAAGAAGAGCGGACAGATCGTGATGACGGGTAATGCCAGGCTGATGCGGCAAGGGGATCAGGGCGGCGAGGTGACGGGAAACCGCATCACGTTCTGGCTGGATGATGAACGGATGGAGGTTTCTCCCGGCCGGGTGGTTCTGCCTCCGGGCACGTTTAACAAGGCGGATGCGAAACTGATCCCCTAGCGCGGAACTTGAAGTTATGGATGAAGCGGTTGGACAAGAAGCCGGGAAGGTCCCGGACGTTCAGGCCACAGAGCTGATCAAGCAGTATGGCCAGAGGACGGTTGTGAACGGCATCTCGCTGCAGGCGAGCTGCGGCGAGATCGTCGGTTTGCTCGGCCCGAACGGGGCGGGCAAGACGACGACGTTCTACATGGTCGTGGGGCTGGTCCGTCCGAACGCCGGCACAATCATGTTCCGGGGCGAAGACATCACGCGGGTGCCGGTCTACCGGCGGGCGCGGCTGGGCTTGGGGTATTTGGCGCAGGAGGCTTCGATCTTTCGAAAACTGACGGTCGAGGAGAATGTGTTGGCGATTCTGGAGACCATGGAGCTGTCAAAGAGCGTCCGCTTGGAGCGCGCGGAAGAGTTGCTGACGAGCCTGAACCTGACCAAGGTCGCCAAGCAGCGGGCGTATACGCTGAGCGGCGGCGAGCGTCGGAAGCTGGAGATCGCACGGGCGCTGGTGCGCAAGCCGGCCATTCTCATGCTCGACGAGCCGTTCAGCGGCGTGGATCCTCTGGCGGTGCATGATATCCAGGAGATCGTCAAGGGACTGCGCAACCGCGGGCTCGGGATCATCGTGACCGATCACAACGTGCGCGAAACGCTGTCGATTGTGGATCGCGCCTATCTGGTGTACGACGGGCAGATTCTGTGCGAGGGGTCGAGCGATTTCCTTGTTCAGGATGAGACGGCCCGCCGCTTGTACCTCGGCAAGAATTTCAGGATGTAAAACACACACAATGCCTGCTGTCCGCAGGCTCTAAAAGAAAGGATGACACCTATGCCTATTGAAATCACAATCCGTCATCTGGATGCTGCACCCGGCCTTAAGGAGTATGCGGAACTGCGTGCGACGAAACTGATGGATCAGTTCCCGCGCGTCGAGAGCGTCCATGTGATCGTCGACGTGCAGCGCCACCTGTACGAGGCCGAGTTCATCGTGCAGCAAAAGAACCTGACGGCGGTCGGTGCGAAGGAACACGCGGACAGCGCGCGTGCCGTGATCGACACGGCGGCGGCCCGCGCCGAAAAGCAGCTGCGTAAAACCATGACCAAACGCGTGACGGCACACATCCGCAACACCGACAAAAAGTAATGGCGGAAAACCGACAGAGTCAAGTCCCTCAGTCCCGCGTCACGGTCGGCCAGTTTCTGACGGTCGGCCGTGAGCGGCTGGGCCTGGAGTTGGCCGCCGGCGAGGCCGGGCTGGAGCGGGTGATCATTGAGCCCGTGGCCCACCGCCCCGGCCTCGCCTTGTCCGGTTTCTACGGGCATTTCGCCTGGAAGCGGATCCAGGTGGTGGGGATGGCGGAATATGCGTATCTCTCCTCTCTGCCGGAGGCGTTGCGCGTTCAGCGTTTCGAAGAGCTGTTCGCGAAGAAAATACCCTGCATGGTCTTCACGCGCGGCAAGCGGGTCTTCCCCGAGGTGTTGCGCGTGGCGGAGCGGGACGGTGTGGCGGTGCTGAAGTCGAATATGGTGACACGGCTTTTCATTCATGCCGCCACGTTCGTGCTGGAAGATCTGCATGCGCCGCGCTGTAAGGTTCACGGCACGATGCTGGAGGTGGCAGGAGTCGGCGTGTTCATCGAAGGGGCCGCCGGACTGGGCAAGAGCGAAACGGCGCTCGGCCTGATCAAGCGCGGGCACGCGCTGGTCGCGGACGATCTGACGCAGCTGCGCCGCGACAGCAACAACAGTCTGCTCGGTTCAGCCATGCCGGTCACCCAGTACTACATGGAGATCCGCGGCATCGGCATCATTCATGTGCCTTCGATTTTCGGTGTGGCGGCGGTGCGCGGCGAAAAGCAGGTCGATTTGGTGGTGACGCTTAAACGGCAAGGCGAGGCGGATGCCGAACTCGACCGTACCGGGATTGATGAGCTGCGGCGCGAGTTCCTCGGGGTCTCGGTGCCGCAGCTCGTGATACCGGTCGCGCCTGGAAGGGATTTGGTGAACTTGGTGGAAACGGCGGCTCAGGAACATAAACTGCGCCTTTCCGGTTTCGTCGCGGTTCGAGAGCTCGACTCGCGGATCAAGCAGCACCATGCCGGATGAGGAGAGTAGATCGTGGGACAGTCTGATACAAAAAAAATGACGCGTGAATTTGTGTTGCTGAACAAGTACGGCATGCACGTCCGCCCGGCAGGGCTCTTCGCCAAGGTCGCATCGCGCTTCAATGCGGAGGTCGATGTGGAGAAGGACGGCAGCGTCGTGTCGGGCAAAAGCATCATGGCGCTGATGACGCTGGAGGCTGTTTGCGGCACGAAGTTGCGAGTGACCGCGAGCGGTCCTCAGGAGCGTGAAGTGCTCGATGAGCTTGAAGCCTTGGTGGCCCGCAAGTTCGATATTCCCGATGAACAGTGACCCCGACAGCGTTCACGGTTCTCCGCGCGAGATGCGCATGCTGACCGGACTGGCCGCCTCGCGCGGTTTCGTCGCGGCCCCGGTTTTCGTTTTCCGCACCACGGCGAGCGACCAGGTGCCTGAGTATCCGGTGGAGCCTGGGCAGCTCGCGCACGAGTTGTCGCGACTGGCCGACGCGTTTGCGCTGACCAGGGCTCAGATCCGCTCGCTGGCGTTCGAACTCAAGAAGCGCATCAGCGGAGACGAGGCGACCATTTTTGACGGGCATCTGATGATGCTCGACGATCCTGCGTTCATCGGATCCTGCAAGGAAAAGGTCTCGAAGAATCTGATCAACGCCGAGGCCGCGGTCAACATGGTGGCCGAAAGGTATTCGTCGACGTTTGCCGCCATGGACGACGCCTACCTGCGCGAGCGTGCCCAGGATGTCGGCGACATCGCCAAGCGGATCATCCGAAACCTGACGGGCGGCGCTGACGCGCAGCCTTTCCGCGTGGAGCAGCCCTGCATCGTCGCGGCGGATGAGCTCACGCCTTCGGAAACCATCGCGCTGCCCAAGAATCTGATTCTCGGTTTCGCCACGGACCGCGGGAGCACGACGTCCCACGCGTCGCTGCTGGCGCGTGCGCTGGGGATTCCCGCAGTGGTCGGCTTGGGGTCGCTCTCGGAGATTGTCAAGACCGGCGACATCCTGCTGCTCGACGGTACGCGCGGGAAGGTGATTCTCAATCCGGGCCGCGAAGAACGGTTGGCTTTCGAGAAAATGGTGGCCCGCTCGAAGACGTTGGAAGAGACGCTTGAGCAGGGCAAGCTGGCTCCCGGAAGGACCAGTGACGGCCATGCTGTTCCGTTCTTGGCGAATGTTGACCACAGCACGCCGATGACCGATCTTTACGCGGTCGGCGCCGAGGGCGTGGGCCTCTACCGCTCGGAGTATTTGTGGCTGACGTTCGACCGCGAGCCGACGGAAGACGAGCAAATGCACGCCTATACGGCGGCGGCGCGCGCGATGCCGGAAGGCCAGCCGGTCACGATCCGCGTGCTGGATCTCGGCGGGGACAAGGTGACCAAGAGCGGCAGCATGGCGCACAAAGAGGCGAACCCGTTTCTGGGGAACCGCTCCATCCGTTACCTGCTGCGCAATCCCGAGGTGTTCCGGCGACAGCTGCGCGCCATCTTGCGGGCGAGCGCTCACGGCAACGTGCAGCTCATGTATCCGATGATCGCGACGATCGACGAGCTGCGCGCCGCCAACCTTGAGCTTCGCGGGTGCATGGCGGCACTGAAGTCTGATGGCATCCCTTTTGACGAGACGATTAAACGCGGTGTGATGGTCGAAATTCCCGCCGCGGCTCTGATTGCCGACGCCTTGGCCAAAGAGTCGGATTTCTTTTCCATCGGCACGAACGATCTGATCCAGTACACGTTGGCGGTTGACCGCGTGAACGAAACGGTCGCGCGGCTGTATCAGCCGACGCACCCCGCCGTTCTGCTGCTGCTCGACATGTCGGTGCGGGCAGCTCATGCGAATGGCCTGAAGGTGTCGGTGTGCGGTGAAACTGCGGCGGATCCCGTGATGGCCGTGCTCTTCGTCGGCATGGGCGTGGATGAACTCAGCATGTCGCCCAATCTCATCCCGTTGGTCAAGAAAATCCTCAGCCAAGTCTCGTACACAGATGCGACGACGTTGGCCGAAACTGTGCGGCGAATGGCCGGATCGCCTGCGGATAAAGTGTACACCTATTGCCGCAATCAGGTGATGAAGCTCGCACCGGATCTGTTGTATCTTCAGTGATCGGTGTGAGCCCGCGGGGCGAGACTGTGTTCTCGCCCTTGTCCCGTCGGAATCGGCCACGGTGCGCCCTGCGGGTGACGCCCGGGCGCATGTCGTTACGCTGAAAACTCAGAACGCGAAAAGCGTCTCGGAATAAGTCTTCGGCGTGATGCCGGCCTGCCGGAGGATGTTCACGTGTGGCCAGAACTCGCCGGCCTCGGCAAGGTCGTGCGTGTCGGAGGCGAGCGCGATCTTCACCCCTTTCTCGGCACACTGCCGGATGAACTCGGCGTCCGGCAAATAGGTGTGGAAATTTACTTCCACGGCCACGCCGCTGTCCGCCAACAGGCCCGCCATGACCGGATACAGGTGCGTGGGACGTTCCAGCCGATTCCGCGAGAAGAATCGGAAGGGATGGGCCAAGACATCGATGTCGTGTTCGACCAACTGTTCCACATCGCGGATGAAAAGCTTCTCGGCCTCTTTCTGGGCGGTCTTTCCTGGAACGAAATCGTGGATGAAATGCACGGCCCCGATGAGAATGTCCCACTCCGATTCAGCGTCTTCGGGGGCGATCAGCAACTTGCCGTTGTTGTAGAGGTCCAGCTCAAGTCCGATTTTGACAAACGGCGAACGGATCTTCTGCGCGAACTGGGTGTAGGCGGCCATGCGCCCCCGTCCGGGGGTGGCCCATGCCGCTTCGACAAGCGAGGGATCGTTCTGCCATTTGAATCCCATCGCGCGGCTTTTCTCGAAATAGAGCTGGAAGGCGTGTTCGGTGATGCACAGCGTGCTGATGCCCATGGCTTGGGAGAGGGCGATACAGGGGGCCGTGTCGACGGTGGTCCCGCAGTAGGCGTGCTCGGTGTGGCAGTGGACGTCCACGATGTTTGGCACCTGCATGGCGAGGTTGAGTTCTTCAACCTCCGCGCGCGCGCCGTTAAGGCGGATCAGGCTGAACCTGAAAGGTTGTTCGCACAGAGCTGAAACGGTGTGGTATAGGACTCCCTCATGGGCGCGGGCCTTCTGTCCCTTGTGGTAGTGCCCGCTGAGGGAAAGAACCACGCCGGACTTCTGGAAGGAGTCGATGATCTCGGCCGAGTTCGTAGGACGATACGGGTAATGCGAGTCGATGGCCGGGTAAATCGGCGGATGCTGGAGCGCGATAAGCGGCAGGCCCGGGTGCTCCGCGGCGACTTGCCGGGTCAGTGCGAGATCGGTTTCCGAACGCAGGCACTCCTGGTTTTCCGTGTAGGCGTCGTTGAACAGCAGAAAGCCGTAACCGCCGAATTCGCGGAATCCGGGCTGGGAGCTGAAAAGCGAGTTGAATGCAGCCATGTCGCCGTCATGGTTTCCGGGGAGCGCGAGAAAGGGCACGTTGCTGCGCGTCAGCTCGCCGTGCAGGGAGATCAGGTCGAGTTCGGCATTGCGGTCGCTTCCGCTTTCAACCAAGTCGCCCAACAGGACGGTGAGGTCGGGCTTGATACCCATGTGCGCCAGGCGCAAAAACACCTTTTTCAGCAGGGTCTGCGCCAATTCGCCGCGCAGCTGCGGCAGCTGCGCGGTCTGCCGCGCAAGGCCCGTATAGTGCAGGTCGGCGATCGCCAATATGGTCAGAGATGGTTCACTCATGCGTCGATGCAACTTTCGTCAGAGATAGATTATTGAGACAAAACAAATTGTCGTAAAAGTCGCATTAGGGTACGGGAACTTGCGCAACGGGTCAACAGGAATCGGGCATAAAAATGATCCCGTTTCGGACGCTGCTGAAGGCCTCCGCCGATCTGTTTAATCTCCCCGTCGCGAAGGATGTTTTCCGCTTGTTTTCCGGGCGCGGGATGCCTATACTTTGCCACCGTATGTTTACCGAGGCTAACAATTGCGAACGGGGTGGCGCGGCATGGGCGAAGGACTGACCGTCACGCTGGTTGGGAATCCCAACACAGGCAAGACCACGCTGTTCAATCTTCTGACCGGCGCGCGCGAACGCACCGGCAACTGGACCGGCGTCACGGTCGATCGTGCGCAGGCTTCATTTTCCCAGAAGGGGCGCACGTTCCGCGTGACCGATCTGCCCGGCATCTACTCCTTCTCGCCGTACACCGACGACGAACGCGTGGCGCGCGACTATCTGATCCGAAACAAGCCCTCGGCGGTCATCAACATCGTGGACGCATCGAATCTCGAGCGTAGCCTTTATCTGACCGCGCAACTCTTGGACATGCGCGTGCCGCTGGTGGTGGCGCTGAACCAAATGGATGTGGCGGAGCGCCACGGGATGAGCGTCGATCCCGTGCATCTGTCTCAACATTTGGGATGCCCTGTGGTTCCCATGGTGGCGTCGCGGGGCGAGGGGGCCGAGGCGTTGAAGGCGGCCGTGCTGGAGATCGCAGAGGCTCGCCGGTTACCCGCGGCGCGGATCCTGTACGGCGACGCCGAGCGCTCTGTGCAGCGACTGCAGCTGTGTCTGATCGTGGCGGCGGACGATGCGGGTGTCGATTCGCGCTGGCTGGCCATCAAGCTGCTGGAAAAGGACCCTTTCGCGCGCGGGCTGACGGAGGGAGTGTTCGACGCGATCGTGGACGAAGAGAACGCGCGGATCGCGCGCCACACCGGGCAGAAGCCCGAGGCGGCGGTGATGGACGCGCGGCTGGGCTTTATCCGGGGGCTGGCGCACGACGTGGTCAGGCGGCGGCTGGAAATGAAACGGCGGCTGTCAGACATCGCGGACCGGCTCCTGTTGAGCCGCCCGGCCGGCATTCCCGTGTTCCTGTGCGTGATGTATGTGGTCTTCTGGCTGACGGTTTGGCTGACCCAGCCGCTGGTGGACTTTATTGACCATGTGTTCGGCGCGCTGCTGGTGCAGGGGCCCCGCGCGTGGCTGCAAGCTGCCGGCGCGCCGAAACTGGTGACCTCGCTCATCTCCGACGGCCTGGGCTCAGGCCTTACCACGGTAGCGACGTTCATGCCGCCTATCTTTATGATTTTTCTTTGCCTGAGCCTGTTGGAGGAGTCGGGATATATGGCGCGGGCGGCGTTCATCATGGACCGGTTCCTGAACCGCATCGGGCTGCCGGGCAAGGCGTTTATCCCGCTGCTGGTGGGGTTCGGATGCACCGTGCCCGCGCTGATGGCGACGCGCACGCTGGAACAGCGGCGCGACCGGGTGCTGACCATGCTGATCGCGCCGTTCATGTCGTGCGGCGCGCGGATGCCCGTGTACGCGATCTTCGCCATGGCGTTCTTCCCGCGTCACGGCAACGCGGTGATTTTTCTGCTGTACCTCACGGGGGCTTTGCTGGCGATCCTGTCGGGACTGGTCTTGCACCGAACGCTGTTCAAGGGCGAGGTGTCGGCCTTCGTGATGGAGCTGCCCCCTTACCATGTTCCTGCCCTGCGCGGATGTCTGGAACACGTCTGGTACAACCTCAAGAGCTTTCTGATGCGTGCCGGCCAGGTGATCCTGCTGATCGCGGTGCTCCTGAGCCTGGCCAACGCCGCTCTCGACTGGGGCAGCGCCGGCCGCGAACAGGCGGAGGCGAGGCGCTCGGCGGCGGGCCGTGCCATGACCGTCGTGCTGAGACCGATGGGCGTGGCGGAGAACAACTGGCCCGCGGCGGCGGGGTTGCTGACCGGGCTGATGGCGAAAGAGGCCATCGTGGGAACCCTCGAGGTGTTGTACTCCCATGCCGACGGCGGAACTCAGAAAGAGCGGCCGGAGCAGGCCTTTGACCTTCGGGCCGTGTTGCGGGGGGCGTGCGAGAGCCTTGCGGTCGGGTACGGGTGGGGCGATGCGGACGCTTCCCGTCCGGATGCGGGCGAAGGGCTGCTGGCCGCGATGCGGCGCAACTTCGGAACGCGGGCAGCGGCGTTCTCCTACCTGTTGTTCGTCCTGATCTATTCCCCCTGCGTGGCGGCGCTCATCGTGCTGGGGCGCGAGGCCGGATGGCGCTGGATGGGGTTCGCTGTCCTGTATCAAACGATGCTGGCTTGGATGGTGGCTACGGCGTATTACCAGTCGGCGACCTTTTTCAGCGCGCCGGCGCGCGCGGCCGTTTGGCTGGGGGGTGTGGCCATCCTCGCGTCCGCCGGAATTGGCGTGTTGCATCTGCTCGGAAAGAGGGTGTGCCATGAGTGGAAATGAAGCGATTGATCCCGCCGCACAGGCGCGTTGCCTCGTGGATCTGGCGGATGGGGAATCGGGCATCATCCGCACAAACGGAGACCGCAAGTCGACGGAAATGGGCCTGTTCCCCGGTGCCCGCGTGGCGATGTTTCGTAACCGCAAGTCCGAACACTCCCTCGTGATCGGGGCGGGCGATGCGCGGTTTCTGATCTCACGCGCGATAGCCAAGAAGGTTGAAATCGAGTGAGGCCGGGATGCGGACTTGCGCAGGGCGGGGCGAGTTGTCATAATACCCCCTCATCTATTTTTTGAGTAAGGCGGGTGGACGTGATCGAACAAGAAGACATCGTGCTCCGGTTGAATAAACTGCGAGAGGGAATCGGTGAGATGCGCGGGTATCTCGACATTGAGAGCCGTCGCGCCATTCTTGCGCAGCTTGAGGAAACGGCGGCCCTGCCGGAGTTCTGGAGCGATCAGAACGCGGCTAAAGAGGTGATTGCCAAGACCAACGCTCAACGCGCATTTGTGCGTCCGTTCGACGAGCTGGTCCGCCTGCTCGGAGATCAGGAGCTGATGCTGGAACTGGCCAAGGCTGAGGAGGAGGGCCCGCAGCGGCAGCAGGCTTTCGCCGAAATGGCACATGTGTTCGACAAGTCCGATGTCATGGTGTCGAAACTGCGGCTGCAGTCGTTGCTGGGCGGCAAACTGGACGCCTGCAACGCTTACTTGACGCTGCATTCCGGCGCGGGCGGCACGGAGTCCTGCGACTGGGCCGATATGCTTTTCCGCATGTACCGCATGTACTGTGAAGACAACGGGTTCGAAGTCGAAGTGTTCGATTCGCAGCCGGGCGAAGAGGCCGGCCTCAAGTCGGTCACCTTCCTGGTCACCGGCCCTTACGCCTACGGCTATCTGAAGGCCGAGCGCGGCGTGCACCGCCTGGTCCGCATCAGCCCCTTTGACGCGAATAAGCGGCGGCACACCTCGTTCAGTTCGCTCGACGTGGTCGCCGAGCTGACCGAAGAGATCGATGTGGAGATCAAGGAGGAGGACCTGCGCGTCGACACCTACCGCTCCGGCGGCGCGGGGGGTCAGCACGTGAACAAGACCGATTCGGCGATCCGGCTGACGCACTTGCCCTCGGGAATCGTCGTCGCCGTGCAGTCCGAACGCTCGCAGCACAAGAACCGTGCCAAGGCCATGAGCATGCTGAAAGCCAAGTTGTACGAACTCTACGAGGATCGCCAGCGTAAAGAGATGGAGCGGTTCTATGGCGAGAAGGGCGAAATCGCGTGGGGCAGCCAGATCCGCTCGTACGTGTTCCAGCCCTATACGATGGTGAAGGACCACCGGACGGACGAGCAGACCTCGAACGTGCAGGCCGTTATGGACGGGCACATCCAGCCGTTCATCGAGGCGTATCTGAAACAGAACGCGACGAAGGCGCAGGCCTGAGGCCGGGACCGGTGTTTGTGGAACAGGAGAACATCGATGACATTCGAGCAAGCGAAACAGATTTTGGAGAAGAACGGACAATGTCAGCTGCTGAGGTTCTGGGAGTCGCTGGATACGGGTGAGCGCGCCCAGCTGCTGGACCAGATCGCGGGATTGGACTTCGACAGCATCGCGCGGATGCAGGGCATGCTGAAGAGCAAATCCGCGGCGTCCGCCGCCGCGGAACCCGCCGCGGCGGACGTGGTGGAACTGACGGATGACGCGCGCGCGGCGGCCTATGCCGCCGGCGAGGCCGAGATCCGCGCCGGCAGGGTCGCCGTGCTGCTCGTGGCCGGCGGGCAGGGCTCGCGGCTGGGGTATGAGGGGCCGAAGGGCGCGTATTCGATCGGCCCGGTCACGGGGCGTTCGCTGTTCTATTTCCATGCGCGCAAGATCGTGGGGCTTTGCCGCCGCTACGGCGTGCGCATCCCGTTTTACGTCATGACCAGCGACGCAAACGACGCGGCGACGAGGGCGCACTTCGAAGACCACAACTATTACGGGCTGGACCGCAACGATGTCACCTTCTTCGTGCAGGGCATGTGGCCTGCGCTGGATGGCCACGGACGCATCATTCTGGATCAGCCGGGGCACATTTTCATGAGCCCGGACGGGCACGGCGGAACGCTGTCGGCGCTCGAAAAAGACGGCTGTCTGGCCGACATGGAGCGGCGCGGCATCAATACCGTCTTCTATTTCCAGGTGGACAACCCGATGGTGGAGATCGCCGATCCGGCATTCATCGGCCTGCATGTGTCGCGCCGGGCGGACATCTCGGTCAAGTTATGCGCCAAACGCGATCCGAAAGAGGGGCTGGGCGTCGTCGTAAAGCGGGACGGACACTACGAGATGGTGGAATATACCGAGCTGACCGACGAACAAGCCAGCCGGCGCACGGCGTCGGGCGACCTGTATTTCAAGTTCGGCAGCGTGGCGATCCACGTCTTCTCGTTTAACTTTATGAAGGCGGAGGCCCGCAAGCCCATGCCGTTGCACATCGCCCACAAAAAAATCCCGGTTTGCGCGGACGACGGTGCGGTGGTCAAGCCGGAGAAGAACAACGGCTACAAGTTTGAAAAATTCATTTTCGATGTGCTGCCGGACGCCAAGACCGTGGTCAACTTGGCGTTCGACCGCGCCGAGGAGTTTTCGCCGGTGAAAAACGCGGCGGGCAGCGATTCGCCGGCTTCCTGCAAGCACGACATGCAGGCCAAGTGGCTGCGCTGGTTCAAGGTGGCGGGCATCCAGATGCCGACGACCGCCACCGGCGCGCCGGTGTTCCCGATGGAGGTCGATCCAGCCTATGCGCTGGATGTGGCGGACCTGAAGAAAAAGGGCATTTCGCTCAAGGCTGAGTAGACAAACGTTTAAGGAGATGACAATGAGACCTGTGGTGCTGATTATCCGTGACGGCTGGGGCATCAATCCCCGCGAGGAAGGCAATTCGGTGTTTAAGGCGAAGACCCCTGTGATCGACCGCCTGAAGGCGCGGTATCCTTGGACGCGTCTGGCGTGCAGCGGCGAGGCGGTCGGGCTGCCGGACGGCTATCAGGGGTCCAGCGAGGTCGGCCATCTCAACATGGGCGCAGGCCGCGTGGTGATTCAGGAACTGAAGCGCATCGACGACGGGCTGAGCACGGGCGCGCTGTTCAAGTCGGAGAAGTGGGCGGCGCTCATCGCGAACTGGAAAAAGAACGGCAGCGCGCTGCACTTCATGGGCCTGCTGCAGGACGAGGGCGTTCACGCGCACCAGGAGCATCTCTTCAAGCTGATGCGCCGCGCACGCAGTGAGAATCCGGTCGGACGGATCGTGGTGCACCCCTTCTTGGACGGGCGCGACACGCCGCCCCGCAGCACGCTGGAATATATCGCCCGCCTGGAGAAGGAAATCGAGGCGGTCGGCAACTGCGTCATCGGCACGGTGCAGGGCCGCTACTATGCGATGGACCGCTCGAAGAACTACGGGCTCACCGATGTCGCCTACGCGTGCATCGTGCAGGCGGAGGGACGTGCGGCGGACACGGCGGTGGAGGCGGTGGAGGAGTCGTACGGAAAAGATCAGACGCCGGACAAGACCCCGATGGTGGACGAGTACATCCCGCCGTATGTGATCGGCGACTATGCCGGAATGAACGACGGCGATTCGGTGATGCATTTCAATTACCGCCAAGACCGTGCGATCCAGCTGACGCAGGCGTTCGTGTGCGAAGACTACAAGGGCGTCCGCAAGGTCCGTCCGCAGATCGCTTATCTGGGGTTCACCCGGTACTGGGACGAATTCACCGAGTACTTGTTGGGCGCGATGGGCGGCGACGGCGGCATGGACAATCTCTTGGGCGAAGTGATCGCCAAGGCGGGCCTGAAGCAGCTCCGCATCGCGGAGACGCAGAAATTCCGCCACGTGACCAGTTTCTTCAACGGCAAGTCGACCAAGCCGTACGCGGGCGAGGTGCAGGTGGATGTGCCCAGCCGCTTCGACCCCGCGACCTTCGCGAGCCATCCCGAGATGGAGGCCTATAACGTGGCGGACGAACTGCTCAAGCGGCTGCAGGACAACCCCTATGCGTTTGTGGCGGTGAATTTCGCCAACTGCGATATGGTCGGGCATACCGGCGACTTCGATGCGGCGCGTCAGGCGGTGGAGATCGTGGACGAATGCATCGGCAAGCTGCTGCCGCGCCTGTTCGCTCTGAATGCGCATGTCCTGATTACAGCCGACCACGGCAATGCGGAGCAGATGAAGGACTATGTGACCGGCATGGTGAAGACCAGCCACACGCTGAACGATGTGGAGTGCCTGTATGTGGCGACGGACGCGGCGGGCGTGAAACTTGCGCCCGCGGGCAAGCTGTGCGATGTCGCTCCGACCGTCCTGGCGCTGCTGGGCTTGCCGATCCCGAAAGAAATGACGGCGCAGAATCTGGTGCTCGGACGCCCGGACTGGGAATAAGATAAGGGTTCCGGCTGCGGCGCGTGGATGCGACAGCGCGGGAATGTGGGAGAGGACATGGTGAAGCGGGGAATGTTCGCGGTGATCGTCGCCAGCGTCGTGCTGTCGGTTTCGTCAGCGCTTGCCGTCGTCAAGTTCGACAATAGCTATTACAGCCCGCGCAACCGGGAGCGAACGGTCCGGAAATCGACCACCCTGATCGTTCTGCACACCACGGAGGCTCCTTCGCGGAGCGCCTTGAGGAAGCTGAGCGATCTGGGCGAGTGTCACTTCTGCATCGACGAGTCCGGGCGCGTCTACCGCATCATCGACCACCGCCGCGAGGCGTATCACGCGGGGCGCAGCATGTGGAACGGGCGCGCCAACGTGGACGAGTTCTCGTTGGGGATCGAGATGTGCGGCTACCATAACAAGCCGCTCACATCGGCGCAGTACCAGTCGCTTGCGGCCTTGGTCGGCGAGCTGAAGTACATCTACAAGGTGCCGGATCACAATGTGCTCGCACATTCGCACGTGGCCTATGGCGCGCCCAACAAGTGGCAGAAGCGCAGCCACCGCGGACGGAAGCGCTGCGGCATGATGTTCGCTTTGCCGTCCGTCCGCGCGCGGCTGAACTTGAAGAGCCGTCCGGCCTCGGACCCCGACGTGAAAGCGCACCGGCTGGTGGTGGCAGATGACTACTTGGCGAAGGTGCTGTACGGGGCCGTGCAGCAGAAACAGACGATGGCCTCCGCCTCAACCGGGGCCAGGGACTCCAACTTGATCGCCAAGGGCCGTGGCGCTTGGGACATCGCCCGCGACGCCTACGACGATCCTACGACGCTGTATATTTTTCCGGACGGCAAGCAGAAGCGCGGCCACCAGCTCGCGAATTTCAAGCTGCTGCCCGTCGGGACCAAGGTCTTGGTGAATGCGCCTGCGGACAACCGTGCGGAAAAGTATCAGGTGGTGGGTGACAACGGCAAGGCGCAGGACATCGCGGGAGACGAGGTGCGCAGCGCCTCGACCGTCTATGTCTATCCGGACGGCCGGTATGCGCGCGGCAACCAACTCGACGCGAACGGCATCTTGAAGCTTCCGTACGGCACAAAGGTGCTGCTCGGGTATTCCGTTGGAGGACCGATTTCTCCCGATCGGCCAGCGGCGGCCATCTGCGGCAGCCGCTGGCGGTCGCAGGACACCTTTTTCCTGATTTCGGGGGTGCTGATCTCCGGCGCCCAGGTGAATGACGCCAAGATCCCCGCGGGCGCAATGGTTTTCTTCAAGAGCTGACGGCGAGCCGGCGCACGGCGGCGGCGAAGATCTCTTGCGGGTCGGCCATGCGGCCTTTGCCGGAGGTCCCGCAGGCGAGATCGCCCGTTCCTGCATCGACGCATGTGGTGCCGCGGGCGGCCAGTATTGCGAGGTTGGCCTGCGTGGCCGGGTGGCCCCACATTCCCGTGTTCATGGCCGGCGCGATCACAAGCGGCGCCTGTGTGGCGAGCGCAGTGGCCGTCAGCATGTCGTCCGCGAGTCCGTTTGCGAGTTTGGCGATCACGTTGGCCGTGCAGGGCGCGATCACCAGCGCCGCGCCGCGCTCGGCGAGCGAGATGTGCCCCGGAACCCACTCGTCCGGCTCGTCGAACATCTCGACGGCGACGGGGTTGCGCGAGAGCGTGCGGAAGGTCAGGGGCGACACGAAACGGGTGGCCGCGGCCGTCATGATGACATGCACGTCGTCGCCATTCTTGACAAACAGGCGCGTCAGTTCACACGCCTTGTAGGCGGCGATCGATCCCGTGACACCGAGCAGAATTGTGGCCATCGTTTCTCTCCTCTGCAATCAGATGAACTTCGCCTTGACGTTGATGATGTCGCACAAGCGTCGGAAGGCCGTGTCGAGGTCGTCGTTCGTCACCTGGTACATGTACTCGTTGGCGCGGGCCAACTCCTGCTTCGCATTGCGGATGCGTTTTTCGATCACGGCCGGCGAGTCGGTCCCCCGGTGCTCCAGACGCGCAAGCAGCTCTTCCATGGAAGGCGGGCTGATGAAGATGTCGATGAAGCCTTCTTTCATCGGGTCGCCGTCGGGCAGGGTGGCGATCGTGTCGCGGACCTGCTCTGCCCCCGCCACGTCGATGTCGAGCAACATGCACTGTCCTTCGCGCAAGACTTCGTAGACCGGTTCCTTCAGCGTTCCGTAGTAATTGTCGTGGACCAGCGCATGCTCGAGGAATTTTCCCTCGCCGATCATTTTTTTAAAGGCGTCGACGGTCAGGAAATGGTAGTCGACCCCATCTTCCTCGTTCAGGCGCGGCGCGCGGGTGGTGCAGGAGACCGAGTAACAGATCTCGGGATAGTTCTGCAGCAGAAGGTCGCACAGCGTCGTCTTGCCGGCGCCCGAGGGCGCAGAGATCACAATGAAAAGCGGTTTCATCAATAGGCTCCTTGAAAATCAATGAGCGTAGTGTAACGGGTCGTCGCGCCGGAGGCAAAGAGGAAAATCAGCGCCTCGACGGGCACACGCTCCGCAGCGGGCATGCTGGGCAGTTCCGTTCGCGGGCGTTACAGAAATCGCGACCGAGGAAGATGAGGTTCACGTGGAGCGAAACCGGGTCGGTCATGGGGACGAGCGCCTGGATGGCGTCTGCGCCTTTGCGGTGCGGCGCGGCCTCTTTCTGGTCTTCAATCCAGCCGAGACGCTGCGAGAGCCGCCAGATATGGGTGTCGACCGCGAAAACCGGCGCGTGCAACCCGAACATCAGAAAACAGCGCGCGATCTTGATGCCGATGCCGGGCAGGGAGACGAGGAACGCTTCGGCCTCGACCACGGGCAAGCGTCGCAGGGGCGCAAGGGTGACTCGGCCGAACCGTTCGCGGATGAGCCGCCATGCGTTCTGGATGTCGGAGGCGCGCCGCTGGGCGAGCCCGACGCCGCGGAGCGGAACAGCCATCGCTTCGGTCGGCGTTTCGGGTATCAGGTCATGACGCGGGAACAGTTTCTTAAAGGCACGGAAGGCCGCCTCGCAGGCGGGTGTGGTCGTGCGCGTGCTGAGCATGAAGTAGAGCAGTTCGTCGAGCAGATGGGGTTGTCGGGCGGTGCGGTAGGGACCGTAGTGCGCCAGCAGAAGCCGGTCGACCGTTCCGGGATCGGCCATGGTTGCGGAAGCTGCACATTTTTTGTGACTCAACATGGGACAAACGTAGCCGTTTCATCGGACATGGGCAAGTCTAAGTTGGTGGAAGTGCAAACGACGAGGGAAGGCAACGGCGAATGCCGGATCCGGTTCATCAGCGCGGGAGTCCAGATGACCTGTTCCTCCGGTTTGCATGCGGCGACACGCCGCAAAAATGCGAGGTCCGCGGTTGAAAATCGGAGGTGATGTGCTATGATGCAAGCGTCATCACTGAGAGACCCAAGCGAAAGGATTTTCGGATGAAGCATGCATATGCTGTGATTCTGGCAGGCGGGAGCGGCGAGCGTTTCTGGCCGCTGAGCACGAAGTCCCGGCCGAAACAGTTCATTTCCCTGTTCGGCGGGCGCCCTCTTCTTTCTATGGCGGTCGAACGGCTGCACGGTCTGATTCCGGCCGACCGCATCTTCATCATCACGGCTGACCGGTTGGTGGCCGATACGGCTGCGGCGGCGTGGAATGTGCCGCGCGCGAACATCGTCGGCGAACCGTGTAAGCGGGACACCGCGCCGGCGATCGCCGTGGCGTGCGGGCTGGTGCGGCAGCGCGACCCCGAGGGCGTCGTCTGCATCCTCACGGCAGATCAGCTCATGAGCGACGTCGAGACGTTTCGCCTGACGCTGGCCGATGGCATCAAGGTGGCGCGCCAGGAGGGCGTGATCGTCACGATCGGCATCCAGCCCGACACCCCGGCGACCGGTTTCGGTTACATTGAAGCGGGCGACGCGCTGGAGACGCGCACGGTGACGCTCTTCAACAAGGCGAATCGGTTCGTGGAAAAACCGGACGCGTATACCGCGGCGCGGTACGTCGAGAGCGGTAAGTACTACTGGAACGCGGGGATGTTCATCTGGAAAACCGGCACCATGCGCGCGGCTTTGGAGGAGCACGCGCCCGAGCTGGCCACGCTTTGCGACGACGTGGCGGCGGCGGAGGCGGGCCCCGAAGCGCTCGATGCGCTTTTGCGCCGGGTGTATCCTTCGCTGCGCGCGATCTCGATCGACTACGCCGTGATGGAGCATGCCAAGAATATCGTCATGGCGCGCGGCGTATTCGGCTGGGATGACGTGGGTTCCTGGCCTTCCGTCGCCGGTCATTTTTCTGCCGACCTCGCCGGCAATGTGGTGATCGGTGCATGCGAGCCCATGGAGGCCTTGAACAACATCGTCGTGTCGGAGAACCGGCTCACGGCGTTGATCGGCGTGAGCGGTTTGGTGGTGGTGCAGTCGGAGAACGCCACGCTGATTTGCCCGAAGGACCGGGCCGAAGATGTCAAGAAGCTGCTGCGCCGCGTCGCCGAAAGACCGGACGGCGCGAAGTACGTGTAAGGCTCGGACATGCTCACGACTGCCCAGATCCCTTCGCGCCGTTTCAAACTGACGGTCGCGTATGACGGCACGGCGTACGCCGGCTGGCAGGTACAGCCACACCAACCCAGCGTGCAGCAGACGATCGAGGAGACGCTGGCGGGGATTGTCTGCCACCCGGTGAAGATCCATGGCAGCGGCCGGACCGATCAGGGGGTCCACGCGCGCGGCCAGGTGGCCCATGTGGATCTGACGTGCCGCATGGACGCGGCGTCGGTTGCCCGCGCATTGAACGCTCGTCTGCCTCCGGACATCCGCATCCTGAAGGCGTCGGTTGCCCGGCCCGATTTCCATGCGCGCCGTTCCGCGGTCGGCAAGGAGTACCGCTATTTCGTCTGGAACGACGCGATGGTATTGCCGGACAAGCGCCTGTACGCGGCGCACGTCTACCGTCCGCTCGATGTGCCGGCCATGCGCAAAGCCGCGGCTTTCTTTGTGGGCCGCCACGATTTCGCATCCTTCACCGCGAATCCGCAGCGCGAGGTGGAAAGCACGGTGCGGACGGTCTTCGCGTTCACGGTCAGCAAGAAGGGCAAGGAAATCGTGTTTCGTGTGAGCGGCGAAGGCTTTCTTTACAAGCAGGTGCGAAGTATGGCGGGGTTCCTGTTCCGCATCGGCGAAGGGGCGGAACAGCCGGAGGCCGTCAAGGAGCTGTTGTCCTCCTGCGCGCCCCGCAAGGCGCGCGTTCCGTCCGCGGCGGCGCAGGGACTATTCCTTTGGCGGGTGTGGTACCGCTGAGCGCGCCGGTGCGGCGTGGACTTTTGTGTCGCGCAAAAAGAAGGGCCGAGGCATTCGTCTCGGCCCGTTCCATCTCATGGACTTAAAATCAATAGTCTTTGTCGTCCGGCTGTTCGATTGTTTTGAGCAGGCGCTCGACAATGGCGGTCGTTGAGAGTCCTTCCGAATCGGCCGCGAAGTTCGCGATGATGCGGTGACGCAGCACGGGCACGGCGGCCTTGACCACATCGCTGCAACTCACGTGGATACGTCCTTCGAGCACGGCGCGTGCCTTGGCGGCGAGCACCAGGAACTGGCCCGCGCGCGGGCCGGCACCGTTCGAGACATATTTTTTGATGAAGTCCGGACTCTTTTCGTCGTGAGGGCGCGTCGCGCGCACGAGGCGTACGGCAAACTTGATGACGTGGTCGGAGACGGGGATTTTGCGAACCACGGCCTGGAGCTGGAGTAGCTCGTCCTTGGTGATGACCTTCTGGGGCTGCTCGCTTTTCGAAACGGTGGTTGCCTTGACGACAGTCTCCTCCTCGTCCTCTTTGGGATAATCCACCCAGAGGTTGAACATGAAGCGGTCCTGCTGGGCTTCAGGCAGGGGGTAGGTCCCTTCCTGCTCGATGGGGTTCTGCGTGGCGAGCACGAAGAAGGGCGCGTCGAGCTTGTAGGTCTGGTTGCCGACCGTGACGCACTTTTCCTGCATGGCTTCGAGCAGCGAGGCCTGCGTCTTGGGCGGCGTGCGGTTGATTTCGTCCGCGAGCAGCATGTTGGTGAAGATCGG
>DAOPZC010000046.1:0-38626 GCA_035353175.1 Kiritimatiellia bacterium | reverse complement strand
CCTGCATGACGGTCTCCGGCGTCAGTTTCGCCGGCCACGGCCAGAACGCGGCGCTTTCGTTCGTGAAGCTGCGCGATTGGGATCTCCGCAAGAGCGAGAATCTGAAGGCCGACAGAGTGGCCGGACGCGCCATGATGGCGTTCCAAAAAATCCGCAACGCCATGGTCTTCGCCTTTGCGCCGCCGGCGGTCATGGAGTTAGGCACGGCCAAAGGTTTTGACTTCCAGTTACTAGACCGCGGCGGGTTAGGACATCAGGCGCTGATCGACGCCCGCAACCAGCTTCTTGTCATGGCGGCCCAACACCCCGATCTGGCCAAAGTGCGCCCGAATGGGCTGGAAGACACGCCGGAATACCGGGTGGACGTGGACTGGGCCAAGGCCGGCTCGCTGGGCGTCCCCATCGACCTGATCCACAATACCATCTCAGCGGCCTGTGGCAGCGCCTACGTCAACGACTTCATCCAGGGCGGACGCGTGAAACGTGTCTACGTCCAAGCCGACGCCCCTTACCGCATGTTACCAAAGGACCTTGAGAAACTCTATGTGCGCAACACCGCGGGCAAGATGGTGCCTTTCTCCTCCTTTGCGACGGGCCACTGGGCCTATGGATCCCCCCAGTTGGAGCGCTACAACGGATTCCCCTCCATCAACATCCTGGGCGAACCGGCGCCGGGGCGCAGTTCCGGCGATGCGATGCGCGCCATGGAGAGTTTCGTGAAGAAACTGCCCAACGGCTTCGGCTTCGACTGGAACGGATTGTCCTATCAGGAGCGGCAGGGCGGCGCCCAGGCCGGCGCGCTCTACGCCTTCTCCGTCCTGGTCATCTTCCTCTGTCTGGCGGCGCTTTACGAGAGCTGGCCCATCCCGATCTCCATCCTGCTCGCGCTGCCCTTGGGCGCCATCGGCGGCGTGATCGGCTCGTCCCTCCGCGGCTTGCCGAACGACATCTATTTCCAGATCGGCCTGCTGACGACGCTCGGCCTGACCACCAAGAATGCCATTCTGATCGTCCAGTTTGCGAAAGCCCGCGTGGAAGAGGGCATGGGCATGCTGGAGGCGACGCTGGAAGCCGCGAAGCTACGGTTCCGCCCCATCCTCATGACCTCGCTAGCCTTCGGTATCGGCGTGATGCCGATGGCGATCGCAAACGGCGCAGGTGCCGGTGCCCAGAAGGCCATCGGTACCGCCGTTGTGGGTGGCGTCGTCACCTCCACGCTTCTGGTGACCTTGTTTGCGCCGCTTTTCTATGTGCTGATCGAAAAAGCCTTCGGCAAACGCAGCAAGAAGCTTCAAAACAAGGCTGCAGTAGCTCAGCCGACCGGGAATCAATGACATGAACAAAACCATCGTCCTTCTTTTGTTCGCCGCCGCCGGCCTCCCTATCGGATGCACGCTGGCCCCGAAATACACCCGTCCAGCCCCCCCCGTTCCAACGGGGTGGCCAACCGGGGCGGCCTATGCTGAAACGGCGGTCGCGACAAACGCCGTCCTCGCCCCTGACTTGGGATGGCAGACGTTTTTCACGGATGAAAAGCTGCGCCATGTTATCGGCACGGCGCTCACGAACAACATGGACCTGCGCGCCGCCGCCCTGAACGTTGAAATGGCCCGCGCGCAATACGGCATCCAGCGCGCCACCCTTTGGCCGACGATCAGCGCGACCGGCAGCCAAAGCAAGCAACGGACCCCCGCAGACCTCTCAAACTCCGGCGAACGCCAGACCACCACGCGATACGATGCCAATCTCGGCGCGGCCGCATGGGAGCTCGACTTTTTTGGCCGCGTCCGCAGCCTCAAAGATAGCGCTCTGCACGACTACATGGCCACGGAAGAGGCCCGCCGCAGCGTGCAGATCCTGCTGGTCGCCTCCGTCGCCGACGCCTATCTGGCGATGGCCGCAGACCGCGAAAGCCTCCGTCTGGCAGAAACCACGCTCAAGGCGCAGGAGGCCTCTTACAAGCTGATCAAGCGCCGCTACGACATCGGGCTCGTGACCGAACTCGACCTCTACCGCGCGCAAACCCAAGTCGACGCCGCCCGCGGCGACGTCGCCTCGTTCAAGCAGCAAGCGGCACAGGACGAGAACGCGCTCATCCTACTGGCCGGAGCAACGGTGCCAGAGGAATGGCTGCCAACGCGGCTAGATGACGTCACGCCGCCCCAGGACATTCAGGCGGGATTGGTATCAGAAGTGCTTCTGCGCCGCCCCGACGTGGCGCAGTCCGAGAATCTGCTCAAGGCCGCCTACGCCGACATCGGCGCCGCACGGGCATCGTTCTTCCCGCGCATCTCTTTGACCGCCGCGTACGGCACCGCCAGCAGCGAGCTTTCCGGCCTTTTCAAAGGCGGATCGGGGGCCTGGTCGTTCGCCCCGCAGATCGTCGCGCCGATCTTCGACCCGCGCACCTGGTCGGCATACAAGGTCGCCAAGGCACAGCAGGACATCGCAGTGGCCCAATACGGCAAATCCATCCAGAGCGCGTTCCGGGAAGTGGCCGACGCCCTCGCCGTGCGCGGCACCGTCAGCGAGCAGGTGTCGTCGCAGCAATCGCTGGTCCATGCCGTCGCCGAAGCCTACCGTCTCTCCTCTGCACGTTACGACAAAGGGATCGACAGCTACCTGAGCGTGCTGGACGCGCAACGGTCGCTCTACAGCGCACAGCAGGGACTCGTCTCCCTGCGCTTGGCAAAACTCGTCAATCAGGTACGGCTTTTCGCGGTGCTCGGGGGCGGAACCGAAACCGAAAAGAAAAACGACGCGGCCGCGGCGCCGCTGCTCAAAGACCTCTGACACATTCAATTTGCGTTAGCAGGGATTCCGGCACGGGGAGAGAAGAGGGGGGGGGAATGACAAAAACATATCCAGACCATCAGAGGGAAGCCGCTCAGAGCCGCCGCGTGAAGCCATCCGATTTGAGGTCGATGGTTTTCAGCGCGTTGGGGACAGCCCTCTTCTGCGGAATTTTCACGACGGCCTGCAGCCGACCGGCCGTTACGGCTACGGCCCTTTCCGCACCCGAAGTGGCGGTCTTGACCGTCGTCCCGCGTCCGCTCGCGCTGACGACCGAATTGCCGGGACGCACAGCCCCCTATCGCATCGCGGAAATCCGGCCCCAGGTCAGCGGACTCCTCCTGAAGAGACTCTTTCAAGAAGGATCCGACGTCAGGGCAGGCCAGACGCTCTACGAGATTGATCCCGCGCCATTCAAGGCGGCGTTGGACAATGCCGCGGCGAATCTCGCCGCCACGCGGCGAGCAGCCGACCGGGCACGGTCCGCACTGAGCGCCAGCAAGGCCGGCGTGGAAAAGCAACAGGCGACGGTTGCTTTTGCGAACGCAAACCGGAAGCGGTTCGAAGAGCTGTTCAAAGAAAAAGCCGTCTCCGCCAGCGATTGCGAAGCGGCCGTAACGGCAGCCAATGTAGCCGTAGCGGGCCTCAAGGCCGCCGAAGCCCAAGTGCAGAGCGACCGCGATGCGGAGGCGGAAGCCGAGGCGGCCATACTGCAGGCCGAAGCCGCCCTTGCGACAGCCCGAATCAACCTGGGGTACACGCGGATCACGGCCCCCATCTCCGGCCGCGTCGGCACGTCCTCCGTGACCGACGGAGCCATCGTGACGGCTTATCAGTCGGATCCGCTCGCAACCATTCAACAGCTGGACCCCATCTATGTCGACGCGCCCCAATCCACCGTTGAGCTGCAGCGCCTGCAGCAGCGTCTCGAAAACGGGCAGATGCGCAGCGACGCGGCAGCGGCCAACCGCGTGCACCTCCTGATGGACGATGGCGCACCCTATCCGCAGGAGGGAACGCTCCAATTCCGCGATGTGTCGGTGAACCCCACCACCGGCTCTGTGATCCTGCGGATGGTCTTTCCAAATCCGAACGGCAAGCTTCTGCCGAACATGTTCGTCCGCGCGTTGGTGAGCGAGGGCGTCAACGAACAGGCGATCCTGATCCCGCAGCAGACGGTGACCCGCAACCCGAGAGGCGAGCCCGTCACGCTGGTCGTCGACCCACAAGGAAAAGTCCAACAACGCACACTCGCGCTCGGCCGGGCGCTCAACGACCAGTGGCTGGTCTCTTCGGGCCTCCAGGCCGGCGACCGGGTGATCGCCGAAGGAATGCAGAAAGTGAAACCCGGCACTGCAGTGACTGTCGTTGCCTTCGAACCCGCCCCGACGCTCGCGACGAAACCGGCGAACGCGGCCCAACCGGCTTTAGGTTCAAACTAATCATCGGAGACGCAACATGCTCTCGCGATTCTTCCTAAACCGTCCGGTCTTCGCCTGGGTCATCGCCATTCTGATCATGGTGCTCGGCGGGTTGGCGATCCACTCCCTCCCCATCTCTCAATATCCCCCCATCGCCCCGCCCTCCATCCGCGTGGGCTGCCTTTACCCGGGAGCCTCGGCGGAAACGGTCGAGAACAGCGTGACGCAGATCATCGAGCAACAGATGACGGGCTTGGACAAATTGCTGTACATGTCCAGCACCAGCGACGCGGCTGGCATCTCCGCCATCACGTTGACCTTCGCCCCGGGAACCGATCCCGATCTGGCCTGGGCCAAGGTGCAGAACAAGCTCCAGCTCGCGATGGCGCGGCTACCCGACGTGGTGCAGCGCCGGGGCGTCAACGTCCGCAAATCCACCAAGAATTATCTGATGATCGTGGGGCTGATTTCCGAAGACGGCAGCATGAACGACATCGATTTGCGAGACTACGCCCTCTCCACGGTGCAGCAGGTGCTGGCGCGCGTGCCGGGCATCGGCGAAGTGGAGGGCTTCGGCGGCGAATATGCGATGCGCATCTGGCTCAACCCCGATAGGCTGACAAGCTTCAACCTGACGGTGGAAGACGTCACCAAGGCGCTTCAGACCTACAACGTCGAGATCTCTGGCGGCCAGTTCGGCGGCGCTCCGGCGGAGGACGCGCAGCGCCTCAATGCCCCCATCCTCGTCCGCAGCCTGCTCAGAACGCCCGAGGAGTTTGCCGACATTCTCATCCGCATCAATTCTGACGGTTCCAGCGTGCGGATCAAGGACGTCGCGAGAACGGAATTGGGAAGCGACCTCTCCGACAGCATCACGACCTTCAACGGCCAGCCGGCGGCCGCCTTGTCCATCCGGCAGGAGCCCGGCGCCAACGCGCTGGAAACGGCCGCCGCCATCAAAGCGAAGATGGACGAGTTGAGCCGCTATTTCCCGCCGGGAGTGAAAGTCATCTATCCCTACGACACCACGCCTTTCACCCAAGTTGCGATCGAAGAAGTGGTCAAGACCCTGTTCGAGGCGGTCGCGCTGGTTTTTCTGGTCATGTACCTGTTCATGGGGAACCTAAGGGCGACTCTCATCCCGACCATCGCCGTGCCCGTGGTGCTGCTGGGCACCTTTGCGGTTCTGGGACTGGCCGGCTTTTCGATCAACATGCTGACCATGTTCGCCATGGTGCTGGCCATCGGCCTGCTGGTGGACGACGCCATCGTCGTGGTGGAGAACGTTGAACGGATCATGAGCGAAAAGGGCCTTTCGCCGAAAGAGGCGACCGCCCTATCCATGGACCAGATCACGCCCGCCCTGATCGGCATCGGGCTCGTACTCGCCGCGGTCTTCGGCCCCATGGCGTTTTTCTCCGGTTCGACGGGCGTCATTTACCGTCAGTTCTCCGTGACGGTCGTCGCGGCCATGCTCCTTTCCGTCGTGGTGGCCCTGATCCTGACGCCGGTGCTCTGCGCCACGATTCTCAAACCCGTTCCCCAAGGGCACGAAGCGGCGGAAAACGGGGTCCGGTTCCTGCGTCCCTTTTTCCGGCTGTTCGACCGCTGCTTTCTTGGCGTCCGCAACCGATACCTGAGGCTGGTCGGCCATGCTCTGGCTCACGCCTTCCGCTACATCCTTCTTTTTCTGCTGATCGTAGCGGCCATGGCGTTCCTCTTCATGCGTCTGCCGAAGGGCTACCTCCCCGACGAAGACCAAGGCGTCCTGATGCTCCAAGCCACGCTGCCGGCGGGATCCACACTGGCCCAGACCCAAGCTGTCATGGCGAAAGTCAGAGGCTATTTTCTTGAAGAAGAGAAAGACGCGGTCGAGTCCTGCATGACAACGGCGGGACAGAACCAGTCCGGACGGGGACAGAACATCGGCATGGGGTTCATCAAGCTCAAGGACTGGAAACTTCGCACCCGCCCGGAGCAGAAAGCCGACGCGGTGGTCAACCGGGCGATACGCGCCTTTTCAAAAATCCGCACCGCTATGGTGTACGTCTTTGCGCCGCCGGCCGTTCTGGAACTGGGCAACGCGAAAGGCGTCGATTTCCAGTTGCAAGACCGGCGGGGATTGGGGCACACGGGCCTGATGGAAGCCCGCAGCCAGCTCATCGAAATGGCGGCACGGGATTCCCGGCTGAGCAGGATACGCTTCAACGGGCTGGAGGACGTCCCCGAATACCGCATCGACGTCGATTACGAAAAGGCCGGCACGCTGGGGATCCCCGCCGCCTCCATCCACAACACCATCTCGACGGCTTTCGGCGGCTCTTACGTGAACGATTTCATCAAAGACGGGCGGATCAAACACGTGGACATCCAAGCCGATGCGCCGTTCCGCATGCTTCCCGAGAACCTGGACAAGCTCTACGTGCGCAACACGGAGGGCTTGATGGTGCCCTATTCCACGTTCGCCTCCGGGCACTGGATCATCGGCTCTCCGAGGCTGGAGCGCTACAATGCCTTCCCGTCCCTCAACATCCAAGCCGAGCCGGCGCCGGGAAGGAGTTCCGGCGAGGCGATGCAGGCCATGGAGGATGCCGCCCAGCAGCTGCCTCGCCAGATCGGATTCGACTGGACAGGCCTTTCCTATCAGGAGCGGCAGGCAGGCACCCAGACCGGGCCCCTTTTCGCCTTCTCAGTCTTGGTGATCTTCCTGTGCCTCGCGGCCCTTTACGAAAGCTGGACCGTTCCCGTCTCGATCCTGCTGGTCCTGCCGCTCGGGATCATCGGCGGCGTCATCGCCTCAGACCTGCGGGGGCTGCACAACGACGTCTACTTCCAGATCGGGCTGCTGACCACGATGGGGCTGACCGTCAAGAACGCCATCCTGATCGTCCAGTTCGCCAAAGCCCGCGTCGAACAGGGCATGGGGTTGATCGAAGCCGCGATGGAGGGATCCAAGCTGCGTTTCCGCCCGATCGTGATGACCTCGTTGGCTTTCGGCTTCGGGGTGCTTCCCATGACACTGACCACGGGAGCCGGCGCAGGCGCGCAACACGCGATCGGAACCGGCGTTCTGGGCGGAATGATCACGGCCACATTCCTCGTGATCCTCTTTGCTCCCCTGTTCTACGTGCAGGTCCAAAAGACCTTCGGCAAACGCACGCCGACAAAAACGGAATGATGGCGCACGGGGACAGCGGAAGATTGGCGGAGCCCGCAGGCGTGATCTGGGCCGTTTCCCGACAAGCCGCCCATCGCCTCACACCTGGTCGGGCACCACATAAGGCGCGCGGTATTCGCGGGTCAGCAGAGCATTGGCTTCGGCATCGTTTGGAAAACGCATCGTTGCAGGGTCGAAGGCGAGCGTACGCCCCAAGCGGTACGCGATGTTCCCGAGATGGATCACGGCGCAGGAATAGAACCCATCCTCGATTCCCTTGTTGAACGCCGCAGGGTCGGGCGCGCGGATCGCATTCACGAAATTCTCGTAGTGGTTGCCCGTGCCGGAGCCGGTTTCGCCAGGTTCGCGCTTCTCTCCCATGAAAGTCCGCCACTCGTTCACGTCTTTGGCCATATAGCCCTTTGACCCGAAGAAGAGGTTGCCGGTCACATTGCCCCCGCTCGTGGCCATGTAGCCGTTGCCCTGCGAGGCGCCCTTGAGCCACAGGCCGTCCTCGCCGTTCGCGATCCAGTGGCGCACCTCGAACTGCAGCATTTTCTTCTTGTCGCCGCCGCCCGCGGGATTGGGAAACTCGAACATCGCCATCAGCACATTGGGCGTTTCCTGCACATCGTCGAACATGAAATGTCCGCCCATGGCCGTGACCTTGGTCGGCAGCGTCACGCCCAGGCCCCAGCGCGCAATGTCCATCTCATGCACGCCCTGGTTGCCCATGTCGCCGCAGCCGTAGTCCCAGTTCCAGTGCCAGTTGTAGTGGAACCGGTTCTTGTTGAAGGGCCGCTTCGGCGCGGGGCCGAGCCACAGGTCGTAATCCACGCCCGCAGGCACCGGCTCGTCGGGATAACGGCCGATCGTGTTACGCCACTTGTAGCAGAGGCCCTTGGCCATATAGACCTCCCCGAGACCGCCCGCATGCAGAAATTTGGCCATCGTCTGCGCACACGGGTTGCTGCGTTGCTCCGCGCCGTCCTGCACCAGCACCTTGTACTTCTTGGCGGCCTCGACCAGCTTCTGGCCCTCGTAAACGTTGTGGCAGCAGGGCTTCTCCACCGAGACGTGCTTGCCGGCCTGGATCGCCCAGATCGCCGCCAACGTATGCCAATGGTTCGGGGTCACGACCGAGACGGCATCGATCTCTTTGTCCTCATACAGCTTGCGCAGATCGGTATAGGTCTTCGGCGTCTTCAGCCCTTTGTCCGCGAAATGTTTCCGAATGACCGGGGCGAACTGATTCGCATCCACATCGCACAGTGCCGCAACCTCGACGTTCGGCAGCGCGGTGTAGGCCTTAATGTGACTCTGCCCCATGCCATGGACCCCAACAACCGCCACGCGCACCCGGTCGTTCGCGCCGGCCCACGCCCGGCTCGTCCCCCACAGCATCGCGCCCCCCGTCGCCGCCATAAACTGACGTCTGTTCATAGTCTGCCTCCATGAGCGTTTTCAGCCGACAAACCCTACCGCGAAGCAACCGAATCCACGGTTTGCGATCGAGTGTATGTTGCGACTCGCAAACACGCAAGCCGATAACGCGTTTTTATTGTGCCGCTCCGCCAAATCGGCTATCTTAATGGCAATTACGGTACAAATGAACCGTCCGCTTGTAAGTGTTGATTGACATGGCGTGCGTGGACGGTAGAGGGGATCACCCCATGCGAAAAACAGCCTTACCACCGAAAATCAACCTGGCGCTCACCTCTTTTTTCAGCGCCGACGACATCCTGATCCATCAGGAAGAAGTCTCGCGCAACCAGCTGATTCGACAGCTCCTGACCCACTTGGCCAACGGCCACGGGATTATGGAGGTGGATTCCTATTACAACGCCATCATCGAACGCGAGAACGCCAGCGACACCGTGGTGTCGAACGGCATCGCCATCCCGCACGCCCGTCTGGACGATCTCCAGCGGCCTTACGTCGGTGTCGCGACCTCGGCCAAGGGCATCTCGTTCTCCGAAGATCATCCGCCCGTCCACCTGATCCTGCTGGTCCTCATCCCCCGCAACCAGCCCGGGCTCTATCTGCAGATTCTGCGCGCCCTGGCCAACATCTTGCGCGACCGCGACGCGGCCCGCTCGGTTTCGCAGCTGGCGACCGCCGAGGAAGTCATGCGTTTCTTCGAGCGCGGCGGCATGGTCCTGCCGGATTACGTCTGCGCGGCCGACATCATGGACGACGAGTTCATCTCCCTCCGCGACAACGACAACCTCAAGACCTGCATCGACTGCTTCATCGCCAAACAGATCAACGAGATCCCGGTCCTGGACCGCGACGGCGACATGGTGGGAATCGTCCGGGCCGGCGTCCTGCTCAAAGTGTGCCTACCGGAATACCTGCTCTGGATGTCGGACCTCTCCCCAATCGTCAACTTTGAGCCCTTCACGGCCATTCTCCACAACGAGCAGAGCACTTGGCTGTCCGAAATTCTCCTTGAAGATTTCGCCTCCGTCCAAATGAAAGCGCCGGCGGTCTCCGTGGCCGGAGAAATGACCCGTCACAACGCGTCACGCTGCTACGTTCTCAACGGCAAAAAGCTGATGGGCGTCATTAACCTGCCCCTTTTCTTGAACAAAGTCTTCAGGGAGTGACCTGTTATGTATAGCGAACCCGTCGTCAAGACCCCCCCTCTTCGCGCGCTCGGAAAAATCGGCTTCATGGCCGGCATCACGGCTCTTGCGGGCTGGGGCGCCAATCGGTTCGGCATCGCGCCGACGCTGCTTCCCATAGTCGCCGTGTGCACGTTCGTTTCCGTGATCTGCACCACGCTTTTCTTCCCGACCCACCGGGTGGCCACCGCGTTTCTCGGCGTCGCCGTGCTCATCGGCACGCACGCCATGACCCTCCACGGCATGCTGCGTTCCACCGAGCTGAACATCATCCTCTTCCTCATCGGCATGATGATCATCGTCGGCGCACTCAAAGACCTCGGCTTCCTCACATGGATCATCCAGTCCATCATCAACAAGAAAAAGATGACGGGGACGACGTTCACGATCATCCTCTGCGCGCTGTCGGCCCTGCTCTCAAGCCTCATCGGCGAGATCTCCTCGATCGTCGTCGTGCTGGCCCTCGTCTTCCAGGTCTGCGACACGCTCAAAGTCCGCGCCACGCCGTTCGTGCTGATCGCCGTTCTCTGCACGAACATCGGTTCGGCCGCAACAATGCTCGGCAATCCGGTCGGCATCTTCATCGGCAACCGAGCGGGCTTCACGTTCAGCCAGTTCGTGCTGGGGGCCGTGCCGATCGCGCTCGCCTCGCTGCTCGCCACCATGGCCGTTGTGCTGGTCTGGTACCGCAAGAGCATCGCCGAAGTCTCGCTCAAAATGGAGGAGCACCGCAAGATCCACCAAGGCCTGGGGCCCCTGGTCCGCATCCCCCACCGTCGCGGCTTCTTCGTGCTGATGACGACCGTTCTGATCATCGCGTTCCACCACCAGATCGAAAACATTCTGGGGCTCACCGGCGCCG
The DNA here is from genome assembly GCA_035353175.1 of Kiritimatiellia bacterium. GTDB lineage: Bacteria > Verrucomicrobiota > Kiritimatiellia > RFP12 > UBA1067 > DAOPZC01. Next base: position 27,766 of record DAOPZC010000046.1, on the reverse strand, counting down.
AGAACACCAACGCGTTCCTCATCATCACGCCGCTCATCATCGCCGGACTGCTCATGGTCTACCGTCCTCAGCGGGCGCGCCACTACGTCGAGCACGAAGTCGAATGGTGGACGCTGCTTTTCTTCATGCTGCTCTTCGCCGTCGCGGGCGGCCTGCAGGAGCAGGGCGTCACGAACAACCTGGCCGATAAACTCGCCGAGTTCACCACGGGCGGCCCGAAAGCCTTGGTTCCTTTCGTCATCGGCATCACGTCGGTCGGTTCGGCCTTCGTCGACAACATCGTTTTTGTTGCGGCCTTTAACCCGGTCATCCAATCGCTGATGGAGCACGCGTCCGACTACTCGGTCCTCTGGTGGGCGCTGCTCTTCGGGGCCTGTTTCGGCGGCAACATCACCGTGGTGGGGTCGACCGCCAACATCGTGGCGCTCGGCCTGCTCGAGAAACGCGGCCACGCCCACATCGCCTTCTTCGAGTGGCTCAAGATCGGGCTGTTCATCGGCGTGCTTACCGGCGCGATCACATGGGGCATGCTGAACGTCATGGAAATGCCCCGTCCGCTTTACGCCCCGTCTCCCGTCAAGGCCGTGACCGCGCACGGAGCACCTCTCGCGCCGTCGCAGGCCCAATGAGTTCATGCGGCCAATAAACATAACCAAGGCCATGCTCGTCAAATGGGGCGGCGAGTCGGTTTATGTCCAAGCCGAACAGCTCGTCCGCCGCGGCGCCGTGCTGAAGGCCGACATGAAGGGGGACCTGATCGAAGGCGTCATCGCCCGCGAGTCCGCGTCCGAAATCCACACCCGGCTGCGCATCCGCGAGAACGGCACCATTGAGAGCCTATGCCCCTGCTATACCAACCGCAACCAGGGCCTCGTTTGCCCCCACGTCGTCGCGCTGGGCATCGCCCTCATGCTGCGGCATGCCGACCCCTTGCGGGAGCAGAAATATCAGGAGGACCAGCGCCGCTCCCGCCGCCTGACGGAGGTGGACCCCGCCACCTACCTCCAGCGCAGCCCGCATGGCGTTCCGGCCAGCCTCGCGCTCACGCTCCCCCCCTCTTGGGCCTCCGACTTCTGGAAAGGCTCCATCGCCGTCAGCCTCCTGGTCCTGACGGAGGGCGACGCCCGTCCGGCTGAAACCGTGCCGCGCGGCACCCGCCTCGCCCTCTCGCCCGCAGACGACAACCTGCTGTGCGTGCTGGAAGACATCTGCGAGGGGCCGCCGCAGGGGCGCTTCGAGGTGACCGCCGCGGACTTCCTCAACATCCTCGCCGTTGCCTCTCAGACCCGTCTGACCGTGGCAGGAAAAAGCACGCTGACGGTCGAGACGGTTCCCGTGCAAACGTCGCTGCGGGTCGACCTCGATCAGCACACCGGCGAACTCCTGATTTACCCGTTCACGAAACTGCCCTTCGCGCGCGCCGGAGAACTGCCGGTGTTCTTGGCCAACGGCCGGCAAGGCCGCATTTATGCCAACGGGCACATCTGGCCCATGAAGAACGTGCTGCCGGTTCCATACCACAGCATTTACCAGAAGGACGAGATCGTACCGCGCGAACGGGTCATTAACTTTCTCCGCCGCGACCTGCCGTGCCTCCGCGCCCTCATTCCGGTCGAATTCGAGCTGCAGCCCGACCTCTTCGTCGCACACCCCGGCAAGCCGGTCTTCCATCTTGAGCTGCACGGCAGCCGGGCCTCGCTGCGCGCCACGCTCACCGCCTCCTACGGCCCCCATCGGTTCCCGTCCGGCGTCCCCGACACGCAGGCCGAATTCGCGCTCCCCGACCCCGAGGACATCCTCGCCTACCACACCCGCAACCTGCCCGCCGAAAAGGCCGCCGTCTCCCTTCTGCTGCATCACGGCTTTACCGACGAGGGCACCTCCTACACGCTGGTCGGCACGCGGGAGGTGCTCAATTTTCTCGGCAGCAGCTACCCCGCGCTGGTCCGCAACGGCTGGAAAATCGTTTTTTCCGAAAAGTTGATCCAGATCGTGGAAAGCTTTCCGGTCGTCACGCCGGTCGTGCAGGTCGCCGAGAAAAACGGCGGATGGTTCGACGTCGGCTTCACCTTCGACCTGCCGGGCCGCGGCGCGCTTCCGCCGGCCGACATCCAGCGGGCCATTAACCGCGGCGACTCTTTCCTCGAGCGCGACGGGCAGACTCTGCTCATTGACGGCGAAGCCGTCGAATCCATGCGCACGATCTTCAGCGACTGCCAGAGCCGCGAGAGCAACGTCCCCGGCCATTTCCTCATGCCGTCGGTCTATGCACCGTTCGTGCAAGCCTCGCTCAACGCCCTCGACGGCATCGACGTCGAAGACCCGCCGGACTGGCGCGAAAAAGCCTCTCAGCGCAACCGCGCCGGCAGCGCCCGCCTCGCGCCCGTGCCGTTGGGCAAACTCGAGAACACCTTGCGCCCCTACCAGAAAGAGGGCGTCTACTGGCTCCGATTTCTCGAATCCTCTGGGCTCAACGGACTGCTCGCCGACGAGATGGGCCTCGGCAAAACGCTCCAGACCCTCACCTGGCTCAGCCTAAAGCGCTCCGACGCCCAGGCCCACGGCAAGCCCGCGCTGGTGGTCTGTCCCACCAGTTTGGTCGAGAACTGGAACCGCGAGGCTGAGACCTTCGTCCCGGACATGCGCCGGCTGATGATCAGCGGCCCCGACCGCGAGGCGCTCTTCGCCAAAATACCGGAGAGCGATCTGGTCATCACCTCCTACGCGCTCCTGCGCCGCGACCTGGACGCCTACCGCGCCGTCCAGTTCTCCGTGGCCGTGCTGGACGAGGCGCAGCACATCAAGAACCGCTCCACCCAGAACGCCGTCGCCGCCAAGCAGATCAACGCCGTCGGCAAGCTGGTGCTCACCGGCACGCCCGTCGAAAACAGCGTGGCCGACCTGTGGTCCATCATGGATTTCCTGATGCCCCAATATCTCGGCGACTACGAGCAATTCCGCGGCGGATATGAGCTGCCCATCGCAGCTGGCGACCGCGAGGGCGAGATCGCCCAAGCCAAACTTCGCCGCAAGATCCACCCCTTCCTGTTGCGCCGTCTCAAGAAAGACGTGGCCAAAGACCTGCCCGACAAGATCAGCAAGGTCTCCTTCTGCCCTCTCACCCTTGACCAGCAGCGCGTCTACAACGACGTGCTCGCCGAATCGCGGCGCACCATCGGCGACCTCGTCAAGGCCAAGGGCTTCGACCGCTCGCGCTTCGAAATCCTCGCGATCCTCATGCGCCTGCGCCAGGTGTGTTGCCACCTCGACCTGCTCAAGGAGCATCACAAGCCCGGCGCCTACGGCGAGCCCTCGGCCAAGCTCGACGTCTTCTTTGAACTTCTCGACGAAGCCATGGACGGCGGCCACCGCATTCTGGTCTTCAGCCAGTTCGTCTCCATGCTCAAACTGCTGCGTGCGGAACTCGACCAGCGCGGCATGAGCTACTGCTACCTCGACGGCTCGACTCAGGACCGCCTGGAGCAGTGCCAGCGTTTCAACCTGCAGCCCGACATACCGGTCTTCCTCATCAGCCTCAAGGCGGGAGGCACGGGGCTCAACCTCACGGGCGCGGACATGGTGGTGCACTTCGACCCCTGGTGGAACCCGGCGGTCGAGGATCAGGCCACCGACCGCGCCCACCGCATCGGTCAGAAACGCACGGTTTACAGCATCAAGCTCATCGCGGAGCACACCGTCGAAGAAAAGGTGCTCGCGATGCAGCAGAAAAAGCAGGCCGTCATCGACGCCACCATCGGGGCCACCGACGAAACGGTCATGCAGAAACTCTCCTTCGACGACATCCGCGAGTTGATCGGACTGTAAATGAAATCCATCGAGCGTCTCGGCCGCCACACGATCGGGCAGCTTCTGAAGGAGTTCTCGGTCCCCGCGATCATCGGCACGGTCGTCAACGCGCTCTACAACCTGGTCGACCGGCTGTACATCGGCCAGGGGTGTGGTCTGGACGCCATCGCCGGCGTTGCGCTCGCGTTCCCGTTCATGGTCATTCTCATCGCTTTCGGCACGCTGATCGGCGTCGGCTCCGGCGCCTTGCTCTCGCTCAAGCTGGGCGAAGGCAATCGGAACGAAGCCGAAAAAGTGCTGGGGCAATGTGTGGCGGTCAAGGTCCTCTTCGGGCTGACCCTGCCCTTCATCGGGCTGTATTACCTGGATGAACTGCTCGCGCTTTTCGGCGGCACGCCGGAAGCCATCCCATACGCCCGCGACTACCTGCGGATTGTGCTTTTCGGCAACGTCTTCGAGCATCTCAGCTTCGGCCTGAGCAACCTCATGCAAGCCGAAGGCAACGTCAAACAGTCGATGCGCTGCATGGTCTTGGGCGCGGTCCTCAACATCCTCCTCGACCCGGTCTTCATTTTCGGCCTCGACATGGGCGTGCGCGGCGCGGCGTGGGCGACCAACCTCGCCATGTTCTGTTCCGCCGTCTATGCGTTCCATCACTATCTGACGAAAAACAGCGTCGTCCGGCTGCGTCTGGTCCACATCCGCATCTATCCGCGCATGCTGCTGCGCGTTTTTGGCATCGGGTTCTCGCCTTTCTCGATCCAGCTCATGGGCGGGCTGGTCAACATCACCTTCAACAGGGCCTTTCTGAAGTGGGCCGCCACCACTCAAGCCGCGACCGTGGAAATCGCGGCGATGGGCATCGCCAACAGCGTGTTCTTCCTGTTCCTTATGCCGATCTTCGGTCTGACACATGGCTTGCAGCCCATCATCGGATACAATTACGGCGCGAGGCTGTATGGCCGGGTCAGCGAGGCCTACCGCCTCGGCATGAAGATCGCGACCGCGCTTTGCTTTCTGGTCACAGGCACAGTCCTGATCTTCGCGTGGCCCATCGTGCGCTGTTTCACCCACGACCCGGCCTTGCTGGACGTCGGCACGCGCGGGCTCCGCATCTTCTGTGGCGCTTTCACCGTCATCGGCATGCCGATCATCACCATCGCCTACTTCCAGGCGGTGGGTCGCCCCGCGCTGGGCATTCTCCTCAGCCTGCTCCGACAGATCCTCGTGATGGTGCCCCTGATCATCCTGCTGCCATACTGCTGGGGCACGGCCGGCATCTGGCTGGCCGGCCCCGTCTCGGACCTCCTCTCCTCAGCCGTCACCGCCTTTGCCGTCGCCGCAGAACTGCGGCACCTCCGCTGCCTGAAAGAAGACGTGGGCTGAGCTTCCGTCCGCCGCCTGCCGGTTTTCGGCCTTTCACGTGGAGGGGCAAATTTGCTATCCTTGGCGGCATGGAACAAGGGGGTTGCGGACAGAACCGCGCGGCCGCCTTTTCAACCCCAGACGCGTCCGGATTTCCTGTCATGCCAAAGCCTTTCGCCCATCTTCACCTCCATACCAAGTACAGCCTGCTCGACGGAGCCTGCCACATCAAGCCGCTCGTTCTCCGGGCCAAAGAACTGGGCATGACCGCGATCGCCATCACCGACCACGGCGTCATGTACGGCACTATCGAATTCTACGACACCTGCAAAGCCGAGGGGATCAAGCCCATCATCGGCTGTGAGATCTATATCCTCGCCAAAGAGCACCGTTCGAACCGCGACCACAACGTCCCTTACCACCACCTGGTGCTGCTGGCCAAAGACGAAGAGGGCTATCTCAACCTTGCCCAGATCAACACCATCGCCCACACCGAGGGCTTCTACTACAAGCCGCGCATCGACAAGGAAACCCTCCGCGCCCACTCCGGCGGGCTCATCGCTTTGGCAGCCTGCCTGCAGGGCGAGGTCAACGTCCACCTTCAGGAGCGGCATCTCGACGAGGCCGAAAAAGTCGCTCGGGAGTACATGGACATTTTCGGACCCGACAACTTCTACCTCGAGATGCAGGATCACGGCATCCCGGAGCAAAAAGTCGTCAACGAAGGGGTGCGCGAACTTTGCAAGAGGACCGGTCTGAAAGCGGTCATCACCAACGACGTCCACTATCTGCACCAGAGCCACGCCGAAGCGCACGAGGTCATGCTGTGCATCCAGACCTCCACCACCATGAGCGACCCCAAGCGCATGCGGTACGCCTCCAACGAGTTCTATTTCAAGTCCCGCGAAGAGCTGGAAAAGCGTTTTCCCAATGACGCCGGGGCCTTCGACCTTACCCAGGAGATCGCCGACCGCTGCAACGTCACGCTCTCGTTCTCAGACGGCAAAGCCGAAAGCCTGCACTTCCCGACCTTCGAGGTGCCGGAAGGTTTCACCGACGGCCTCAGCTACCTCGTCCATCTCGGCAAAGAGGGACTCCGACGCCACTACGGGTTCGATTACGACCGCCCGGAAAACGAGGAGCAGAAGAAGCTGATCGAGCGCTTCGACTACGAGGTCGGCATCATCCAGAAGACCGGCTTCATCAATTATTTTCTCGTGGTCTCGGACTTCGTCAAGTGGTCCCGCAGCCACGGCGTTCCGGTGGGTCCCGGCCGCGGCTCGGGCGCAGGCTCGCTGCTCGCCTACTCGCTGGACATCACCCAGCTCGACCCCATCCGCTTCGACCTGATTTTCGAGCGCTTTCTGAACCCCGAGCGCGTCTCACCGCCCGATTTCGATATCGACTTTTGCCAGGCGCGCCGCGAGCGCACCATCGAATACGTGAAGCAGAAGTATGGCAAAAACCGCGTCGCACAGATCGTCACCTTCGGCCAGCTCGGCGCCAAGACGGTCATCCGCGACATTGCCCGCGTGCTGGAGATCCCGCTCAGCAAGTCGGCCGAATTCTGCAAGATGATCCCGGAAGACCCGAAGATCACGCTCGCCAAGGCCAAAACCGAGAACCCGCAATTCGCCGCCGCCTGCAACGTGGACCCCGACCTGCGCCGCATCATGCAGTACGCCGAAGTGCTCGAAGGCCTCTACCGCAACACCGGCGTCCACGCGGCCGGCGTGGTGATCGGCGACAAGCCGCTCATCGACCTCGTGCCGCTCGCGCGCGACAAGGACGGCTCGCCCGTCACCCAGTACGCCAAGGAACCGGTCGAGAGATGCGGCCTGCTGAAGATGGACTTCCTCGGCCTCAAAACGCTCACCGTGCTTCAGGAGGCGGTCGACCTCGTCAAGCTCGTCCACAACGAGGACGTCGTGCTCGAAACCCTGCCGCTGGACGACGCCAAGACGTTCGACCTCTTCCAGCGCGCAGATACGGTGGGCGTGTTCCAGCTCGAATCCGGAGGCATGCGCCGAATCCTGACCGACCTCCACCCCACCTGCATCGAGGAAATCATCGCTATTCTGGCGCTCTATCGCCCGGGCCCGATGGATATGATCCCCTCGTTCGTGAAGCGCAAAAAGGGGCAGGAAAAGATCATTTACGACCATCCGAAGCTGGAGCCGATCCTGAAGGAGACCTATGGCATCATGGTCTATCAGGAACAGGTCCAGCGCGCGGCGCAGGCGCTGGCGGGTTACTCGCTCGGCAAAGCCGACATGCTCCGCCGCGCCATGGGCAAGAAGAAGCTCGAGGTCATGATCAAAGAGCGGGCGGGCTTCGTCGAAGGCTGCCTGAAGACGAACAGCATTCCGGCGGACCAGGCGGGGCTGATTTTCGACAACATCGAGAAGTTCGCGGGGTACGGCTTCAACAAAGCACACGCCGCCGCCTACGGGATCGTCACCTATCAGACCGCCTACATGAAGGCGCACTACCCCGCCGAATTCATGTGCGCCCAGATCTCCTCGGAAATCGGCAACTTCGACAAGCTCCCGGGCTTCGTCGCCGAAGCCGAAGAGATGGGGCTCAAGGTGCTGCCGCCCGACGTGAACCGCAGCCTCGACCGCTTCGCGCCGGAAGACGGCAACGTCCGCTACGGCCTCGCCGGCATCAAGAGCGTGGGCGAAGGCGCGGCCGAAGCCATCGTCAAAGAGCGCAAAGAGCGCGGCCCCTTCAAGAGCTTCACAGAGTTCTGCGAGCGCGTGGACCCCGCCGCCGTCAACAAGCGCGTGCTGGAGGCGCTGATCAAATGCGGGGCCATGGACAGCTTCGGCCTGCACCGCGCACGCCTGCTCAACAACATTGACTTCGCTTTCTCGCGGGCCGCTGAAAAGCAGCGCGAGAAAGAGAGCGGCCAGAGCAATCTCTTCGACATGCTCGGTGCGGCCGACACGGGCTCGGCCGACCCCGACCATCTGCCCGACTGCCCGCAATGGATGGAGAAGGAAAACCTGACCTACGAGCGCGAGCTGCTCGGCATTTACATGACCGGCCATCCGCTCAACCGCTACCGTCGCATCATCAAAGACATCCAGACCTTCTCGCTTTCGAAGGTCGCCGACGCGCCGGACAACAAGGACATCCGCGTGGCCGGCATGGCCGCATCGGTGTCGCGCCGCATCAGCAAGCAGACAAAAGAGCCCTGGGCGATCATCGTGCTCGACAGCGGCGAGACCAACATCGAGGTCCTGGTTTTCTCCGAAGCGTTCAAGAAGTTCGAGGGTGCTTGCGTGGCCGACCAGCCCGTACTCGTCTGCGGCACGCTCTCGAAGCGCGACGACCAGCCCAAAATCATCGCCCGCGAAGTCTACCCGCTCATGGACGCGCCGCGCCACTTCGGCGAAAAAGTCATCGCCGCAATCAAGGTCGAAGGCGGCCAGTCGCTCAAACGTGCCGACGGCCTGCGGCAACTGGTCGACAAGTACCCCGGCACCGTGCCTCTGCTGATCTGCCTGATTTACCCCGACAAGAAGCGCATTCTGATCAAGCCCGACAAAACGTTCACGATCGATCCTTCCTCAGAATTCCTCGCCGATGCGGAAACCGTACTCGGCAGGAACAGCGTAAAAATCGTGGCCAAGAAAGACATCTACAAGGAGCCGCGTCCCGAACGCCGCTGGAGCCGTGACCGCGCGGCGGGGTGAGTCCCCTGAAAGTGACTGCTAATTCTGTCTCTGGGCATCGACTGCACGCGTATCGTTCGGGCTTACTCCAATAAGGTTATTGATACGGATACAGCCATGTCGGACAAGATAATATGAGCCCATAACACTCGGGAGCAAACACAATGCCGTACAAACACTGTTCTGAAGAGTTTGACGTTTCATTCAAGAAAGCACAGGGGCTTAAATGGTTGCCATGGGTCGGAACCTCATTTGCGCACCGAGCATCCGAGAACAAGCTCCTCGTCGTGGGAGAGTCGCATTATTATCAAAATGACGAAAAATTTAACAAGCAACAAAAAGCAGAGTACACCCGCGCTGTTGTTAGCGAGGCACTGATAGACAAAAAGTGGTCTACGAGAACGCTGGACACCATTCCGAGACTTCTCTTCGGCACGGACAAGCTTGATCGAGAGCGCTTCTGGGGAGACACCGCCTACTACGTTTTCGTCCAACGAGGCATGAATACCGTTAAGGAGCGTCCGAGCATGAAGGACTTCACCTTTGGGTGGGGTACTTTTCTCGACGTTGCACGTACAGTGATGCCCAGCCATTGTCTTTTCATAGGAGTTGAAGCATTCAACCAATTCAATGAGGTCATGACGCACGCACCTATCCAACACGCGAAAGTTCAGCGGGGCGATAAAATCAGCGGAGCCTACGCGCGGCATGCCTCTGTATTATTAGACAATCACAGGCTTTCGCTCATAGGCGTTCAACATCTCGGCGCACGTTGTAGCTGGCAAAAGTGGAGAAATTATCTTCTGCGCAAACATAAAGACCTTACTGATTTCTTGGAGGCTGGGCAATACACTGACACGACAAAAACCTGGCAAGGCGACACAGAGAGCCTGCTCCGGTGCAAGTGAAAACCGCTGATTTTTCGTGTAGACAAAACGCCCCGCGTCCTTCGTGAGAGGTTTCGTGCGCCCGCCGGAGCGAACAGCCGCGAAACGAGGCGGGACCGACGCTGGCTCGTGAGGCGATGGCATTACGGCAGTGGCCGCGGCGGCCCGCCAAAACAAAGGACAAAATACCGAAATGCACGGTTGACAATCGCATCGGGTTTTTATTATAGTACCCCCCGTTTTCCTGTACTGGGGGATTAGCTCAGTTGGTTAGAGCACTTGCTTGACATGCAAGGGGTCGGTGGTTCGAGTCCACTATCTCCCACCAAAACCGGACGGACGAAACCTCGAAAACCCCAACGTTTTCGGGGTTTTTGTTTCTATGGAGCCGCGAACCAGGTGGTGCCCCACTTCACATTTCCAGCCGAGCTGCCGATCACCGCGCACGCCGACGCCATCTCCGACGCGCTCCGTCAGCACCAAACCGTCATCGTCTGCGGCGACACTGGCTCGGGCAAGACCACGCAGCTTCCAAAGATTGCGCTCAAAGCGGGACGCGGCCGTCACGGTCTCATCGGCTGCACGCAGCCGCGCCGGCTGGCCGCGCTCGCCATGGCGCGCCGCGTGGCCGAGGAGTTCGGGCAGGAGCCCGGCGGGTTCGTCGGCTACCAGCACCGCTTCGATAAAAAGCTCTCGTCCGACACCGTCATCAAATTCATGACCGACGGCATCCTGCTCGCCGAAACGCGCCGCGACCGGCTCTTCCGCGCCTACGACACGCTCATCATCGACGAGGCGCACGAGCGCTCGCTCAACATCGACTTCCTGCTCGGCATCCTCAAGCGTGTCCTTCCCCGCCGCCCCGAACTCAAGCTCCTCATCAGCTCGGCCACCCTCGACGTCGAGCGTTTCTCCGCCTTCTTCGACCAGGCCCCGATCGTCTCCGTGCCGGGCCGACTCTATCCCATCGAAACGCGCTGGCGTCCAGCCCAAGAGGACGACGACCCCGATTTGCCGCGCCAGATCGCCAACGCCTGTGACGAGCTCATCGCCGAAGGCCCCGGCGACATTCTCGTCTTTCTGCCCGGCGAGCGCGACATCCGCGACGCCGCCGAGACCCTCGCCGGCCGCCGCCTGCCCCACACGGAAATCATTCCCTTGCTCGCCTCGCTTCCTGCGGGCGAACAGCAGCGCGCTTTCAAGCTCTCCTCCAACCGGCGCATCATCCTCTCAACCAACGTCGCCGAGACCTCGGTCACCCTGCCCGGAATCCGCTACGTGATCGATTCCGGGCTCGTGCGCCTCAGCCGCTACAACCCCCGCACGCAGGTGCAGCGCCTTCAGATCGAGCCCGTCTCGCAGGCCAGCGCCAACCAGCGCAAAGGCCGCTGCGGCCGCATCGCGCCCGGCATCTGCCTCCGCCTCTACGGCGAGGACGACTTCAAGAAGCGCGATGATTTCACGTCGCCCGAAATTCTGCGGGCCAGCCTCGCGGGCGTGATCCTCACCATGCTCGACCTGAAGCTCGGCGAGATCGAAACCTTCCCCTTCATCGATCCGCCGACCACCGCCATGATCCGCGAGGGATACCGCGAACTCGACATGATCGGCGCGATCGAAGAGGGCCCCGCGCCGAATGACGCCGCCGAACGGGCGGGCGGCCGGCCGCCCCACCTGACCCACCTCGGCCGGCAGCTCGCGCGCCTGCCGCTCGAGCCGGCGCTCGCCCGCATCCTTTTCGCCGCGCATCACGAGAAAGCCCTCGCCGACGCCCTCATCGTCGTGGCCGCGCTGGAGTGCGACGACCCCCGCCGGCGCCCCCTCGAAAAGCAGGCCGAAGCCGACAAGCTTAACGCCCGTTTCCTCTCTCCGCTCTCCGACTTCGCCGCCATCGTCCGGCTCTGGCGCTGGTACCGCGACCAGACGGCCAACGCTTCGCAATCCGCCACGCGCCGCCTCTGCAAAGACAACTTCCTTTCCTTCCCGCGCATGCGCGACTGGATCGACCTGCGCGAGCAGCTCGAACGCCTCTGCAAAGAACTGCAGCTGGAGGTCACCTCCGCCACCGGCGGCGACACCGGCCTGCACCGCGCCCTGCTCACGGGCCTGCTCGGCAACATCGGCAAGCGGGACCCCGAATGCAACGACTACCGCGGCACGCGCGGCATCCGTTTCGCGATCTTCCCCGGCTCGGGACTCGCCAAACTCAAAGAACAGAAGCCCGACCCCAAAACGCCGCGCCACGGCCAGAAAACCATCACCCGCGACTGGATCGTGACCGGCGAACTCGTCGAGACCTCGCGCCTCTACGCCCGCACCGCCGCCTGCATCGACCCCGAATGGATCGAGCCCGTCGCCAAAAGGCTCTGCAAATACAGCTACCACTCGGCCGCTTGGGATCCGGCGCGCGGGTTCGTGCGCGTCAAGGAACGGGTCACGCTCTTCGGCCTCGTCCTGACCGAGGGCCGCACACGCGACTACAGCCGGATCAACCCCGCCGAGGCGCGCGACATTTTCATCCGCGAAGGACTCGTCTCCGGCGCCTACCCCGCGCCGCCACCCCCGTTTCTGACCGCGAATCTCGCGCGGATCCGCATTCTGCTCGACGCCGAAGAAAAAACCCGTCAGCACGGCGCGCTGTTCGACCCCGAGCACGCATTCGCCTTCTATGCCGCGCGTCTGCCGCCGGCCGTCTGCAGCGCGTCCGACCTGCGCCAGTGGCTCAAAGCGCAACCGCCCGGAACGGCCGCCGCGCTCGAAATGCGCGAAACCGACCTGCCGCCCGTTCGCGACCTCGCGCTCGAATTCCCGGACGCGGTCACGCTCGGCGGCAACCGTCTGTCGCTCAGCTACCGTCACGCGCAGGGCGAGCCCGACGACGGCATCACGTGCACCGTGCCGGCCCCGCTTCTGCCGCTGGTCGCGGCCTGGCGCAGCGACTGGCTCGTGCCCGGCATGCTGGACGAGAAGCTGCGGTGGATGGTCAACGTGCTGCCCACCAAGTTCCGCCGCCTGCTCCAGCCGGTCGACGAAACGCTCGCCATGTGCCGCACCCGCATGACGCCCGGACGGGGCGCGCTGACGGAGGCCTTCTCGGACGCGCTTTATGCCGCGCGCGGGGTGCGCGTGCCGCCAGAAACATGGAAAGAGGACGCCCACCCCGACCATCTGCGCATGCGGTTCGTCGCGGTGGACGAGAACGGCCGCGAACTGGGCAACGGACGCAACGTCGCGCCGCTGGTCAAGCTGTTTGCCGGCCGCGCCGCGGAGGCGGCGGCCGCCGAACGCGCCACGAGTCCGTGGCACAAGGACAACCTGACGCGCTGGGACTTCGGCCCGCTTCCGGCACAGGTCGACGTGGGCAAAGCCGGCTGGCCGATCATCCATTATCCGGCGCTCGCCGATGCGGCGACATCGGTCTCGCTCCGTCTTTTCGCCGACCCGGCCGAAGCCGCAGCAAGTCATGAGAAAGGCGTCGGCCGTCTTTTCGCGCTGACGCTCGGCAAAGAATGGAAGCGCTTCGTGCAGCCGGTCTCCCTGCCGCGCGCCGTCGCGCTCTACGTCAAGCAAGCAGAGATGAGTGCCGAAACGCTCGGCGAGGAGATCGGGCGCGCCACGCTGCGCGAAACGTTCACGGAAGGCAAGCCCGTCATCCGTGACGAGAAAGCTTTTCAGGACAGGCTGGTCTCCGAGAAGGTGCGTCTCAACGGTGTCCACACCGTCCGCACGCGGCTCGTCGTCGCGGTCCTGCACGCGGCCGGGGAGGTGGAAGGCCTGCTGCTCAACACACTGCTGCAGCAGGCCACGCTCGACGACCTCTCAGAGCAGCTCGCGTGGCTGATCTTCCCCGGATTCGCCGAGTCGGTCACGACCGTGCAGCTCCAGAGCGTGCCGCGCTATCTCGAAGCCTGCCGCGTCCGCATCCAGCGGGCGCAGACCAACCCCGCGGGCGACTTGCGCAAGCTCGCCGAAATCCAGCCCCTGTGGCAGCGCTATGTTCGGCACGTCTCGCTCGCCGAGCCGCCGCGCCACGACCGCACTCTGCTCGCGCAATACCGCTGGCTGGTCGAAGAGCTCCGCGTCTCGCTTTTCGCGCAGGAGCTCCGCACCCCTGTCCCCGTTTCCGCGAAGCGCCTCGACGCGCTGTGGCAGAAGGTCCTGCTGCCCTAGCGCGGTGTGAGGACGAAGCCCCGGATTTCGCGCGGCTGAAGGTCGCCGAGGCACACGCCCCGGTCTTGCGCCAGACAGACAGGGTTCTCTCCCTCGGGCGTGAGCGTCGACAACCGCCACGGGCCGCGCGATTTCAGCCAGCGCTGCGGCTCTATTTGGAAATCGAACTTCTGCGGGACCCCGCTGGTGTTGACCACAAAGACCGCCAGCCGCCCGCGATCATCGCGCCAGACCGTGCCCATCACCGCCGGCAGCCGCGCCGTATGCGGCTGGGTCCGGTGCCATTGGTGCGTCACCTCCGGCACGTTGTTCAGAGGCCGGATCTCGTCGACGAACTGGCCGTAGACCATGAAGTCTTTCGCCGCAAGCCGGCAGCGGCAGAGCGCGTGCTGGAACCGCTGTTTCTCGCGGTGCGGCTCGCGCAGGATCCAGTCGCCGTTCCATCCCAGCTGGCATCCCCACAGGAAATCTCGCGCCTGCGCCGCACAGAAGGCGTCGAGCGAATCCTGCGCCGCCTGCGGGCTGGTGAAATACACCGTGTATCCGGAATACACGGCGGGCAGGAGCGGCACATCCTCCTGATGCCGCGGATTCCACGCGAGATACGCGTCGATCGTGTCCATGTAGGGCTCTGCCGTGTTCTCCGTAGTCAATACGGCACCGGCCCGCGACGCCTCCGCTCTAATCGGGGTCAACATCGTGCGATAGCCGTCCGTCCAATGGCGGCCGCCGCCCGTCGGGTGCCCGTGCGACGCGTCATGGCAGGCGGCCGGGGCGGCCGCGCCGATCTGGTCGAGATAAACGGCATTCACGCCGCACTCGGAGATCAGACGGTGGCAGATCTCGGCCACCTTGGACTGCCACAGCGGCGCGGCTGGACACATCGGCACGAGGTTGCGGCCCGACCCGTAGGTCTCAACATAGTTCGTTCCAGCAGGCTGTTTGCAGGCCGCGGGGAACGCCGCCGGGAAACTCGGGATGTCCTGATCCCACAGCCGCGCGTTGATGTAAGGCATGACCGTCTGGCCGCTGCGCGTCATGGCGAGCGTCGCCTCCGCCACGCCTTCCTTAGCCGGAAAATATTCGGGATAGCTGTTGTCGAACGGGATCTGATGCCAAGAGTACCAGTGGACGCCGACCGGCACATCCGGATAGAGCCGCGCCGTCTCGGCCATGAGGTTCGTGACGCCGGCGGGCGCGCCGCCCAACAGCATCCAGAAGCCGAGATCCGCCAGCCGCCGCGGATAGTCGTCGCGCTGCCGGATCGGCCCCTTGGCCGCCCACGCCTGCCGCGTCGCCCACGCGCGGTAGAGCCGCGCCGCCTCCCACCAGTCCCCGCGGTAGGCCGCGATCACTGCCGGGTAGTCCGGCGCGCCCGCCGCGCCCGGCACGCCCGCGTTTTCAGCCAGCAGTCTGAAGCTCACGTCCTGTTCCCGGGTCACCACGAGTCGCTTGGTCCGAGACGCGCCGTCGTGCGCCGCCAGGTACAACCCGGCCTCGCCGAGGTTGAACGCGCACATCTGCAGCGGGCAGCGCGCCGACGGATAGCCGCCCTCATAGCTATTCCGATGGCGCCGCAGCAAGGAGCCGCCCCAGTTCCCGTACGGCAGCAGCGCATCCCCCACCCCCGGCTGAACAACGCCGCGCAAGAGGGGATACGAGGTTTCCCATAAACCGTATCGGCGGCTGCGGTTCGCGACCCTGATTCGCCACGCGCTCGCGCCCTCGCCGGGGTCAAGCCGCACCTCCGCGCGCACATCCACCACCCCAGGCTCGCCCGGCAGGTCGAGCCCCTGCCACACGAACGCGAGGCCTCGCCGCGAGCGCTCCGCAAAACGCCGCGGCGCCGGCGAGCGGTCGTTGAGCTCTACCGACTCCTGTTTCCCCGAGGCGTCCGGCGGAGCCTTAAAAGTCAGCGACCACAAGCCCGCAGCATCTTCGCGCGTCCGGACGAACCGCGCGTCTTCCGCCAACCGGTTCTCGATGCCGAGGCAAGCGAACCCGTTTTCCGCCGTGTCGAAGACCATGCGCAGCGCGTCGTTCTTGAGTTCGAACGCGCCGTTCAGCGCTTCCCGCTCGACCGGTACCCAGGGTTTGCCGTCCCTGAAAAGCCGGATCTCCGGCGACCGCTCGCGCCCCAGCCACTGCCCATACCACGCGGCCTCCTTCGCCGGGCCGAAGTAGAGCCCGCCGTCGAAACGGTGGCTCGGTCCCTCCCACGTCGCGTGACCGCTGCGGATGTAGTAGACGAACTGGTCCGAAGCGTCCCAGCAGACCGCACCATCGAACCCCGCGCCGCAGGCGTCATCCCCGTCGCTCATGACGGCCCACTGCGGCCCCGTGATCGACCGGCTCCGCGTGCCTTTGGCCTGCATCGGATAAGTTGCGGCCGCATCGCCCGCCACGAACTGGGAATAGCGTCGCTCCTGCCGCGTGAGATGCAGGAAATGCAGTTCGCGCCAGGGCCCGTCGTCCTCGCGCTCGTACCGAGCCGAAACCTCTACCACCGGCGAAAAAGCCGTATAGGTGTAGCGATATACCGCCTGGGGATTTCCTGGCGTATCCGCGGCCTTTTTCCCGAATCCCGTACGCGCCTCCAGCGTCACGCGCAGCGGGCTCTGATAAACCACGCGCGTTTCCGCGTCGGCGCAGTCGCGGGCGCAGTACTGCGCGAGCCTGCCGTCACCGCCCTGCGGGCGCACGATGCGGTCGAGAAAATAGAGCTGCAGATCGGCGTGGCCCGACTGCGCGTAGGTAATGTCATAAGGGAAACCGCCCCCGCCCCGCGCCGGATGTTTCAGACGAAAGAACCCGTTCTCGACCGCGATGGCATCCGCCTCCGCCGTCACGCGCAAATCGCTTGCCGGCGCGGACACGGTTGTTTCCGGCACCCATGCGAAACGCCGCACCGCGCCCGGCGCGGTCTTGCCGGAGAGCATCCAAAACAAGACGGGGGCTTCCCCGCTCGCATCCACGCCGCACGGGACAGGCACTGCCCTGCCGTCCGCCGTCTCGACCAGCGTGTACGACACGCAGGAGGCAGCCCATTCGCGCGTCACCGGCTGACTCACCACCGCGTTGTCCCTCTCGCTTGACCCGTTACGGACCTCCACGGTGTAGTCCGCGCCCCAGAGACGGACGGTGAACAGCACGAGACACGCCAGCCGCCATGGACATGGACTCATAGCATTTCCTCCACATCAGCCAATTCAGGATGCCCCCTAAAAAAACGTGTCAAGGGGACAAGGAGCCGGTTCTTCTCAGACTGTCGTCCGCTTCACGGCAGGCTGAGTTTTTTTTCGACCAGGGCCTCGGTGAGCGCAACACCCTCAGGCGTCAACATGCCGTTCCGAACAAACGGCGACCCGGAGCCCTCAGTCTGGAAGGCCGTAAACAGGTCCACCGTCTCCACGCCGTGCGCATCCGCAACCCGCACGACCATTTCCGCATAGGCTCTGGCCTCCGCCGCATGGACGCAGGGTGCGTCGCCCGGCACGCAGCCACACCCGGGCAGCACATCGAAAGCCGGCGGCACCATCAGCAGCACGCGCGGCCTTCCGCTGGCCGGGCTGGACAGGAGTCCGGTCATGGCCGAGAGACGTCGCTCGAACCCCGCCGAGTCGCCCTCGCGGCTCACCCCCAGGAACGACGGGGCATAAACCACCACCGAGGCGGGCAGCACGCCTTCGAGCGCGGCAAACGGAAGCAGCAATGACATGCCCGATGCCGCTTCGTTCTGCTCCACAGATTGCAGATCCACCACCCGCCAGCCTTTGTCAGCCGGCGTCTGGCCCTCGTAAACGAAACCGTCCAACAGCACGACGCCGTTGGTTCCGCCCCGTGCGGAAGGCACCGGGGGATCGCCCCGAGACGCTTTGGAGGCCAGCAGGACCACAAACTCGGCTCCGGCCTTGAGCGTCTCGCCCGACACCGCGTCCGGCAACACGTCATACGGTTCCCGCACGAAACGCGTGGCACCCCTGTTGATCTCCACGCCGTTATGACGCAGCGACCAAGACAGCCGGGCCAGGCCGCCCGCATCCATCTCGTCCAGATAAACGCGGGCCCAGCCCTTATCTGTGACCAGCGCGTCAACACGGTTCGTCCGCTCGCCCGACGTCCGCTGGATCTCGGAAACCAGTTCATACACCAAGCCGTCAGACGCCGAGGTGCGCACGCGGATGATCGGGTGGACCCGGTCGTCGGGATAGCAGACGGCCGGAACCCCCGTCATCCTCGAGGTCACCTCGAATTCCGACCACACGGGGCCGCCGTACGTCAACGCAGTTTCGAAAGAGGCCTCCTCGCCGGTCGCGGCGACCGCCAGCAGCTTGAGCTGGGACGGCAGGGCTGAAGCGCGCAACGTTGCGGACACCGTCTCGCCTTCGCCGGCCCGGCGCCCCTCTACCTGCCATCGCGCAACATGGTTGGTGCCCCAGCACGAGGTCCTGTCCGTGAACCTGAACGGCACGAACACCTCGTTGACGCCGATGAAGCGGTATGCGGCGCCGCTCGCCGCCACCGCGAACGGATGCACGCGGCGGTCGAACCACTCCCAGCGGCCCTCGCGCAAATCGCCGCCCGTCAACATCACCATGTTGGTGGCCACGCCGGGCTCCCCTGCCCGCTTCCAAGCCAGCCCCGTATCAATCTCCTGACGGCAAACCGTCCGCACCTGCACTTGGCGCAACCCGGCTTTGAGCGGCGTTTCCTGACCCGTCGTCCATTTGTCATAGGGCTGGTTGGCCGCATGTTCGAGAACCGTCTGGCCGTCCACCTGCAGCCACGCCGGCGCGACGCCCGCCAACCCGAACAGGTATTTCCCGTCCGACGACACCAGCAGCCACGTCTGCAAATCCACGAGATGGTTCTTGCGCTCCCAGTTTCCCCGATACCAGTCCTTGAAGGTTGTCCCAAGCTTGCCGGGATCGCTGACCGCGAACCACTCGGGTTGACCGTCGCAGCGGGTCTCCAGCGTCTGCACGTCCGCCAGCGTCGAGGGAAAATCCATGCCCGCCGTGCGCCGCGCGCAGCCCCGCAACGGCGTGGGGTCCGCCACCGACGACGGCCCGGCGACGACCGCCGCCGCCCCCGGCACAGGGTAGACCTTGATCATCTGCGAGCGCTTGGCGCCCCGTGCATCGACCAGCAGCGTCACCGCGCTCTCGTCTGTCCAGACAACCCGCGGCGCGACTTCGTTTGTGGCAATGAAAACCCGCACGGCCGCCACCGGTTTCTCGGCCACCTTTGAGGGTATCCGTACCAGAAAGAAATCGTCATACGCCTTCTCGACCATGAGGCGACAGGGCGCTTCGGCCACATTCCACGCGGGCCTTGCCTTCAGCGTCTGCGCCGAACCGGGAAGGACGGCGCAAACGGCCATTCCGAAAATCAACCTCGCCAAGCCCCTGCGTTGCGCACAACGCAGAGCGCCCCCCCTCCCGATCGGCCCGATGTGTACTCCAGTATTCATGTCTCTTTTCACGTCCGTCAAAATCCGTTGCGCTTTCCGCGCTTTCCGTTCAAAAATCCGGCCTTCATCCTTGCAGACCCCGCGCCGCTTTTGGCATGATTTCTGCGAAACAAAACAGAATGGTACTAAAACCCATAGCCAAACGGAAGCGGCGCGATCCCCTGAGATCCATTCTTTTCTGTGCATTTCTTCCGCAGGCATCATGCCAAACGCGTTCGGGATTCACGCTTCTCGAGTTGCTGGTCGTCGTCGGGCTCATCGGAATCCTCGGGGCGGCGCTGGCGGTTTCCGTTCAGTCGGGTTACAAACAGGCCCGCCAGACCAATTGCAAGTCCAACCTGAGGCAGTTCGGCGTGGCCCTCACCATTTACCGCGGCGAGCACGACAACCGGACGCCGGACTGGCTCTCCAACCTCTACCCCGACTATGTGGACGACCGCAGCATGTACGTCTGCCGCGCCGACAAGAACGACGGCACCGACACCCCCCGTCCTAAAGAACTCGTGTCCCTCATCAAAGGCAGCAACGCGACCGATTCCTCGCCATACTGGGATAACGAGCGCAACTCCGACTCAACCCGCAACGACGCCATTGAGAGTTGCAGTTACCTGTACGAATTTTCCAATGCAAGGACCTCGTGGCGCGTGCCGGGCCACACCGGGACGGGCGACTACCGGATGCGGGACTACAAAATGGACCAAATGACGTACGGGGATGATTCAAACACGATCGACGGGCAAATCATGCCGTACAGCGCCTCACGCATCCCGATCATCCGCTGTTACCATCATTGGCGAGACTTGAAAATTTATGGCTATTCCGATTCAAGCGCAAAAAGCGGGGGACGCGCAACACGACAGTATGTCACCATCAACGTGGCTTACGCGGGAAACGTCTTCGTCGGTCCAACCTGGTGGGAAGGCACCCTCTACCCCGGAGAATCACGGCAATAAACGCATGGCGCGCGCGTTAGTCCATTAACTGTATTTTCGTCGCACAACCCCGTAACACCTCAACACCGATTATGAAAAACACCTCATACCCGACCACCCGATTCATGATGGCCTCCATGTTGGCCATCCTCGCCGGCTGCACCAGCCCCAAGGCCCCCGACCCCGAGCCGGTCCCGCCGCCGCCGAAAGCGCCCGAGGTGACCGCCGCTGAACAGCTTTTCGATGGCGGACACATTCAAGACTCGATCTTCGCCTGCATCGACATCTCGAAGAAGAATCCCGAGGCCGTCGGTCTGAAAGACCTTCAGCAGCGCATCACCAAGAAGCTCGCGGAGGAACGGCTCGCCGAAGCCGACAAACGGTCGGAGCCGACGGTCGCGCTTCACACCGCCGACGCCAAAAACTTTGCGGTCTCGCCAGACACCTTTCACCAGAAGAAGCATGTCGTCGGCGACCAGTCCTCGCTGCGTTCCGCGCCTACCGCCATGCAGAAAGCGCTTCAAAGCCCAATCAGCGTTCATCTCGTCAACGCCGACATCAACGCCATCATCGCCCAGATCGGTCAATCGCAGAACATCAACCTCATCGCCGACAGCGAGATCAGCCCCAAAGCCCTCACGATCCACGCGGAAAACACCCCGCTCATCGAAGTGCTCGAATATCTCGGCCGGAATCTGAACGTCACCTTCTCTGTGGGCAACAACCTCATTTGGGTGACGCCTCGGGAGGAAGCCACAACCGGCGTTCCCATGGAGACGCGCGTTTACCGCCTGCGGAAGGGCATGGTCGGCTCAGAGTTGGGCAAAACCCCTCACGGCGTTTCACTCTTCAAAGGCCCGGAAGAACGCGGCAAATCAAGCGATGGCCTGCAATCCCAGAAGGACAAGGAAGGCGAGAATAATGCCGGCAAGGTCGGATTGCTGGAGTCGATCGAGCGTTTCGTGCCGCAACCCGAGGGTTCGGATTTCCTGTTCAACGACAAGGTCCATGCCCTGATCGTCAAGAACACGCGCGAGAACCTCGACCTGGTTGAGAACCTCATCGAAGCCATGGACATCCGGCCCCTTCAGATCCTGATCGAGGCCCGCTTCGTGACCACCTCTATCTCCGACATGCGCAAGCTCGGCATCGAATGGCTGATCGACAACCGCGGCGCGTCAAAATACGACTCCGGATCGGTATCGGACTCCGACCCTTGGCTCAGGGGAAGGTCTAAGGAAACGACAGAATCGAGCTCGTCCGATTCGAGCGCCTCGACCACCTCGAGCACGACTCCGATCGGAGCCGTCCGCAGCGATGTCTTAATGGGGTCATTCGCAAGTGTGACTGATGCCGGCACCGGCGGCGGATCCCTGACCTATCAGACCTTGCTGGGAGACACGGCCTTGAAAGCCGTGCTCAACGCTCTTGAGAAGTCAGGGGAAAGCCGCACCATCGTCGTCCCGCGCGTGACCACCCTCAACAACCGCGAAGCGCGCTTCCGCGTCGGCGAGGATTCCTCCTACTTCGAAGAGGTCGACACCAACATCATGACCAGCGGCGGAAACAACGACGACAATTCGCGCGACAACGTGACCTACGATTACAATCAGCCCACCATCGTCGAGACCGGCTATTCGCTCATCGTCACGCCCAGTGTCGGCGCGGACCTCTCGGCCATCAACCTGGTCTTGCGCCCCGAAATCAGCTCTATCAAAGAATGGAAAAGATACCAGCTCAGCAGTCTCGACAACACCAAAAACGAAGGTTCGAGCAGCGAGGAGCCGGCGATCGAGGTCCCGATTCTCTCGCGGCAATACATCGAGACGGAAGCCGTCGTGCGCAGCGGCGAGACCGTCGTACTCGGCGGTCTGGCCGACACCAGCAAATCTGAAGATGAATCGGGGACACCGTGGCTTTCCACGTTGCCCGTCATCGGCTATCTTTTCAAGACGGAAACGAAGACCGAGACGACCAAAAACATCCTCATTTTCGTGACCGCGACGCTCATTAGCGACGAGGGCGAAGAATTGATCCCGCTGAACAATGCCGAGCGCTATGGGCTCGCGGTGCCGAAAAACGCCAAGATTCCCAACATCCTGAAAGAGGCCGCAGCCGCTGGAGGGCCGCAAGCCGCGCCGAAAACGGCGGAGCCCGTACCTGCCGCGGCGGCGCCCGCGGCCGTGCCCGCGGCAGCCCAGAAACCATAAGTTGCTTGCTCCTTATCCGGCGAACACGAGCCCGCCGTTGCCGGTTTAAACCCGCCCGTTTCAGACCTCTTTCATCCGCTAAGGTACTATGGCCAAAATGAAACAGATGATCGCCATCGACGTCGGCGCGCGCTCCGTGCGCGCCGTGTGGGTGAGCCTTCGCAACAACCAGCCGTTTGTCACGCGTGCGGAAACCTTCGCACTGCCGATGGACGAGGAAAACCCGCACAAACTCATCGGCGCGTGGGTTGATTCGGTCGGCATCGCCAAACACTTCTGCGCCGTGGCCCTCCCCGGCTCTCAGACCGTGTTCCAAAGCGGGCGAATCATGCAGAATGATCCGCGGACGCCCGAGCAGGTCGCCGCCATGGACATTGCGCAGTTCAACGAGATGGCCGGCGACGTCATGACGCATGACGTTTTTGCCTTCGAGCCCCCCTTTGAACTGGGCGTCCGGCACTACATCATGTCCATGGCTCGCCCGGCTTCCATCGCGGCCGCGGTCCAAGAGGCCCATCTCAACCACGTCCTCCCGGCGGACTTGATCGCCGGCCCCGTCGCCCTGTATAATGCCTTGGAGAGCTTGGCGGGAGACCACGAAACGCCTTGGTGCTACGTGAACATCGGGCACACCCAGACCGAGGTCTGCGTCGGGCTGACGAACGGGCTGCTCTTCGCGCGCTCCATCCCGATCGGCGGCAAGCTCTTCACCGATGCCGTGGCCCAGGCCACAGGGCTTCCTGCCGTCCAGGCGGAGGTCCGCAAGCACGTCGACTGCGGCCTGCGCGAGACCGACGCCTGTTTCGAGGCCCTCCGCACAGCCGCCGACCGCTGGGTGTCGCAGTTCAACGCCTGCATGGGCGTTTACCGCAGCCAGTTCCAAGACCGCAAGTATACGGTCAGCCGCATCGTGATTACCGGCGGCGGCGCACAGCTCAAAGGGCTCAAAGAACACCTCTCCGAAAAACTCTTTCTGCCGGTCATCCACTCGACCGAATTGCGGGGCGTTTCCGACGCCTACCGCCCCTATGCGGGCACCTACGATCTCGCCTTCGGCCTGGCGATTTCCGCCATGCAGGCCGGCGTCACGCACCTGTCGCTCCTGCCGGGAGACCTAAAGGACGAGGTCGTCTTTCGCGCGAAGAAACCTTGGTGGATCGCGGCGGCCATCCTGCTGACAGCCTCCATGGGCCTCTATAGCGGAACGGGCGTCTACCTGCTCAAACGCGACGGCGCGCAGCTCGACACCGAGCGCGAGCAACTCCGTCGGCGTGAGCAGATCGACAAGCGCATCCAGGAAATCAAAGGCCTCGGCGCTCAGATGCTGACGAACTCCGTGCCGCTTTCCGGATTGCTGATGAACGGCCCGCTCGCCCGCGAAGTGCTTTCGCTCGTCGCCTCGACGGTCGATCCCAACGACTGGATCACCCTTTTCTGCGACGAGAAGATTTACAACCCGACAGAACAGGACGTGGACGCCAAAGCCACGACCCCGCAGGCCGCCGTTAAGAATCCCTTCTCGCTCTTCCGCACGATCCGGGCGACGGCGGTCGCGCCCTCCGCGCCCTCCAGCAAGCAGGAGCCGCCGCCCAAAAAGGAGCTCCTCGACCCCTTGGGGTCCGTGTTCATCGTGGAGGGCTACACGCCCAACCCCAGTCTGGTCAGCGTGCGCGAAATGATCGAGCGTCTCAAGACGTCTCCCGAAATCGTCCGCGTCGATCTCCGAAGCGACGACCAGGTGCTCGCGCCGACAGGCATCCCGGAGCTGGAAGAGGAGAAGGTCCCAAAATTCCGGCGGTTTGTGATTGAAATCGAGGTGAAACGTCCATGAAGATGCCCTCCCTCCAGTTTTTGAAGACTGAGCGGATGCAGGTGGTGCTGATCCTGCTCTTCGTTGTGATCAGCGCCTTCCTGACCGTGCGGTTCGTCCTGATCCCCCAGCGCGAGTTGGCGGAGAACAACCGCATGGTGCGCCAGCAGCTCGAAAGCAGCCGGTACGCCAATTTCTCGCTCACCAACATGCAGGCCATCGCCAATCACGAATCGGCCAATCTGGTCACGCTTTCCAACGAGTGGTCGCGCATCGCCGAGCGTCTGGCGGCCTTCCCCAACCAGACAGTGGTGCGCAACACCGAGGTCAACCGCATCGATTACAAGGTGCAGCTCTACGAGATCCGCCAGCGGCTGCAGGCCCGGTCGGGCGAGCTGAAGATCCAGCTCATCCCCACCGAGCTCGGCCTCGACGAGACGGTCGCCAGCGGCGACGCCATCCGCGTCCGCATGCAGCAGCTCAAAGCGGTCGAGAAACTCGCCGACCTCACGCTGGACCGCCAAATCCAGCGGCTCGTCGAAATCTACCCGCTCTCCCCGGTCGAGCACAAAGACAAAAAAGGACGCAAGATCTTTGAGGAATACCCCGTGCGCATCGAGTGCGATGTGGATTTCGAGCACCTCTACACCTTCTTCCAATCCGTGTTTGAGGAGAACCAGATCTTCACCTTCCGCAACCTGCGCATCGAGTCCGGCCCCACGTTCGACTCCAAGTTGCGCGTGAAGGCCGTCCTCTCCGCCCTTCTGTTCGAATGACCGGCTGGGCACTCTTGAAAAGCAAAGGATTTATGACATGGACCAGCTCTGGAAATGGATCATGCATCTCAATGCCAAGGCGTTCTGCCTCATGGCCGCGGCGCTTTTCTTCGGGACGGCCGCATGGTGCGGTTTTAAATACCTGACGCCGGTTGAACCGTTCAAGGACGGCGGCACAAAACTGCCCGACCTCGTGCCGGCATGGGAGATCGGAACGCTCGCGTTTGTCTCCAACCAGCTCGCCGCAGAAAGCCTCTCCATCCCCGTCGACCCGTTCCGCCCGACGCTCGAGGCCATCTTCACGAATGAAACGGAGCGGGCGGCTTTCCTCAAGGCACTCAAAGCCGCCCAGGCCGCGGCGGGGCTCACCGGCGTCGCGTCCGCGACCAACAAGAAAGAGGACCCTTTCGCCCACCTCCGCAAAAAGGACAAAGACGCGGTGCCCGGCGCCTTGACCGGCCCCGACGGACGCCCCATGGTCATACCCAAGCTCTCTTTCCTGGGCTTCATCCAGCGCCCCGACGGCACACAGGCCGCCATGTTTCACGACTCGGTCGCAAACTCGACGCTGTTCTATGATGCGGGCAAGCAGGCCGTTCACGGTGTAGAGATCATGAGCGCCAACGTCCGCGAGGCCGAGATCCGTTTCCCCGACGGCACCACCCGCAAGCTGGCGATCGGCGGCAATGTCGAACTCGCCGCCGAGCCTGACACGACGCCCCCCGCCAAAAAAGTTATTCCCGTAAAACCCGGCGCGGCAGCACCGGCCAAACCGGGCGCGCCGCAACAGAAAGCCGTCCCCCAGAAGGGAATCCCGCAGAAGGCCGTGCCCCGGCAACTGGCCGGACAGCCGCAGAAACCCGGACAGCAGAAGCTGGCGCTTCAGAAAAAAGCGCAACAGAAGGCCCTGCAACAGAAAGCGGCGAAGCAGAAAGCCCAGCCGTAACATGCCCGTAACCCGTATCCTTAACCCGATTTCTTCTTATGTCTTCTGACCGTCAAATCCGCTACAACACCGACGAACTGGTCGTCGAGGTTACCCAGAAACTCGTTGACCACGGCCTGCTCACGCTCGACAAACTCGGCGAGCTGCAGGGGCGTGCGGCCCTCACCCTGCAGGGCGTCGACCGTCTGCTAATCCAAGAGGCCATCGTCAACGAAACCGACCTGCTCAAGGCCTTCTCGGAAGCCAGCGGCATCCCCTTTCACAACATCGGCGATTTCAAGATCGAGCAGGAGGCCATCGAAAAGGTCTCCGCCAAAGTCGCGCTGCGGCACCGCATCGTGCCACTCACCTTCCAGAACGGCATTCTCCTGCTGGCCGCCAGCCGCGTGCCCAACCTGACCACCGTTGACGGGCTGCGCATGGTACTCGACGCCGGCATCGATTTCGTGCTCTGCCCCGACAGCGATGTCGCTATGTCGCTCACCCATTTCTACGGGTTGGGCGCGGAGACCATCGACCAGCTCATCGCCGAAGCCGAAGCCATGCCCAAGGAGAACGACGAGGCCGACATCTCCGTCCATACGCAGGAAACGGGCATGGTGCGCTTCATCAACCTCATCATCGCCGAAGCGATCCGCATGGACTGCACGGACATCCACATCGAGCCCTTCGAGAAATCGCTGCGCCTGCGCTACCGCATCGACGGCATCCTGCAGGAGATTCCCCTGCCCAAAGGCGTCGACCGGCTCCGCAACGCGGTCAGCTCCTCGGTCAAGATCATGGCGGCCATGGATATCGCCGAGCACCGCAAGCCGCACGACGGCCGCATCAAAGTGCGGTGCGGCAGCAACGACTACGACCTGCGCGTCTCCGTGCTGCCCACCGGCTGGGGCGAAACCTGCTGCCTGCGCATCCTCAACCGCGGCACGATGAAGATCGATCTCGACACGCTGGGTCTCTCGCCTTTCCAGCTCCCCAAAATCGCCAAACTGACCGAGCTGCCGCACGGTGTCATCCTCATGACCGGCCCGACCGGTTCCGGAAAAACCACCACGCTCTACGCGCTGCTTGCCCGCCTCAACCAGTCCGGCACGAAAATCATCACGGTGGAGGATCCCGTCGAATACCAGATGCAGGGCATCAGCCAAGTCCAAGTCCACAGCAAGATCGGGCTCACCTTCGCCACGGTCCTGCGCTCCATCCTGCGCCATGACCCGGACGTGATCCTGATCGGCGAAATCCGCGATTCGGAAACCGCCGACATCGCGGTGCGATCCTCCCTCACCGGACATCTGGTGCTCAGCACGCTGCACACCAACGACGCGCCCAGCGCGGTCACCCGTCTCATCGACATGGGTGTCGAGCCCTACCTGATCTCCTCCTGCGTGGAAGGCATCGTGGCACAGCGTCTCGTGCGCCGCGTTTGCCGCAACTGCAAAGAGCCCTACAGCGCCCCCGACGCCATCCGCAACGAGATCGCGATGTTCTATCCCGACCGCGTCAGCGAAGCCGAATTCATCCACGGCCACGGGTGTCCCTCGTGCGGATTCACCGGCTATCGCGGCCGCAGCGCGATCAACGAGGTGATGATCATGTCCGACCCTCTCCGCGCCCTTGTGGTTGCGCGCGAGCCCGCGAACATCATCAAAGAGCTGGCCATGAAAGAGGGCATGGTGACCCTGCGTCAGGACGGCTGGCTGCGCGTGGTCG
>DAOPZC010000045.1:0-39933 GCA_035353175.1 Kiritimatiellia bacterium | reverse complement strand
TCCCATGCGTCAATGATCCCGCATGAGGCCACCTTAGTCAAGTGCATAAGCATGTGTCCGCATTTCATTTGACGCAACCGGAGGGGTGGTAGACAGAAGGTGGCCTTTCTGCCATACTTCGACTGTATTCTTCGGTGCGGCTTTGTGCCGTGCCTGAAGACGCGAGTGCGGGGCAAGGTGGCGTGTGCCCGAGCGGGCGCACGTATCTTTTCATCCTAAAAATACGCCATCAAGGCAAGCCGTTTAGGTGCCGCCTTGATGGCGTTTTGTAAGCTTTTCTTGTGTTTGTACGTGATGAAGGGGCTTAATTGTTGTCATGAAACTTATAAAAGACATCGCTTTCCGGGGAAGACGTAAGTTGGCCCTCGTCCGTACAGGGACGGCGTTCCTTGGGGCGCTTCTGTTGCCGTGGACCGCAGAAACGGTTTTCGCCGAATCTGCCGACGGGTTCTACTGGGCGAACTCCTGGTGGGTTCCGGTGTCGTCCTTTACGTCCGATGCGCATTACTGGGATGGTAATGTGTTGCCGGCGGGTAATGGCGTGGGCTATTTCCTCGGCACACAGTCCGCCAATCTCACCTTCTCCACGGCCGCGACGCTGCGCGGCCTCGATTTCGGGAACGTGAAGGTCTACGTAAATAACGGTAGAAAATATCCCTCCATCAGCGGGAGCGGCCTCACGCTCACGGACGACGCCTTCATTTCTGGCACGGGCAGCGGCGACATCGCCACCGTGGACGGCGTCGTCCACGGCACGGGTGCGAACACGTTCACGAAGAAAGGCGCGGGCAACCTCACGGTGAACGCGAAGTGCGCGGACTTCGGTACAATCGCCGCAGGCGGCGGCGCGCTCACCACCACCAACACGGGGGCACTCTACGCCTCGGGCGATCCCGCGTTCGCCGTGCGTGGCGGGGCGTTCCGCTGGGCACCTTCCCTCCCTGCGGGAGGCACGGGGGCCGCCTCGCTTGGCGCCACCACCTACGGCATCGGCTCGGGCTCGATCCGCTGGACGAAGGGAAGCGGCGGCGCGGCCACGCTCACGCTCGCCTCGCTCGCCTCCGAGGGCGACGGTTCCACGCTCTGCGTCCATAACGAAGGTGGCCTGGACGCCCTCGGCGACACGGAGCGGCTGCTCGTCACCACCCCGCCCGCGCTCGTGAACGGGATGCTTGACCCCGGCGTCGTCACGCGCGACACTTCGGCCGAGTCCTGGCCGTTCCGCTTCACCACCTACGACGCCGAAAAGGGCTTGGTGCCGTATCCGGCCGACCAGATGGTCAACCTCGCGGACGCCACCGAGACGGACGTGGCCGTGGTGACGGCCACAAACACGCTCGAGACGTCGAAGCGGGTCGCGGCGCTCGTGGTGGAGAACTCGGCTCTGCTGTCGCTCTCGAACGGTGTGACGCTCGCGGTGGGCGACGACAACGCCGCCCACGCCGCGGGCGTGATCTTCAACCTGCAGAATCCGATGGGCGGCGATACTCCGCTTGACTTAGCGGGCGACGGCACGTTCGACTTCGGCGCGAGTCCGGGCGTCATCTGGATGTCGAGTCCCACGACTTCGGGCTGGGGCGGAAATCGTCGGCTCATCCTCAACACGAAGGTCACGGGCGAGAATGGCGTGACCTTCGCCAGCCGCCATCGGGGCGACGTGTCGCAGAGCGCGGGCATGGTGACGCTGCGGGGGACCGGGCTCTGCGAATGGAACGGTCCGACGCGCATCGCGGGCGTGATCTTCTGGATGGAGGGCGCGAACCTGTTGCCGGCGGGCGACGTCTACGTGACGCAGGGATCCGGTTGGGACGGACAGTTCCGCGTCGGCAGCGGCGGCTGGACCTTCAACCAGAACTTCTTCCTCTCCGGCAAGGGCCCCAACAACGACGTGTACGGCGTCTTCTACCTGCCGAGCGGGAACACGACGCTCGGCGGCGTCGTCACGCTCCTGGATGACGCCACGTTCACGTGCGCGAGTTCCGGCTCGGGCGGTGTCAACTTCCTGAAGGGTATACGTGGTCCCGGCAGCCTGTACGTCGGCGCGGGCGGCACGTTCAACTTCCGCGGCACGAACACGTTCGACAAGTTCGTGGTCTCGGGTCCCACCACGGTCAACGTCTATTCGAACGCCACGCTCGGCGCGGGGCTCGTGTGGTACCGGTCAGACGCCCACACGCTCGCCTTCGGCCGTCGGCCCGATACGCTTGCGGTGACAAACGCGTTTCGTGTGGAAAGCGCCGCGACGCTCGCCGTCAAGCTCGACAACGCGAACGTCGCGTTCACGAAGGGCGTGCCGTTCACGTCGGCGAAACTCGGAAACTTCTCCTCCCTCGCCGTGGGCGGTGTGACGAGCGTGGGGGGGCTGCGTGGCGTGGGCGCGCGCGACACGAGGCTCGGAAACTTCGGCCAGGACCAGGTGGCCGCGTCCGTGCCCGGTGCGGAGCTGCGCGTGGGCGCGGCGACAAACGACGTCCTCGCCCTGCCGCTTGCGGACGGCGCGGGCACGCTCGCCCTCATGAAGACGGGCGCCGGCACGCTCGAGCTGCCGCTCGCGTCGCGCACCTACTCCGGTGCCACCACCGTGCGCGAGGGCACGCTCAAGCTGAACGCGAACCCCCTCCAATCGGGCTCACTCCTCTACTGGATGGACGCCTCGCGCGCCGAGGACTTCGAGAAGGACGCCGCAACGGGCGCGATTACGAAGTGGAACTCCCGCGGGGGCTCGGCGAATGTCTCCTTCTCCAAGATTGATGGCTCGCCCACCTGGGGCACGGCCGCGAAGGTGAACGGCCTCGATGTCGTCACCACGAAAAAGACTTCGGCGGCGGACCGTCTGCGCGCCAATGTCGCGCTCGAGCAACGTACGGTGTTCATCGTCTACCGTGCAAACGCCATCGTGAACCTGGGCGGCATCTTCGGCGGAAACGACTTCTCCACCGACTACGGCGTGCGCATGAGCGGCGCTTCAGCCACCACGGGCTGGGACGCGAACTCGAGCCATTACTGCTACAACACGACGGGCTGGATCCGGCGCGACGGCGCGAACGGGGGGCAGGTCGAGACGGGCGTGCCGCATATCCTCACGCTTGTGCACGACCGCGACGACTGGAAGCCGAGCGTCGATTGGGGCCTGAACACCTACGGCTGCACGTTCAAGGCGGACCTCGGCTATTATCAGAGCGCCGCACGCAACTACGACGGCGACTACTGCGAGATCATCGCCTTTGACCGCGTGCTCACGGAGTCCGAAATGCGCGTCGTCGAGAACTATCTCTCCGAGAAGTGGCTCGCGAAGACGCTCTGGAGCGATCTCGCGATGCCCGCACACCTGCCCGCCGCGACGGCGCTCACCGTGGCCACGGGCGCCACACTCGACCTGAACGGAAACTCCTTCACGGTGGCCTCGCTTGCGGGCAACGGCATGGTCACGAACTCGAGCGACGTGGCCGCCACGCTCACGGTGACGGGAGGCGGTTCGTTCGGCGGCCGCGTGGGCGGAAAGACGACGATCACCACGGCGGGCGCGTTCACCACGGGCACGGACCTGCTCATGCCGTCCACGGTGGGCCTCGCCTACTGGTGCGACGCATCGCGGAAGGATACCATCCTTACGAACGCCTCCGGCAACGTGACGAGCTGGGTGTGCCGAGCCGCTTCCACGGCCCGGGCGCTCCACAATACCGGCACGCTGACGAGCGGTGGTTCGAGCACGACTCGGACCTGCCCCACCTACTCCGCGGACGGTCTGGGAGGTCGGCCGTGCATCAATTTCGCCGCCAGTGCCCAGAAGGCGCTCTGGGCGAACGTCAACAGTCCCGTTCGCACGGTGTTCATCGTGGCGGAGGCGAACGGTTCGCAGGCGGGCAACTGTGCCGGTCTCTGGGGCATTGGCTGTCTGGAAATGGGGTTCCGCTTCTCGAACCAATCCACCTCCATCGAGAGCGGCGGCGGATATGTGCGGCCCACGGACCTGAATGACTGGGTGCACATGGACGGTGTCTCCTATGGTAACAACTCCTTGCCCATGGGCGACAAGGTGCCGCGCGTGATCAGCTTCCGCTTCGAGGCGGCGCACCACACGGAGGCGTACATGGCAGACGTGCTCGGCCTCGGCACGGAGAACCCCAGCCGCAATACGCTCATCGGCTGCTACATCGGCAACCCGGCCTTCGTGGGCTACGTGGGCGAGGTGATCGCCTACGACCGTGAACTGGGCGACGACGAGATGCGTCGGGTGGAGAACTACCTGTACCGGAAATGGAAGGCCCTCTCCTGGACCGAGGGCAATCCGCCCCCGGAGGTGGAGGACGGATCGGTTTTCGCGGACGGCACACTCGCGCTCGCCGCTGGCGGCTCCGTCACGGTGGCGGGTGGGCTGACGGTGGGCACGCTCTCCGGCGGTGGTTCGGTCGCCGGCGACCTCACCGTGACGGACGGCTTCGACGTGACGGTGAAGCCCGACGGTACGACCGACACGCTCGCGGTGGACGGCGACGTCACGTTGGGGCCGGACGCCTATCTGCGGGTGTACAACCCCGACAATATCCAGAACGGCGTCTTCGGCACGTTCCTCTCGGCGACGTCCATCACGGGCACCTTCGCCGGCTCCAACCTCGAGAAGCCGAACGCTTGGAAAGTCACCGCCACCGAGGCGAAGGTCTACCGCTTCGCAGGTACGATCATCCGCATCCATTGAGCATAAGGCACGCATAGGAGCATGTGTCGATGAAATTTGAATACGGCAGAAACGGGAAGCAGTTCTTCGTCACGGCGGTGCTGGTGGCGACGGTGTTCGCCTGCGCGGCTTTTGCGGGCACGGTGGACTGGGACCAGGCGCTGATCAGGGGCACGACTCCGGGCGGAAAGATCTTCTTCGAACCGAACGAGGAGATGGCGTTCACGCTTACGCTCGAGGGCGTGAAGGAGACGCTGCCGGCGGACACCTACTTCGTCGACTGGGAGCGACGCGGCGATGACGGGCTTGTGGAGAAGGGCCGCGTGCCGCTGCCGTTACCAAAGGGCGGTTTCGTCCTGAAGACGAGGACGGCGAAACCGGGCTTCGTGTGCCTCGAGGCGAACGTCGTCACGAAGGATGGCAAGCGAGTTCCCAAGAACCATCGCTGGGAGAAGCGCGTCTTCTTCCAGGGCGGCGCGGGGGTGCGTCCCGACGAGATTCCGATGGCGACGGAGCCGGCGGACTACGACGCCTTCTGGGCGGCATGCCTGAAGGAACTCGACGCGGTGCCGATGAATGCGGAGATGAAACCCGTCACCTGCAAGGACAAGGAGGTGCGGCTCTACGCCGTGCGCATCCCCTGCGCGGGGCCGTGGCCGGTGACGGGTTACCTCACGATTCCCGTGAAGGCATCGAAGGAGAACAGGATGCCGATTTCGGCGAACTACCGCGGTGCGTCCCAGGACGAGCAGCTGCCGCCGGAGGGAGGTCCGCACGACCGCATCTCGATGCTCATCAACCCGAACGGCTACGAACTCGGCCGCGGGACGGAGTACGTGAAGAACTTCTTCGCGGAGGTGAGCGAGAAGGGGTACGGATACGGGATGGGGCCGAAGGGCAATGCGCGGAAGGAGACGAGCTACTGGAAGTGGTGTGCGTTGCGGGCGATCCGCTATCTGCAGTGGCTCAAGTCGCTGCCGGAATGGGACGGAAAGGAACTCGTGATCAGCGGCGGCAGCCAGGGCGACTGGCAGTGCTACCACGCGGCGGCGCACGTGCCGGGCGTCACGCGGATGAACGGGAACGGCTCATGGGGCGGCGACTGGACAGGCCAGGCGGAGCACGGCCGTCTCCGTTCGACGTACCGTCCGACCGACTGGTTCCCCGACATGGCGTACTTCGACCCCGTCTTCGCGGCGAAGCGCATCACGTGCCCCGTGAACATCTCCTTCTCGGGACTCGGCGACTACGTCTCGACGCCCGCCTCGCTCACGCTCATCTACCGGAACCTGAAGGGCCCGAAGCAGATCACCTACGTGCAGGGTTCGACGCACGGCTGGCGTCCCGACGGCATGCAGCGCCAGACCGTCGACGGCGGCTGGGACGCGGCGATGAAGGTGTTGCCGCCTCCGCCGAAGGACGTGCCGCCGGGCTTCGTCGAGAAGTTCTTCAAATCGAAGGACCTCGTCTACTGGCTGGACGCCGCGCGCGCCGACACGCTGACGAAGGACGCCGCCGGCCGGGTGGTGAAATGGGCTTCGGCGAACGGCAACGGCTACGCGTTTCTGCCGGGCGCCGCCGCGCCCTCCTGCACGAACGCGCTCAACGGGAAGGGCGTCGTCTCGTTCGGCGCGGCGGGGCGGACGAGTCTCGTCGCGACGGGGCCGGCGACGCAGCGGACCGTGTTCGTAGTCTGCCGTCCGCGCCGCGTGGCGACGGACTTCTCGGGCGTGTGGGGCCCTAAGGGGAAGGACGGAGGCCTGCGCATGGCGCAGACGAGCCGGAACTGGGAGAACGTGCGCGGGGGTCCGGACTTCAACTCCACCGACACGCTGATGGTGAATGGCGCCTCCTGCCGGGGGGCCGTTCCGTTCCTGCCAGGCGACATCCAGGTGCTGGCCCTGCGCCACACCGAGGACATCCAGATGTGGGGGGCGACATCGTGCGCGGACTTCACGCCGTCCGTGGGCGAGTACGTGACCGGACGCTTCTTCGACGGCGATGTCGCCGAGATCGCGGCCTTCAGCTGCCTCCTCTCCGAGGACGACTGCCGCGCCGTGAGCGAGGCGCTGATGGAAAAGTGGAATCCCGAGGGCATCGCCTCCGCGTTCGATCCGTTCGACGCCGTCCGCGAGGCGGTGGCGCGCGGCGAGCGGCACGTCACGATCCCGAAGCGGCTCTATCTGGTGAAACCGAAGGACGGCGGCGTCTATCTTTCGCTGAAGGGCATCGCCGACACGACGATCGACTTCTCGGGCTCCGAACTGCGCGGCCTTGTGAACACGGGCTTCTTCCGTCTGGAGTGCTGCACGAACGTGCAGATCCGCAACGTGACGCTCGACTACCGCACGTTGCCGTTTACGCAGGCGACGATTCTCTCCAGCGACAAGGACAAGACATGGACCGTGAAGGTGATCCCCGGCTACCCCGTGCCGCCGGACGGCGGGGACGGCGCGTGGCCGTTCCAAGTGTACGACAAGACGACGCTCGAGCTCAAGAACCCGATGCGCTGCTGGAACGGATTCAAGATCGAGAAGACGGGGGCGGACACCTTCCGCGTCTCGGGCGGCGCCAACAAGACGGGCGACGCGGGCGACTACGCCGTGTGGGGACTGCCGCCGCCGAAGGGTTCGATGGAGGGCGACCACGTGTCGGAACGTGACGTCGTCTACTGCCGCGCGACCGTGCGGTGCGTGTTCGAGAACATCACGGAGTACGCGACGCCGGGCGGACGCGCCTTCGAGGAACATCTCACGGAGGGAAACGTCTACCGCAACTGCAGAATCATCCGGCGTCCGCCCGAGACGGATCCCGTGAAGCGGGGGCTGAAGCGCCTCCGGAGCGGCAACCACGACGCGTTCATGAGCCGGCGCGCGGTGGAGGGGCCGAAGATCCTCGGCTGCACGGCGATGTACCACTGCGACGACAGCGTGAACATCAGCGGCATGTACGGTGTCGTGTACGAGGTGAAGGGGAAGACGGTGCGCTTGCTCGAATACATCCCGAGCGTTTTCCACGTGGGGGACACGACGCAGGCGATGAGCTTCGAGGGAAAACCACTGCCCCTGATGACGGTGACGGCCGTGAAGAACGGCGGCGCGATGACGGCCGAGGAGCGCGAATACGTGAAGACGATCGGACTCTGGCGCGGGCTCGACGCACTCTGCCGCACGGCGGTGGAGATCGAGGTGGACGACGCCTCGGCGCTCAAGCGCGGCGACGCCGTGATCTCCAATCGTGCGCAAGGGAACGGGTTCGAGATCCGCGGCTGCCATTTCGGACGCAACCGTGCGTTAGGGATCCGTCTGCGCGCCTCGCACGGCACGATCGCGGACAACGTGATCGAACATCCCGAGGGGTGTGGCATCTTCGTGGGACCCGAATACGAGTGGCTCGAGGGCGGTCTCCCCGAGGACGTGACCCTCACGAACAATACACTCGTGGGGTGTCAGACCCAGGTGGGCGGTGCGGCCGCGCACCAGAAGCGCCTGGAACGCGGCGTGTACCGAAACCTCGTGGTGGAGGGAACTGCCGACCACGGCACCTGGCTGGATCCCGTGGGATACGTGCAGGAGGAGATCGCGCAGGATGCGAAACGGATCTCCGTGCCGAAGGCGCGGTACTGGATCGCGCCGAAGGCGGGGAAGGAGGCCTACTTCGAGTTCGACGGACTCAACGGCGTGGAGATCGACTTCAACGGCAGCGAACTCGTTGGCGCCGTGGCGATCAGCATGTTCCAGGCGGCCAACTGCACCAATTTGGTGATCCGCAACGTGTCGATCGATTTTGCCGAGTTGCCGTTCACGCAGGCGGTGATCGAGAAGGTGGACAAGGACCACGCCTGGGACGTGCGCGTGATCGAGGGCTATCCCTGCCCCTCGTACGACCAGATCGCCCAAGGCGATCAGAGCTTTTGGCCGATCCAGGCCTACGACGCGAAAACGTTCGAACCGAAGAACTACATGCGTTTCCGCGATAATGTGGCGATCACGCGCACGGGGCCGGCCACCTATCGCATCACGGGCGGACTCAACCGCACGGGCGACGTGGGCGACATCGCCGTATGGAGCATCCGCGAGACGACGCGGTCCTACATGTCGAGCGCCGTCTCGGCACCCGGCTGCAAGGACTGCCTCTTCGAGGACGTCACCGTGTACGCGACGCCGCACGGCTGTGGATTCGCGGAGTTCTCGGCGGACGGCAACACCTACCGCAGCTGCCGTCTCGTGCGGCGTCCGCCCGAGACGGATCTCTTCCCCCGCGCCTTCCGCCGCCTACGCAGCGGCAACCACGACGCGTTCAACTCGCGTTGCTCGTACAAGGGTCCGCTCCTCGACGGCTGCACATTCCAGTACCACTGCGACGACTGCGTGAACATCAGCGGTTTCTACGCGTTCGTGACGAAGCAGGAGGGGCGCACGGTCCGCCTCGCGCCGTGCGCGGGACAACTGCGGATCGACCCGGGCGACACCTGCCAGGTGATGACGTTCGAAGGGACGTGTCCGCCCGACGTGAAGGTTCTTTCCCTCGTCCCCGCGGGTGCCACGACGAAGGAGGAGCGCACGCTCTTCGAGAGCTACAACCTGTGGCCCGGTCTCGCGGAGAACGCCAGCCGCGCGTACACGGCGGTGCTGGACGCGGATGTTGCCTTGCCGCCCGGTTCGGTGATCATCTCGAACCGCCGGATGGGCAACGGGTTCACGATTCGGAATTGCACCATGGGGCACAATCGCGCGCGCGGGCTCCTCATCAAGGCGAGCGACGGCCTGATGGAGAGCAACGTTCTGGAGGGCGTGGAGGGTTCTGCCGTGCAGATCACGCCCGAGTACGAGTGGATGGAGGGCGGGTGCAGCCGGAATATCACGGTGCGGGACAACGTCCTGCGGCGCAACGGCGGCGGGGTGGTGGTGGCCGGGAACAACGGCGCGCGCAAGCCTCTGCCCGCGGCCTCGCATCGGAACGTCGTCATCACGGGGAACCGTCTGTCCGAATCCTACACCGGAATTGGGGTGACGGGCTGCACGGGTCTCGACGTAAGGGACAACGAAATCGTCCTCCACCCCGGTGCCCGGGCGAAACCCGTGGAACTGCAAAACGTCGCCGACGTTCAGGGCCCGTGACCGGGCTCCAGAGGTCGTATTGTACATTCGTCAAACTGGCAGCATACGACACGAACAAGCCGAAACAAAAGTCATTTCACATCCCTTCAGAACTTCGTCGTCAATCGCTTCATACCGACACACGTTCATTCCCGCGATGATCACCCGCCGCAACCCTACGCTTTTCCTCTTGCGGTTGCCTTTGCGTTTGATCTCATCTTTCACGGCATGATGTTATCATTAATCTTTGTTGCATTCAATGTTGCCATATGTCCGCATTTCTGCCGGTGCGGGGTCGCACACGGCACTACTGACAACCGCATCCCCATCCGCGGTTCCTCCACCCGCAATCCTGCCCCGTGGTGCGAGCGCGACCTCGCGCCGCACCTCGCACGCGCAATGCTGCCGGTGCGAGTCGTCCCGGCACTACGGACGGCACGTCTCAGTCCGGTCAACGGCCTAAATTAACGAAAAGCCGTTACCGTCCTGTGGCCGGCGGTGCCATACGTTTTGACAACTGCAAGTTGTTTTGGAATGGTGGAATAAGGAAGGAGGGAAGAAATTTGCAGCTGGATGGGTTTCAACCCCCATCATTCCACCATTCCATCATTCCAGTCGGGGTGCGGATTCCGTCCGCATCAGAAAACAATCCATTCGGGCGCAGACACCAGCCCGACCTCGGGTTGCGGGTCCGGCGGCGGCACCCAGAATTTCTTGCTCCACGCCGCATCGGGATTCTTCCAGTCGCCGAACAACGGCGCGACCGAAGTCCAGACCGTGATCTTCAGCCCGATCTTCTTGCCCTTCAGCCCCTCCGGAACCGCCCACTCGAACGGCGCCCAGGCGCGCTCGCCCAACGGCTGCCCGTCCATCGCGACCGACGTGTAAAGGCCGCCCGTGTGGAGACGCAACTTCAGTCCGCCGGCAGGCGCCGGCACCTCGACCTGCGTTGTGTAGGTCACGGCACCCGCATAATCGGCAAGCCCCTGTTTCCAGAGCGCGCCCGCACCAATTGTTTTGGAAACGGCCTGGACCACGCCCTTCTCAACCGAGAAATCACCGGCCACAAAGGCGACCGGCAGGAAGTAGTTCGTGTCGCTTCCTCCCGCCGCGATGACGAAGGTGTGTTCACCCGCCTCCAGCCTGAAGGGCGAGGTCTGACGGTAGAGTCCGTTGAACCCCTGCTTCAGCACGGTGCACGGCTGCTCCGCCAGCACCGGCTTGCCGTCCAGCGTCACCGCACTCGGCGCAGGATGGTTGCGCACCACGATCCGCACCGCGTCAACCGGCTGTCCGACAGTCATCCGCGCGATGCCGTTCGTGCGGAACGCCAGACGACAGGCGTTGCCGCTGTCGAGCGCGATTCCAAACACGGTGTCCGCAGGGAATGGGCGGATCGCCACCGGCGTCTCCGGCAAGGACCTCTTCCCTTCGAAACAGAATATCCCGCGCGCCGGCAACTCAAACGGCACCGGCTCGCCGCCCTTCCGCATCAGGCGCAGTTGCCCGTGCGCCTTGGCCGTGAGGCCCAACACCGCCACGCTGCCGTCCTGATAGTGGCGCACCAGCAGGTCTTCGTCCGCCTGGCCGTCCGCTGTCTCGACCCACGCGCCGGGCGGGCAGACCGTCTTGGCGAAGGCGGCCGCCTCGTCGGGCGACGCGAACGCGCGTCCCGACTTCTCCTCTTTCAAGGCTGTTCCATCGAAGGCGAACACCAGCGCCTTGTCGCACGGCTCGTCCTCTTCGTAGAGGTCGTAGGTGAGCTGGTGCGCCGAGAACCGGCGGAGCGCGGCGAGAAGCGCGGGATGCGACTTGCGTTTCGCCGCCAGCCGCGCGGCCGCGCGCTGCGGGTAGCGGATGGCGATGTCGCAGCGCACCGGTTTAGCCGCGTAACGCGCGGCCACGCGCGATTCGTCGGCCAGCAGGCGGAACGCGGGGAACCACGGCTGCGTGCGCGACAACGGGTTGAAATACCCGGCCTTCTCGACATTGCCGCGCGCATCGAGCGGCGCAATCGCCAAAAGGTAGCGGTCCATCTTGTGCAGCGCGCAGAGCCAGATCATCTGACGCTGCGTGGCGTGCGACATGTCGCTCGGCCCGAGCGCGAACAGCTCGACGAGTCCGCCGTTGCCCACGCGGCCGATGGCATGCTGCGCCACGGCCAGCGTCAGCCATTCGATATTCGCGGGATCGTAGCGCGTCCCGATCTCGTCCATGCCCGGCAGGGTCAGGCCTTTCAGCGCGTGCAGCGGCTTGCCGTTGTAGAGCGCGGAGCTGCTGGTGTCGTTCTCGGCGATCATGTGCCCGGTCGACAGCACGCCCGCGCGGTCGCACCACGCGCGGATCGGATCGAAGTAGGCTTTGCGGAAACGCTCCCCGAGCAGACCGTAATAGACCGCCCAGACCTCGTCCTTCGCGTTGTCCGAGAGATAGGCCTGCACGTCCGCGCGCAGCTCGCGCCCCGTCGCGGCCTTGTACTCCGCCTCGGCCCCGTCGAAATAGCGGAACAGCAGTGCCGGCTTGCGGCTGAGGCTGACCGGTGTGGGATGCGACGGCTCGTCGGTGAAGATGCCCGCGACCGTCGAGCCCAGATAGGGCCCGAGGCGCTGCTCGTACTTCTTGTGCGTCAGCTCGATGAAGCGCTCCATGGCCTTGAAGCTGTAGTTGTCGACCCAGCCGGGCGAGTGGACCACCTGCCAGTCGTACGTGCCGTCGGCATTCTTATAGACCGCATACTGGCGCGACTCGAACTCGGGATTCTCGGCGGGCACCCGGCCTTTGCACGAGCCGCTCGGCCAGTTGTATTCGTCGTAGAGCCAGATCGACATGCCCAGCCGCTTGGCGTACTTGCAGAACTGCTCGCACATCTGGAGCCATTCTTCGCCCATGTACTCCAGTTCCAACCCGCTCCGCGCATAGATCAGATACTGGTCGATGCCCACCGCCTTGTAGGCCTCCAGCGTCTCCCTCACCGTCTGCTCGTCCGGTTTGCCCGTGATCGCCCCCATCGGGATCAGCGGGCAGCGCGGCTCAGCCGCGACGGCCGCGCTCCAGGCCAAGATCGTATAGGCCACCACCAAACCGATTGTCCTGAATGGCGTTAAGATCAGCATCTTCGCTTCGGAATGTGAGGGGCGAGGCTGTGCCGAGCCGCCGCTCATTCCATCATCAATCCTGATCGTCCTCTTCATTCGATGTCCTCTTTGAATTTTGCGTTCAACGTTCAGCGTTCGGGCCTCAGCACCTTGCGGAGAGCGTCGAGGCGCGCCGCCCCCTCGCCGTCCGGCGGCGGCAGGGCCGGCACGAGCCAGCCGCCCTCGTCGAATTCGTTCCACGCGTAGATCAGCACCAGCTCCGTGCCGTTCCTACCGGGATGTTTCTTGAACCACGACACGCCCCGCCCGACGTGCGCCGCGAGCTCGTCCGGCGTGCCTGGCCGGTAGCAGTACTGATCCGCATCTTTTTTCAACTGGTAAGACTCCCATGAGACCGGATTGAGCACGCGCGGGCGATGATCCCATCCGGTCATGCAGATCGGCACGGCCGGCGTTCCCGTCGCTTCACAGCCCTCCCAAAACTTTTCCGCGTGCGCCGCCAACTCGGCAAACGGCGCCCCCTTCGCCTGGCCGTTTGCTACGGCATAGGCGCTCAGAGCGTCGCCGCCAAACAGATCGCCATACCGTTTTGCGGATTTCGGCGAACCTTCGCAGAACACAAGGTACGGAGTCCCAAAGCCGCAGCGGGCGAGCCCGTTCGTGAAGCCCGTCCACGGCCCGCCGAGAACTTTTTTCGCCAGCGCGTCGTTGAGGAACCCCATGAAGAAAACGGGGCGTGTTCCCTGGACTTTCAGATAGTTCGGCTGCTGAGCCAGCCTCAGCAGATAGGCCCAGTACGCCTGTTCCGCCGCATCATCGGGGATGCGGCCGTAGGCGGGCCACATCGGCAGGAAGAGACAGAGTTTGATCTTATCCCGGTTCTTGCAGGTCAGGAACGTTTTTAGCGTGTAGCTCAAAGGCGAGGGTTCTGGATAAGCCGTGAACGCCCAGTAGTCCAAACCTCCGTTGACGGCGAAATCGATTTCCTTTTCGAGCACGTCCGTCCGGTTTTCGTTGAACGCCTTGGCGGTCCCGCCTGAATCGCGTTCCGTAAAGAACGGCCAGCGGTAACGCCAAGGTTCTGCGGCCAACGACCGCAGCGTCTCTTTCCCCGGGTCCTGACTCACCAGCCGGTTCCGCGCAGCGTCAAAGCCGGGATACGGCACAGATGCCGGCAACTGCGCCGTGTCCGGCACGGCCCCGTACCATGCGTCCCACCGGATCGCCCCGACCAGCGGATGGCGGGAAACCGCCGGCGTCACATCCGCCAGACACCAGACACACGGAAGCAATGCCAAACAGGCAAACATTTCAAATTGCGGCTTTCTCATCATCCTCACTTTCTAGTTTCCGCGCCGTCGAGGGCGCCTCCCACGCGGCGCAACAGCTCCAGCGACGCCTGCGACATCGTCCCGTTCTGATAGATGCCGAGATTGAAGGTCATGGGCGCCTGGTTCGCGTGGCACGTGCGGACGTAGGCGGTCATATCCGAGTCGCTGTAAAGCGGCGGAACGATCTCGCTGTTCTGCTTGGCGTGAACCCAGCTCCGATCATCGAGACATGTCCAGCCGAACCACTGCAAACCGTTCGACTGGTACCGGCTGCCGGCCGGATGTTTCAGGTCGTTCATTTCGCCGGCCCAATAATCCTGATGCGTTGAATACAGATACGTTTCGTCGACGCCGGCATTGTACGTGACCAGCCGCCCGGGAAAGCCCGCTTTGGCCGCCACGGTCAGCCGCTCCCACGGGAAACGGAACCCCGTCATGTCCGTCGTCACCGAATTGTGCGGGCCCGAGGGATCGAGCGAATACGGGCTGTCGAACCACCACGCGCGGATACGCTCACCGTAGCGCTGTCCCATCCAGCCGATGATCTCCGTCACGTTATCGGCGAACCGTCCCTTGTCTTTTCCGTCGTACCCCACGGCCTGCCGCCAAGCGGGATCGCTCTTGCCGTTGCAGGAGTGGTTCCAGTACACGATGAGGGGCAGATGGTGCACCGCCAGCGCGTCCGCCAGTTCACCGATCAGGTCGCGCTGGCACGTCCGCCCCGTCAGGATGCGGTCAAGGACAGGATTCGGCGCCGGAAGCAGCTGCAGGGCGTGCGCCGCCGTAAACAGCACATAATCCGCGCCCGCATACCGGACCTGCTCCACGAACGCTTTCAGATCGAACGCCTCGACCGCCTGCCGGAAAGGCAGCGGCGGCCCTTGCCGCGGAACGCTTTGGACGGTCCAATGGACGCCGATCCCATAGCGGAGTTTCGCGAGCCAATCCGTATTGGCCCGCGTGTACGCGTCCTTTTCGGCGGCGTTCAGCGGAAGCGCCCGGGCCGCGAGACCGGCCAGCGCACCGCCCACGAATCCGCGCCGGCTGAGGCCGGCCGGTCCTTCGGAGGTTTGGTGTTCTTGTGTCATGCTCATGCGTTGTTCGCTATCGGACATTCTCGTCTGTGGCGCGAGCGCGACCCCGCGCCGCGCCCGCGTCATCCGCTCCCGGCGCGAGCCGCGCCGGGACTACCGACCCAGCACCTTGCGCAGCGCGTCGATCCGGGCCGTGCCCTCGCCGTCCGGCGGCGGCAGCGCGGGCATCAGCCACCCGCCTTCGTCCAGTTCGTTCCACGCGTAGATCAACACCAGCTCCGTGCCGTTCTTGCCGGGATGCTTGCGATACCAGGCGACGCCTCGCCCGATATGCTCAGCCAATTCGGCGGGCGTTCCCCGCTTGCTGTACCGCTCATCACACGCATGCCAAGAGACGGGGTTCATCGCGCGCGGGCGCCAATCGAAGCCGGCCATACAGATCGGCACCGCCGGCACTCCCGTGGCCTCGCAGCGCTCCCAGAAAGATTCGGCGGCCGCAGCCAATTCAGGGAACGGCATTCCTTCTTTGGTGAGTCCGCGGCTATAGTTGTAATCGCTCAGGGCGTCGCCGCCCAAACGGTCGCAATAGTTTTTGGCGGAGGCGGGATTGCCGTGGCACACCACGAGGTAGGGCTTGCCGAGGCCGCGCCGCGCCAGCTCGCCGCAGAAGCGCTGCCAGCGGCCGTCGAGCAGCTTCGCCACGATCGCGTCGTTCAGAAACCCCATGTAGATCACCGGCCGGTTTCCCTCGACCTTCAGGTAGTTGGGCTCGGCGATCATCCGCGCCGCATACGCCCGGAACGCCTCGTCGTCCGCGAAGCGGCCATAGGCGGACCCCATCACGAGGAACAGGCAAAAGCGGATCTTGTCCCGGTTCTTGCAGGTCAGAAACGTTTTGAGCGTGTAGCTCAGCGGACAGTCCTCGGGATAGGCGTCGAACGCCCAGTAGTCCAGCCCCGCATGGGCCGCGTAATCGATCTCTTTTTCAAGCACCTCGGCCCGGTTTTCGTTGAACGCCTTCGCGCTGCCGTCCGCCTTCAGCTCGGTGAAGAAAGGCCAGCGATAGCGCCACGGCTCTGCGGCCAGCGAACGCTGTGCCTCTTTGCCCGGATCGGAACTCGGGATCCGCGTCCGTGCCGTGTCATAACCGGGATAGCGGGTGGGATCGGGGAGTGCCGCCGTCTCCGGCAGCGCCCCGTACCACGCGTCCCAGCGGATCGCGCCGACCAGCGGGTGCCTCGACTCCGCTTGATCCGCCTGACAACAGATGGCGGACGCGCATACACACACAGACAATAGCAAGGCCGATGTTTTCAATACGTATTCTCCTTGATCAAACAGCCGTTTATTCTAACCGATTGTCACCGATAATCACTCATTCTTTCCGGACACGGTTTAGCAATCTGACCGGGCCGAGCAACCCGCTCGGAAGAAGCGCGTCGTCTGGCTTGTAAGGGTTGATGTTCGTGCGGGTGAGCCGTTGC
This sequence comes from Kiritimatiellia bacterium, assembly GCA_035353175.1. Classification (GTDB taxonomy): domain Bacteria; phylum Verrucomicrobiota; class Kiritimatiellia; order RFP12; family UBA1067; genus DAOPZC01. The sequence goes on along the minus strand of DAOPZC010000045.1, from coordinate 23,215 downwards.
TCCGGCGGGAGCCCGGCGTCGCGAATGAGCCGGTTGGGCCAGAGATTGGCGACGCGAACTTCCAGTTCGTTGCGTCCAGGTTTGCAGGCCGTGGCCATGTCGATCTGCGCCGGGCGCATCCAAGCGACGCCGAGGTGCCGCCCGTTCAAATAGACATCGGCGGTTTCACGCACCGTCCCGAGGTCGAGCAGCTCCGGAAACTGTTTCTCCGCCAGCTCAAACCACGTTTTGTAGACCGCCGTTCCCGAGTAATAGCGGACGCCTTGATCCCGATTCGTCGACCAATCGGAGAGCGTATCGAACTGAATTTCTCCGGGGCCGCCCCACGCGGGATCAAACGTGACATCCCACGCGTTGGTAAGCAAGACGCCGGGGAAGTTGAATTCGGACGCTGTCGCGGCATCCGCAGCGTCGCCGCCTGACAACGATTTGCCGAATGTCACAAAGAGCGACCCGCAAGCCGGGAGCGTGAGCACATGCCCTTCCGTTCCTGCAGGCAAGGGGAACGAATGGTCCGTGACCGCATCGTAAGCACGCGCTGCAACGGCACCTTTGCCTGCGCGAAACCGTACAACGAGCTGCTGCGGCTGAGCACTGAGATTGGCGACAAAGTACGTGTCGGAGCCCGCGTCGAGCCTGTGAATCCAGTCGATCGAGGCGGCTTCACCCTCGCAGGCGAAGTCCGGCACCAACTTCATCGTCTGGCAGATCAAGGCGTTGTCCTTGCGCGTGATCAGCGTGCCTTTCCCGACGCGGCGCACCGGATCCCCGCCTGTCCCCCATAGGCGTATCGCAAGCGCGTCGAACTCGGAGGCCGAGTCGGCGAGCCCCGCCGGGCCGACAGGGCGCGACCCGACGACGCTCGCGCCCTCGCTGAGCAGGGACTCGACCTTGCGGAGCGCCGCCAGCGACAGGGGGTGATCCACGCGCGGCAACGGCGGGCCGGGCCGGCGCGCGGGGCCGGGCATGACGTTCGCGTCTTTCGGATTCTTCCGCGAAAGGATCAGGACCTTGTACCGCATGCCCGAAGGTAAGACGATCTCCCCGCCCTCGACGCGGCTCTTGAGCAACAGTTCCGTGTTGACGAAATCGTAGTCGTAGCCTTTGCCGAGTCCGTCATCCGGCGTCTTGAGCCCCGCGAACAGGCCGAAGCCGTCGCCGTGGTAAAGAAGAGCGTCGGCGACAAAACGGCCAGCCTGCAGGCGTTCGGAGCAGCGCGCGAGGTAGTCGTTGAACGCGCCAGAGTGCTCCCACCACGTGATCTGCGGATTGTAGTGCATGCCGGCGGCGCGCGTGCGGCCTGGCTTTTCGGTCAGCGACGGCGACAGCATGGTGCCGTGGTAGCAAATCTGGTTCAGCCCGTCGCAGAACGCGCGGTCGGTCGCCGACTTCATTCCGAACGGCGCCTCAATCCAATACGTCCCGATGGTCGTGTAGGCCTCGGCGAAGACCGTCTTCATGCCATAGATGTGGGCGGCCGTAGCCGCATCGCGAACCATAAACCGCTGGGCATCCGAGGGGCGGTGCTTGGAGGGCAGCCAGAACTCGCCCATCGCGATGTCGCCCTCCGCCGTCGCGGCCGACATGTCGGATTGCCGCTGGTGCGGACCGGCTGCCTCCGCAATCGAAATCATGCCGTTGGCGTGTGCCAGCTCGGTGGTGTAGCGATAGTGATTTTCGTTGAGCAGTTCGCTCAGCGTCAGCGTGTGATCCCGTTTGAAGCGAGCGGTCGTTGCCGCATCGGCGATCGTCACACCCGCCAAAACCGGCAGCCAAGGCGTGATGTCGTATCCGCGGCGGGCCTTGAACTCGCGGTCGTATCCGGACGTCCAACTGAGCGTTCCCGCTTCCCAACTGTCGCAGAGCACACTGCGAAAGCCCTTGCGTTCCTCGGGAGTCATCTCGTTCAGCAGGGGCTCGACCAGCAGTTGCCAGTGCCGCTTCATCGCCTTGCGGCTGAGATGGTCGATGAAATAGCCCGTGTAGCCTGTGAGCATCGGCGTATGGGCCATCCGGATCACCTCCCAGTGCCCGGGGGGTGCCTGCCACGTCAGCGTGTCCGTCTCGGTCTGGAGCGCATCGGTCAAGAACTGGACGCGCTCCGGAGCCACCGGCGTCGGGGAAGATCGTCCGGCTGTGGTACAGGCCTCTGCGGGAACCGCGAAAACCGCGATGTCGTGATAATACTGGGGCGAGCCGTCGGCTTTGAACAGTTTGGAGTATTTCGATTTCCCGCGCGGAAGCTTGACCGTCACCGCTTTGCCGCCCTCGACAGGCGTACGGGTGTAGACCAGCGCCTGTTGCGCCAGATCCGGGTCGAGCGCCGTCGTCGCGCAGCAGCCGCCAGACCCCAGAACCACTCCCCCTTCCAACCCGAACCGGGCGGCCTCCCGGAATGCGAAGCGGATTCTCTTGCGCCACTCCGGATTCGGATCGGCCATAGCGCCGTAACTGTACACGTAGAACCCGCCCACACCCTGTTTGACCAACGCTTCGAGATCGCGCGTAATCGCCGCCTCCGGGATGTCATCGGGCTTGGCGTTCCGCTCATGCATGCCATCCAGAAACCACCAGACGTGGGGCTTGGCCGAGGCGAAGTTCTGCCTGCCGTCGGCAGCGGCCTGTTGAGCAAGGGCATGCCCCGCAAAAAACAAGAATAGATAGAATGATGACACACTTATACGCAAAGGCACGCCCTGTTCCTCCCCGATATCAACATGAAAGGTTCGGTCACCGCACCGAGAGCAGCGTTCCCCTTGACACGCAGTGGAGCGTGCCGGAACCGAGAACAATTTCAGGATAAGTTGCGCTGTTCACATCACCCGTCAAGGCACGCCCATTGTATACGAAAGACTCAACCGCCAGCGAGCCAACGAAGTTGAGATGAAGTTTCGCCCCCGACGCGACAGCAAATCCGATGTTCTTCGCGAACGGGCTCCAGGTTTCGTCCACGCTCACTTTCACGACGGAGACCGCATCGATCAATGAAGTCCGGTCTGCCATGGCTTGACCCTCAAAACCGATCTCGTAATCGCCCGCTGCGGCGATGGAGAAGAGATCCTCATACCGGCGGAACTGGTCGTCGGAAGTGGTAACGTAAGCGAGGTCGTTGGTCACGCCATCGCGGGCGATCCAGACCTTCATCGGGTTGCATCCTCTCAGGCTGGTCCCGTACGCCGGACTGAGCTGGGTCCGGGATGTGGCATGAAAGGTCAATCGGTAGGTGCCGCCCGCTGCGAAGTTAACGGTCTGCTTCACATAACCATTGGCATTGGTCGCCGAGGACACGCGGCAGCGGCAATCGCCATCGAAGGTGTTTGTCCCGAACGCGGCGCCCCAATTGTCTTGTTCGCCAAGCGCCGTCGCATACACGATCGGCGCAGCGCCGCTCGGTATAAAGACGGTCCAGCCATTGGTCGTGTAGGCAACCGTTTCGCCCTCCTCGAAACTTCCGTTCCGGATCAGATTCTCGCACTTGCCGACCTGGAGATCATCCACCAGCATCATACACTTTCCCGACGTTCCGCTTAGCTGGAGGGTCAGCGGCGTATTAGCCGGCGCGGTGAACGGCCCGACAGTTCTGATCTCAAACGCGTCACGCGCCACTGACAGCTTCTGCGTCACGCAGCCGCTGATCGAGACGGTCAATTCGGACGCGGCACTCGGATCAGACGACGTCAACCGGGTTCTGGCCACGCGCAGCGAAAGCGTGTATTGCCCGATCTCCGGGAACTGGACCGTCGTGGACGCGATCCCGTCGCTGTACACGAAGAGGTTCCTGCGGCCGAACTCTTGAAGATTGCAGACGCCGGAGCCCTCGATGATGCGGGGAGCCGCCGCGTCATACGTGGTGAAAAGCGTTCCCTGGCATTTGATGTTCACGTAGCCGCCCCCGCCTCCGCTGGAAAATGCCCACCCGGTGTCGGTCGCAGACGAGAAGCTCATCGTTTTGCCGTAATTGCCGCTCGCCACGCATTCGAAACACGCGTTCGAGACGATGTTCAGCAGGGGCTCCGCCTCCACCCAATCCAGCCGCATGTCGTCCAAGGCGGTAGCGATGTCGACATCCCCCGAAACCGATTTCAGCAACAGCGTGTGGTCCCCCGCCGATAGCCACGGCAGACGATACCGGTATGCTTGCCACGCGGTCGCGAACGTCGGCACGGTTGCCACGCGATTCGTTCCGTCGATGATGATGTCGAAAGAGTGTCCGTCCTTTGAGCCCCCCGCGTATTTTCGTCCGCACGCGATGAACGACAGCGCGTATACGCCGTCGGTCGGCAGCGTAATGGTCGTCTGGGCGCTCACGGAGGCTTTCAACAACAGGAAACAGGTGCCGTCCGGCGTGGGAGTGGGCAAGAGCCCGTTGCCCGATGACATCCACTGACTGTCCGCCATAATCCGGACGCTCGACTGCGCCGGATAACTGAGAACCGCGCCGGTCCAGCCGCCGAACGGTTCGCTGCTCAAATACCGGTTCGTCGTCGTGAGCCCCTCGAAGGTCGGATTGGGGATGACTCCCCTCATCTCCGTCGGCCACCGCGCCGCCAGCGGCTGGGCGATCTGCAGAATGCCTTGCTCGACGCTGACCGCCGTGCCGTCCGGGATGCCGGAAAGGATGAGTTCGCCGTTGCCGGCCTTGACGATCTTGCCTGCGCCAGCCGTGTCACACGTCGCCACAAAATTCGTACAGGTGTAACGGACTCCGGAAACGCCTTCGAGCGCAACCGGATAACGCGCGGCAAGCGCACCTCCTTCAAGAAAGACCGAGCCGTTAAAGGCGCCGAGCGGCAGGTCTTTGCCGACGGGAATGACGGCCGTGGACGCCCCCTTCTTCACGACGACGCCATCGCCCTCCACCGTCAGTGTCTGCGCCTCGCCTGCCACGGTCTCGACCACGGAGGTAGCACCCTGCGCCACGCCGAATCCGCCCGGCGTCTGCGGCGCGCGCGAAAGCCATTTCTGCCACAGATAATTCTCTACGCAAACCCGTTCCGTCTCTGTCAGGCGGTTGGTGAACACCAGGACTTCGCACAGGCGGTCGCCGCCGACCCGCGCATTCGTGCCCGGAAAATAATTGCGGCAGTTGAAGAAGTTTCCCGCATGGGCGGGACGGCAGCCGACCTCCACATCCAACAACTGGTATCCCCGCTTGACGGCTGTTGCGGTGGCGACCACCTGCTTCCTGTCCAGAAAGGTTCGTCCGGTCCGCACCGCTGTCGCGACATAGCCCGACGCGCTCTCTGACCAAATCGTGCCTTCGGCGCCCGTATCGGACGCCCAGTCATCTTTATAAAAGTCGAGCGGATATGTCGACGAGTCCGACAGCGTGACGCCGAAAAGGTAGCCGTAAGAATCGTGCGCCCCGTGAACGGCGAACACATGGTGGACCGCGTTGGAGAAATGGCCAGTCGTATCATCGGGTTTCAGCCAGTCCATCCATCGACCGCTGTGATACCCGCCAAACCAGAGATACGGCAGCGCGTCGGACGGTCCCGCGCCGTTGGCCCTGAATTCGGGAACCACGTTTGTGAACGTGGTCTGACTGACCGCGCGCCGGTACAGATACGGTGCCGTCGTGTCCGGCTCGCGGACATCCAGCCACTGCGAGACTTGGTTGGTCCCGTCAACAGTGGTGAAGATCACATTCGTAGTGGCATCGACCCAGAAGGCCGCCTTGGCAAGCGTGCTCGACGGCGTGTCCGTCAGCGCCATGATGCACGTCGTGTCAGACGTGATGGAAAAGGTGCCCGCCAACACATCCACCCGCTCCCCGCTACCGGAGAAATAGTGCTCAGCCGGGATCGAGAGCGCGCCCGTGCCGACTTTCCGCAGCGAGCCTTCCACGAGAAACTGAGCCGACACGGTCTCATCGAAAGCGTTGGTGCCGACCGTGCAAATTTCCCGTAGCCCGATCACCGTCGGCGCTGCAACGCAGAGAGACCGCATAAAACAGATGCCGACTGTGAACGCACATAACAGAACATAGGATAATCTCACCGACAACACCTCCGCGCATGATTTTCTAAATTCAACCGTGCTCTCATTATTGTCTATTGACGTTTTTCATGAAATAGCATAAAAGGGTATTGTTTTAACATTTTCGCCTGGACTTTGGAGCCCGTCATGTCCAAACCCGAATTCTATTCGAAATACTATCAGGACATCCCGGCCATGCACGGATGGCCCTTTCGCATCCGATCGCTCGGCTACAACAACTATGCGCCGTATGCAAGATTCCCAAGCGGATCGCATCCTCCCGATCACCTCTTTTCTTGGGAAAGCGGACGCGTTCTCCCAACCCTTACGCTAGTCCACGTGACCGGCGGCAAGGGGCGTTTCCGTTCCCGCCCATCGGGACAGCTTCCCGTGCCGCGAAACACGGTCATGTTCATCTTCCCGAAAATCAATCACGCCTACTGCCCCGACGAGAAAACCGGCTGGCATAATCAGTGGGTAGAACTCGACGCCTGCTTTGCGCTGCCGCTGATGGAGCAGGCCGGAATAACGCCCGAAGAACCGATCCGGACGTTTGATGCCGCACCGCGCCTCTCCCAATTATTTCAGGAACTTTTTGATCTTTCGCTCATGGAAGAATTCGGCGTCGAACAGGAACTTTCGGCCTGCGCTCACCGCATTTTTGCCCACGCGCTTGCGCTCTGGCAAAGCCGAGCACCCCATGCGCAACATTTCTCCATTGTCGAACGCATGCGACAGTTTCTGGTCACCGACCAAAAGCACGTGCACTCCATCGCTTCGGCCGCCGACCAGGCGGGCCTCAGCGCCTCGCGCCTGCGCGTCCTTTTCAAACAGGCCACGGGGCTCTCCCCGAAGCAGTTTCAACTGGAGGCCCGCATTGGACGAGCGAGCCGTCTCTTGGAGGAAAGCAGGCTACCCGTCAGCGAGATTGCCGCGCAGACCGGCTTCGAGTCGGTTTATCATTTTTCGCGGCAATTCAAACGCATGCGCGGCGCATCGCCTGCGCATTACCGCGCCGCGGCCGCCCTGTCAACCAAGGACGGTTGACCCATCCCCGATTCACTGACTTGGATCTGGCGACGAAAGTCCGCCAGAGGGAGTCGATTAAGATTACGATTATGATTATGATTATGAAGGGCATCGATCCATCATAATCTTGCCTATAAGTCACGGCTTACCTCAGTGTTTTCTCGCGGCTACGCCGCGCGGCGGGCTTGCTCCTAATCGTAATCCTGATCACAATTTGATGTTATCGGTCAATGCAACGCGAATGCGTCCAAGGACGGTTGACGCGAAACTTGCCGTCGCGCATCCGGTTCGGTTTTGTTATCGTAGGCGGAAATCATGTGATGAGGGGGAACGCGAATGAGAATCGTGTCGTGTCTTTTGACGGTGGCCTTGGCGACGGCTGTGACGGGGATCGCACGGGGACAACAGACGCCGGCGAACGCTTGGCAAACACACGCGGAAGCGCTGAAGACGGTGCCCGGCCTGCTGCGTTTCTACTCCTTTAAAACCGCCGACACCCGCCAGCCCAACCTCGCGGGGCCGGAGGCCGCCATGGCCTTCCGTCCGGACAAAGGCGTCGCGCTCACCACCGAGACCGGACGTGTGGCGGATCGGACCGCCGTGGTCCTGGATGGCGGCTGTTTCGAAGCGCCCGCCCTGACCTTGCCGACGAACGCCTTCACCGTCTCCCTGTGGGTGCGCCCCATCGGCCCCGGCGTGAAGACCGGCAACGCCGGCAGCGTCAACGGCATGATCGCCTCCAGCGGCAGCGGCTACAACGACGGCTGGCGCCTCGCCGTCTACGACTGGAAGACGCGTCAGCCGGCCCTCGACATCGGCAAGGAGCAGGGCGCGTTCTCCGTGCGGGCAAACGACAGTCTGAGCGCGGGCTTCTGGAATCACTTGGCCGCCACCTGGGATGGCGCGCAGGTGCGCCTCTATGTCAACGGCATGCTTTCGGCGCAAAAGCCGTACGGCGGCGCGGCGGTTGCGCCCAAAGCTTCGCTCAAGCTCGGGTTCTCCGGCTTCGGCGTGGGGTCGCTCAAGATGGCGGCCGACGAGTTTGCCGTGTTCGACCGCGCGCTCCCCTCCGATGAGATCGCGGCCCTGTCACTCGTGGGCGTACCGCTGCCGGAGGCGCTCCGGCCCCTGGTGCGGGACCTGCAGGAGGCGAGCGCGGGCGGAAAGCCGACCCCCGGATTCGAAGCGGCGCGCCACGCCCTGCGCGCGTTCACCGGCGCTCCCGTGCCGGCCGTCTGGCCCCTGTGGTCGGACCTGATGGCGACCCGCCTCTCCGCCGCGCCGGACAACGCGGGCATCGCCGCCTGCGAAGCGCTTGTCGAGAAGACCGCCCTGCCATCCCACCTGCGCGGCCAGGCGATCGAGTTCCTCGTGCAGGCCAACCGCAAAGGCGCGGAGCTGCCCAGCCGCATCGTGGCCCGGCTACCCGAATTCATGGAGCTCGACGCCGACGCGCAGCGCCAGTTTGCCCTTTCGCTGGCCGCCGCCTATACCCGCGAAAAGAAGGCGGACGCCGCGGCCGGCGTGTTCGAAAAACTCCTCTCTTTCAGCGAGACCGAGCCGCGCGACGCCGCCGAAGCGCGTCAGCGTTATGCGCAGATGCTGCAGCAGGCGGGCCGTCTCGCCGCCGCCCGCGACCAATATGCCGCCGTGCAGGCCGACCTGCGGTTGCCGCCGCAGATACGCGGCATCGCCGCGCTGGCGGCCGCGCGGACCTGGCGGCAGGAGGGCAAATTCGCCGAGGCGCGAGACGCGTTCCAAGCCATGGCCGCCGTGACCAATCCGGTGCCGCACCTCCGCGCCGAAGCCGAGGCGTGTGCCGCAGAATGCGCCAACCTGCTCGCGGGCCAGCCGGCGCGCGATCCCGAGGCCGGCCGGCAGCGGATCCTTCCGCAGCCCGAACCGGCGGTCGCCTATTTCGTCGCGCCCGACGGCGACGATGACGCGGACGGCTCGATCGGCACTCCCTTCGCCACGCTGGATAGGGCGCGTGACGCGATCCGCGCCCAGAAGACGAACGGCGCGCTTCCGGCCGGCGGCGCCGCGGTCTACCTGCGTGGCGGCACCTACACCGTGACCAACACCTTCACGCTGGGCGAGATCGACTCCGGCGATTTCGGGGCGCCGGTGGTCTACCGCGCGTGGAAGGACGAGAAGCCGGTGTTCGACGGCGGCTTCCGCGTGCGCCATCTCAAGAAGGTCAAGGATCCCGCCGTCCTCGCGCGGCTGCCGCCCGAAGCCCGCGGCAAGGTGTACGTGGCCGACCTCAAGGCACAAGGCTACACGGCGCTGGAGGCCCAGAAGAGTTACGGGTACGGTCTCGGCAACAAGACGGTGCGGGAACTCTTCGAGGACGGCGAGCCGCTGCAGGTCGCGCGCTGGCCGAACGCCGGCACGCTGCAAATCGGCGCGGTGCTCGACACGACGAATCACGTCTTCTTTTGCGCGACCAACCGCTTGGCGCGTTGGGCGCAGGCCCCCGACCTGATGGCGAACGGCTACTGGCTCCACCTGTGGGCGGGCTGCACCGTGCCGGTTGCGGCCATCGACCCCGCGGCAGGGACGTTCCGGCTCAACGAAAAGCCGGGCTATGGCATGAAAGCGGGCCGGCCTTTCTACGTGCTGAACCTGCTGGAGGAGATCGACCAGCCGGGCGAATGGTATCTCGACCGCGCGCAGGCCCGGCTCTATGTCTGGCCGAAACGGAATCCGTGGTTCAGCACGCTGGTGATGTCGCGCTGGGACAAGCCGTTCATCAAAGCCGACAAAGTGCAGGAGATCGCGTTTCTGGGGCTGACCTTCGAACACGGGCAGCAAGACGGGCTCGTCTTGAACGAGTGCGTCAACGCCACCGTCGCGGGTTGCATGATCCGGCGCCTCGGCGGCACGGCGCTCACCGCCCTGCAAAGCGCAAACCTCAAAATCTACGGCAACCTCCTGCACACGCTGGGCCACACCGGCATGCACGTCAGCGGCGGGAACCGCAAGTCCCTGACGTCGGGCGCGATCCTGATCGAGAACAACGAGGCCCGCCACTTCGGGCGCTGTTCGCGCACCTACAATCCGGCGCTCCTGCTGGAGGGCTGCGGCGCGCGCGTGGCGCACAACCATTTCCACCACGCCTCTTCCAGCGCCATGCGCATCGAAGGCAACGACCACCTGATCGAATACAACCAGGTGGATCACGTGGTGCAGGAATCGGATGACCAGGGCGGCATCGACATGTGGGGCAACCCCTCCTACCGCGGCGTGGTGATCCGGTTCAACCGCTGGCAGGACATCGGCGGCGGCGAAATCCCGTGCGGCCAGGCCGGCATCCGCTTCGATGACGCGATCAGCGGCATGCTCGTCTACGGCAACCTTTTCGAGCGCACCTCGAACGGCCATTTCGGCGGCGTCCAGATCCACGGCGGCAAAAACAACATCATCGACAACAACGTGTTCGTGGGTTGCCGTTACGGCATCAGCTTCTCGTCGTGGGGTCAGAAGCGCTGGGAAGAATATCTGGGGCGCGACCACGTGCAGAAACTGATGTTCAGCGACGTGAACATCCGCGTGCCGCCTTACAGCGGACGATACCCCGAGCTGGCCGACCTCACCGGCCCCGCCGACATCAACAGCATCTGGCGCAACGTCTTTGTGGGAACCGAACAGGCGCTCTACAAACGGCCGAAAGGAACGGACGAGTGGGACAATCAGCTCTTCGCCGAGATGCCCGGCGCGAAAGCCCTCTCCGCGCCGTCGCCGTTCCGCCCCCTGCCGCTCGACGAGATCGGGCGCTACGACGATCCGCTGCAAGCCGGAGAATGAACGCGCGCGCAACGGGCGTTCGAAAACCTTGAAAACGAAGAACGTGCACGATCCGATAAGCTTCGCGTATCGCCGGTCGCTTGTCGGCAGTCAAACAAAGGGAAAGCCATGAATCAAGCCAACCGAATCGCCATCCTTGCCGGGCTGTTCGCCGCCGCCGCGCATGCGGCAGACACCGCCCTTCCGCCTCAGCCGACCGAGGACCGGCCGCTGGCCGAACGCTTCGCCGAGCCGCCGGCGTCGGCGCGCATCCTGCGCATTCTCCATGGCCAGAAAGACAAGCCCGAGGAGCAGGACCGGGTGCTGAACCAGCTGGCCGCCCAAGGCTTCGGCGGCTTCGCCGGCAATGTCGCCTTCGACGGCTATGTGGAAGACGAATCCAAGTGGCCCGCCTTTCTGCGCGGCGTCCATATGGCCAAGGCGGCCGGCATGTCGCTCTGGCTCTACGACGAGCGCGGCTATCCCTCGGGCAGCGCCGGCGACCTCACGCTGCGAGGCCATCCCGAATGGGCGGCGCGCGGGCTGCTGGTCGCCGAGACCAACACCGCCGGCGGCGCCGTCGCCCTGACGCTGCCGCCCGGCAATCTCGTGCTCGCCGCCGCGCTGCCGCGGCACGACGGGAAGCTCGCGCTGAAGGAGCGCCTGGACCTCGCCGCGTCGGTCGCCGAAGGCCGCCTGACCTGGCAAGCCCCGGCCGGCGATTGGTACGTGGTGGTAATGACCGACGACTTGATCTACGAAGGCACCCACGCGGCCGTGAGCCTCGCTTTTAAAAAGCCGTATATCAACCTGCTGATGGCGGAGCCGACCGCGCGCTTCCTGGAAGTGAACCACGACCGCTACGCGGAAAAGCTGGGCAAAGACTTGGGCCGCTATTTCACGGCCACGTTCACGGATGAGCCTTCGCTGATGAACCTCTGGATGCGCCCCATGCCCTACCGCGTTTTGCCGTGGTCGCCGACGCTGGCCTCCGAATTCCGCGACCGCACCGGCCGCGATCTGCTCCCGCTCCTGCCCGCGCTCGTGGCGGAGGCCGGACCGGAAGGCGCGGAGATCCGCTACGCGTTCTGGAACCTGATCGGCGACTTGGTCTCGGAACGCTTCTTCGGGCAGATCCAGACGTGGTGCGGCAAGCACCGCCTGGCGTCGGGCGGCCACCTGCTGATGGAAGAGGGCGTGGTCGGCCACGTGCCGCTCTACGGCGATTTCTTCCGCTGCATCCGCCGTTTGGACGCGCCCAGCATCGACTGCCTCACCAGCCTGCCGCCGGACGTGCCGTGGTACATTGCCCGCCTGATCGGCAGCGTGGCGGACCTGGAGGAGCGCCCCGTTACCATGTGCGAGGTCTCCGACCATAGCCAGCGCTACCGCCCGAAAGGCGACGCGCGCCCGATCCGCGTGGTCACCGAGGACGAGATCCGCGGCACCTGCAACCGGCTGGTGTGGGGCGGCATCAACACGCTCACCAGCTACTACGCGTTCAAAGATTTGACCGACGAGCAGCTGCGCCGCCTCAACACCTTCATCGGCCGCTGCCAGACCATGCTGCGCGGCGGGCACCAGGTGGCGGACATCGCCATGCTCTACCCCATCGAGAGCGTCTGGCCGAAATTCATCCCCGCCTGTCACGGCGCCACCAGCGAAGCCGCCGCGCGCCGCGTCGAGGGAGCCTTCGACGGGTTGAGCTCCGTGCTCTACGGCGCGAACCGCGATTTCACGTACATCGATTCGCGCGCGCTCTGCGACGCCAGCGTCAAGGGCGACACTCTGAAGCACGGCGACATGAAGTGGCGCGTGCTGGTGCTGCCCGCGACGGACACCCTGCCGCTCGAGGCGTGGAAAACCGTCGAGAAATTCTGGCGCAAGGGCGGCACGGTCATATCGGTCGGCGCGCGCCCGGCCAACAGCGAGGCCGAACTGCCCTCGCCCCGCGTGCAGGCGATCGCCCGCGAGCTGTTCGGCGAAGGCGACGGTCCGGAGATCGTCACCAACAAGGCCGGCGGCACGGCCATCCTGCTGCCCTCCGGCATGCTCGCGCTGGTGCCGAAAATGATCGATGCGATGGTGGAACGGGACGCGGTCTGCGCAGACGCGAAAGCCCCCGTCAAGATCATGCGCCGCCGCATCGACGGGCACGACGTCTACTTCGCGATCAACGACGGCCCCGCGGACTGGAACGGCGAAATCCGGTTCTGCGGCCGCGGCGTCAGCGAACAGTGGGACCCGTCCACCGGCAAAATGTCGCCGCTCGCGGACGGCTCGAAGGTGCCGCTGCGGCTCGGGCCTTACGGCGCGATGCTCTTCCGCGCCAAGCAGGCCGGCACGCCGAAGCGGCTGTCTTTCCAAGGCGCGCCGCGCCTCACCATGACCTGCGCGCCGCTGCCGGCCGCGGGCAAGCCGTCCATCGGCCAGGGCCAGCACGTGCGCTCGGAGCTGACCGGCGACGGCGCTTCCGGCTGGTGCGCGGCGGCCACGCTGACGAAGGGCCAGGTCGACACCCACCTCTTCATGAGCTTCACCTACGCGGAGCCGCTGGACTTGGCCGCGAGCGAGGGCCTCGCCATCGACTCCTCTGTCCCGGAGGGGCAGAAGACGCCCGCCGAACTGCTGGTCTTCATCCGCACGAAAGACGGCAGCGACTACATCGCCGGGACGGGGCGCTATCTGAATTCGCCGGGCACGATGCGCGCCTACGCGATGTTCAGCCAATTCCGGCCGTTCGGGCAGACCAAAGGCGCGCTCGACCTCACGCAGGTCACCTCGATCCGCATCGGCTGGGGCGGTTACTTCGGCGTGGAGGGAGAGAAGATCGCGCTGACCGTGACCCCCCCGCAGCGCTTCGCCTGCGGCGCGAAATGATCGAGGACTAGCGCGGCTTTTAATGCGCGCGGTTCAGGTCGGGACGCCTCCCCGAGGCGTCCGCCAGGCGGCGGGACCAGGCGGCGGGTTCGGAGAACCCGCCCTACCCCGACGGCTATGCCTGCCATGAGCAAGCGAAAACGTGACACCTCACGTTTTCGCGCGTCGAATGGCGGAGGGGGAGGGATTCGAACCCCCGGTACCTTGCGGCACGCCGGTTTTCAAGACCGGTTCTTTAAACCACTCAGACACCCCTCCGAAAAGGACGGGGCCCAGTATAGGCGAAAAGGCGGCACGGCTTCAAGCGCCTAAACGCGCGATTACACCAGCCGCTTGAGGAACTGCCCCGTGTAGGACGCGGCGCACGCCGCAACCTTTTCCGGCGTGCCGGCCGCCACCAGCCGGCCGCCCTCATCGCCGCCGCCGGGACCGAGATCGATGATATAATCCGCGCATTTGATGACGTCCAGGTTGTGCTCGATCACCACCACCGTGTTGCCGGACTCGCGCAGTTGCAGGAGCAGATGCAGCAACTTGTGGACATCCGCGAAATGCAAGCCCGTGGTGGGCTCGTCGAGCAGATACAGCGTCTTGCCGGTCGCGCGCTTGGAGAGCTCCGCCCCCAGCTTGATGCGCTGCGCCTCGCCGCCCGACAGCGTCGTCGACGACTGTCCCAGCCGCACATAGCCAAGCCCGACTTTGGAGAGCGTGTCCAGCTTGTTGGCGATGAGCGGCACGGCTTTGAAAAACTCCCGCGCGTCATCGACCGTCATGTCCAGCACATCCGCGATGTTCTTGCCGCCGTAGCGGATCTCCAGCGTCTCTTTGTTGTAGCGCTGTCCGTTGCACTGCTCGCACGTGACGTACACGTCCGGCAGGAAGTGCATTTCCAGGCAGCGCATGCCGTCGCCCTTGCACACCTCGCAGCGGCCACCCTTGACGTTGAAGCTGAACCTTCCGGGCCCGTAGCCGCGCACCTTCGAAGCCGCCGTCTTCGCGAACAGCTCACGGATGTGCGTGAACGCGCCGGTGTAGGTGACCGGATTGCTGCGCGGCGTGCGGCCGATCGGGCTCTGGTCGATCTCGATCACCTTGTCGAGCAGCTCCAGCCCCGTGATTTTCGCGAACGCGCCGGGGCGCTCCTTCGAGCCGTAGAAATGCCGGAAGAGCTGCTTCTTGAGGATATCGCCCACCAGCGTGGACTTGCCCGACCCCGACACGCCGGTCACGCACACGAAGCACCCGAGCGGGATCTCGACGTCGATCTTCCTGAGATTGTTTTCCGAGGCCCCCAGAATCTTCAGGCGGTTCTTGCCCGGCTTGACGCGCTCCGCCGGCACGTCGATGCGCTTGCGGCCCGAAAGATACTCTGCGGTCTGCGACCGCCCGCACGCCATCAACCCCTCGAAATCGCCCTGATAGACCACCTCGCCGCCTTGACTTCCTGCGCCGGGCCCGAGGTCCACGATGTAGTCCGCCGTGCGGATCATCTCTTCGTCGTGCTCGACGATCACCACCGTGTTGCCGCGATGCTGCAACTGATGCAGCATGTTGATCAGGCGCTCGTTGTCGCGCGGATGCAGGCCGATGGTCGGCTCGTCCAACACGTAGAGGACCCCGACGAGGCCCGAGCCGATCTGCGAGGCCAGCCGGATGCGCTGCATTTCGCCGCCGGAAAGCGTCGAGCTCTCGCGGTCGAGCGAGAGATAGTCGAGCCCCACGTCCGACAGGAACCTCAGCCGGCGGCGGATCTCCTTCATCACCTCCGCGACGGTTTTCTCCTCCGCCGCCGTCAGGGTGAGATCGCGGAAGAACGCATCGCTTTGCTTCACGGTCATAGACATCACGTCCACGATGGACTTGCCGTAGACCGTACAGGCGCGGGACTCCGGGCGCAGCCGCGCGCCGTGACACTCGGGACAGATCTGGCTGCTCATGAACTGACGCAGCTTCTCGCGCACCTCATCGATTTCGGATTCGCGGTAGCGCCGCTCCATGCTCGGCAAGACGCCCTCGAACGGCTTCTCGGTCTTGCGCCACGCCCCGCGCATCCAGAACTTCAGAGGCACAGGCTCCTCGCCGGACCCGTGCAGCAAGACCCGCCTGAACGATTCCGGCAGATCCTTGTACGGCGTCTCCATATCGATCTCATACGCCGCCGCCACCGCCTTGAGCAAATGCTTGTAGTAGACGATCATGCGGAAACCGCCGCGCCGCCAGGGCAGAATCGCGCCGCCCGCCAAGGACAGCTCCTTGTCGGGGACGACCAGCTCCTCGTCGAACACCAGCTGCGAACCGAGCCCGGAGCAGACCGGACACGCGCCGTACGGGCTGTTGAAGGAGAACGAACGCGGCTTCAGCTCTTCGAAGCTGAGCGAACAGTCCGGGCAGGCGTTCTTCTCGGAGAAGAGCGCTTCGTGCTCGCTGCCGTCGGACAGAACAGCCAGCACGCGGATCAGCCCCTCGCCCTGTTTCAGCGCCAGCTCGACGGAATCGGTCAGGCGCGCGCGCACGCCCTCGCCCGCCACCAGCCGGTCCACCACCGCCTCGATCGTGTGCGTCTTGTTCTTGTCGAGCGTCGGCACGTCGTCCAGCGCCAGCATCGCGCCGTCCACGCGCACGCGCACGAAGCCCTGGCGGCGGATCGACTCGAACACCTCCTCGTGCCGCCCCTTCCGGCCTTTCACCAGCGGCGCGAGCAGAATCAGCTTGGTGCCCTCCGGCCGCTTGAGCAGCTGGTCGACGATCTGCTCCGCGCTCTGCTTCTGCACCGGCTTGCCGCAGGAGGGGCAATGCGCCTGGCCGATGCTGCCATAGAGCAGGCGCAGATAGTCGTGGATCTCCGTGACCGTCGCCACGATGGAGCGCGGATTGCCGCCCGAGGTGCGCTGCTCGATGGAGATCGCGGGAGACAGCCCCTCGATGTGGTCCACGTCGGGCTTCTGCATCTGGTCTAGGAACTGGCGCGCGTATGCGGAGAGGCTCTCGACGTAGCGCCGCTGGCCCTCCGCGTAAAGCGTGTCGAACGCGAGCGAGGATTTGCCGGAGCCGCTGAGCCCCGTCACGACCGTGAGCGAGTCGCGCGGAATGCGCACGTTCACGTTCTTGAGGTTGTGCTGACGCGCGCCGGTGATAATGATGTCGGACATAAAGTTCTTTTCGCTTCTGTTGGTTTGACAGGCACCCGCTTTTTTCTCGGGCCGCCCCGCACCACAACCACTCCAAGGGCCTGCGCAACTTCGGCGTTGAGCGTTATTTCTCCGGCCTTCCTCAGCAGCCGCCCTTTTCCGCCCGCCTATCAGCCGGTCGTTTTCCAGTTACGCATATTGTTTTGTCAGACGCAACCCAAAAGACTCACCCAAGCACGTGCGTTCCCGGATCTTGTCCCCTCCACGAGCGCATCTGCTTAATAATGATCATGTTATCTCGATCAGACAAGACCATTGACAGGAACTCACGAACATGCTAAAAGAAAAGCATGAGTTAGGCTATTTCAAATCGAGTTAAGCCTAATACACTGTTGGGAATAATCAAATGAAGAACAACAAGAAGACTCCCTTGACTTCTGAGTATGTCAGGCATGAGCTTCGCGCCTGGAGGGCATTACAGAATATACTTCTTGCTTCAAGTGTAGGTCTGCTGAGTGGGGCAATTTTCTGTGAGACAATGATGCCTTGGACAAAGCCAATGTGGTTGCTCGTCATGATCACCTCTTTCCAGTGCCTATTCGGTGCCCTTGTTTGTTCGAGTCGGTGCAGAAACCTATCTGAAAACGATGCGATTATGCGACAGTTGAAAGGCGAAGGTGGGTTGAACAACAGTCCATCAAGTGATGGGCGGTCACAGCAAGTCAATGCTCAATAGCGACGTGGTGAACTGACTCACAGCCGTCGACAAATCAGAAATGATGAACGAGACTACTCCCAACCCGGCTACGTAGCCAACCACCATTCGCCTTCGGCTCAGGTGGCGGCTAGCTGCTGACGTTGGGATCAAAAAATGAAAACGATCTTCAGACAGCTATTGTTCTATGCGATCATTTGTCTCGGAAGCTATTCTCGTGCTGATGAGGACAAGGCGTTCAACAACAACTTTGCCGAAGCCGAATCATGGAGCTATTACAGTGAAAGAGATCGGTGGCCGACAAACCTTGCCGATTTGGCCTCATTCTCGGCCGTGAGATATGCAAACAGTAAACTTCAACCCAGATTCTCACCCGACGACTATCGCACCGTTGGCTTCACAAATCTTGCGGACGGCGATCTTCAACTCACGCTAACGACGCAATCCGGAAAATCGCAAGTTCGGGTCTGTAAAAGACCTCCAACCACGGCAACGAAGGTAATCCAACAAGCGGGGTATCTCATCGTTCAAGACGGCAGTTCATTCTACTATTTTGATAAGGAGAACACCTTCTTTAGTGGCCCGCTAAATAGCTGGTGCGGCAGGGCTATACGCGGAAGCTATTCTTCGATAGCTCCAGCGTCGTTCACAGCAGAGGGCACGATGACCTATTTCAATCGTCCCTGCACACCAACGCAATGCCGAATGAAAATGGAGGTCAACTCCGTACAGAGGGATAGTCAACCCTTTGATTTCAAAAACTTGATCTTCTTCGTGGGATATCAGAAAGGGAAACAACAATTCCCGACCAACCCGGTCGTTCATCAGGCGTATTTTGTCTTTGACAGTTTGATCCCTGTCGAGAAACAAGGGAAAGCATCCCAACAAAGCGGTGGAGGCGACGGGATACCGCCGCCTCACCGCTGACGTTGGATGAGAAGATGAGAACAGCAGCTTTCATAGCAGCACTTGCCCTGACCGTCGGATGTGCCACTTCGCAGCCATTGAGACGGGCTCCACTCCAGAAGAGCACATTCCGCCCGCTGGCCGAGAAGCCGCAGACTCAGATCCAAGTCAACCCACATGATGCAGCGCAGTACTGGAAGCGCATCGTCCCGGCACATCTGGCTGCGCTACCGACCGTGACGAATTCATTTGTCGCAGACGCGGTCTACACTAACTTCATTAGGATCTCCGGCATGTCCACCGGAGAGTATGTGCGACTCGACGGTGAACTCAACGAGTTCAAGAGAACGCACGCACACAGCTTCTGGGAGCCGTACGTTGGCAAGAGAATCACAGTGGCAGGTGGACATTACTGCCCCTGCTGCTTCTACGCTGCCATTGGCTATTCGGGCCGGGGCTACACGGACGGGTGGACGATACGTCTGGACGAGTACATTGCCATCGGGTTCCCCCAAGGATCGACCTGCTACACAGACGATCCCGGCGCTGTCGGCATGACGAAGTGCCCCCTTTTTCCTCTTCGCTGGATTGTTCAGGCCGTGGGAACCGTCTCCGGTCCGCGTGAGATAGCTGACGATCTTGGCACAATGGAGGGACAAGCGTTGGCATACTACGTCCTGGAACAGAGTAACAAGAAGACATCCAACAAGATGCCTCGACACGTACCTTGAAACGCCGCGCTTCGCACGGCTTTCCAAGTCCGCTCAGGCACGACGTTCGACAACAAATGACTCGAAGCAAGAAAACAGCTCTATTTGGTATCGTAACGGCAGTTGTTTTAATTGCCATTTTAAATTCGTTTGTTGACCGGGTTCCGCCGCAAGCATTTACCAACATCGTTATGCATATGGCCAAGAGACGGATACTGCGCTATGCGGCCAAGCACAATGATTTGCCCAAGAGTCTGTCACAAACCGATGCGATTTCCGGATACCACAGTTCATTCAGAGATGGTTGGGGCAGAGACATCGACTATACTGTTTCATCAAACGGGACCGTAACGTTGACGAGTTTAGGGAAAGACAAGAAAGTTGGCGGCACCAAGGAAAGCGCTGACATGATCGGTGTGTTCCAGACAAAAACGGCAAATGGCAAATGGGAAGACGAGTTTGTTGAATGGACGATGGACCCATTCGCACCTTGCCAAGAACGGAACAAAGTCGAACAAGGTGGTGGAGAGGAACGTCGCTGACGCGCCGTCCCTCACCACCGACGTTCGGCGGAAAGGAGGGGTGATCGTGAGACTGAGTGTTTTCCAATTGTGCGCCGCCACGTCCATTGTCTGCATGTCCCTTGCCGCACAGCAGCTGCGGACCGAAGCCAGCGATGATGTGGCCGAGCACTTCAAGCGGCTTGACCATGATGGCAATGGCAAGTTAACCGCATTGGAGGCCGGCAAAACTGCATTCTTCAGGCGTGCAGATGTTGACAATGATGGGGTCGTCACGCTGGCGGAGGCGCAGTCATACGCGAGGAAGAGTGTCGCAGCTGCCGGCAATCAAACGGCTGGTATGGAGGGGGATGGAGCCACGGCCGTGTTCCACTGGCCAGTACCGCCGGTGACGATCCCCGAGTCTGAGTGCCCCGTGCGCAAGATCGAGACAGAGGCCGCCGACGGTCGGCCCGTCCGGGCGTGGTGGCGGCGGCCGCAGGGTGCCGCCTCGGTGCCGGCGATCGTCTTCATCCACGGCGGCCTGACAGAGTTCCCCGAGGCCGCCCTGCGCCGGTACCTCACGGCCAACCCCGTCATCACGCGGTTCCTCGCCGCCGGCCATGCCGTGGTGATGGCCACGTTTCGCACCTACGAAGACGACGTGCTGTCGCGCGGGCCGATCGAGGACGTGCGGGCGGTGGTCCGTGCGACGGCGCGGGTGCCAGGCGTCGACCCTCGGCGGATTGCCGTGTTTGGCGGCAGCGGTGGCGGCAGCATCGCGCTCGAACTTGGTGGCGACGCGGAGGTGCGGGTTGTCGTAGCGGGTGAACCGGCGACAGTGCTCTACACCGGCATGCTCACCACCGGCGACTACGGCCCGCGGCTCGAGATGATGGCAAGCCCGGAGCGGTTCTTCACGCCGGAACTGCGTAAACAGACCCGGAAGAAGCTCGCGACGCTCCGTGCTCCCGTGCTCATCCTCCACGGCGACCAGCACGATCTTCGCAAGCTTAACGGGCCGATCATCGTGCCGCTCATGAAGGAGGCGGGGGTGCGGGTCGAGTATCGTGAATACCCCGGCTTCGGGCACGGTTTCTATTTTGGCGGCGGTGACGACCGCTGGGGTAAAGGGGCGGATGAAAAAGTCGTTGCGGACGTTGTGCGAGACGTGCTTGCGTTCCTCGCGGCGGAGAGCGGCCAAGAAACTGAGAAGCAGAAAAAATAGGCGCAACGCCGAACAAAGCGATGCAGCTGACTCGCGATAAAATCTGGCGTGATGGGAAGCCCAAGGTCGCGAGCCGCTGATCGCCGCCGTTAGTCATGGAGAAAAAATGAATAAGCACCAATTCGGCGCATCGTGGGAAAAACGACTTTCTACTATCTCATCATTGACCACTCTGATTCTTGTGCTCGTTGTTTTGGAAACCATCGCCAAAGCCTCAAGGCTTGATTCAGAAATGATCGCATTACGGGTAGGATTGGTGCTCTTCATTGGGATCACCTCTGCTCTATTTCTTATTCGGGGATATAGGATCACCACCGAAGCCATCCAAATCCTTCACCTTGGTTGGGCGACTTCTCTGAGGATCAAAGATCTTACCGATGCAGAGATCGTTCCATTGGGGGCACGTAATGGAATAGGCTTATTGGGAATCTGGGGGATATATTCGTTCACCGGCCTTGCTCGAAACAGTGCCTATGGAATTCATCGGCGATACTTGACGAACCGCATTCATGCGGTTGCTCTCAAATTCGGCAAGAAAACGGTCGTGGTTTCTCCAGACGCCCCGGAGAAATTCATAAAACTGCTGCGCTCGCATTTGGATCAGAAAGCCGACTAACCAGCAGCGGCACCCAACGGCGCTGCCGCGCCGTTGGTGCGCCGCAACGTTATGCGAGAAAACAGAACCATGAAAAGCGAAATTGAGGCCAAAATCGAATATCAGCAGATTATTGGCGAGATTAAGCCTGGCGGGTATAAGCCCATTCGGTTTACTCGTGTAAAATATAAAGCAAGCCCGGAGACTCATGTTGATATTCGGCAGTTTCAGCGCGGATATGACGACGATGGAGAAGAGTCATTTTATCCGACAAAGACAGGATTTCGCTTTCTCGAACATGAATTCCGTCGAATCATACGTGATTACACTATGGTTCCTGAAACTTACATCCACCCACTAATAATTAGGAAGGCTTTTCCATTGTTGCGTGGTGGCCACATGGAAAGTGCTGTTCTACAGGCCTTCAAGGTTCTGGAGACAACCGTTCGTAAACTTATCAATGCTCCAGCCGATGAGGTTGGGGTAAGCCTATTACGTAGGGCGTTTAACCCCCAGAACGGTCCGTTAACCGACACCAACCTTCCCAAAGCAGAACAAGAAGCTTTCAGCAATTATGTGGCCGGTGCTTTTGGGTATTACAAGAATGCCTGTTCACACAGAGACGTTGACATGGATTTTGTCACAGCATTCAGTCGTATTGCCGTAGCTAGTGATTTACTTGTAACCATCGAAAAACGATCCGAGAAACCTGTAAAACGAACTAAGGCATAACCAGCCCACCCATGTAACGGCACTACCGCGCCGTACATGGTGGGCGACGTTCTCCTCGACTGATAAACTGGAAAAGTGCCGCAGGTAATGGGCGCGTTGTGCAAGTATGAAACATCAAACGCGAATACTCATCACAAGCCTCTGTTTCTGCGTCAGCGGATGCAGCAAGCAGGGGTCTGTGCCCGATGAGCAACGTTTCTCAAGCCGAGTTACGGCAGCCGAGAACGGCGATGTGGGCGAGCAATTCGAAGTTGGCCTAGCCTTCCACACATCCGGAAACTACCCCATGGCGGCCTACTGGCTCCAGAAGGCAGCGGACGCTGGAAACGCACCGGCCAAACAGTGCCTCGGCTTCATGTACGAGAAGGGCATGTATTTTCAGCAAGACTATCAGAGAGCCATGCAGCTTTACAGAGAAGCCGCTCAAAAGGGATATCCTCGTGCAATCAGAAGCGTTGGCATAATGTACAGAGACGGCCTTGGCGTCACTAAGGATGCAGATGAGTCAATCCAATGGTTGAAGAGAGCCGCAGATCTGGATATGCCCGAGGCATGTAATGATATGGCGGTCATTTATCTCAATGGGCTGGGCCTTGCGAAGGACGAAACCAAAGCGATTTATTACTACACCCGGGCTGCAAAGCGAGGGTGTGTGATGGCTCAGCGAAATCTGGGTGAACTATACTTTCACGGGGGCGCGGTGAAAAAGGACTACGTATCGGCGCACAAGTGGTTCTTACTCGCTGCCCACAGGGGCGATGCAAAGGCTCAGATGTACTTAGCCTCGATGTATGAAGACGGACTTGGTGTCCAGAGAGACCTCCCGACCTCCGAGCAATGGTGCAGACTGGCCGCCACGCTCGGGTTTGGGCCCGCAATTGAAAAAAAGCGGCTTAACAAAGATGAGGCACAACAACGCGCCCCATCGAACCCCCATTCGCCTTCGGCTCAGGGGGCCGATGGCCGCTGACGTTCGGAACTATAACCAATGAAACACAAACGCGAAGAGATAATTAGGTTCGTT
>DAOPZC010000044.1:0-42150 GCA_035353175.1 Kiritimatiellia bacterium | reverse complement strand
CCGACCCGGACGGCCCGACGCGGACCAGCAAGCAAGTGAAACGGGGATGCGCCCGGTGAGCGCGGTATCCGTCTCTATGCCGAGGCCGGCGCGGGGTGTGAAGGTCGGTCATGGCAACTGGCGGCGTATCTGGCGATGGACGCGCTTGAGGCAGGTGATCTCGAATATAACATTAGCTTGGCTGCCGAGTGGCTTGTGACGGGCGAGATGCACGAGGATCACGTGCGCCCCGTCGGGATCAAGAACAAACCCGAACTTGGGTTTAATACCCGACGGCGCTGGCTCTTACCCGACTCCAGCCTAGAGGTTTTCCACCGCGTTGCAGGATCACGCGGCCTCACTGAACTATCCGTCACAGGAGTGCGGACTCTCGGCGACGCGATCGAGGCCGTTCGCGGATGTGTCGCCCGGCGTCGACCTGACGAGCCCTGGCCGCGTGACGTCGTGTGTCTGCATGTGGCGATTGGCGACGATCCAAGTCCGGTCTTGCGGTTATTGGCGCTGACGAATCCTCGAGAGCTACACCTCTGGTCGTTGGATAAGAGTTCTGAAGCCGTCTCAGCTTTGCATGATGCTGTGCGTGAAACATATCCCCGGATGGCGGTTCGGATACACGGCAATATTCCTGCTGCAGAACTTGATAAGATAAGCCGCGCCCTTCATGATCACTTCGGCGCGAACCCTGCGACCACGTCAGTCCTTTTCGATATTACAGATGGCGCTTGGCTGTTTCGAGTTGCAGTTGAGGCCGTTTCGCGACGCTCGCACTTTGCGGTTGTGTGCAAGGTGTCGGAGTCTAACTCGTATATCAAGCTGTGGAATGAACGCGGTGTACCTCACTACTGTCATTTAGCGACGGCACTTTCGCGGCCCGCAAGACCAGGCAAGCGCCATCCTGTTGACCGTAATGTCGTACCTCGGTCGCCATCCAGTCTGCTGGGTGAATTGCGGACGGTTGACCAGCTCTTGGGCAACGATCAGGAGGTCTGAATGAAACCGGCGGATGCGAAAGCCACAATTGGGAAATACAATGATCTACACAAACTGCGTGACGAGTTCCAAATCGAACTCATGGAAAAGTGGTTTAGAGAACACTATGAAGATCCGATCGAAAACTGCCCTGGCGATGAGGGTTGTCCTGTCTATATACACGGGGGCCCGTATGATGCCCGCGAGGAGTTGGAAAGGGAATTCAGTGGCTATGTGGCTGACACTGTAATCGACATTTTGGCTAGCAGGTTGACGGATGAAAATCTAGAGTGGGCTGGCATCCCCAAGCATGACGACTACGAGAATGACGACTACGATGTCACCATTGACCCCTACAAGAACCTTGAAATAGCCCTTTCCGTTTGTGAAACGATGGCATACGAACAGTTCAGCGATGTCACAAGTCTGAAGATTTACGGCTTGTTGTATTGCCACCTAATAACAGCACTCGAAGTGTACTATGAAAGCACGTTTAAGAAACAATTGCTCGCAACAGAAAACCCCAATGAACGCTTCCAGAACGCACTTTCCTCCTTGAAAAACGTTAAGGGTGCAAAAAGTGCAGAGCGCATAGACCTTAAGAAGAAACTCTCGAGCCGAGTCTGGCACCGAATAGACGACAACCAAGTTCTGTTCAAGCAAGCACTTGACATTGATCTGCCCGATGCCCCCACTCTCAAAAAAGCCGTGGGCACAAGGCATGACATAACGCATCGAGATTTCAAGACAAAAGACGGAAAACAACTGGCGATTGATAGGCCGAAAGTTTTGGAACTGAGCACGGAAATACGGGCGTATGTTCGAAAAATTGAGTTCCCCGATGAACAGGTCTTATTGGCTGGGCAAAGCTATGTTACGCGAGTTGGCCCAGGAAGTGTGAGTACGGAGATTGTGAAGAATGCCAGTGGTGGGTACTCATTCAGTGGCAAAGGCGCGGGGTGCTTGGTACGCTCTCTCGCGCTTCTTCTGATGGAAATGGGATTTGGAGCCCAAGTTTGAAAACGCTGTAAATAGAACGTTGAGAGGAAATGCCATGGCAGAAGCGATGCTGAACATTCTTGGGTCGACCGAAACAAAGCCCTTCATCGATCGTTGGTGGAAGGCCTATTCCCGTCCCCAAACTAAGATGTCTCCCTATGACGCCCTTGTTCAGGCTGCGAACCTCCATGCCGAGAACGATCCAGAGAAATGCAAAAGGCGTTACGAGCGGCTGAAGGTCAACGATTATCGGGTCGAAGACTGGGAGGACGCGCTCGCCTACGTCAAACACGTGGCTCAGATCCACAAGCCCCGTTTCAAAGCTTGGTTCGAGCAGAGCCGGTGCGCGTTCGATCATCCCTTCTCGCTGGTCGTGTGGACGTGTGGGTGCGGCCTCGACCTCGTAGCGCTGCACGATTGGCTGAAGGAGCGCGTCATGGAGGACGGTCGCGTTTTCTGTGATCGGATCACGTCCATTACGCTGATTGATGTTTCCGTTCCTGCCCTCGACCTCACGGGGGCTATCACCGAATTCCTCTTTCCTTCAATTCCTGTGAGGAAGATACATTGTAACTTAATGAGGCCAGACCGCGTGGAAGTAGTCAAGAAGGGTTTGATTCCTTCCTTCCCGCTGGTTCGGCGCGTCCATTTCCTGTTTAACTGGCTCGACCTGCTCAAGACCCGCGAAGATGCCGAGTCCTTTGCCCGCGACTTTGCCGAGATCGTCCCACGAGATCAGGAAAACGCAAACGAGACTTGTCTCGCGTTTTCGCCGAACTATTCGACAATAGAGACAAATATTGCCGCTTTCCAGAGCGTGGCGAAGAATTCTTCTGTTGCTGATGGGGTTGTCGGCAACAAGCCGATGTCTTTTCTGGTGCCGGATGAGAATAAGACGTATTACGCCACAATGTTTGAAATCGTGCGCAGGGGCACCGGAGTGGACCAATTGCTAAGAAATTGCGACCAAAGACCTAGATTGAAAGACTCGCCGACAGCGCCTCGGCTCCTCTGTTCGATTACGGCTTTGGCGGAGAAGGCTTGCAGCGACTGCGTCGGCAAGGGCCGTTCCAAGGCGGAAGCCACGGCGGCTGACTGGATACACCTTTTGAACCTTTTGTCCGGGCAGATGCCGGGCGGGAACGGAGAGTGTTTCTTGGAGAGGTTTTCGAGGGTCAAGACGGTACGCCGGAAGGTGGGGGACGGGGAGATTGAATGCCTCATGTTTTTGCCGAACAATATTCAGCACAAACTGCTGGTTATCATCAAGGCACCTCTAATCGATCCAGATGGCCTATATACAATTCGTGGAGACATCCTCGCCGACCTGCTGAAAAGTCTTGCTGAGAGAACGGATTCCAAGATTTTACAGCGCATTTGGGAAGATTTCCGAAGCGTTAACGAAGGTGGGCGACGTAGTGCATTCGGCGAATGGACGAAGACGATCCGCGTTGTCTATTGGAATTCAAGGCTCAATTTTCGCGAACTCGTAATGCAGTATGCAAGACACACTCTTGCCGACTTGAAGGACGGAGCGGGTTATAGCTGGTCGAAATTCCCGCGGCACAATGACGTGGATTTCTCGCCCCTGTTCGTAACTCCGACCGGTCCCGACCGGCTTCCAGAAAAGGCCAGTCTAGAAAAGGATCAACTAGCCCTGATCGACGGCCAGCGGACACTCCGGAAGGTCCGGGGTGCCCCGGGGACTGGTAAGACGACGGTCATGCTGCACCGAGTGAAGTATCTGTTGGAAAACCAGTCTTTGCCTGTCTTGGTGTTGTGCAAGACTGTATCCCTTATTTCGCACAACGAGAGGAAACTGGCGGCTTCCATGGCGGACGGTGTCGAATCAGAACGCTTCATCTTTCAGACCTGTTCCAAGTTTATTTGTGACAACGCGCAACCGGAAAACCGTTGTCCCCGATTGGGATTCGCGCCCGAAGCAGAGGAGGTCGGACATGGCATCGCCGCATGCGATGCCTGTCAAAAGCGGTGGATCGAGCAACCGGTTCTAAGGGAGTCGGGAAAATTGGGTGCGGTTTTAATTGACGAGGGACAATTGCTGCCGCCAAATCTTGTGGAAGCTGTCTACAAGGCGACGCGAGAGACTAACCCGTACCGTGAATTCTACATGTTCTGCGACGAAGAACAGGCCTGCCGTGACAATAAGCAGTCTGTCCAGACGGATTCAGCCGAATCTCCCACGAAGAAGATTGTTGTCATGCCAGATGTGGGGTTCGGCCGGTTTGTGACATTGAAGAAGAACCATCGAACAGTGAACAGGGAGATCTTCGATGTGTGCAGGCGCGTCCAACAGGCCATGGACAATGATTATGACGTCGACGAATTGAAGATGGATGGTGCCGTGGAGGATGAACCATTGGATTTCGCCAAGTTGCTTGTCCGAAAAGTGCCAGAATCGGACGCCATGGAAGTAGTGTGCGCGCTCGTTAACAAGTTGGACGGCCATATCGCAGAGCACAAACTGGCGAAGTGGGCTATCACCGTGATTGTTGACAGCCTGAACGGCGTCAATGATTTTGTCGAAAGAATGAACGGCGTGAACAGAGAAGTTGTCACAACCGTGATTCCTCCAGTAGTGAACGAGGATGGACAGATAAGAAGGTCAAGGAGAAGGGCGGAGAAGTCGCTCAAAGAGGATTTCCAAGAGTATCCCCAGAAGCTACACGCGACCACGATCGATAGCGCTCAGGGGCAGTCGTTCGATATGGTCATTCTCGTTATGAAGGAGCGGCACCCTGACAAGGAACTGCTCTTCACCGGGATTTCCCGAGCCAAACGCCTGCTGTGGGTAGTCGACGCCACACCGGATGGCTGGGTTGAGACACTGCTTTCCATACCTGTTGTAACGCCTCATTAGGCCGCGCCGTTTTTTTCGGCTTCTGCTACAATCACCCCGTGTGAGTGCGCGATGACGAAAGACAAGATTCAGATTACCGATGATTCCGGAACGAACCGCGAGGCCCAGGCCCCGGTCATTGTTTCGGCCAGTCGCTCTACCGATATACCGGCCTTCTACGGTGATTGGCTCATGAACCGGCTCCGAAAAGGGCACGTTATGTGGCGAAATCCGTTCAACGGGCAGCCGCTGTACGTGTCTTTCGCGAAAACACGGGTGCTCGTGTTTTGGACGAAAAACCCCAAGCCCTTGCTGGTGCATCTGGACGAGCTAGACGCGATGGGGTTGCACTACTACTTCCAGTTCACCCTCAACGATTATGTCGCCGAGGGGCTGGAGCCTCATGTGCCCATCGTGGATACCCGCATTGAAACGTTCCGTGAACTTTCAGGGCGCGTCGGCAGGAATCGGGTGATCTGGCGGTTCGACCCCCTGATGCTCACGGACACGATCTCGGTTGACGCCTTGTTGTGCAAGGCGAAGCGAATCGGAGACGAACTGGCCGGATTCACCTCGCGCATGGTGTTCAGTTTCGTCGACCTTGACGTTTATGGCAGCGTGAAGGCGAATCTGAAGAAAGACGGTGTGAGTACGCGCGAATTCACAGGGGAGGAAATGCATCGTTTTGCGAAAGGGCTTTCCGAGTTTAACCGGAAGTGGAAGTTCCAGCTCGGCACCTGCGCTGAAAAAGTGGATTTCTCTGAATACGGGATCGAGCATAACCGATGCGTTGACGACCGCTTGATGGCGCAGGAATTCGGGGACGACCGCGAACTTATGGACTTCCTCGGATTCGATAACCCTCCCTGTCATGACATCTTCGGAAGTCTTGTCCGCAAGGATACGAAAAGCCGCAAAGACAAGGGGCAGCGGGAGGCGTGCGGTTGCGTGGTCAGCAAGGATATCGGTGCCTACAACACATGCCCCCACATGTGCCGCTATTGCTATGCAAACCACATATCTTTCTTGGTTGTCAAGAACCATGAGACATGTTTACGAAATGCCCAAAAGGAATCTATCATGTAAGCCGCGTGTCATTGTGGGAGGACGCAGAGCACTTCTCTTATAACAATTTAACGCAATATAGCGACCAGCTGCGGACGGAAGAACAAATATAGGGCCGTAGTTCGACATTCTACAAATGGCCGTTGCGGGGCTGTATGGATTCTTGTATGGTGTCGCTAACGGCTGGAAGTGAGAGTATATTATACCACTCAACTGTTCCCCAGGTTTGTCGATGTGCCGCGAGGCGAGTGGCTGCCGCGAATTTGCTGAGGCCTTCTATGCATGAACTTTCCATAGCGGTTGCGTTGGTCGAGCAGGTCGAAGACATTGTCGCGCGTGAGCGCGCGACGCGTGCGAGCAAGGTCATGATCGCGGTTGGCTCGCTTTCCGGCGCCGAGCCGGAGGCGTTGCTGGCGGTCTTCCCGCTGGTGGCCGAAGGCACGGTGGCGGACGGCGCGGAGCTGGTGATCGAGCCGGTGGCGGCGCGCGTGCGATGCCGCTCCTGCGGCGGCGAAGCGCCGGCCGAGCTCGGCTTCATGGGCTGTGCGATGTGCGGGTCGCGGGAGGTCGAACTGTCGGCAGGGCGGGAACTGAACATCACATCTATCGAATTGTTCGAGGATGAAAGGTAGGTCGGTGGCTATGTGCAAGGAATGCGGTTGCGACGGCGGGGAACAGCTCCATTTTCATGACGGGCATTGGCATTCCCACAAACATTCGCATGGCGCCGAGCCCCCCGCGCCGGCTGAGGGAGGTGCCCGGACCGTCGCTTTGCAGCAAAAGATCTTGTCTCGGAACGATGAGCACGCCGCGCGGAACCGGTCCTGGCTCAAGGAACACGGCGTCGTGGCGGTCAACCTGATTTCGTCGCCGGGATCGGGCAAGACGCTCTTGCTGGAGCGGACGCTGGAGGGGTTGCGGGGGAGGGTGCCGTGCGCGGTGATCACGGGCGACCAGCATACTGACAACGATGCCCGCCGGCTACAGGGCAAGGGGGCGCCGGTTCGTCAGATCGAGACGCTGAACGCCTGCCACCTCGATGCGGAACAGATCGGCAGACTGTTGCCGGACGTTGCGTCGGACGGAATCAGACTGCTCTTTATCGAGAACGTCGGCAACCTGGTCTGCCCTTCGGCCTTCGACCTGGGGGAGAGTTTCAAAATCGCGTTGCTTTCGACGACGGAAGGTGAGGACAAGCCGGTCAAGTATCCGACGCTTTTTTCGGTGGCTCCCGTGGTGGTGTTGACCAAGATGGACCTCGTGCCGCATCTCGACTGGAACGCGGCGGCGTGTCGGTCCTGCCTGCGGCAAGTCTGCCCCGGCGTTTATATTTTCGAAGTCAGCGCGAAGACCGGGCTGGGTATGGAGACGTGGTTGGACTACCTGATCAAACTCGCCGAGTGATGTCGTTTTCCTTAAAGAGGACGCAGTCCGCAAACGGGGGTAGGGAAAGGGCTTTGCAAGCCCGCTCCGAATGTCGTATCCTGCACATCCGTACAACATGAGACGGTACATCATACGACGGCTGATGGAGATGATCCCTACGACCTTTGGGGTTCTGGTGCTCACTTTCCTGCTGTTCCACGTCGTCGGGGGTTCTCCCGCCGAGGTCGTGTTGGGCAAGAACGCCACGGCCGAGGCGCTGGCCGCGTTCGACGCGCGTCACGGCTACGACAAACCGTTGCTATGCGGCCACTGGACGGAAATCCGCGCTTTAGGAAAAACGCCGAGCGGGAAATTGGCCCAACGGCCCGAGTCGGGGCTGTTTCGTTTGCCGATCACCTACGCGTTGCCTGCCGGCGTCTACCGGGTCAATGCGGGACATGTGTTGCTGGGACTGCGCGAAAGCGTGACGGGCGCGACGGATGAGGCGCTCGTGGATGGCCCCGCACCGCTGACGTTTGCGGTCCGCGAGGGATGGTCGGCCGTTTCTCTGGATGTGGGGGGCGCATTGCCGGACTACATGCGGCTCGAAAAAAAGAACGCCGGCCGATTCGATTCGCAGTTCGTGCATTACGTGGTTGCACTGGCGAAGGGCGAACTGGGCGTCTCAACCGAACATGGCCTGCCGGTGGCGCGCGTGCTTCAGGCGGGGGTGGGGCCCTCGCTGGCCTTGACCGTGCCGATACTGGCGGGCGGGACACTGGTGGGCGTGATGCTGGGCTTGCTCTGCGCGGCCTGGCGCGGTGGTGTGACGGACAGGGCGGTGCTGATTCTCTCCACGGTCCTGATGAGTGTGAACTACGTAGTGTGGGTTCTGGCGGGACAATTTTTGCTGGCGTTCAAGCTCCGTCTTTTCCCGATATGGGGATTCGAGTCCGCGGCTTATCTGGTGCTGCCGGTGCTGATCGGCATCGTGAGCGGGCTCGGACGCGATGTCCGGTTCTTCCGTGCCGCCATCCTCGACGAAGTGTACAAACCCTATGTGCGGACCGCACAGGCCAAAGGGCTGAGCGGCAGCCGCATCATGATCCGGCACGTCCTGCGCAACAGCCTGATTCCGATTGTGACGTATGTGAGCTTGTCGATCCCGTTCCTCTTCACCGGCAGCCTGATGCTGGAAAGCTTTTTCGGCATTCCCGGGCTGGGCAATGTGAGTTTGAACGCGATCCATTCATCGGACATGGCCGTTGTGCGGGCGGTGGTGATTCTGGGCGCGCTGCTGTACCAAGGCGTGAACCTGGTGACCGACCTGTGCTACGCCTGGCTGGATCCGCGCGTGAGGTTGCTGTGATATGGCGATGGAACGGAACATCTTGGCGAAGTTGTGGCGGCGCTGGGACACGCGGCTGTGCCTGCTGGTCATCGCGGCGTATTGCGGCGCCGCCGCATACGGAGAGATCGTGTATCAGGTGAGCCGCGTGAGCGATCAGACGCCGGCTTACAATCAGGTGCATGAACAGGCGCGGTATGTCCCGCCCGCTTTTGTGCGGATGTTTTCACCGGCTCCGCGCGCGGAGGAGTCGCCGCTTTATCCGCTCGGCAGCGACAACCTCGGGCGCGACGTGCTCCAGCGGCTGGTCCAGGGCGCGCGCATCGCTTTCCACGTGGGCATCATCACGTCGCTCATCGCGATTCCGCTGGGAGTCGTCCTCGGCTGTTTGGGCGGTTATTTTGGCGGACGGGTGGACAGCGTGGTGGTCTGGCTCTGCGCGACCGTGGCCTCGATGCCGGGGTTGCTTTTCATCCTGGCGATCGCCATGGTGGTCGGACAAGGGCTGTTGGGCGTTTATCTCGGCATCGGTCTAACCACGTGGGTGAGCGTGTGCCGCAACGTGCGAGGAGAAGTGATCAAGCACCGCAACCGCGCCTACGTGCAGGCCGCGCAGGTGTTGGGTTATGGGCACGCCCGCATCATGTTCCGCCACATTCTGCCCAACGTGGCGCACATCATCCTGATCGCTTTCTCGATCCGTTTCCCGGCATCGGTCGCGACCGAGGTGTTCATCAGTTTTTTGGGTATCGGGGTTCAAGGCGAGCCGTCGTGGGGCATCATGATCAACAACGCCCGGCTGCGGCTCTGGCAGGGCGTGTGGTGGGAGATGACGTTCGTGACGATCGCGATCTTCGCGCTGGTGCTGGCCTTCAATCATTTGGCCGACGCGCTCCGCGACTTGCTTGATCCTGCCCTGCGCACCGAGCAGGGGTGAAGCCGGTGCATCACCGGCGGCGGACGGATCAGCGGGATGCCTGCCGCGTTGTGGGCTGGGTGAGAAATTCTTTGAAGACGGCCGTGGTGTCCTCCCCGATCTCCCGGCAGGTTTCTCTTGTGACGACCGCGCCGTTGGCGGTGGCGAAAGGCACTTCGTACGTGGTGCTGAGCCGGATGCCGGGGATATTTTTCATGGCCCAGTATTTGAAGCTGAGCCCCTGGCTGTAATTTCTGCCGGTGTTCCAGGCTTGTCCGAACGGCAGGTCGTCCGCTTGGCGGTAGCGCATGCCGCCGCGCTGGGCCAACTCCAGCAGCTTGCCGAAGCGTGCCTGCGCCTGCGCGTTCGCGGCATCCTCTGTGTAGACTTGGTAAAGCCACTCGTTGTGCGGGCCGCGGACCCACGGACAGTGAATGTCCAGGACAATCGCCAGTTTCCCATTCGACCATTGGGCGAGGTGGTCCCTGATGGCCTGTGTTTCGGGGTAGAGGCATGTTTTGTTGTAGTCGCGGTTGTGGTCGTGCGGCCTCCGGTTCTTGCCCTGGTCTCCGTCCTCCACGCCGTCTTTGTCGACAAACGGAACCACCAGGAATTGCACGTTTTCGCGCATCCATGCGCCGAGGTCGGTCGGCGCCAGCGCCGCGTCGAGAATGCCTTCCAGAACATAGCTTGCCATCATCTCTTGGGCATGGTGACGCGCGGACAGCCAGATTTTGTACGCGGGTTCTTTGTTCAGGCATCCAAAGCGCGCCATCTCGACCGCGCGTCCGCGTTTGGAGATGCAGAGCACATTGGTTTGGATAAAGGCGTTGTCCCCCCGATGACGCGTCAGAAAGGCTTCCCAGTCGCGCTGGGTATAATTCATGCCCATTGCGAACCAGACTTCGTTGCTGTTTGGCCCGGACGGGAAGGCGTGCGTGAAACCGCTCGTTGTCCAGGTTCCCGGGGCGGC
The DNA here is from genome assembly GCA_035353175.1 of Kiritimatiellia bacterium. Lineage (GTDB taxonomy): Bacteria > Verrucomicrobiota > Kiritimatiellia > RFP12 > UBA1067 > DAOPZC01. Next base: position 31,655 of record DAOPZC010000044.1, on the reverse strand, counting down.
ATAATCCCAGTTTTTTCCGCGGTCGTAAGAAATCACGGGGCCGCGCGTACAGACGGGGGCGCCATTCGTGAACTTGAAATTGAACGTGAGGCCTTCAGCCCCCGTGACGCGAAAGGCCCAGTAGAACCACCAGCCTGCGGTGTCCCGCATTTCGTTGGCAAGATAAACCGTATCGTTCTCGATGCCTCCGACGGCGATATTCCCGGCCGGCAGGTTCTTGTCGATCGCCAGTTCCGCGCAGGCCATCCGGGTTGTGAGAGCCAGCGACCCCGTGCAGAGCGCCAGTACAGCGTGTTTCGCATTCATGTCTTCATGGTTGCAAGACAGGGGGGACAATACAAGGTGAAAAGGCGGAATTAGGCGTCAGCGAATGAGACGTGCTAACAGCCGCAAGGCGCGTGTGACAGCACGCTCCGCAGGAGCGCATCTTTGACGTCAACGCCGACGCGGACGTCGCCGATCGCCGCGGGAAGCGCGAAGCGCACTTTCCCGCCCGCCTTTTTCTTGTCGAGCGCCATGGCCGTTTGCACTTCCGCCAGATTGATGCCGTCCGGCATCTCGACGGGCAGGCCCAAATCGGAGAAGGTCGCGGTGAGTTGCGCGGCGAGGCCGGGTTTGGCCAATCCGAGCGCTTCGGCAAGCCGCGCTTCCAGCACGGTGCCGATCGCGACGGCTTCCCCGTGCTGCACCGTGAAGTGCGTCGCTTTCTCGATGCCGTGGCCGATCGTATGGCCGAGGTTGAGCGCGGCGCGAAAACCTTTCTCAAACGGGTCTTGCTGGATGACGCGGATTTTCACGGCCATGGCGCGCGCGACGAAAGCCGCGAGCCATTCGCAATTTGCGAGAGGCGTGCCCGGTTCGCCCGCCTCGCCGGATTTGCAGAACGCGAAACGCGGCAGTTCGTCCAGCAGGGCGGGGTCTCCGATGACCGCATGCTTGACGGCCTCGGCCAGCCCGCAGCGCAGCTCTCGGAGCGGCAACGTGGCGAGCACTGAGGTGTCCGCCAGCACCAGCGCCGGCGGGTGGAACGCGCCGATCAGGTTCTTGCCTTCGGGCAGGTCTGCGCCGGTTTTTCCGCCGAGTCCTGAATCGACCATCGCGAGCAGGGTCGTGGGCAGTCCGACCCAGCGCACTCCCCGCAACCACGTGGCGGCTGCGAACCCGGTCAGGTCGCCCGTGACGCCGCCGCCGAGGGCGATCACCGCGTGTCCGCGCTCGATGCCCGCTTTCAGGAAAGCGGACCAGAGCGCGGCGACGGTGGCGATCGTTTTGGTTTCTTCGCCTGCGGGGATGGCGACGAGCGAGACGGCCACGCCGTGGGCGCGCAGCGCGGCGGCCGCACGTTCGCCGTAGAGCGGCAGCGTGTGGGTGTCGCCCACGATAACGGTGCGGTCTCCGCAGCCGAGTTCGCGGAAGCGTGCGCCAAGCGTGTCGATCACGCCGTCGCCGACGCGGACATCATAGGCGGGGCCCATGCCGGAGATGCGGAAAAGGCCGAGCGCAGCCTGGGCGGCATCGGCGGTCTCCTCGGGAGGGCGATCCGAGACCATGACGCGGCGAGAAAAAGAAGCGTAGTGTTCTGCACGCTCGGCGAGGAGCTGGGAGATGGATTTTTGCCCCGCTTTCGGCGGCTGCATGCAGTCCGTATGCGGCGAACTGAGGAGCGGACGCGTGCCGGGGGCGCGGTTTACACGGGCCTGAAGCGTGGCGAGATCGGCTTCCAGGCAGAGGATGACTCCGGCGGCTTCGGCCAGGGCGCGGTTCTCCGTTTTCAGCAGCGCTCCTCCGCCGAGTCCGATGACGGCCGGCGGACAGGCGATGACCGCCTTGAGCGCCGCGGTCTCGCGGGCGCGGAAGCCGGCTTCGCCCTCGCAGGCAAAGATGTCGGGGATTTTCTGCTTGGCGGTGTCGGCGATGACGGCGTCAAGGTCCACGAAAGGAAGGTCGAGCCGTCGGGCCAGAATGTGACCGATGGTGGATTTGCCGCTGCCTGGAGGTCCGTAGAGAAAGAGATGCATAGTTCAAGAGGTGAGGGGTTGATGACAGGTTAGAGCAATTGCTCCGCCAGGCCGCGCTCGAAGGCTAACAGGGTCTGACAGGCGGGACACCGTGCCGAAAGGATGTGGGCTGCGGCCGGCAAGCGGTTCTTCTGGCCGCATGTGAAGCACTGGATGACGGCTTCGTCCGCGGCGCGGACAAGCCGTCTTGCCGCCGCATCTTTGGCGTACAGGTCACATGCGGGCGCGTCTGACAATGCGTCGTAAGCGGCTTTGATCTGCGCAAATTTCTCGGCCGTCAGCGCCCGGATTGCGGAGTCGAGACCGGCGTGCTTGTCCGGATGGTAGGTCTGGCTCAACGTGCGGTAAGCGGTCTTGATTTGTGCGGCGTCCGCGTTGTATGGGACGCCGAGCACGGAGCAGGCGGCATGGCGGTCGGGCTGCCGCGGGTCGCGCATGGCCTGCCGGCTATAGAGCAGGGCGGCGTGGCGCATCTCGTCGTCCGAGAGGCCGATGTGGCGGGCGAAGGCGGCAATGCACTCGGTTTCCGCGGGGGTCTCGTCGCAGTCGCTGACCGCGACGCGCCAGAGCCAGACTGCGGCGGCGCGGGCGAGGTTGTTGTTTCCCCTGACTTGGGCGGCGAGCCGCGCCAGGCTGCGGTCGATGCGTGCGGCATCGTCGATCAGGTAGGCGAGTTCGTGCGGCGCGAGTGCTGTCCCCAGCGCTTGGTTGATTTCGGCGAGGATTGCGCGGATGGCCTTGTCCTCTTTGGCCGTGTATCGCCCGTCAACGCCCGCGAGTTCGTAGAGCGCGGCGGCGGTGACGGCCAGCAGCCGGAGCGCTTGCTTTTCCGGAGCGGGTGCTTTGCGGTCAACAAAGAAATGTCCGGCGGCGGCGCCGGCCAAGGCGCCCCAAGGCCCGAGAAACGAGCCGATGCTTCCGCCGATCGCTTTGCCTTGCCAGTTCATGGTTCCCCCTGCAGTGACAGCCGCAAATTTGCGCGCCCGCAGGGGGCGCGAACCTGTTTGAGTTTTGTCGCCACAGTTTTAGTTGCCTTTTAATTTATCGCATATCGCCTTCCGCACTCAACCGTTTAGTTGAGGCCTCGTCGGATTGGCGATGTGTGTCGGGGTTTGGCACCGTGCGGCAGGACGTGCGGGATCTCCAATTCCGTGACTATCCCTGCATCTTGCGCAGGCGGAGCTGGCCGCAGGCGGCATCGACATCCTTGCCGCGGGATTTGCGGAGGGTGGTGTTGATTTTCGCCTTCAGCAGCGCGTCGAGGAAGGCGAGGCTGATGCGGTCTTCAGGGCGTGCTCCGTCGAAACCTTCGACCGGGCTGAGCGGGATGAGGTTCACCTTGCAAGGCGTGTGGCGCAGCAGTCGGATCAGTTCGTCGGCGTGCTGCGGCCGGTCGTTGAAATCCTTGACCAGCGTGTACTCAAAAGTCACCACGCGGCCGGTCTTCTCGAAATAGGCGCGGCACGTGTCGAGCAGCTCCGCGATCGGCCAACGCTTGTTGACCGGCATGATGCGGCTGCGGAGCGCGTCGTTGGGCGCGTGCAGCGAGACGGAGAGCTCGAACTGGAGTCCCTCGTCCGAAAGGCGCTGGATGCCGGGAACGACGCCGCACGTGCTGATCGTGATGTGGCGCGCCCCGATGTTCACGCCCTTCGGGTCGTTGAGGATTCGCAGGGCGCGCAGCACGTTGTCGTAGTTGTCGAAAGGCTCCCCCATGCCCATCACCACGATGTTGCCGGGGCGCGGCAACGCGGGCTTGGCGCCTGGTTGCGACGTCACGGCTTCGGGTGTGGCCGCGGGACGCATCAGCGCGCAGGCGGCCATGACTTCGCCGACGATTTCGCCGGCGGTCAGGTCACGTACGCAGCCAAGCTGGCCGCTGGCGCAGAACGCGCAGCGGAAGTCGCAGCCCACCTGTGAGGAGATGCACTGCGTCACGCGGTCTTTGGAGGGGATGAGGACGGTCTCGATGCGTTCGCCGTCCCCGCAGGCCAGCAGAAGTTTACGCACGCCGTCAGAGGAGTCGTGGATGAGGTCCGTCGCGAGCGGTGCGAGCGTGAAACGTTCGGAGAACAGCAACCTCAGCTCAGCGGGGAGCGTCGTGATCTCCTGCCACGATTGGGCGAAGTTCTGGTAGAGGCCTGTGACGATCTGGTCGGCGCGGAAAGCGGGCAGCCCGAGTTCCTTGCAGAGGGGTTTCCAATCGGCGGGCAACAGGCCCCAGGCGGAAGGTTGGGTAGGGGGCGTTTTCATCTTCAGGAACGGGACGACACCCGCGCGCTGCCCGCAACGAGAGGCCCGGCGATGGTGCCGGCGTGAAGGATGTTGAGCAGGGCCGTCATTGCGGCGCCTCGATGCTCTGGCGCGGACTCAGCAACGGGTTTTTGTCTTTGGACGCCGCCGAAGGTTTGTAAGAAAGGTCGGTGAGCTTTTTGCCAGATTCCTCAAAGGGCTTTTTTTCGGGGATGTCTTTCGCATCCGCCTTGATGGTCGGAACTGAAATCTGTTTCTGCTGTGTGTAGGCCGGCGCATCCTTCAGCAGTTCGTCATGTACCTGCTCGTCCGTCACCGCCTTGTCCGACTTGAAAGGGCGCCAGCGCTCGCTGGCGGGGGCGGCTTCATAACGCTTCTCCCCTGACCACGCTTTTCCCGACGGCGTGTAGGCCGACGCGGAGTAAGTGTGAGAGCTCAAGGATTTGTGCGGCGCATAGGACTTGGGCTTGAAGTGCGCTTCGTCCCCGTCGGCGGCGTGCGTGACGCATGCACAGGCGAAAAGGGATACACAGAAGAGGAAATGGCGGGTCGTCATGGTTTTACATCAGTTGCAGGGTGCGGAAGCCGGCGCGGGGGCCTTGAGCGTCTCGATGGTCTGATGGAGCATCGCCGTGAGTTTCTCGTAGTCGGCGTTCTGGCTGACGGTCAGACGCAGGATGGCGGCTTCCAAGTGGGTGTAGAGCAGGTCGGTCGCGAGGGTCGCGTTGATTTTGCGCAGCTCGCCTTTGCGGACACCCTCGATGAGCAGATGGTGGATGATGCGGCGCAGGCCGATGGTGTGGCATGTGATGATCCGCCGCATGTTGTGGCCCGCGCGTTGCGAGGCCAGCACGTAATCGAGAATCACGGTCAGAATGATCCGCTGCTCGAAGAGCAGCTGGAGGACGGCGCACATGACGCGCTCGAGGCGGTCAACCGCACTGGTTTGCGAAGAGAGCACTTCGTCGAAACGGTTGATCAGAAGGTAGGAGACTTCCCAGATGGCCGTGTTAAAGATCTCGCGTTTGTTTCGGAAGTACTTGTAAAGCGTCGTCCGGGCGATTGCGCAACTGTCCGCGATTTTTTGATACGTCACGCCGTCGTAACCCTGCTCGGCAAAGAGCTGGATCGACTTTGCGATGATGTCGCGTTTACGCGCAGCATGGTCGATGACAATTCCCATTCAGACCCCATCCAATAAGCGATAACCGAAATTCTCATACAGGAACACGCTTATTGTTTATGAATCGGCGCACGCCGTCAAGCACGTGATCGACAAAAGTTGAAAAAGTGTCATTTTGCGGCCCGCGCGACTCGCGGGATCTCCCTTGTCAAGCCGGCGTGAAAACACTACACTGATCGTCATTCAAGCGTCTTCGGGGCAAGGTGACCTCGCGCGAGCGAGGAAATCCTGACCGGCGGTAAAGCCCGCGACTGGCAAGCTGTTCCTGCCTGCCACTGACACGGTTCGATTCCGTGGCCGACAGTTAAAGTCTGGATAAGAGAAGATGCGGTTGCGTACATGGTGTTGCCCCGGCTTTGCTTTGGCCGGGGTTTTTGTTTTGAAAGACGGGTATGGAAACTGATTCCGTGTTTGATTCCGTGGAGGCGTGCATTGACGCGTTCCGCCAAGGGCAGATGGTGATTGTGGCGGACGACGAGTGCCGGGAGAACGAGGGCGACCTCATCATTGCGGCCGAGAAGGTGACGCCCGAGGCGATCAACTTCATGGTGACGAATGCGCGCGGGCTGGTGTGCGTGCCGATGACGGGGGCGCGCCTGCGCCAGATCGGCGTGGAGCGAGCGCCGAGCCGCAACCGCGGCGACAAGTTCGCGACGGCGTTCACCTATTCGGTGGACGCGGCAGCGGGCGTGAGCACCGGCATCAGTGCGGCGGACCGCGCGCGGACGGTGCGGGTGCTCATCGACGAGGACTCTGGGCCGCAGTCGGTGGTGAGCCCGGGGCATATCTTTCCGCTGGAGGCGCGCGAGGGCGGCGTGCTGGTGCGCGCCGGCCATACCGAGGCGGCGGTGGATCTCGCCAAGCTGGCGGGCCTGAAACCTGCGGGCGTGATCTGCGAGATCATGTTGCCGGACGGAACCATGGCGCGCCTGCCGAACTTGCGTGAGTTTGCCACGAAGCACGGCCTTAAGATGCTTTCGATCGCCGATCTGATTCAGTATCGACGGCGTCGCGAGCGGCTGATCGAGTTTGTCGAGGAGGTCGATCTGCCGACGCTGTACGGTCATTTCAAGTTGCGCCTCTATACGTCCTCGCCGGACGGCATGGACCATCTGGCGTTGATCAAAGGAAACTTGCCGTCCAACCCCGCGCCGCTGGTGCGCGTGCACAGCGAGTGCCTGACCGGCGATGTTTTCGGCTCGGCCCGGTGCGATTGCGGCAACCAGTTGCACGCGGCGATGCGCATGGTGGAGAAAGAGGGCGTCGGCGTGATCCTCTACATGCGGCAGGAAGGGCGCGGCATCGGCTTGGCCAACAAGCTGCATGCCTATAAATTGCAGGAGAACGGGCTCGATACGGTCGAGGCCAACATCAAGCTGGGGTTCCCCGCAGACATGCGCGACTACGGCGTGGGCGCGCAGATTCTGGCGGATCTCGGGCTCAAGCGGATCCGGCTCATGACGAACAACCCCAAGAAGCTGGTGGGGCTGCAGGGCTATGGGCTGGAGATCGTCGAGCGCGTGCCGGTGGTGTTCGAGCCGGGTGATTACAACCGGCGTTATCTGGAAACGAAGAAGTCGAAGATGGGGCATTTGATGTGAGCGGGCGGGCGAATCTTCGTGTTCGCCGCAAAGGAGGGATGATATGAAAGAGATCGCAGGCAAGTTGGATGCGTCCGGCATGAAGATGGCCCTTGTGGTCAGCCGGTTCAACAGTTTCTTCACCGAGCAACTGGTGAAGGGGGCGGCGGATTGCTTCGTGCGGCACGGCGGCAAGGATTCCGACCTGACGCTGGTGCGTGTGCCGGGGGCGAACGAGATCCCGCAGGTGACGCAGAAGTTGGCGGCCTCCGGCAAGGTCGACGCCGTGGTGGCGCTGGGCGCCGTGATCCAGGGCGCGACCCCGCACGCCGACCTGATCAACGGCACGGTGGCGCGGGCGCTTTCGAAGATCGCGTTGGACACCGGCGTGCCGGTCCTGAACGGCATCGTCTGCGCGCAGAATCTGGAACAGGCGATCGAGCGCGCGGGTACCAAGCAGGGCAACAAGGGCTGGGACGCGGTGATGGCTGCGGTCGAGACCGTGGCCGTCCTGAAGGCGCTCTGACGGATGGGAAGGGTGGCGTGCGGGCGCGTTGGCGTGGCGGTTGGACCAAGCAATTGCCCGGCATTCCGTTCATCCATTAAATAATTGAGGATCATTTGACATGGCGACTCGCAGACAAGGGCGCGAATGGGCGCTGCAGATGCTGTTCCAGACGGATTTGAATCCGGGCATGGACATCGATATGGTTATCCCGAAGTTCTGGCGGCAGCAGTGGACCTGCCAGATGGAGGAGGCTGAGAATCAGGACGTCGCGGTCGAGCAAGACGAATCGAAATCGGTGGAAGACCGCGTCGCGCCGCAGAAAATCCGTCAGTTCACCGAGAAATTGGTGCGCGGCGTACTGGGGCACCTGGACGAGATCGACGCCAAGCTCAAGTCGTATACGCAGAACTGGCCGTTGCACCGCATGGGTTCGGTGGAACGCAACGTGTTGCGCTTGGCTTTTTACGAGATGATCTACTGCGCCGACGTGCCGCCGGCCGTCGTGCTGAACGAGGCGATCGACCTCGCCAAGTATTTCAGCAATGCCGATGCGGGACGGTTCGTGAACGGCGTGCTGGACCGGCTGAACAAAGAAATCAAGCGGACGTAAAGGCGTTTTGGCGTCATGACCCAAGCGGCGGAAGACAGGAAGTGGATGCGGCGGGCCATTGCGCTGGCGCGGTTGAGCGAGGGGTACACCCGGCCCAATCCGCCGGTCGGCGCCGTCGTGGTCCGCGGCGGGCGTAAGCTCGGCGAGGGGCGTCACGCCTGCGCCGGTTGCGCCCATGCGGAGGTCGATGCTCTGGACGCGTGTCGTGAGCCAACGGCTGGCGCGACGCTTTACGTGACGCTGGAGCCGTGCTGCACTCACGGCCGCACGCCGCCGTGCACGGATCGCATCCTGCGCGAGAAGATCGCGCGGGTGGTGGTCGGATGCCGCGACGAGAACGGCTGCCACTGCGGGCGCGGCCTGGAGATCCTGGCCGCGTGTGGCGTCGAGGTCGTCTACGGCGTCTGTGAAGCCGAGGCCCGTGAGCTGGTCGTGCCGTTCTTCAGGCACGTCACCGCCGGAATGCCGTTCGTGACGCTGAAGCTCGCCATGACGATGGACGGCCGTATCGCCGACAGGGCGTCGTCGTCGCAATGGATTACCGGCGAGGCCGCGCGCGCAGAGGTTCAGCGCATGCGGCGGCGGGCCGACGCGGTGATGGTCGGTGCGGGCACGGTCGCGGCCGACGACCCCTCTTTGCTCTGCCGCGCCGGCGGCGGAGAGAAGCTGCTGCGCGTGATCGTGGACGGGCGCGGTGTGCTGTCGCCCGATGCACGGGTGTTGACGGATGCGGCGGCCGACCGGACGATCGTGGCGACGTTGCGAGGTGCGGATCGGCAAAGGCGGTCCGCGTTGTCGGCGCACGGCGCGCAGGTCTGGGAGTTTGCTCCGGACAGGCAGTCGCACGTGCCCTTGAAGCGTCTGCTAAGGCGGTTGGGTGAAGCCGGGCTTATGCATGTCTTGTGCGAGGGCGGCGGCCATCTGGCCGGTGCGTTGCACGATGCCGGACTGGTGGACGAGTATTGTTTTTTCTATGCGCCGGCGGTGCTGGGCGACAGCGCGGCGGTCGGGGCGGTCGAGGGCCACGGCTCCCTGCTGCCGAAGATGCCGCGCCTGCGGTGTGTGGACGTCAAGCGGTTCGGCGACGATGTGATGATGCGTGTGCGGAAAGCGTGAGCGGATGTTTACGGGACTTGTACAAAAGGTGGGCGTGCTGCAACGGCTGGCCCGGCAGGGCGACGGCTGGTCGCTGACGTTGCTGCATCCGCCGTGGCCGGATGCGCTGGTGCCGGGCGAAAGCGTGGCGGTCCAAGGGGCGTGCCTGACCGTCACCGCGGTCGGCAACGGTTTCTTTACGGCAGACGTGCTAGACGAGACGTTGCGGCGCACGGCGTTGCAGGCGCGCGGCGAAGGCGCTCGGGTGAATCTGGAGCGCGCGTTGGCGGTGGGTGACCGGCTGGGCGGACATATCGTTAGCGGGCACGTGGACGAGTGCGGCACGCTGAGCGGCATCGAGGACCGCGGCCGCGACGTCGCGTGGCGTGTGCGCTGCTCGCCGGAACTGGCGCGGCAGACCGTAATGAAGGGATCGGTCGCCATCGACGGCGTGAGCCTGACCGTGACCGGTTTGGGTGACGACTGGCTGGAGGTGAACCTCATTCCGACCACGTTGCGGGAAACGAGCCTTTGCGACCGCAGGGGCGGCGACGCGGTGAACCTTGAGGGCGACATCTTGGGTAAATACGTGGCGCGTCTTCTGGGCCACGGGCCGCGGTGCGGCATCACCGAACAGATGTTGGCGGAAAACGGATTTTTATGAGGTCGATGGGGCGCGCCCTCCGGACGTGCGGCGGACGGCTCGGGAAGCCGTCCCTGCCGTTGGGCGGTGCGCTGGAGTTTAATGCCATGAAAAAAGTTTTGTGTCTGGGACTGACGCCTGTGTTGCAGCGGACGCTGGTGTTCGATCGTCTGGAAACCGATGAGGTCAACCGTGCGCGGCAGGTGGTGGAGTCCGCGGCGGGCAAAGCTCTGAATACCGCGCGTGCGCTGGTGGCGCTGGGGACGCCCGCCGACGCGACCGGATTCAACGGCGGCGAAACGGGGCGGCGCGTCTTGGCGTATCTGAAAAGTTACGGGATGGAGACCGGCGCGCTGACGACGATGAAAGCGCCGACGCGCATCTGCTCGACGCTGATCGACCGCACGGCGGGGACGGTGACCGAACTGGTGGAGGAGGCGCTTGCGCCGGGGCCTGCGGCGGTCAAGCGGTTTGTCCGCGAGAACCTCAAGCGGACCGCGAGGGCCTCGATGCTGGTCATCAGCGGAACTTTGCCGCCCTTCGTGGGCGACGATTTTTACGTGGAGTTCGTGCGGGGGGCGGCCGAAGCGGGTGTGCCCGTTGTGATCGATTCGCACCGGACGGCGCTGATTGACGTGCTGTTCGAGCAGCCGCTGTTGGCTAAGCTCAACGTGCGCGAAATGGAAACGACGCTGCAGGAGCCGATGCGCTCCGAAAAAGCGATTCTAAGGGGCATGCGGGACCTGCGGAACATGGGGGCGCAAAACGTCTTCGTGACGCAGGGCGGCAAAGCCTCCTATCTGTTGACCCCGAAAGGGGCGTGGCGCTTCGCGCCGCCGGCGATCGGTCCGAAACTCAATCCGATCGGCAGTGGCGACTGCACGACCGCCGGCATCGCCCACGCGCTCGTGCGCGGAAAGACGATGGCCGAGGCGGTCCGCTACGGCCTGGCCTGCGGCAGCGCGAACGTCGAGAGTCTGACGCCCGCCGACCTCGATCCCAAGCGCGTGACCGCTCTGGCCCGGTGCGTCAAGCCCGTCCGTCTCTGATCGGACAACCGCTTCGCGCTGCAACAGGATGGGTTCCGTGCGGAATGGCCGTGTTCGGTGTTCTCGGGCTGTTTGTGAGGAACGGCCGTTGACATCTGGATGGGGAGCGCGGATAATTCGGCGTCAACAGCGAGAGGGGGGACGGCGATGATCTCGTATAAATTGGTGATGCCGGAACACATGAATCAGTACGGTGTGCTGTTCGGCGGCAACATGCTGAAATGGATCGACGAGATCGCGTGGATGGCGGTCAGCCTAGACTACCCGGGGGCGCGGTTCGTGACGATCGGCATGGACCGCGTGGAGTTCAAAAAAGGCGTGACCGGCGGCTCCATTTTGCGGTTCGAGGTCGTGCGGCAGCGCGTCGGGCACACGTCGGTGACGTACGAGGCCATGGTGTCGCGGCGCGAACTGCACCAGCGCGAGGACGAACTGATCTTCTCGACGGATATCACGTTTGTGCGCGTGGATGAGAACGGCGTGAAGATCCCTGTCGAGCCGTAGGAGCGGCGCGGACGGTCCGTTTGTCAGGTGCGGGCTGTTATGGTATACTCAAACTCAATTTATAACAGGGTATCGGGACGGATGGGGGGCAAATGAGCGATGTGACCGGGCGGCAAGGGGAAGATCACAAGACGGTGGCGGATATCGATCCGCTAGAGCTGTCGCGCCGGCGTCCGGAGTGGAGCGCGTCGCAGCCCATGACAAGGCCGCAAAAGGCGTTTCTGGTGGCGCTGTTGGCCTTCGTCGCCGTGTCGTTCATCTGCGTGCCGCTCAAGGCCGCGCAGGGGGTGATTGCGGTCTGCACCCTCTTTTATGTGGTCAGCACGCTTTACAAGTTCGTTGTGATCCGCGCATCGCTGTCGCCGTCCGCCATCCTGCGCTTCTCAGCCAAAGAGATCGCGGATTGCGAGCCGCGCGAGTGGCCGGTCTTTTCGGTTTTGGTGCCGATGTACAAGGAGCCTGAGACGGTGAAGCAGATGGTGGCTTCGCTGGCGGCGATGGATTATCCCGCCGACAAGAAGGACGTGCAGATCCTGCTCGAGGCGGACGATGAAGTGACCTTGGCGGCGGCGCGGGCGCTGACGTTGCCGTCGGGGTTCCGGGTGACGGAGATCCCGAAGTCGTTTCCGCGCACCAAGCCCAAGGCCTGCAACATCGGCCTTCATTTGGCGAAAGGCGAGTACCTGGTGATTTACGACGCCGAAGACCTGCCCGAAAAAGATCAGCTCAAGAAGGCTGTGCTGGCGTTCGAAACCTCGCCCGAAAAGGTGGTGTGCGTGCAATCGCGCCTCAACTATTACAATCCTCAGCAGAACGTGCTGACGCGCTGGTTCACGGCCGAGTACTCCGCATGGTTCGACCTGCAGTTGCCGGGGCTGGCGGCGCTGGGCGCCGTGATCCCGCTGGGCGGCACGTCCAACCATTTCAAGACCAAGACGCTGCAGGCGCTGATGGGGTGGGACGCATACAACGTGACGGAGGACTGCGACCTTGGTGTGCGGCTGGGGCGCGCGGGCTATGCGACGCGGATGCTGGAAACGACGACGTGGGAGGAAGCGTGCAGCGATCTGCGGTTCTGGATCAAGCAACGCACCCGGTGGCAGAAAGGGTATATTCAGACGTGGTTCGTACACATGCGCAGTCCGCTGCGGCTGCTCAAAGAGCTGGGCGCCGTCAACTTTCTGCACTATCAGCTGTTGGTCGGGGGCGGGACCTTTTCCGTGCTGATCAATCCGCTGTTTTGGGCGATGGCGCTGGTCTGGTTCGTGTTTCGCCCCGAGGGCGTGGCGCAGCTTTTCCCCGGGCCGGTTTTTGCGGCGGGCGCGGCCTGCCTGTTTCTCGGCAATTTCGTGTTCATCTACATCAACCTGTTGGGGTGCTGCAAGCGCAAGCGGGACGGCCTGATGTGGTGGTCGTTGTTGACGCCGGTCTACTGGGTGATGATGAGCTACAGCGGCTGGCGGGCCTTCATCCAGTTTTTCCGCGATCCGTTCGTGTGGGAAAAGACGCAGCACGGGTTGGTGAAGAAGAGTTAATGAGAACGCCTTTCAGATCAGGGGTTTTTACATGGATCAGGATCGCAAAACGTATCGGCTGGTGAGGCTGCTGACGGGCGGCGTGACGCCGGTGTTGCTGGCCGGGGCTCTGCTGGCTTTCGCGCGGCTGCACGACGGCGCGTGGGAACCTGGGGTACAGGTGGCGGGCATCTGCCGTGAGCTGATCGCGGGCACCACTGAGGGGCGGCAGGCCCTGTTCGGCTCGTGCTGGATGGCACCGCTGCCGGTGCTGTTCTATCTGCCGTTCGCGTGGCTGCTGCCGGAGCCCGTGGCCGGCTGGGCGGCATTCTTCGCGGCGTGGCTTTTTGTTTTCTGGGCCGTCCGCGAGGCGGTGAAGGCGGCCGGAGTGTCGGGCTGGCGCATCGTTCTGGCCCAGGCCGCGCTCGCCGGCATGATGGTGGTGTCGCGTCAGCCGCAGGCGCTGCAGATCGCCACAGCGCTGACGACGGGGTTGGCGTTGCTGACGGCGGCTTCGCTGGCGGATTGGGCGGCATTCCGGCGGCTGCGCGATGTGGTGGCGACGGGCGCGACGGGCGCGTTTCTGCTGCTGTGCGGAATCTCCTTTTTCGGGCCGGCCACGCTGGCGGTGGGGCTGTTGCCGTTCGCGGCGTGCGGCCACCGCGAGACGCGTTCGCGTTTCCAGGCTTGGCTGTTGCTGGGATGGCTGCCGATGGTTTACACCGCGGGCGTGTGGCTGCTGATGAACCGTCTGATTCTGGGCGATTCTTTTTATTTTCTCCGGTCGGTACAGCATCTGGTTCCTCGCGTGTACCTGTTTCTGCCCGCGGTCTTGGCTCCGGGGTTTCTGCTGGTGCCGGCCCTGATTGCTACGTGGGCGATCGATGCGCGGAAAGCGACTCCGGGTTCGGGGGGTACGGCGGCTTCGGCGCTGCTGATTTCTCTCGCCCTGGTGCTGATGGCAAGCGCCCAGGTCTACCGCCTCTTCGGGCTCGGGTGGGATACGGTTAAGCTCTCTGTTTGCGTTTTGGCGGTGCTGATGATCGCGTTGGCGCGGCTGCGGCAGCCGTTTTTCCGCCTGGCCGTTTCACTGGTCTTGTTCGTCTGGCTGAGCACCTTGTGGCTGGGCGGCGAGGCGCCGGTGTCCGTGCCGGAGTCGCGGGACCAGATCTGCAAAGAGGTCGAGGACCATGTGAATGCCCGCACGCAGTACGGCCGCATTTTTGTGCTCGGATATGCGGGCCTTGATCTGCTGCGCGACTACACGGGCGAACGGCTGGTGCCGAACATGGACCTGCATGTCGGCTCGCAGCGGCGCGCGTACAAGGGTCAGAACCTCTATGTGCTCGTGCCCCGCCCCGTGGGTCAGGTCAGGGCCGAAAGCGTTTTCTGGAAGTATCCTGACATTTACGAGCAAGGCGCCGAGCGGCTGTTGTATGCGGGAACGTTTGGTTCGTGGCGTCTGTTTGAAGTCGTCTCCGCGCCGACGCAAGAACAGTTGGACGAGTGGAAGAAGGTCAGGTGAAGGACTGGACGGAAAGAAACGCTCTGGCCGGACATGTGGTCCCCTTTGCAATGTGGGTGGGCGCGATTCTGCTGCTGCAGGCGCTGGAGACGGTCTCGCTTGTTCCCCGTTGGGTTTACCCGTGGAGCTATACGGTCAAGTCAATCGCCTGCGCGGGTCTGTTTTTATGGTTTCGGCCTTGGCGTATCTATTCCGCGTTGCGGACAGGCCATGTGCCTTTGGCCATCGGCGTGGGACTGGCCGTGGCTGCTGTCTGGATTTTGCCGGAAACGCCGTGGGTCGGGCGGTTCGCTCCCGGATTCCAAATGTTCTATCACAGGTGGCTGATTCTGATGCCCGGCGTGTTGCCCAGCTATTTCGTACCCGACTATTATCCGGCGCTGCCGCCGGGGCATCCCTCGCTGGCCTTCTCGCCGGAGGAGGCCGGATGGGGCCTGACGCTCATGAAGTTGGCGGGATCGGCCTGCGTGATTGCGGTGGTCGAGGAGTTCTTTTTCCGCGGTTTCTTTTACCGGTGGCTGAGGCGCGGCGAATTCTGGAAGGTGCCGCTGGCGGCATTTGACGCGCAGGCCTTCTGGACGGTTGTGGCCGTTTTCGGGTTGGAGCACGACCGCTGGTTCGCAGGCGTGCTGGCTGGCGTGGCGTATGGCTGGTTGGCGGTCCGGACCGGCGACGTGTGGGCGGCTGCGGTGGCGCACGGCGTGACCAATTTCGTGCTGGGGGCGTACGTGATCGTATCGCGGCAATACGGATTCTGGTAAGGGATGGGGGCGGACATGACGGAAGCGAAACTGAATCGGGAATATGCGGTCCGGATCCTTGGAGTGGGCGCGCTGATGGCCGGCATGTGCGTGTGGTCGCTGTATGACGGCCGGGTGGCATGGCCTCGGCAAAACCGGCACATGGAGGCCGTGCGACCCTCTTTGCTGGTGACCAATCTGACGGCCGAGGCGTGGCTTGCGAGGGACGAGGATCGCGGTTCGCCGCTCGAGAACGCGTTTTCGGCGCGGGGATTCAAGGTGCCGTCGAAACTGGTCAAACGATTAGGCGAGCTGCGGGTCCCCGGCACCGCGGCGGACAGGGGCGCCGTGCGCGCGGCGCAGGCCGAACGGGTGCGAAAGGTTTTGGAAATCCCCGTGTACAGCGCGCACGACCTGCAGACGCAGTTCGTGCAGGCGGCGGTGACGCTGGCCCTGGGGCTCTGCGCGTTTCTGGCGGTCGGCTTGAAGGCGCGCAGACGGTATTTCGCCGACGACGAGGGACTGGGCGGAAGCGGCTTGGGCGGCCAACGCGTTCCCTACGCGGCGATCTCCCGGATCGAGTGGGCAAAATGGGATGAAAAGGGGATCGTCACGCTGACGCTCTCGTCCGGCGCCCGGCATACGCTTGACGGCTGGCACTTCGCGGGAATGACGGGCATCGTAAACGAAATCCTCAAACACCGCCCCGAACTGAATCCGACGAAAAAGTGAGCGTCGGCAGGCACTCAGAGTGAGGCCACGACGCCCTTCATCTTCTCGAGCCCTGTGCGGGCGGTTTCTTTGGCGGGCCGCTGCCAATACCCGGCGTTGAACAGCTCGACGGAGAGCCAGGGTTCCGCTCGGTTTTCGGCAAAGATGCTCAGGATGTCGCGAAGGGGCGCGATGCCGTCGCCGGGCCAGATGCGGTCGGCGTCTTTGAGCGTCTCTCGGGCGGGTTGTGCGGGATAGTCGTTCATGTGGAAACTGTAGGCGGCGCTACGTCCGAGCAACCGCAGCGAGGCCGGCTCGCTGCCGCCCCTGTACATGTGGAACGCGTCCGCCAGCACGCAGGCGTCGGGGTGGGCGGCACGGGCGGCCACAAAGAGGCACTGGTCCACGCGGTTGATATTCGCCGATGCGCCCCAAAACTCAAGCTGCGGAATTATGCCCATTGTCCGGCCGAGCTCCAAGACGGCGCGGTAACGTTCCGCCGCCCGGTCCAGGTCTAGCTTCACGCCGGCCTGATTGACGCCGGCGGGCGAGGCGGCGATGTGCGTTCCGCCCAATTGCGCAACGAGCGCCATGTCGCGTTTCATCTGCTCAAGCCCTTTGGCCCGTGCGGCGTCGTCGTCGACGGCCCAGCTCGCGAACCCGATGGCACTGATGACGGAGAGCCCCAGGTCGGCGCAACGCTTGCCGAGGTCCTTGAGCGAGTCGCCGCCTTCTGCGGCTTTCGCGATGTCGGAAATCCACGGTTCGATTCCCGCGTACCCGGCTTGCGCCGTCAGATCGATCTGCGCGGCGAGCGGCAGTTTGTAGCCGCGGACGGTGCCTGTATTCAAGGCGAACCGGAAGCCGCCGGAGGTGGACGCAGGAGCGGGCGTTCCGCGGTTGTCGCCACACAAGGTGAGCCCGCCCGCGCAAGCCGTTGCCGTCAGAAAATCCCGCCTTGAAAAAGTCGCACTCATATCATCGCGTCCAATGTTAAAACGATAACGTTCGCGGAAAGTCGAAATCGAGATCAAAAGAATGAGGCTGATAGTATTCGGTTCTGAGCGTACAAGTCAATCCTTCGCGCAAATATTGGTGAGTGGCGAATGGGCACTCAATATGTTAAAGTTGTCGCGGATTTATGAGAGATACAAGACCTGTCAAAAAAACGTTTCCGATCAATGCGATGCTGGAAGGCCGTCGCGTGCTTGTCGTGGGGGGCGGGCGCGTGGGGCAACGAAAAGTCGAATTGCTGCTGGCTTCCGGCGCCGACGTGCAGCTGGTTTGCCCGACTTGTGTGGCCGAACTGGAGGCTTTGATCCGGAAGGGCTTGATTCGCCATGACGTGCGGGTGTTTTCGGATGACGATGTCTTGGGGTGTTCGCTGGTGTTTGCCTGCACGGACGACAAGCATGTCAACCGCCATGTTCTGGAGGTGTCGAAAGCCGCGAGAATTCCATGCTGTTGCGCGGACGGGAATTGGCCGGACGGCGATTTCGTGACGCCTGCGATCATCCGCACGGGCGATGTGCTGATCGCGGTATCGACCAGCGGCAAGTCCTGCCGCCAGTCGCGGCTGATCAAAGACAATCTGCGCAAGCACTTGGATTCGATCGAAAGCTCGGACCTGCTGGTGCTGGGGACCAGCCACGAGTACTTGGGCGCCGAGGCGCGTGCGCCCTACCATCTGCTGCAGCGGGAGCGCGAGGCGGTCGGGGAGATGATCCGGCAGGTGTGGGGCGTGCACGAGTTTTTTATCCTCAACACCTGTAACCGCGTCGAAGTGGTGGCCGCGGTTTCCAAAGAGGCCGGCACGTGCGGCATCCTGCGCCGGTTGTTGCGTTTTGACCAGTTGAGCCCTGACCTCTATTACATGAAGCACGGGTTCGAGGCGTTCTCGCACCTCTGTCTGGTCACGGCTGGCATGGATTCCCAGACGCCGGGCGAGTTCCATGTGGTGTCGCAGCTGAAGGAGGCGGTCGACGAGTCGCAGGCCTTCGGTTGGGCCGGCTCGATCATCCGGGAGCTGTGCGATGCCGCGTTGCATGTCTCGAAGGATATCCGGCATGAGGTGGAACCGTTGCTGGACATTGCCGAAATTGAGGAGGTCGGTTTGCGGTATCTCGATGCCGAGGTTCCTCAGCTGGCCTCGTGCCGGGCCTTGGTGCTCGGCACCGGCATGGTCGGGAAGGGCATCGTCGAGGGACTGCGCGCACGCGGATGCCGATGCGTGTGGGCCTATTACCGGAACGCGCCGGTCTTGAGCGCGGAAGACGCGCGCCAAATCGAGGTGATCCAGTTGGATGACGTGGCGCGCGTGTTGCCCGAGGTCGACGTGATCGTCAGCGCGGTGAACGTGCAGGAGCCGGTCCTCTCCGCCGCCCTGTACCAGGGGGCGCTGAATCCCGCCGGAGTCACGATGGTGGACCTCGGGATGCCGCATAACATCGATCCCGCCATAGGCGCGCGCGGGGCCCGCGTGCGCGTGGCGGATTTGGATGCTCTCAAGCGGTGGTACCGCACGGCGAACGGGACGTTGGATAAGGTGCTCGAGGTGTGCGGCGCGATTCTGAGAGAGCACCGCGACATCTACGAGCGGATGCGGCGCAGCATTCAGGGCGCGGAGACTCAACAGGAATCGGCATATGGACAAACAGGTCTTTAAAGTCGGGACGCGTGGCAGCCGCTTGGCGCTGATGCAGACGCGGGACGCGCTGGACAAATTGTCCGCACTCTTCCCCTGTTTGGTGTTCGAGTCGGTGCCTGTCGCGACGCCCGGCGACCGCGACCTGACGACCGACCTGCGCGTCAGCCCCGGCGATTTCTTTACGCGCGATCTGGACGACGCGCTGCGCGGGGGACTCATCGACCTCGCCGTGCACAGTGCCAAGGATCTGCCGGATCCCGTGCCGTCCGACCTTGACTGGTTCTGGCTGCCGTGGCGTGAAGACCCGCGCGACGCATGGATCCTGCCGCAAGGCAAGACGTGGGCCGATCTGACTGATTCGCCGGTCGTGGGCGTGAGCAGCGAGCGGCGCGAGGCCTGCTGCCGGAAGCGTTTCCCGCATGCGGTGCTGAAGCCCATACGCGGGACGATCCCGTCGCGGCTGGAACAGCTCGACGGCGGAGCATTCGATGCGGTCTTGATGGCCGGGGCGGCTTTGAATCGTCTGGGGCTCTCCGGGCGAATCACCGAGTGGATCGAGCTTTCGGAGCTCGCCGTGCCTGCGGGGCAAGGTTATCTGGCGGTCACGTTCCGCGTGGGCGATCCGGTTGTGACGCGGCTGCGCTCGTATTTCGTGAAAGCCGTGCGGTTCGTCGGCGCGGGCGTGGGCTCGGCGGATTTCTGCACGTGGGGCGGCATCAAAGATCTGCAACTGGCCGACGTGTGCCTTTACGATGTGCTGATGGACGATAAGCTCTTGTCGTTCCTTCCGCCGCACGCGGAGCGCGTGTTTGTCGGCAAGCGGTGCGGGGAGCACACGGTGAAGCAGCCGGAGATCACCTCGCTGATCACCCGGTATGCGCGGCAGGGCAAGCGCGTGGTGCGGCTCAAGGGCGGAGACCCGGGCCTGTTCGGCCGGCTGGCCGAAGAGACGGACGAACTGGACCGTCTGTCTTTGCCGTACCGCGTGAGGGCGGGTGTGAGCGCGTTGACTGTGGCCACAACGGGGACCGGGATGTTGCTGACGCGGCGCGGCGTGTCGCGCGGTTTCACGGCGCTGACCCCGCGCGCCGAGGGCGGCGCGATCGCCGGTGTCACGCGCGAAGTTCGTGAGCGCTTGCCGCTGGTGCTTTTCATGTCGGTCAGGGTCGCCGGCGTGTTGGCGCGCCAACTGCTCGACGAGGGGTGGGCGGCGACAACGCCCGTGGCGATCGTATTCAACGCGGGCGCGGACGACGAGTCGATTTTCCGCACGACGATCGGGGCGTTGCGCGACGGCGACGCGGCCCTGCCCGAGACAGATGCGCCGGGGCTGTTACTCGTCGGCCCCGTGGCTGGCGCGTCGCGGCGCGATGCGGGTGCCCTGCGCGGGTGCCGCGTGCTGGTGACGTGCAGCGAGGCGCTGACGGAGAAAGCCGCGGCGCGCGTGACCGATTTCGGCGGCGTGCCTCTGTTGCGTCCGCTGATCCGGCTGTCGCCGTGCGCGGAGGCGGAGCATGCGGTCGCACGGGTCGCATCGTATGACTGGGTCGTGTTGACGTCGCCCTCGGCGGTTCATTTTTTCATGGGGCTTATACGGGCGGCGGGCGTCGATCTCCGCACGCTGCCGAAGCTGATGGCCTGCGGCCCGGGCAGCGTGGCGGCATTCAAGGACTATGGGCTCGCGCCCGAACTGTCGCCGCCCATGGATTACAGCGCGGAGGGCTTGGCCACGCTGTTGCGGGGACACGATTTCAGCGCACAGCGCGTGTTGCGGCTGCGTTCCGAGAAGGCCGGAGCGCTGCTGGCCGACGTGCTGCGTCAGCAGGGCGCTGAGGTCGACGACGTGCGGCTCTATGTCAACGAGCCGGTGACCTATCCGGCGCTGCCCGCGTTTGACGCCGTGTTCTTCGCGAGCGCTTCGGCGGTCGAGGCCTTGATGGCGCAGATTCCGCTCGGGGCGCTGGAGGGCAAGACCGTGGTGACGATCGGCAAGCCGACCTCGGCCGCGCTGGCGGCGTTCGGCCGAGCGCCGGACGTCGTCGCCGCCGAGGCCACGGTTGACGGCGCGATCGAGGCCCTCGCGCGACGGATGGCCCTGCTCTGATTTTCCGTGGCGCTGCGATTTCGCGGGAAACAAAATCCCGCGCTCAAGCGATGCTGCGCCGTTTCGCTTCCTCAAGGATCGACTCTGTGGCGGTAGCACCGATCCGGCTGACGCCGATCTCCCTGACGCGCAGCAGATCGTCGAGTGTGCGGATGCAGCCGGCGGCTTTGATCTGGACTTCAGGTGCCGCATGCTGTCGCATCAGCCGGAGGTGATGATCCGTGGCGCCCTGATAGCTGTAAAAGCCGTTGGGCTGCTTGACGAAACCGTAGCCGGTCGACGTCTTGACAAATGCCACATGGTGCTCGGAACAGATGTTGCATAGGCGGATGATGTGGATGTCCTGCAGGTAGTCGTTCTCGAAGATCACTTTCAGTAGGGCTCCGTTCGCGACGACCGCCTCATTGATGGACTTGATCTCCGCCGACACATAATCCCAGTCGCCGCCCAGCACCTTTCCGACGTTGACGACCATGTCGATCTCGTTGCCGCCGGCCTGGGCTGCGGCTTCCGCCTCTTTGACCTTGATGGCCGTCGCGCTATTTCCGTGCGGAAATGCGATCACGGGGCAGAGCCCGACCCCGGATCCCGCGAGCAGGTCCCGGGCCATGGGGATGCAATACGGTTTGATGCAGGCGGTGGCCACGCGATATTTCTTGGCCAGCGCACATCCTTTCGCGACATCGTCATCGGTCAGGGTCGGGTGGAGCAACGAATGATCGATCATTTTCGCAAGTGCTTGCAGCGTTACCGGCTTGTCCATATCCATTCCTTTTCCGATGCCGTCATTTCATCATTTGATTGCGAAGGCCTTAAAAAACGTGTAGCAAAAGACGCCGTCCGCTTCTGCCGTTCGGTACAAGTCACGGATGCCGTTGTCAAAGGCGGACGGCTCGGCGATGCCCGCGCCAATGGCCGTATCACGGATGCCCTCGATCATCGCCGTGAAAGTCTTCTTGGTAAAACCCTCGACCAATTCCGGTCTGCTGGAATCGACATAGACCATGCGGGGCGATACCCGGACCGCGTGATAGCCCGCGCCGTGCAACAGCGGAAAAAGCTCGCGTCCCACCATGGCGTTGCCGCCCGCGCGCCGCTGCAGTTCCACCTGGCACTGGATCGCGTGACGTGCCGCTGCGCTGTCGGGATGGAAATAGGCCGAGCCGTGGTCGCCTTCGATGACCGTGATGGTGCCGCCGGGCTTCAGGTGTTTCTTCAGCGTGCGCAGCGCCTCGCCGGGATGGGAGAGGTGTTCCAGGACGAAGCAGACGAAAAGGTGGTCGAATGCGTCTGTGCCGTAAGGCAGGCTGAAGATGTCTCCCTGCGCGAATTGCACGTTCGTCAGTCTCTCCTCCTCGATTTTCCGTTTGGCTTCCGCGACGGAGGCCGCCGAAATGTCGACCGACGTGATCAGGGCCTCCGGACTGTTCTTCGCAAGCGTAAGGGTTTGTGCGCCGACGCCGCATCCCGCCTCCAAAATGCGGCTTCCCGGCGGATAGGACGTGTCGGAATGCAACAGCTCGACCAAGGTGGAGGCCTGGTCTTGCAAGCGGAGCTGTTCACGCTGATTATAGCCATGAACGTAAGCGTGCTTCATGTTTCCTTTCTCGTGCCACAGGATGAGCGGTGTTTGTGCAGTCGGTTCTGCCAGTCATGAGCAAGAGGTTTTCACATTTATGCGGCTGACGCAAGCTTGCGTCATGCCGAAAAAGGCCGGCTGTTTTGCGGGGCCGTGTGCCAAGCGGATGGGTCACTCGTCGAAAACCCGGATCAGCGGCTGCAGCCAGCGTGGCCAACGGGATGTGCCGGCTTGGCGTGGAGCCGGTCGTGCTTCGCCGGCGAACAGGTTGAAGTTGCCCCAGGTGTCTGTCGGCGAGATGGCGTGCTCTCCGGTTTTTTCGATGAGCGTCGCACCGCGGCGCGTCAGCACGAAGCGCTGGAGACCCGGAGCGAAGGGCATGGCGACGTGGTGGACGCCTGCGGCAACCTCGAACGAGCGGACGGTGTCGCCGCTGTGGATTGTGAGCCGCGCGGGGGCCGTGAGGAACATCGTCGCATGGACATTGTCTTTCAGGTTTGCGGCGCCACCGGGCAGAGAAATCTCGCTGACGGAAGCTTTGGGCCTTCGGAGGGCGGGGACGTTATTCGGGTGCGTGCGGTAAAAGTAGTAAAGCGCGTCTTCCGTGATGGCGGGCGGGCGGCCGTTCTTGTACCAATCGACGTAGTAGCGCCCGGCGGATAGAAAGGCCGCGTGCGGCAGCATGGGCCCCCAGTGGCCGTTCCAATGGTTGGTGTTGGACGGCGTGCCGAACGGCGCGACATAGGAGGCTTCGCCCCAATCGTTCCACGTCACGATCTCGACCCACGTGGCTTGGTTCTGGATCGCGCCTTCCCATTGCCGCGCGTAACCTTCGAAGCCGTCCGTCTCGTAGACGCGGTAATTACCGCCGAGGCCGCGGTAACAGGGCGTGATGCCCGCCATGAAGAGCTTGCCCGCGCCCTGCCATGTTTGGGCGAGCAGCCGGTTGCTTTCGATGATCTGGTCGGGTGTGCCGGCAGCGCCGAAATGGAAGTAGCCGTCGACGGAGGGATGGTCGCGGAGAACCTGTTCCGCCTGGGCTTGGTTCGGCATCTCGGCGGCGGGGTGCGGGTAGTAGAAGGGAACGTAAGTGATGGCCCGGCGGCCTGTGAACTCGCCGCGGACGAACTCGGTCTGCGCGGCTCCTCCGCCGAAGGTGGAGAGCACGGGCTTGCCGTCGTGCCGGAACTGACAGGGGTGGGCCCGGAAGGTTTCGACCATGTCGCGGGTCTCTTCCGGGGTCAGGCCGGTGGCGTAGTCCGCCGAGATGAAGAGCTTGAACCCGGTGTCCATCTCTAGGGCGGCCTGGTACATGAGAAGGGCGCGTTTCCTGTAATGCGGTTCACGCAGTGTCCATCCGCCGCAGTTCAGGGCGAAGCCGTCGATTCCGGCGGCTTGGGCGTCGCGGATTTCGCGCTGGTAGTCGGCGACCGTGGCGTTGCCGCCGTACGTCGGGATGCAGACCATGTAGTGCGCGAAAACGCATCGCGGAGTGCCCCCGGCAAGAACGGTGTGCCAGCCTGCCAGAAGCACCATCGCCGACAGCCAGGTTCTTGATCGCATAAAACGGTTCTCCGCGTTTTGAATTTCACAGGGCGTTGATCAGGATGTGGACGTTGAACTGGTCAGTGCCCTTTTTCCGGGGCGAGGCGGAGAAGGAGGACGCCGTGTCCGGGAATGTCGGCGGTGTAACGGCCGCTGGCGGCTCCGATGTCCGTCTGGCGCCAGAGGTCGCGCAGGCGCTGGCGGCCGGTCAGGCCCAGCGTCTTGAAGTCCAGTGTCACCGGGCCGGTCAGATAACTGCGGTTGAAGAGACCGACCGCGAGGCTGCCGTCCGCCATCGCCTTGGCCCAGATTTCCTGCGTGTCGTCCCGTTGAATGCGTGACGCCTGCCGCCCGAGCGGGTCTTGGTTGACCTCCAGCACTTCGTCGTTGGTCAGCAGGTTCAGCGTGAAGGTGTCGAGCTGCGTCATGTCGCAGCCGATCAGCAGCGGCGAGCAGAGCAGGCACCAGAGCGACATGTGGGTGTACTGTTCGTTGCGGGTGAGACGCGTGGGGTGGAGGTTGCCCCAGCCGACCATGCCGACGATCAGCATGTCCGGGTCGTTCCAGTTGCCTGGTCCCGAGAAGAGTTCGAGCCCGTCTTGCGCGTCGACGATTTTGCTCATGCTGTCCCACGAGTCGGTGATGTCGCCGGTGGTGCGCCAGCACTGGCCGCCCGCCTTGTCGCCCCACGTGGATACGTTGCCCATGCCGTACTGGCAGAGGCTGTGAACGATATCGCGCTTCTGGACTCGCAGGGCTTGCGCCATGAGCAGATACGGGCGCATCAGGTCTTTCAGCGCTCCGCTGCCCGACACTTGCGAGTAACTGCACCAATCGTATTTCAGATAATCGAAGCCCCATTCAGCATAGGTCTTGGCGTCGGCCAATTCATGGTTCCAACTGCCGGCGCAGCCGCCGCACGTGGTCGGGCCCGGCGACGAATAGAGCCCGATCTTCAGACCGAGACTGTGGACGTGGTCGGCCAAGGACTTCATGTCCGGGAACCGCTTGTTCGGCAGGATAAGCCCTGCGGCGTCGCGCGCGGGGCCCATGAGTGTGGCATCGCTTTGCTCTTCGGGTTTCGTCTGCCAGTAATCGTCGATGTTGATGTAAGACCAGCCGTGGTTGATCAGCCCGCTGCGCTTCATGGCGTCTGCCGCCTGGCGGATCTTCTCGTCCGATACGGCGTGCGCGAAACAGTTCCAGGAGTTCCATCCCATGGGCGGCGTGAGCGCGATCCTGTCGCCGACTTCGAGACGCCACGCCCGTTCGGATTTCCCTTTGCTGTTCGCGGCGACCAGCGTGACTTCGTACGCGCCGGGTTTTTCGACGGCGCCGGTGATGACGCCGGACGCTGGGTCAAGCGAGAGACCGCTTGGCAGGTTCTTCGCCGCAAAGGTCATCGGCCGTTCGCCGGTGGCGGGAATGGTGAAGAGCATGGGACTGCCGGGGCGGACGCCATAAACGCGCGGACCGTTGATGCGCGGTTCCAAGGGCGGCGGCGGAGTCAGAATCCCCATTTGCTCGGAGAGTTCGCCAGTTGCGGGTTTCAGGACCGTGCGCTCTTTTACTGTAAAGAATGCGTCGCACCAGTCGGCGTGGTCGAACGAGTTGCCGTCGCCCGCGTCCGACACCTGCAGAATCACCAGCGTCGCGCCGGCGAGGTTGGCCTTGATCGTTTTCGCGGGCTGGCGTGCGCGCATGATCCCGCTGTCCGCCACGAGTTTGCGGTCGGCATAAATTCGGAATGAGACGGAGCCTTTTCCGCGGATCAACTCCTCGTCGTCGACGCCGACTTGCGCCTCGAAAGCGAGGGCGTTCCCGCCGGCCTCGAGTGTGAACCAGCTTTCGGCGTGCGTGCCGACTCCGCGCTCGAATTTCGTGCGCGCGATTTTCAAGGGATTGCCGCCGACCGCCGTTTTTGCGCAGGGCTTTTCCCAGCCGCAGGTCATCGTGTCAAGGTCGAGCTCGTCGAGCCAGATCCGGGTGTCGGCGCAGACCGCTTGGGCGACAAAGGCGGAAAACCAAAACAGAAAAAATCGTGAAAGCATCATTCAACCCTCCATGATGAGCATCGATTATCCACTTAAGACGCGCGCGTGGAAAGACGATTCTGCGCTTGCCAAAAAACAGGTGTCTGCCGGATGGTCTTCGGCTACTATAAAAGTGCTGAGAGAAAAAGCGGGGAAGGACCAACGAATGCAGACTTTTCTTTTTAACGCCGTCGTCTTTTTCGGAGTCGCGTGCGCGGCATTCGCGGCGGATCCGCTGGCGTGGCCGGCGATCGCGCGCGAGTGCAAACCGTGGACGTATAATTGGTGGCCGGGGTCGGCGGTAGATCCGCGCAGCATCAGCAACGAGTTCCGCCGCTATGCCGACGCCGGACTCGGCGGTGTTCACCTCATTCCGATCTATGGGGCCAAGGGGGCGGAGGGCCGTTACGTCGACTATCTGAGTCCCGCGTGGATGGCGCTGTTCGCGGTCGCGGTCGCCGAAGCAGAACGCAACGGACTGGGCCTGGACATGACCACCGGCTCAGGCTGGTGTTTCGGCGGGCCGCAGGTCACGCCCGAGCGCGGCGGATGGAAGCATGACGTCGGCGTGTTCGCGGTCGGCGCGGGGTGTGGCGTGACCAACGTGTTCCGCAGGGAGCGTTTGCTGGGATTGCGCGCGGTCGGCTCCGATGGTTCCGCGGTCGACCTGCTGCCGCGGCTGGATGTGCAGGGTCGGCTCGATTGGAAAGCGGACCGGGACGGCACGAAGGTGGTGGCGCTTCTGGCTGATTGCTCCAAAGGCCAGCCGGTCAAGCGGGCGGGGCCGGGCGGCAAGGGCCTGATGATCAATCCGTTCGATCCGGCGGCGATGACGCAGTTTCTGGCACCGTTTTCCGGAGTGTTCCCGGCGGATGGAGGGGGCCCTAAACCGCGGGCCATGTACCACGATTCCTACGAATACTACGGGACTTCGTGGTGCGAGGGGTTCCTAGGGGCCTTCGAGCGCAAACGCGGATACAAGCTGACGGACGAGCTGGCCGCGTTTGCGGGACTGGGTGATCCCGAGCGCGCGGCGCGCGTGAAGGCCGATTACCGCGAAACGCTTTCGGACCTGATGGTGGAGGACGTGTTCCCGGAGTGGACCGCCTGGTGCCGCGCCCGCGGCATCCTGACGCGCAACGAGGCGCACGGCGCTCCCGCCAACCTCCTCGACCTTTACGCGCTGGCGGACATTCCCGAGACCGAGATGTTCGGCCACGGCGGCCAAGACCCGCGGGTGTCGCGTTACGATGCCGACTTCGGCAAGGCCGACCGCAATCCGCTCATCGCCAAAATGGCCTCGTCGGCCGCGCATGTGAAGGGCTCGCGGTTGGCCTCGGCCGAGTTCGGGACGTGGCTCGCCGAACATTTTCACGAGACGCCCGAGGAACTCAAGTGCCTGGCGGACCTGATGTTTCTGAGCGGGATCAACCACGTGTTCTATCACGGCACGTGTTTCTCTGCCGACGATGCGGCATGGCCGGGGTGGTTGTTCTATGCCGCGACGGAAATGAACCCGCGCAACCCGATCTGGCACGATGCGCCGCTCCTCAACGCATATATCGCGCGGACGCAGGCGGTGCTGCAGTCCGGCAAACCTTCCAACGACGTGCTGCTGTATTGGCCGATTCACGATTTCTGGGGCGAGGATGGACCGTACGTCCGGCAGCTGACGGTGCACGGCTCGGAGTGGATGACCAACCAGCCGGTCGGCCGCACGTCGGCTTCCTTGTGGCGCCTGGGATATGGTTTCGACTATGTGTCGGACCGGTTGCTGGCGCGCGTCCATGTGGCGGACGACGGCACGTTGCGGACGGACGAGGGCGCGTCCTACCGTGCGCTGATGGTGCCTTCGTCGCGGCGGATGCCGCCGGAGACGCTGGAAAGGGCGCTAGCGTTTGCGGCGTCCGGCGCGGATGTGATTTTCTGCGACCGGATGCCGGAGGATGTGCCGGGGTGGGGCGGGCTGGCGGCGAAGCGCGCGCGGTTTGCCGCCGCGAGGGGTGGGGTCGTCCTGAAGGAGACCGGCGTTGAGGGCGTCGCGAAAGCATCTGTGGGCAAAGGAGCGGTCTATGTCGGGCGCGGCGACGAAGCCTTGAAGCTGTGCGGCGTGCGGCGCGAGCTGGCCGGCGTACAAGAGGGCGTCCGGTGCATCCGGCGGCGGACGGAGGACGGGTACCGTTATCTGCTCGTGAACCACGGCACACGTCCACTCGACGAATGGGTCCGACTGGCGGTGCCTTCGCGGGCGGTGGTCGCGATGGACGCCGTGAGCGGCGCTACGGGCGTGGCCGAATCGCGGAGCGCGTCGGACGGGGGGACCGAGGTGCGGGTGTATCTGGAACCGGCGGGTTCCATTCTGCTCGCGACTTCCGATGCGCGAGCTGTTGATGGGCGGGTGTTCCGGTTCGCGCGTCCGGGCGAAGTGCTGTTCGCGGTGGCTGGTCCGTGGCAGGTCCGGTTTGTGGCGGGCGGCCCCGAATTGCCGAAGTCGTATGAAGCGCCGGAGGCGGCGTCGTGGACCGCCAACGGCGATCCGGAGACGCCGCGGTTCGGCGGTACGGCCGTGTACCTGACGACCTTCGTTGCGCCAGCGCCGTGTGTCGGCAAGCCGGTCGTGCTGGATCTCGGGGGCGTGGAGGTGAGCGCGCGGGTGCGGCTGAACGGCAAGCCTGCGGGGCACGCGATCATGGCACCATACCGCCTGCTGCTGTCGGAGGGGCTGTGTCCCGGACGCAACGAACTGGAGGTGGAGGTGACCAATCTGGGGGCGAACCGCATCCGGGACCTGGATAGGCGGCAAGTGCCGTGGCGCATTTTTCAAGACATCAATTTCGTCGATATCCGGTATAAGGGGTTTGACGCGCGGCAATGGTCTGTGCGAGACTCTGGGCTTCTTGGCCCGGTCCGTGTTGTGGAGTGGCGCAAATAGGGCCGGCCTATCCGGAAAGGTTTCTTATGGCAGTGACCGTGAATGGGGTTGAGGTTAAAGAGTCGGACATTCAGGCTGAGATAAAACGGCTGCGTCCCGAGTACGAGGCCTATGTGTCAGCGAACGGCGGGGCGCCAGACGAGGCGCAATTGCGCGAATGGGCGGAGGAAGATTTGATCGAGGAGGCCTTGTTCCGCGCGGCGGCGGTCGCGTCGCAGCCGGTTCCGTCTGATGACCGTGTCCGGCAAGAGCTGGGAGCGCATGCGGAGACCTACAAGGACGTTCCGGAAGAGGAACGCTTTGTCCGCGGTCGGGAAGCTTTGCAGCAACGGCGGCTGATAAAAGAGATCCGCAAAAGGATTGCGCAGCCAGGCGAGGCGGAGGTCCGTGCGTATTTCGATCAGCACCCGGAACAGTTCGTGGCGCCGGAAGCTCTGCGTTTGTCGCACCTCTGCCGCTATGTCGATCCGGGCACGCGCTCCGACGTG
This sequence comes from Kiritimatiellia bacterium, assembly GCA_035353175.1. GTDB lineage: Bacteria > Verrucomicrobiota > Kiritimatiellia > RFP12 > UBA1067 > DAOPZC01. Next base: position 2,394 of record DAOPZC010000044.1, on the reverse strand, counting down.
TTGCTGGATCTGTTGCGCATCAAGACGGACCTGTCGCAGTCCAAGGTGGCATGGGTCGAGGCGGTTGAAGCCTGGTCGGACACGTTCCGTCAGGATTCGGGAATGTTCGCCACGGTGGCGCGAAACGAATTGCCGGCCGAAATCGAGAAACAGCTTTTTGCGCTCAGGCCGGGGGAGATCAGCGACGTGATCGACTTCGGGCAAGGGACGCTCCACCTGTTCCGTCTGCTGGCCCATCTGGAGCCGGAGAAAGTCGCGTTTGAAACCGTCAAGGAACACCTGGCGGGCGTGCTTTTTGAACAGGCGTGTCAGGACGCGCTGCACGCCAAGTTCGACGAGCTGAAAGCTGCGGCCGTCATTCGACGCGAGCCGTAGCCGCAGGCACAAGACCCGCCGCCTCGATCAGGACAGAGGCGAGCAGCGGACAGGCAGAGGCGCGCGCGTGGATTTCCGCACGGCGCGAGGATTGCATGAGAATCAGGCAATGCGCCGCGGCCTGCGCCGCATCTTTGGGCCTGTCCATCCAACGGAGCTTTTCGTCGGCCGCCAGCCTGCCGATTTGGAATTCGGCTCCGCGGCCGTTGGATTCGATATGGATGACGCCGTTCTCGACGCCGCGCGGAATGACCGTGCGCTGTTTCCCGTTGTGTTCGAAAATAAGGGGCTTGCCGATTTGCGTTTGCAGGTATTCGGCGACGAGCGTGTCGGGGTCGGGGATTCGGTTCAATAGCTCCGCCAACTCGCCCTTTTCCTGAAAACGCGAGGTGTCCGCCTGGGCGAGCTGGCGGGCGGCGGGCAGGTCGCCTTTGGCGAACGCTTGTGCGAGCCCCGATGCCAGTGTTGCCGGGATGCCCGACGGCAAGGGCGCCGTGCCTTGGACGACGGCGTGAGTGGCGGGGGGCGGCGTTTCTGGCTTTGCCGGCGCGGCGACGACCGGCTTCGGAGCCGGAGGCTTGGCCGCGGCGACAGGCGGCGGTAAGGGCGTTTGCTCGACGGGAGCCTGTTCTTGCGCGGGCGCTGCGGAAGCTTCACGCTCTTCCGGTTGGATCCGGATGTTTTCGATCGACTCCGAAATTTGCGTGACCGCGTCGGAAAGCTGCGCGGCCGGAGTCGTGTAGTCGGGGGCCTGCTGATACACGGCTCGGAACCAGAAGACCAGCGCCAGCCAGACGGCGAGAATGCCCCAACAGATCAACTCTTTGATCAACGTGTCTTTCCGGATTTCTTTGGCGTGTTCGTCCGCGATCGTTTTGGACTGATACGCGGCAATCCGCTCATCTTTTTCTTTCCGGTTCAACCGGATACGTGCCGGGGTCTGTTCGGGACTTTCCCGCGGCTCGTCCGCGTCGTCGATGATCGCCTCGATGGTGCTGAGGTATTCTTCGTCGGGCCGCACGCAGGAAGGCGCCGCCCCCTCGAGCTGGAACCGGATGTCCTGCAAAACGTCATCCCAGGTGGGATAACGGTTGTTCGGGTTCTTCATCATGAGGCGATGGATGAACCAGGAAAAGAAGACCGGGATGTTCCGGTTCAGATGATGCGGCGGCGGGATCTGCTGTTTGACGTGCGCGGCGAGGATGGCGACGACGTCCCGGCCTTCGAAGGGGACGATGCCGGTCGCCAAATGGTAGAGGACCGCGCCGAGCGCATACATGTCGGATTGCGTGTTGAGCGTGTGTGAACCTTGCGCCTGCTCGGGAGATAGAAAGCAGGGGGTGCCGACGATATGGCCGCCATCCATGGCGGTGGCGTCGACGCCCGGCCCGGCGACAATGGCCAGACTGAAGTCCGTGATTTTCGCGACCCCGCGGGGGTCGAGGCGGATGATGGCGCTCTTGAGGTTGCGGTGGACAATGTGCGAAGTTTCCCACATCTGCTGGAGGCTTGCGATCAGAGACGCCGCGATCCTGAGCACCTGCTCGACGGGCAAATGTCCGCAGGCGGTGACCAGTTCCTCCAGCGTGGGGCCTTCGACGTACTCCATGGCGACGTAATGGAGGCTGCCTTCGCTGACGATGTCGAAGACCGACGCGATCGAATCGCTCTTGATGCGGGCGATCCTGCGGGCGGTCGACAGAAAATGCTCCACTTCGGAGGGGCGGTTGGCCGCCTCTTGCTTCAGAATGCGCAGGATGACGATCCGGTCGAGCGTCTTTTGGAGTGCCTTGCAGACGACGGACTTGCTGGTTTCCTCGACGAGATCAAGTAGTTCGTATCCGTGCTGTTCTATGGTTTTCGCATTCACGCAGATGCCATCCGCCAATCAGGTTCAAAGATTAAAATTTATTAATAGCAAATTTGCGCGCCCGATGAAAGCGCGCAATCGCAATAAGGTGTTTGCGGGGCGCATCTCCGTTTCACTTGCTTGGGTCAGGCGGCTGATGCCATCCACAG
>DAOPZC010000043.1:0-43024 GCA_035353175.1 Kiritimatiellia bacterium | reverse complement strand
CCCATGGTCTGCAACATCAAGGAGAACCTGTTCACCGACCCGGAGCTCGCGCCGGCGCTGCGCTTCACGCTGGACACCGCCCGCTTCTACTACGCCAACCGCGAGTTCCTGTTCGACGGCCAGATGCTCTCGCCGTCCGGGTTCACGTGTCCGGCCGCCCCGGTGGATTTCCTGATCCGCAGCATCTTCACCAAGGAGCGCGAATGCAAGCCGCGCCACGCCGAGCTGCCCGCGGTGCTTCACTCCTGCTGGCAGGCCCCGGACGGCAAGAAGGCGCTGATCCTGGTCAACTGGACCCGCGCGCCGCAGCCGTGGTCCTTCAACGGTTTGTCGGGGACGCTGCCCGCGCGCTCGTACGGTAAGGCGGTCATGCCCTGACCGTCGCATGCGGATTCACGCGAGGGACCAGCGGACACTCGTCCTCGCAACCGGGTGTACAGACGAACGCGAGGAATGGCGGAAACGGGCGGCACAGGCTGGTGTACCGACTTCAGTCGGCTTGGTCCGTACCAGCCGGTACACCAACAGGGTCCAAAATCCCACACCTTCTGCTTCTTCTCACGCCCACCAGCCCAACCCATGTCGCTAACTGATTACACCCGCCAAGCAGACCATCGTTGCAGCTTGGGTGCAAAAAGTGGATACTGCTTACCATTAGTGCCTGACGAACCGACAACGGCCATAAAAAACAAGTTGTTCTCACGCGAAGACGCGAAGGCGAAAAGAGTCAGCACCTAAGCGTTTTGGTGTCCTTTGCGCGAGACAGATTCATTGGAGTCTCATGCTAGTTAAAATGAAAAGAGAGGGCATGTTGGTTTCTGCTCTTCTGCTGATCAGCTCGGCGGCATTTGCTCAGCCGGTCGAGGTGCGCGTGAAGGACACGCCGGGCGGGCCGCAAATTCACGTGGACGGCGAGCCCGTTCCGCCGAGGGTTTTCTATGGTTCGGGAGGAACGTCGGCGGCGGTCGGGGTCGGCCCCGACTGGACCGGCCACGCGTTCGAATTCGCGCCGACGTATCTGGCCGACGGACAGGCCACGCTCCACTTCCGCTTCACGCTGAAAACGCCGGGCGAGTACTGGATCAAAGACCTGCGGCTGTCCGATGCCGGCAGCGGTGCCGACCAGCCGGTTACGGGAAGCTTCGCCTCGCAGGACGCCTTCCGAAAAAGCTGGAATGTCTTTCCGCCGGGTGCGGCGAACACGATCGGACGGACGGGTATCGAAGGTGGCGCGATCCACGTCACCGTCTCCAAGCCCGCCGACGGGAAGTGGGTCGATTTCCATCTGTACAGCAACATGCAACGCTTGGAAAAAGGCCGCACCTACCGGTGTTCGTTTTCCGCCAGAGGCAACGGCCGGCTGCGGCTGATGCCGGCCGTCTACACGGCGGCCAATGGCGTTTTCACGCTCATTGGCGGCCCGCACAACTCCGTGTTCCTCGACCAGGTGGCGCTCGCGCGCGACGCGGGCGTCCGGCTCATCACCTTTCCGGCCAGCTCCTGCTGGGCATCGCCAGAGCAGCCGCAGGACTGGACGCCGCTGGACGCGATGTGCCGGCGAATCATCGACGTCCACACCAACGCCCTGCTCCTGCCGCGCCTCGACGCGAATGCGCCGGGCTGGTGGCTGAAGCGCCATCCCGAAGCCCGGATGGTTTACGAAGGAACGAACGTAGGCACCGTGGTCAGCATTTCGGACCGCGCCTACCGCCGGGATGTCGCCGCGCACCTCGAAAAGCTCACGCGCCACTTGTGCGAGGCGTTTCCCGACAACTTCGCAGGGGTCCATCCGTGCGGGCAGAACACGGGCGAGTGGTTCTACCAGGATTCTTGGACCTGGACGCTGTCCGGCTATGATCCAGCCACGCGCGCGGCCTTCCGCAACTGGCTCAAGCAACGCGGCGATCCCGACTGGGAACGTGCGGATGTGCCCTCTGTTGCGGCGCGGCGCGCCCATCCCGACGGATTCTTGAACACGCCGGACCGCGACCGTCGGCTGATCGACTTCCGACTTTTCCAGCAGGAGGAGATGGCGGACCACATTCTCGCTCTGGCGCAGTCCTGCCGCCGCGGCTCCGGCGGCAAGAAGCTGACGGTCTTCTTCTACGGCTACGGCTTCGAGTTTCCGCCGATGGCGAACGGAGCATCCGCGAGCGGCCACTACGGGCTCGGCAAGGTGCTGCGAGAAGGGCGCGGCGACATCGACATCCTGTGCGGACCGTGCTCCTATGGCGACCGCGCGTGGGGCGGCACAGGACCGATCATGAGCGCGGCCGAAAGCGTCAAGCGTACGGGCATCCTCTGGCTCAACGAAGACGACACCCGCACTCATCTCTTTCACCTGAACCCGCAGCCGCAGTACGGCCACGGCGCCACCGACACGCTCCTGCAAAGCCAGCAGGTGCTGCTGCGCAACACCGCGCAGGCCGCGCTGCGCGGCAACGGCTGCTGGTGGATGGATCTCTTCGGAGACGGCTGGTACAATGATCGGGCACTATGGGAACCGATGGTGCAGCTGAAGGCGGTCGACGCCGCGATGGCGCACAGGTCCAAGCCCTTTTCCCCGGAGATCGGCGCGATCATCGACGAGTCGAGCATGTGCTGTCTGTCGGCGGGCTCGGCGGTCGCCGCGCGCCCTCTTCTGTATACGGTCCGCACCGCCTTTGGCCGCTGCGGCGCACCGTACGGACAGTACCTGATGCCGGACGTTCTGGAAGGTCGGGTGTCGCCCCGCGTTCAGTTCTTTCTCTCGGCGTGGATGCTGACGCCGGACCAGCGCAAGGCTTTGGCGGCGCAACGCGAGATCGGATTCTGGCGCACGGTCGGCGAAAGTTTCGGTGTACTCACCCCCTTCCGCACCACCCGCGTCTGGTGCTGGGCGCCGGGCTACCTGTATCCCGACCGCGCCGATGTGACCGGCATCCGCGAGATCACCGGCTTCGCGGCCACACGGATCGCGTTGCCGACAGCGAAAGTCATTCCGACCCGCGCCGGAAGGCGTCTCGGCCTGAAAGAGGCGTGGGGTCCTCAAGACGAGATTCACCCGCTCTTCACCGTTGAGGCCGACCCCGAAGAGGTCCTGGCTGTTTGGGAAGACGACGGTTCACCCGCCGTTGCTGCCCGGTCCTCCGAAGCCGGAACGGACGTTTTCGTCGGCGTGCCGCAGCTTACACCCGAGCTCATCCACGCGATTGCGAAGCTGAGCGGTGTCCACTGTTTCTCGGAGCCCGGGCCCGCACTCTGGGCTACCGACCATTACCTGTCGCTGCAGGCAGGGCACAACTCCAGCGGCCCCTCGACCGTGGCCATCGATACAGGTCGCGACGGGAACATCTACGACGCCCTCGACGGGGGAAAAGTCGGCTGCGGTCCGCGCCTCAACTTGCCGCTTGAACCCGGTGCCGTCCGCGTGTTGCGCTATTAGGTAGACCTTGTTCACGCGGGCAGGCGGATGGTGAAAGCCGAACCCTTGCCGAGTTCGCTCTCGACACCGACCGTGCCATTGTGGATGAGCGCGATGTGCTTGACGATCGCCAAGCCCAATCCCGTGCCGCCCAGCTCGCGGCTGCGCCCCTTGTCCACCCGGTAGAACCGCTCGAACAGCCGGTCCAGGTGTTGGCGTTCAATGCCAAGGCCGTAGTCGCGCACGGTGATCCGGATGGAAGGGCCCTCTTTCACCGCCTCGATATCCACCCGTGCGGCCTGATCCCCGGCCGTACCGTACGTGATCGCGTTGTCGATCAGGTTCACAAGCGCCTGCTCCATCAGGCCGGCATGAACCACGGCGCGCAAGCCTTCCTCACAGGAAAGCGACAGCGAGACGCCCCGCTCAGCGGCGCGCCGCTGACACAGTTCCGCCGCATTCTTCAAAATCGCGGCGACCGGCGTTTCCTGACGTTCGAGCGCCTGCGCCGAAGGCTCGTCCAGCCGCGACAATTCAAGCAGGTCACGGATGATCGACTCCAGCTGGTTCGATTGCCGCACGATAATTTTCAGAAAACGTTCCGCCGTTTGCGGATCTTGCACGGCGCCGTCCAGAAGGGTTTCCGCGAAGCCCTTGATCGACGTGACCGGCGTGCGCAACTCGTGAGACACGTTCGCCACGAAATCCTGACGCACGGTCTCCAGCCGGCGCAGCCGCGTCACATCGCTCAGGACCAGCAGCGTGCCGATCCGATTTCCCGCCACGTCATTCAGCGCGGAGGCGCGCATGTCCAGCACCACATCGCCGCTGTCGCCGGCCCGCATTTCCTTTTCGACTAGATCCCCGCGGCGCTCGCTGTCCTCGATCAGTGACAACAGCTCTGGATACCGGATGATCTCGCCGAGGAGCGCTCCTTCCGGCGCAGGAAGCGAGAGCCCCAGCAGCCGTCTCGCCGATTCGTTCATGTCCAGAATCGCATGCCGGCTATCGATCGCGATCACCCCGCGCGTCATGTTGGCCAGAATCAGCGTACGCAGGTTGCGCTCTTCGTTCAACGCCAGCATCTGCTTCTGAAGCCGCTCCGCCGTCTGATTGATCGACCGCGCGAGATCTGCCAGATGCGGAACGGGGGGAATCGCCAATCGGCAGGCAAGCTCACCGCCGCCGATCCGGTTCAGCCCTTTCTGGAGGTCAGACACGGGGCCGATAATTCGGAGAGCGACACCGTAGCTCATGAACAACGTGGAGCCCAGAACCACGGCCAAGACCACCATCAGAAGCCGATCCGCGACATCCATCTCCCGCGTCAGCGTCCGGACGGGCACCGCGACGCGCACGATGGCCCGCATCGGCCCCACGTTCGGCACCCGCTGCGCGAGATACAGCATCTGCTGGCCCAGGCTGGAGCTGTAGCGCCGGCTCATGCCCTGCCCGTCCTTCATGGCCGCGATCACTTCCGGACGGTCGCTGTGCGACATCAGCTGACGCGAATCGGCACCGGAATCGCCCACCACTCTCCCGTCCGGCAGAATCAGCGTGAAGCGATTGCCGTCCACATGCCCCAGCCGCGCGAAAAAGCGCTCGACCGCACGCTCATCGACCATGCCCTCGCCGTCGGGCAAAAGGGCGGCCACCAGCCGCGACTGCATCTCCAGCTCGTGGACCCATTGCCGCTGAAACGTCACCCGGCTGGCATGCCACGTGTAAAGCGCGACAAAACCGATCGCCGCGATCAAGATCAGGATATGAGCTCCAAAGAACTGCCAGAACAGTGTCCGTTTTTTCACGTCTCACTCCGCTTTCATACGATACCCCACCCCTCGCACCGTCTCGATCAGCTCGCCCTGCCGGCCGAGCTTCCGCCTCAGCCCGACGATCTGCACGTCCACCGATCGATCCGTCACCGGATAGTCCTCGCCGTGCACCGCATCGACGATCTGATACCGCGAAAAGACCACCCCCGGCCGTTTCATAAAAAGATCCAGCGTCTTGAACTCGGTCAACGTCAGCGCCACCGGCTCGCCGTCCACCTTGACCGAGTGATGCGTGCGGTCGATCTCGATCGGGCCGCGGAGCAGAATGTCTTTTTCGTCTTCAGGCTCTGCGGTGGCGCGCCGGAGCACGGCGCGCACGCGCGCCGAAAGAATGCGCGCACTGAACGGTTTGGTCACGTAGTCGTCAGCCCCCACCTCCAGTCCGGCCACGACATCCGCATCCTCGTCGCGCGCCGTCACCATGATGACCGGGACCTTGGCGGTCCGCTCTTCCGCGCGGACCGCCCTGCAAAACGCATACCCGTCCGTTCCCGGCAACATCAGATCGAGCAGGACCAGATCAGGAACCGTCCGCGCCAGCGTTTCTTTCGCCTCCTCAGCCGAAGCGCATGCCAGAACCTTGTAGCCCTCCCGCTCCAGATTGTACCGGAGCAGCTCGCGGATGTCCGCCTCGTCTTCCACGATCAACAACGTTTCATGTGCCATGTTCGCTCCTATTTCAGAGGTCCCGACTTGTGGCGGATGATCGTCCCGTCCACCAGATACGCGACATCCTCGGCGATGTTGGTCGCATGGTCGCCGATGCGTTCCAGATCTCTCGCGATGCTGTGCGTCAGGATCAGAGACTCCGTCATGGCCCCGGTGTTCGCCGGCGTCGCACGCGCGATGACGCTCTCGATGACGTCCACGTTCAGCCGGTCTACCTCGTCGTCGCGGGCGATCACCGCGATGGCTTTGTGGACGTCGAGGCTGATCAGCGCATCCAGACTTTCCTTCAGCATTTCCCGCGCCACCCGCCCCATCTGCATGAGCCGCTCCTGAAGATCCGTCACGGGGAACGCGGTCAGGCGCGAACCGCGTTCCGCAATGTTCACGACGATGTCGCCGATCCGCTCCAGGTCGTTATTGATCTTAAGCACCGCCACGACGAAGCGCAGATCCCGCGCCACGGGCTGATGCAGCGCCAGGATCTTCAGGCATTCCTCTTCAATCTGGACCTCGCGCTCATCGATTTCCGCATCGCGCTCCATCCACGTCAGCAGCGCCTCCTTGTCGCGCCGCTCCGTGGCCTTAAGCACTTCCGACAGCCGCATCTCGACCTCGCCCGCGAGCCGCAGAATGGACTCTTTCAGCACCTCGCTCTCACGCGAAAATATCATGTTCATCCGTCGCCCTCCCCCGGCTCATCATCCGAACCGGCCCGTGATGTAATCTTCCGTCTGCTTTTCACGCGGCCGGGTAAAGAGATCTTCCGTTGCCGCGAATTCTACAAGATTGCCCTCATAAAAAAAAGCCGTTCTGTCTGAAACGCGCGAGGCCTGCTGCATGTTGTGCGTCACGATGGCGATCGTGTAACGCCCGCGCAGCTGGACAATCAGCTCCTCGATGCGGGCGGTGGCTTTCGGGTCCAAAGCCGAGGTCGGCTCGTCCATCAGCAGGATTTCCGGCCTTACGGCCAACGCGCGGGCCAGACACAGCCGCTGCGCCTGGCCGCCGGACAACCCGAGCGCATTCTTGTCCAGCCGGTCCTTGACCTCGTCCCACAGCGCCGCGCCGACCAGGCTCTCCTCCACGCACGCCTCCAGTTCCGCCCTCGACAGATTGCCGTGCAGCCGCGGTCCGTACGCGACGTTGTCGTAGATCGATTTCGGGAAGGGGTTGGGTTTCTGAAAAACCATGCCGATCCGGCGCCGCAGCACCGCCGTATCCACGTTGTCGCCGTACACATCTTGTCCATCGAACACCAGACGGCCCTCGGCCCGGCAGCCGGGAATCAGGTCGTTCATCCGGTTGATCGCCCGCAAGAAGGTGCTCTTGCCGCACCCGCTCGGGCCGATGATGGCCGTGACCAATCCGGCGGGCAGCGCCAGATTCACCCGCTTGACGGCTTCGCACGCGCCGTAGAAAACCGAGAACTCTTTTGCCTCCGCATGCGCCTGTTTCGTCTGTTTCGTTTCGTCCATTGTTTCGCGTCCCGCTTCTCCGCCGGCTTCTGAACGGCGGTTTTCCCCCGTCTCATCCCTTCAGGCGTTTGGCCACCCGCGCGCGGATCAGGATCGCCGCCAGGTTCAGCGCCAGCACGATCAGCACCAAGGTGGCCGCCATGCCGTATTGCACGTGCCGGATCTCGTCGACCGCCTCGTGCTCCGTGCAGAGGTTGTACAGGTTCCAGGAGAGCGCCGGAGTCGGCTGCGTCAGCACGTCCGCCGGCCCAACCAGCCGGCCCACGCTCACGGCCGCCGTGAAGATGATCGGCGCGGTCTCGCCGGCCGCGCGCCCCATGCTGATGACGATGCCGGTCAGAATTCCTGGCAGGGCCGCCGGCAGAATCACCGTCAGGATGGTCCGCCACTGGCCTGCGCCCAGCGCCAGCGCGCCCTCTTTGTAGGCGCGCGGGACGGCCGCGATGGCCTCCTCCGACGAACGGATCACGGTCGGCAGCACCAGCAGCGCCAACGTCAGCGCGCCCGCCAAGACGCTTTTGCCCTGCGACACATGCATCGTGTTGATGAAGAACGCGAGCCCGAAAAGACCGAACACCACGCTCGGCACGCCGGCCAACGTGTTGACGCACGAGCGCAGAAAGGTCAGCACCGGCCCGGCCTCGGCATACTCCTGAAAATACACGGCCGCAACGATCCCGAGGGGCACGGCGATCAGCATCGCGCCCAACGCCAGATAGAGCGTCCCAAGCACCTCCGGCCCTATCCCGCCAAAGAAATGAGCGTCCACCGAGCCGTCCGTCAGGAACCGCGGATAAAAGGTCAGGCGGGGACGCAGAAGGGCGTCCAACCCGTTCTGAAGCAGCGGAAAAACCGGCGCCAAGGCGGTTCCCTCAAACGCCGGCTGCCGCGGCACAAGCACCTTCCGTCCTTCTCCCCCGGAATAGTCCCACGTCTCCTCGAACAGAATGTCCGACAGTTTCTCGCGCGCCCCGCCCCACCGCGTCTGCCCGTAAATCTTGCGCGTCAGCGCGGGGAGAGGCGCGCCCGGCTCCGGGCCCAGCAGCGACTCGACCCCTTCACGGACCGCTTTGAACGACGGCTTCAGTTCTTTGCGCCTCGCGGCGGGCAGATCCGGCAGTTCGCGTTCAAACGCGGCCATCGCCTCGTATATCGGGCGCCGCGCACGTTGTACCTCGGACCACTCTTGCGCCACGCGCAGCTCGTTGCCGCGCTCGAACTCGCCCAGCATCATGCGGCGATATTCGATGGTCCCCCTGAACACGTACGCGCCCGCGCCCTGAACGAAAATCGGCGCGAGCACCAAAAGCAGAAACAGCGCCATCAGCGCCACGGCCAAACAGCTCCCGGCCGTGAACGCGCGATCCAGCATTTTCCGGGTCGACATCCGCATACGGTCAGCCCCCCCTCAGCCGTCTGCGCTGCCGAGCCACAATCCATTCGCCCGCGAGATTGCACGCGAAACTGAAGAGCAACAGGCAGAACCCCATGGCGAAGAGCACGTGGTAATGCGCCGAACCGGTCATCTGGTCCGCCTCGCCCATATCGCCCGCGATCGTGGCCGTCAACGTGCGAACCGGCTGCAGCAGGTTGTACCACGGTTTCGGGATCTGCGCCGCGTTGCCTGACGCCATCCACACCACCATGGTCTCGCCCAACGCTCGCATGATGCCCAGCAGGACCGCCGAGAAGATCCCGCTCACGGCGGCCGGGAGCACCACCTTCACCAGCGTCTCGGCCCGCGTGGCTCCCAGCGCGTAACTGCCTTCGCGCAACTCGCGGCCCGCCGCCTGCAGCGCGTCCTCCGACACGCTCACGATCGTCGGCAAGGCCATCACGCCCAAAATGACCGACGCGGTCAGCGCGTTCACCCCGCTGGCAATCTCGAAGTTGCCGGGCAACCAGCGGCCCATGCCCTGCAGGAAAGGCGCGACCACGGCCAACGCGAAGAAACCGTAGACCACGGAGGGGATGGCCGCCAGCATCTCGATCACCGGCTTGAGCACCTGCCGCACGTGGAACGGCAGGATGTCGCTCATGCAGATCGCCGCGAAGATCCCCGGCGGCACCGCCAACACCACGGCCGTGCCCGTCACAAGAAAGCTGCCGACAAAGATCGCGGCCGCCCCGAACTGGGGCGGCTCATGGGCCGGATACCACGCCGCGGAGAACAGGAACGTCCCCGCGTCATTCCCGCTGAAGAAAGGCAGGGCGTCACGCGCGATGAACAGAATGATCGCCAGCACCGCCAGCGCCGCCACGGACGTGACCGCGAAGAGGACGCAACGTCCCGCCCAGTTGTAGACCTTCCGGCGAGTCTGCTCGCCAGAAGAGAGGATCATGGTGTCAGAACCGCTCACAGATACTCTTTGCCATAGGGCCTCCGGCAAGGATGCGCCCCGAACCTTCTGCGATGCGTTCGGGGAACACGCCCTGCCGAAAACCGCAGCTTCTGTCCCTTTGCTACTTTTTCGAGGGGACCGGCACGAAGCCGATCTCTTCGATGATCTCCCGGCCCTTTTCCGTCTGGCTCAGGCCCAGGAACTTACCCGGCAGGCTTTCCGGCGCAGGCTCGCCGTTCGTGAACATGAACAGCTCGCGAGAGATCGGATAGCTCTTTGCGATCACCGTCTCGGCCGAAGGGGCCACGCCGTTGATCTCCAGCGCCTTGACCGCGCGGTCCAGGAATCCGAGGCCGGCATAGCCGATCGCGCCTTTGGTCATCTGCACGCGCTGGCGGACGCCGCCGTTGCTGCCCGTGTACTCCGCATTCCCGACGATCTTCGCGTCTTTCCCGAGCACCAGTTCCTTGAACGTCTCAAACGTGCCGCTGTTGGTGTCGCGGCTGATCACCACGATCGTCTGATCGCTGCCGCCGACCTCTTTCCAGTTGGTCACCTTGCCGGTGTAGATGTCGCGGATCTGATCGATCGTCAGCCCCCTGACTTTGTTGGAGGGATGTACGATCACGGGCAACGCGTCGAAGGCCACCACATGGGCGACCGGTTTCACGCCCTTCTCCTCCATCGCCGTCTTCTCGGAGTCTTTCAGGTGGCGCGACAGGTTGGCGATATCGCAGGTCCCGTTCAGCAAGGCCTTGGCCCCGTTGCCGCTGCCCGACTCGCTCACCATGATGTTCACGCCCGGATTCTGCCGCATGTACGACTCGGCGAACGCCTTGGCGATCGGCCCGACCGTCGTCGAGCCGTCCAGCACCAGTTTCTCCTGCGCCTGCGTCATCGCACCCGCGACGGCCAATCCTGCCACCAATAATACTTTTTTCATGCTTCCACCTTTCTGCGCAGGCACCTTGTGCCTGTCCGCGTGTTATGAAACCCTTTTCGTGTTAAATCCGCATGTCGATGCCGTTAGAAATGGATTAGAACTTTCCGTTCACCTCGAACCGCAGCCAAGTGGCCATGTCCGCGTCCGCGACCTCATGCGCGTAATAATCGCCATAGACCATCGCCTCGCCCACCACCGCGCCGGTCACCTCGCCGCGTTTCCCGAAAATCTTGCTGAGCAGCGGGAAATCGTAGCGGACCTGGGTATAGAGGCCGCGGTAGTTGTCCGTCGCGCCGTTGTCTTTTTCTGCCGCGAACATCGGGCCGCTCTGGAGTTTGACTTTGTGTTTGGCGTATGGTTCAAGTCCCGCTTCGAGATGCGGGTAGATCAGGTTTGACCAGCGGTACTGATCGTACATGCCCGAACAGATTTCGCTGAACCATGTGGCGCGGTTGAAGACCGGGTTCCACCCCGTATCGGTGCTCCCGTCTGCGGTCTTGTAGTAGCTGTCCTCGTCGCCCGAGAGGTAGAGCAGCGCGCCCGTGAGTTTGGGTTTGCCGAAGACCTCCTTTTCGGAGTAGGTCACCCCGGCGTAGGTCATCCAGGCCGCGAGGTCACGCGCTTCCATTCCAGACTGCCCATCCGTTTGGCCGAGCTGGACAGCCGCTTCGACTTCCGCCGTTAATTTGTCGCCAAGTTTCGGCGTCAGGCGCGTGCCGAGCGTATGAAAATCGCGCCCCGGATAGCGCTTCCCGGCGCTGTCGTAGAAGCGTTCTTCCTGTTTCCAGATCCAATAGAACTCCATCGGAAAATCAGGGACCTCGTTGTAATGGAAATAGGCCATCAGCCCTTTCTCATCCATCTTGGAGTAAGGGTCGCCGCTCTTGATCTTGGTGAGGTCGTAGTCCTCGTACGGATTGCCGAGCGTCCAATTGTCGCGATACGGGTTCCACGTGCCCATCAGGTCGACGTCGCTCTTCTCTAGAAGCCGGACTTTCGCGAAGATCGCGTTGAAGTAGGCGGAGCGGGAGCCGTCTCCCGGCGTGCCGTCGCTGATCAGCCGACCCGCACCCTCTTTGATGTCCTGCCGGCCGACCCGCAAGTCCACGCGATCGCCGAGGTTGTTGACGTCGAAGTAGAGGTTGTCGATATAGACCTCGTCAGGAAACTCGTTCTTGTGCGCGTTCGCCTCGCTGTTGCGGTAGTCGCGGAACTCGTTGCCTAAACGCAGATACGCGCCCAGATCATCGCCGTAGGTCGCCTTGCCCCAAATGCGGGTGCGTAACCGGTAGTAGTCTTCGTAGTCCGGATTGACCGAGGTCTTGCCCTTGTCCATCCAGTTGTCTTTGTATTCGTAACGGAACCGGACGTCGGCACCGGCGTCGAAATCGCACGCCGTCGCTTGCTTCTCAGCCCCCGCTTCTTGAGCGAGCAGCGGCGCGAGCATGGCCGCACAGACAACACCCGCCAGCGTTATATTCTTCATAAGGCTCACTTCCTCCTTCTGATGTCACCCGTTGGTCTGACGGCAACCGCCGCCTGTTTACCCAAACGATTGGCGCACATCATGCATGAGGCGTGTCAGGGACACGTGAGCCGATTATGAGCTTTCGGTTATTTCATTTTCCGGATTCGCGACCCGTCGAGAGGAAATCCGTCATCCGGTCGACGGCAAGGTCGTAGGTTTCGTCGCGCAACTGGCCAAAGCCGTACCGGCAGAAACAGCGCTTGAGCCCTGCCCGGCGCCCCGACGCCAGGTCGGTGAAGTTGTCCCCCACCATCCAGTCCTCCCGATCGAGCGTCACCCCCATCTGCGCGGCCGCCACGAGGAGGGGGGCTGGATCGGGCTTGAGCACGGGACAGTCGCCGCCGCCCACGACCGCGCCGAAAGCCGGCGAGATGCCGAGTCCCTCAAGTATCGTGCGGGTCACGGGCCCCGGCTTATTGGTCACCACCGCAAGACGCCACCCTGCAGCGCACAAGGACTCCAGCGTCTCCCACACCCCCGGATAAAGCGCCGTGTTGTCCAGGCAGTGTGCGAGATAATGGGTGCGCTGATGCGCCAGCATGGCGTCCCACAGTTCCGGCCGCTCCGGGATCGCGCGCTCGATCAGGAGGCGGACGCCCTCGCCGACGCACGCCACCACATCGTCCTGCGATTTCGGAGACAGGCCGAAATCCTGCCGCGTCAGATTGATCGCCAGCGCCAGATCCGCGCGCGAATCGATCAGGGTCCCATCCAGGTCAAACAAAGCCGTCTTCACGAAACATCATCCCCTTCCGCCGAAATCCGCCCGTCCGATCACGTCAACAACCCCCGGGCCCGCACGATTTGTTCGTCATCGCCCAACACCACCACCAAGTCATCCGGCTCGAGCGTCTCTTCCGCCCTGGGGTTCACAATGGTCGAGCCACGGCGCTCGATGCCGATCACGCTCGCACCGACCCGCGCCCGCAGGTTGATCTCCCGGAGCGACCGCCCGCGCACCACCGATTCGCGCCCCACCTTGATCTTATCCGTGTGGATGTCCAGCAGATCAGCCGCTGACTCTGTCGGGTCCGTCTCGACCTCTTTCGTCAACACGCCCCTCAGCGTTTCGAGCGACTCCACGCCGACGCGCCGGAACCGTTTCCAGCCGGCGACCCCGACGACCAGCAAGGTCACGCCCACCAAAGCCCGCGCCCACCCCTGTTCTGGCATGATGGTGCCGCTCAGCAACACGCTCTCGAGAAACAGCGCGGCCATTCCGGACACGGCAAACAGCAAGCCGGTCACGCGCCGGAAGGACTGGGCCCACAAGGTCTCGGCCACCTTCACAGGAACCAGCGTATCGGAAACCACCCCGCCCAAAGCGCGGGCGCGGAAAAAAAGAAAGATCGCGTTCGGCACCGTCAGCAGGCTGGCCGCGCCCCACAGCAGCGTCTTCTTGTTGGCCTCGATCAGCGGCGAGAGCCGGGCGAAATCCAGGCGGGCCAGCATGCCCGCCGCGATGAAAACCACGGCCACCAGCGCCAGTTGCAACAGCACCAGCGTCAGGTTGAACCGGATAGCCTTCGCGGTGACGCCGGGCGCGGGACTGTGCAGAAAACGCTCAGCCCAGTTCGCATACGTCGCCAGGCACTCTTTCCAGCGCGCCGGCATCCGGCGCTCGACCCAGTCCGCAAACGGGTCGGACGCCCGCAGCAGGAAAGGGTTCAGCAACGTGGTCAACACCGAAACGCCCACCGCGATCTGATAGACCGAGCGGTCCACCGCCTTCATGGTCAGGCCGATCAGCGCCACCAGATAGGCGAACTCACCGATCTGTGCCAGACCGATGCCCGTCTGCAGCGCGTTCTTGATGTCCTGCCCCGTCAACAAAGAACCCACCGTACAGTTGACGCTCTTGCCGACGATCACCACGGCGGTCAGCGTCAGAATCGCCTGCCAGTGCGCCAGCATCTGCATCGGATCGATCAGCAAGCCGATCGTCACAAAGAAGATCGCGCTGAACATCGTCCGCAGCGGCACGCACTGCTGATAGATGCGTTTCAGCGGCTCCGACTCCGCGCCCATCACCCCCACGAGAAATGCGCCGAGCGCTAGGCTGAAATCCAGCTTCGCCGCAATGAACGCGACAAGGAAACAGACCCCGAGCATCGTCAGCAACAGTGACTCGTCGTCTTTGAGGCGCGCCACGCGGTTCAACAGGCGCGGCACCAGCAAAAGCCCGAAGACGGTCACCCCCGTCAGGAACAGCAGCAAGCCGCCCAGGCTGTACGCCATCGCGCCCGCATGCATGGTCCCCGACTTCACGAGCCCCGTCAGCAGCGCGATCACGCCGACACACAGGATGTCTTCGGTGATGGTGATTCCGAAAATGTATTTGGCGAACCGCCGCGAGCCCCATCCCATTTCGCTGATGGTCTTCGCCAAGAGCGTCGTTGCCGAGTCACTGATCGCCGCGCCAAGGAACAGGCTCTGAACCGATCCCCAGCCGAAAATCTTCGTGCCCACGAAATGTCCGGCCCAGATCATAACCGCCATGTCCAACAGCGCGGTGGGAAAAATGACGTGTCCGACCTTTTTCAGCTTCCGGACGCTGAACTCCAGCCCCAGCGTGAACATCAGGAACACCACGCCGATCTGCCCGAGCACATCGATGCTGCCCTGGTTGATCACGAGCGAGCCGCCGAAGGTGTATTTGCCGATCGCCGTCCCGGCGAGAATATACCCGATGACCTTGGGCCAGCCCAACCGCATGAACACCGCGGACACAAGCCCGACGGCGACGAGTATAACGGCCAGATCCTGAAAAAACGACGTCGTATCCATGAGCTCCTCAACGGGACAGGGCGGCTGACCGAGTGCTTTCCCAGCGCCGGCAGCGGGACGTTCAGCCGACCTCGATCTCGACGCTTCCCTGTTTCACGTCGATGCGCCTGACCGGCGCATCGAGGCGGATCCCTTTCGCGGCCAGCAACACAGCCGGATCGAGCAGGATCGTGTCGTTTTCCACTGACAAGCCGGCCACGCCCTGCAGTTTCTGCGAAAGGGCGTTCATCACCTGTGACGTCACCATCGCCGCACTCAGTCCGATCATCCCCACCGACACATGCGACAGACGCACGCCCAGCCTGCGCCCCTGATCCAAGACGTCCGCCGTCCAGTGGGTTTCAAACGGGATGGCGAAGCCGACTTGAAATTTTCCGCCCACCTTGACCGTCCCGGGCATCAGGCTGAACGTCACGTCTTTCAACTGGTTGGCCGCAGCCAAACCGCCCTTCAGCTTGGCCGCAATCTGAGCCTCTTCCAGCACGACTCTCAATGACTGAATAATCATCTCTTTTCTACACCGCTTTCGCCTCTAAATCGTACCCTTTGCCGCCCGTGATTTCCACGCGCATAAAATCGCCGACCTTCGCCTGCTTCGGAACGTTTGCCACGCGCGTCTCGCCGTCCACCTCGGGTGCCTGGCGCGGCAGCCGGCCGAACCACACATCGCCCTCCTGCCTCAGCAGCAAGACCGTGTCCGCCGTGCCCTTCAGCGCCCGCGCGTGTTCCCGCACGATGGCGCTCTGCAGCGTCATCAGCCGCTGGCACCGGTCTTCCGTGACTTCCGGATCCGGCGTGCCGTCCATCGTGAACGCGGGCGTTTCCTCCTCCGGCGAGAAGGCAAACACGCCGAGGTGGTCGAATTTCGCCTGCGCCACGTACTCCAACAGATGCTCGAAATGCTCTTCCGTCTCACCGGGGAATCCGACCAGGCAGGTGGTCCGCAGCACGACGCCGGGGGCCGCCTGACGCAGGCGCGACGCAAGGTCCCTTGTCGCGGCCACCGCCTGCCCGCGATTCATGGCCCGCAGGATTTCCGGGTGGCTGTGCTGCACCGGCAAATCCAGATATTTGCAGACATGCCGCCCGGCGTTCAGCACCTCCAGGACCTCCTCCGTCACGCCGGCAGGATACCCGTAGAGCATGCGGAAACGGAAATCGCCCTCCAGCGCGTCGATGCGCCGCATCAGCTCGGCGATGGACGGCGCACCTTTCTGGTCCAGCCCATAGTGCAGCGAATCCTGCGAGATCAAATTGATTTCCTTGACGCCGGCGGACACCATGTCCTCGGCCTCCTTCACCAGACCGTCGGCGGACCGCGAGCGGAAATGGCCGCGGATATCCGGGATCGCACAATACGCGCACCGGTGGTTGCAGCCATCGGCGATCTTCAGATACGCGAAAGGCCCGCCCGTGAAAAGCAGCGTCGGATAGGTCGGCGTGTAGACCTTGACCGGTTCGCCCGGGGCGGCAATCACGCCGAGGCGCGTGCCTTCTGCCACCTGGCGCACCACGTCGCCGATGCGCTCCAATTCGTCGACGCCCAAAAAAGCGTCCACCTCGGGAAAGGCCTTCTTGAGGCGGTTCCGGTAGCGCTGCACCATGCAGCCGGTCACGACCACCGCGCGGCAACCGCCGTTCTTCTTATGCTCGCACGCGCCCAGAATCGCCTCCGCGGCTTCCTCGCGCGCGGCGTCGATGAAAGCGCAGGTGTTCACCAGAATCACATCCGCCTTTTCGGGCGCAGGCGCGAGCGCGATCTTGCCGCTTTTCAGATACCCCGCCATCACCTGCGAATCGACCAGGTTTTTCGAACACCCGAGGCTGATGAAACCCACTGAAACAGGCATGTGCCCCTCCCTTATGCCAATCACAATCTATTCGGACAGATCGCCCAGCAGCATGAGCTGGCTCATCCACACGCGCGTGCCCTGGAACTTGGGGGCCTTGAGCTCCTTGGCCGGATCCTTCAGCCGGAAGGCCACGCTCTGGCGGTCGGGTTGTTCCGGATGGATCTCGACCGTCACCTCATGCACGCTGTTCATGTCGCTGCCGGCGACCGCCCCCAGCGTCGCGATGCGGTGGTAGGTGCAATAGCTGTCGAACCGCGGCACCGGCCTGGCGCCCGGCTTGCCGTCCACCGTGATCGTCACCTGACCGCCGTCCGGGCCGAGCAGGTCGTAGATCTTCCCCACCGAACCCTTGAACTTGAAATGCAGCTTGCTGCCGGGCTGGTCGGCCGTCCATATCTGGCCCATGCGGTCGCCGAACGCCTTCTGCTTGCCGTCGTCCTTTGGCAGCGCCTGCCAGTTGCCCGAGAGCATCTTCGCACTTAAAGGGATCATCTTGGCCGCCTCCCAATTGTCGGCGACAAACGCCTTCGCAAGCTTGGCCTGATGATCGGTGGCGGGCAGGTCCTTCATCCGCGTCAGCCCCGCGACGATGGCCGCCTTGTACAGCTCGTGGCCCTCCTCGCGCGGGTGCACCCCGTCGTTGGCGAACAGCAGGCGCTTGTCCGCCGCAATCATCTCGCGGATCTGCTTGTCGCGGTCCGGCGACTCTTTCGGAACCGCCGTCTCGATGACCTTCGCGTCCATGATCAGTTTGTTCTCTTTGAGCAGCTGCGCCACGCGGATCCCGAAGTTGATGGACGGGATACCGTAGTGGTCCGCCAGCAGCTCCATCGCCGAAGCCGAGCGGTTGCACATGCCGTTGAGGTAGTCGTTCGTAAAAGCCGTCGTGATCGTGTAAGTGAACACGATGTCCGTGAGCGGGTCCTGCTTCCAGGTCTGGCGGACGATGCCCTCCATGCTGCGCCAAATCTGCTCCGGGGCTTGGCCGCCGTCATTCGTCGCAAATTCCACGAACAGCAGGTCCGGCTTGTAGGCCAGCACATCGCGCCCGAGGCGGAAGACGCCCAGATCGCTGCCCGTGCCGCCGATGGCCGCATGCACCTCTTTGAAGGAAGCCCTCGGATACGTCGCCTTCAGCCATTCCGTGGTCTTGTTGCGCCAGCCGTTCATCGCCGTGATGGACCCGCCGAGGTAGGCGACCGTGATCTCTTCGCCGGCCCGGATTTTCGCCATGACGTGCCCGACACCTTCCCGCGCCCGGATCTCATCGGCCTTGACCGCGCGGTAAACCGGCGTCTCGGCCGCCCATCCGGTTGCCCAACCCGCCAGCACCGCCGCCGCAACACATAGAATCGCTTTCCGCTTCATGATTGTCCCCTGTTTAAAAGCCCTTAAAGAGATGAATCATACCGCATCAAACCGAATGCCGACAAGCACGGGTTCTGGTTCTTTCGGCGCTCCCGCCGGAAGCCCTTTGCGGCGCAGGCCTTCAGCCCACCGCCCCGGCCAACAGCTCCAGCGCCCGGTCCGCGGCCTGCCGCCGCACCGCCGCGCGATCGCCCGCGAACAGACCGCGGACAGACCGCGTCCCCGCCGCCGTCGCCACCCCGAAATAAATCAGCCCGACCGGCTTCTGCGGCGTGCCGCCGTCCGGCCCCGCAATCCCCGTCACGGAGACCGCCGCATCCGCCCCCAGCCGGGCCCGCACCCCGGACGCCATGGCCTCGGCACATTCAGCGCTGACCGCGCCCGACCGGTCCAAGATCTCCTGCGGCACGCCCAGAAGGTCGCGTTTCACCGCGTTGGCATAGCTGACGACCCCGCCCAAGAAAATCGCCGAAGCCCCCGGCACCGACGTGATCCGCCCCGCAATCAGCCCGCCCGTGCACGATTCCGCCGTCGCGAGCGTAACGCCGCGTTCCTTACAGATCGCCACCAGCCGAGATTCCGCCGTCACGCCGCCACCTCCTCCGCTTTAAAACAAAAGATAGACGAGTACTATAATGAACCCGGTGGCCTTCAGCGACGTTAAAATGGTTAACTTTCATTTGAGGAGTGTGCATGTCTTTTCTGAAAATTTGCCGCACGGGACACGCCTACCTGTCCCTGTTTTTTCTGCCCATGGCCTTTCTATACGCCGTCACCGGCGTCTGCTATATTTCCGGCCACACGGGGAAACTCGTCTCCGCCCGCTACACCGCCGCACTCGACACGCCCCCGCCACTCACCGGCGAAGCAAAATTCTCCCTCGTCAGGAAAGTCCTCGCGGCCAACGGCGTATCATGCCCGGCAGGGGGCGGAAAAGAAATGCGCGATCGTTTCACCATCGGCGCCCCCACGGGCCGACACGCCGTCCTTGAGCCCTTGCGGGAAAATGCGAAAGAGGCGACCGTTTCCGTCAACACGCCAAGCCTCTTTTCGATAATGGTGCTCCTTCACAAAGCCAAAGGCGGCGCGGCGTTCAACTTCTTCGGCAGCGCCTTCGGCGCCGCCTTGCTGCTCATGTACCTGTCGGGATTTCTCCTTTTTTGGGCCTCGCCCGACATGCGGAAGAAGTTGCTCCTCTGCTTCGCGGCCGGTCTGGTCGCGACGGCGATGGCCATCCTGCTGAGCATCTAATCTCGCCGAACTTCTGGCTTCCTCAAACGCATGCCCTTCGTGTATCTTGTCCCCATGCGTGTTTTCTTAGCCATCGCCGTGCCGGATGGGGTCAAAGCCCAACTCTTGAAAGCCATCGAGCGGCTTGCGCCCATTGCCACCGACGTAAAATGGAGCACCAAAGACCAGTTCCACCTGACGCTCGCGTTTCTGGGCGAGGTCTCGCCCGCGATCCTGCCGCACGTGAGCGAGGCTGTCGCGCGCGTCTGCTCGGGAAAGCCGGCCTTCACGTGCCACGCCTACGGCCTAGGCTATTTCGGAAGCAAACGCAATCCCCAAACGGTCTGGGCGGGCGTTGACCCCGTACCCGAGCTCGAAACCCTTCAGGAGAATCTCTGGGTCCAGCTCAAAAAGTTCGGGTTCGAGAACAAAGAGACGGATTTCCGTCCCCACATCACGCTCGGACGGTGCCGCGAAAGCGCCCGCAACCATGACCTGCTCAGAGCGATGGATGCGGACGAGGACATCGAGTTCGGCGAGTGGGAAGCCACGCGCATCACCCTTTACGAAAGCCGGCTCACGCCGCGCGGCCCCGTCTACCGCAACCTGGGGCAAACGCACCTCGACTGACGAGGACTGCGGGCAACAATAAAAAGAGGCCGCCCAAAAGACGGCCTCACAAGCGAGCGGACAATCGCCGCAAACAAAGGCGGGGCATTATGGCGCTGCGGGAGCGGGCGCCGGCACCGCCGCTGACGATGGGGACGGAGGCGGCGCCACCGGCGCGGGAACGGGAGCCGGAGGCAACAGGGCGAACGCCTTGCTCAGCAGCTCGCGGGCCTTGGCGTCGCGCATCTTGCGCTCGTCGCTGCCCAGCACCACTACGATCACGCGACGCCCGTTGCGTTTGGCGGTGACCACGATCGACCAGCCGGCCGTCGCCGTGAAGCCGGTCTTGAATCCGTCGCACCCCTCCACGCCCTCTTTCAGGAACGGGTTGTGCGTGCGCATGTCAAACGGCTTCGGCGTGTTGGCGCGGAACTGGCGGTACGAGGCCGACGTGTAGGCGAAAACGGCCGGATGCTTGCACAGCTCGCGCGCCAGCACAGACATGTCGCGCGCGCTCGACACATCGTGTTGCTGGCCCGCCGAAGGCGGCAGGCCGTGCACCGACGCGAAGCGGGTGTTCGTCATGCCAAGCTGCTGCGCCTTGGCGTTCATCAACGCGATAAAACCTTCCTTGGATCCGCCCACGTGTTCGGCCAGCGCGACGGCCGCGTCGTTCGCGGACTGGATCATCATCGCGTACAGCAGATCCTCGACCGAAAACGTCTCCTTCGGGTCCAGATAAACCTGCGACCCGCCCGTCTTGCAGGCTTCGACCGAAACCTTCACCATGTCGGACAGCTTCACCTGCCCGGCGTCAATCTTCTCCTGGATCACAAGCAGCGTCATCAGCTTGAGCGTGCTGGCCGGATAGCCCGGAGCATCCGCCTTGTCCTCGAACAGCGCCGTCCCGGCGTCCGCGTCCACGATGATCGCTCCGATGTACGGCGTCTTGGAGATGCAGCCTTTGGGTTTCTGCCGCTGCGCTTGAGCAGACGCGGCCTTTTTCGCCGGCGTCTTTTTCACGGTTTTCTTCGTTTGGGCTTCGGAGAACGAAGCCAGACAGCACACGGCGAGAACAGCAAGAATGAAACGCTTCACGAAAGCCCTCCGGACACCTCGCGCAAGAACGCGCCTTAATACGCCTGATTGATGGAAAAACGGCGCATAGTTAAGCATGTTCTCGCCGATTTGAAAAGGAAACTCGCATGCCGGAGAAAGCCGGAGAACGCATTTTGCACATTAAATCGTTGGCCCGTGCCGCATGAAGGGATTTGTTTTCCATCCTTGCCGGTGATAAAATAATCGCTTATAAACCGGACGGCGGGGCAGCGCGGCGATATCTCCGGTTTGCCCCGTCAAGGACAAGGAGGGAACCATGAGCATGGATTCCATACCGAGTGTCGCTTTGGGAACCGGCACCGTTCTCCTGGTGGTGATGGCGATGGAGGCGGGCTACCGTCTCGGGCACGCCATCCGCAGGCGTTCAAAGGGCGAGAAGGAGTCGTCCGTCTCATCGATCGAGGCTTCGATTCTGGGCCTGCTGGCCTTTATGCTCGCCTTCACGTTCGGGATCGTCTCCGACCGTTACCAAGACCGCAAAGAGCTGGTGCGCCAGGACGCCAACGCGATCAACGTCGTCTATCTGAGGGCCGATTTCTTGCCGGAACCGGACCGCGGCAAAACGACCGAACTGCTGAAGGCCTACGCAAAGCAGCGGCTGACCGCGGTTCTGTCGCGCGACGCCAACCAGATGAACCAGATGTTGGCCGACTCCGACCGGGTCCATCTCGAGCTCTGGCGCATGGCGGTCGCAAATGCCCGCAGGGACATGAACTCAGACGTATTCGCCCTCTACCTCGAGGCGCTGAGCGAAATGATCGACGTCCACCGGCTACGTCTGGCCGTCGGCCTGCAAACACGCGTGCCCACCGCCATCTGGACGGTTTTCTATATCCTGATCGTCCTCAGCATGACCGGCGTCGGCTACCAGACCGCCATCGGCGGCTCAAAGCGCACCTTGGCAGGGCCGATTCTGGCGCTCTCGTTCTCTCTGGTCATCACGCTGATCGCCGAACTGGACCGCACGCGGAGCCGTTTCATCCCTGTGCCCCAGGATCCCCTGCAGAACCTGCTCGACAGGATGCCGCTCGGCCCCGCACCGGGGCCAGACGCGTCGGCCCGCACGGACATCCCTTAACCGCCGCGTTTCAGGCCCATGGCCACGCGCGACTTTATGGACCGTTCTCGTCAGACTGCCGGCGCGGCATGAAGAACCGTGTTCGCGGACCCCTGCGGTTTCCTCGACACCCGTCAGCCGGTTTGATAACGTATTCCATACGGGCTGAGGAAATCGAATGAATAAACACTCCCTCAGTGTGTGGATTTGTATCGCGTTCGCGGCCAGCGCATGCGTTGTGTTTCTTTTCCGCATTCCCTCTGTTTCTCCTTTCTCCGGCCAGCCGACCGCAGCCCCGCCCACCGGCGCACCGGCCCCGTCTGGCGCAGGGGGAACGGTCCCGCGGCCCGCCACTCCGCAGGCCAAAGACCTGCCGTCCGGTCCGTTGCCCGCGCGTGAAAACCGGGAGCCCGTCCACGCCGCCGCAACCGATGCGGCACCCCCGCGCAAACGCGCGTGGGACAGCCGCTACCTCACAGCGCTCGGGCACCCCCGAGAAAACGCGCCCATCCGCTTCGAACTCGTCGCCGGAATTTTCGCATCCGGCACCGTGCAGCAGGTCGAAACCCGTGCCGGCGAGGTGCTCCGCATCAGCGGCGACCTCACCGCGCCCGAAACGGGACGGTTCTTCTTCCAGAAGCAAACCCTGCCGGGCAAAGCCGGCGACTTTGTCGGCCTCGTCGAATTTCCCGCCAGCCTCAAAGCCTACCGCATCGAGCCAACCGGCCCCGGCGGCGCTTCCGAGCTCGTCGAACGCCGGCTGGACGAGGTGATCTGCCTGATGATGCCGTGCGTCGACGACGGGATTCGCAACGCGCTCGGAACCGGCGAGATCCCGCCGCTAGCGCCGCAGGACGTTCCGGATATCGTGCCGCCCTACAACAGCGGCATCATCTCCCTCCAGAGCCTGCCGGGCGCGGCCGGCGTTCTCTATATCGACTACCGCGGCGGGTACACGCCGACGTGGGGAGGCATCGCCTACGAGAAGCCCAGCGCCAGCAACACCCAGATCAAAGACGTCTGGAAACGCGTCGCCGAAGACTACATGCCGTTCAACGTCAACGTGACCACCGACATCCGAGTCTACGAATCGGCACCCGAGAACAGCCGCCAGCGCGTGATCGTCACGCCGACCAAAACCGCGGCGCCCAGCGCAGGCGGCGTCGCCTACATGAACTCCTGGAACTGGACCGGCGATACGCCCTGCTGGGCCTTCTACGCCACGGGCAAAAGCGCTGCGGAGGTCATCTCGCACGAGGCCGGCCACACGCTCACGCTCGGGCACGACGGCCGCATCGATCCGTACAACGAAGGCTATTTCGGCGGGCATGGCAGCGGCTCGACCGGCTGGGCGCCGATTATGGGCGTAGGCTACTACAAGCCCGTCGCGCAGTGGAGCAAGGGCGAATACGCGTACGCCAACAACCCGGAGGACGACCTCGCCAAGATCACGGCCAACAACAACAGCGTCGATTACCGGCCAGACGACACCGGCAGCGCCTTGGCCGGCGCGCGCCACCTCGACATCGCCACCAACTTCAGCGCGTTCGCCGAGGGCGTGATCGAAACCACAGGCGACACCGACGCGCTGCGCTTCACGACGGCGGGCGGCGCCGTGACGCTCACGGCGCTGCCAGTCGGCGGCGACTGGGCCGACCTCGCGATCCAGGCCACGCTGGCCAATTCGGCCGACACGGTCATCGCCAGCAACAGTCCGCAAGGCTCGCTCTCGGCGGTGATCAGCACCAACCTTGCGGCCGGCACCTACACGTTCCGCATCACCGGCGCGGGGCGCAACAGCGCGCTGACCAACGGCTTCTCGGACTACGCGAGTCTCGGCTACTACACCGTCACCGGCCTCGTGACCGGAGCCCGGCTCGCCACCTATCTTACCGTCTCAGAGGACAGCGCCAACGGAACCTTCGTGGGGTCAGTGCCCCCCACCACCCCGAGCGGCGATCCGCTGATCTACATGATCGAGACGGGCAATGTCGCGAACGCCTTCTCGCTCGACAACACGGGTGCGCTGCGCGTCGCCAACATGGCAGCGCTCAACTACGAGGCATTCGCCTCGAACACGCAGTTCACCGTGCGGATGGAACTGTTCGTCACCATTTCCAACACCGTCACGCCCGCGCTCACCGAAACGGGCCGGCGCGTCGTGGTCCAGATTCTCGACGTGAACGAGCAGCCCGCCGTCACCGGATTCGACGCCACGATCCTTGCCCACACGCTGTCCGGCACCGCCGTCGGCACCGTCACCGGCAGCGACGCGGACGCCTATTCTTTCCTGACCTATTCGATCGTGTCCGGGAACAGCGGCAACGCCTTCGCCATCAGCAGCAGCCTCGGCACGCTGACGGTCGCCGCCGACATCGACGCCGTCACGCAAACCGTCTACACCCTCACGGTCCGCGCGGTCGACAACGGGACGCCCGCCCAAACCAACACCGCCACGGCGCGCGTCACCGTCGTCCCCAACGCGAGCGGCCTGCGCCCCGGCTCCATCTCCTATGCCGCCTACGACGCCATCGGCAGCGGCACCTACGTCAGCAATCTGACGCAGCACGCGCGCTTCCCCTACGACCCCGACTGGGAGGGCCAGTACGCGCGGTTCGAAGGCCCCTCCGGACGCGCCGACGCCTACGGCGCGGCGATGCGCGGCTATCTCATTCCGCCGGCGAGCGGCACCTACACCTTCTGGATCGCCACCGACGATAACGGCGAGCTCTGGATGAGCACCACGACCAACCCCGCCGCCATGACGCGCATCGCCTACCTCGACGGCTACGCTTCCTCGCGCCAATGGACGAAGTATTCGACCCAGAAATCGGCCGCCCGCGCGCTCATCGCCGGCCAGGCCTACTACGTCGAAGCCCGCATGAAAGAGGGCAGCGGCGGCGACCACATGGCCGTCGCATGGATGGGCCCCGCCACCGCCAACCAGACGAACGTGATCTCGGGCCTCTATCTCGCGCCCTACTTTATGAACTATGTCCCGCACCCGTCCGGCTTCACCAACGCCATCCGGCGCAACCTGCAGAACGGCGCGAAGGTTGGCCGGATCAGCGTGACCGACGTGAACCCGGACGACACCGCCGCCTTCGCCATCACCGCGGGCAACACCGGCGAAATCTTCTCCGTGGACGGAGACGGCTGGGTACGCATACGAGACGACACCGCACTCCTGACGGCCGCATCGCCCGTCAACCTCACCCTGCGCGCGACCGACAGCGGCACGCCCGCGCGTTCGGGAACAGCAACCGCCCAAATCACACTCCTCGCCACAAACGCCCTGTCTTCCGCCACGCCCCGCCGCGAGCTCTTCTACAACATCGGCAGCGGATCGGCCGTCGGCGACTTGACCGGCAACGCCAAATACCCCGGACGACCGGATGCGCTGGCCTCGCTCACGAACTTCGCCACGCCCGTCAACATCGCCGAGTCCTACGGCTCGCGCATCCGCGCCGTTCTCACCGTGCCCACCAACGGCGACTACCGCTTCTTCATCGCGTCGGACGATGCCAGCCAGCTCAAGTTCAGCCGGACCGGCAACCCCACCCTCGCGCAGACCATCGCCTCGGTCAACGGATGGGTCAATGCGAACGTCTTCACCCAGAACACCGCCCAAGTCTCGGCGCTGCAAACCAACCTCGTGACCGGGCAGGCCTATTACCTCGAAGCCTTGCACAAAGAGGGCGGCGGCGGCGACCACGTGTCTGTCGCGTGGGCCGGCCCCGGCTTGACCGGAACGAACATCATCGACGGCACCTATTTAACCCCGCTCGACATCAACAGCGATCCCGCGCTCACCAACCAGACCTTGCGCGTCAGCTGCACGAACCTGACCGGACACTGGATCGGCCGCATCGCCGTCACGGACAGCCCGCTCGACACCCTGAGTTTCAAGATTTCGGCGGGCAATGCCGGCTCGACCTTCGCGATCGACCCCGACACCGGAGACCTTTATCTTGCGAGCACAGCGCTCACGTCGAGCCAGGCCCAGAACCTCTTCGCCCTCACGGTGAACGTGCAAGACTCGGGTTACGGCGGCCTCTACCCGCTTCACGCCAAGGCGGCGGCCGTGACCGTCCTCGTCCTCGGCCCACCGGCCATGAGCACATTCAGCCGGCAGGGCGAAGGCCTGAGGCTCGTTTGGGGGTCCCTCCCCGGGCTCCGCTACCAGCTCCAGTCCGCAACGAACCTCATCGCCCCGACGTGGATCAATGTCGGCTCGCCCGTAACCGGCGCGGGAACCCCTCTGACCAACGATTTTTCCGTCGGCGCAGAGCCCTCGAAATTCTTCCGCCTTCTGCTGCTGGAATAGCACCGGCGAGCCCGCACGCGGCTCCGACGGACTTTATTATGAAAACGACACCGACGTTCACGAAAATCCCGATCGGCGTCTCCGCCTGCCTGCTGGGCGAGAAGGTCCGCTTCGACGGCCAGCACAAGCACGACGCTTACCTGACCGACACGCTGGGGCCCTATTTCGATTACGTGCCGGTGTGTCCGGAAGTCGGCTGCGGCCTGCCGGTGCCGCGCGAATCCATGCACTTGGTCGGCACGCCCGAAGAGCCACGCCTCATCGGCAACAAAACCGGCACCGATTACACGCGGCAGATGCAGGACTACTGTTCCGGGGCCGTCGAAGAACTGAAGGGCAAGAACCTGCACGGCTTCATCTTCAAATCCAAGTCGCCCTCCTCCGGCCTGTTCCACGTCAAGCTCTACACGGAAGAGGGCGAACCCACCAGCCGCTACACGTCCGGACTTTTCGCCCGCGCGTTCACCCGCGCGTTTCCCTCGCTGCCGTGCGAGGAAGAGGGACGCCTGCACGACCCCGATCTGCGGGAAAACTTCATCGAGCGGATCTTCGCGCTCAAACGGTTCCGCGACGACGTCCTGGCGGCGCCGTCCGTCCGCGTCCTGCAGGAGTTCCACGCCCAGTCCAAATACTTGCTCATGGCCCACGCCCCCGAAGGCCTGAGCGAACTGGGACGGCTCGCCGCCGCGGCCGCGCCCGCCAACCTTGCGGAGACGCTGAACGCCTACGAGGCGCGGTTCCTCGCGGCGATGGCCGAGAGGGCGACCACAGGCCGACACGTCAACGTGCTCCAGCACATGCAGGGCTACTTCACGGAACACCTGTCGCCGGAGGAGCGCGAGGAGCTGGTCTTCGTGACCGACGAGTATGCGCGCGAACAGGTCCCGCTGATCGTGCCGGTCACGCTTTTCCGACACTACATCTTCAAGCACCAGATCACCTACCTGATGCAGCAGCACTACCTCTATCCGCACCCGGCGGAGCTGAAGCTGCGCAATCACGCATAGTTGTGCATGCCGGCGAAAAGGCGCGAAACGTTGATCCACGTCAGCGTCAACACCACGAAGAGCAGACCCAGCCAGAGCAGGGCCGCCAGCGTCTTCGGCGCGCGCACGCCGTTTTTAAGGCGGTAGTGGAAGTAGCCGCCATACATCAGCCATGTGGCCAGCGACCACATCTCCTTGGGGTCCCACTGCCAGTAGTGGCCCCAGCAGATCTTGCCCCACAGCGACCCCAAGAGCAGCCCGAGCGTCAAGAGCACGAAGCCCGCCGCCGCGGTCTGCCGCGTCGCCACGTCGGCCTGCCGCACCCGCGCCGCGTCTCCGGGCGCGCACATCAGCGGCAGCGCCATCAGCGCGGCACGCGCCAGCATCACATAGCCGGCCACATAGCTCGCCACATGCGGCACGAAAAGCGGGCTCTGCAGGGCCGGCGGCAGGCGCCGGACCTCTTCGCCGAAAACGAAGCCGGCCGGGAAAAGAATCAGTGCGCCGAGCAGCGCGTCACGCGCGTCCGTGTCGATGCCGTTTTTCCAGCGGCTCCACTGCGACAGCGGCCAGAGCGCGGCCGCCATACACAGAAAGAACTCGAAGAGGTTCTGCATCGGGGGGTGCCCCGTATGAAGGCCGCGCCAGACGACCGAGGCGACCGCCGCCGCAAATCCAGCGCCCCAAAAACCGCGCCCCACGGCCCGCCAACCGCAGCGCCGCGCGGCCACCGTCGCCACGAACAACACCAGCGTCAGGTAGATGAGGCCGCCCTGCAGGGTCATCTTGACCATCATGACGGCACCTCCCCATGCGGCGTCTTCGCCCTAAAAATCCTCGCCGCAAACAGCAGCACGCCCGCAAAGAGCACGACGAACCCGGCATAGACGAGCGGCAAGCCAGGATCGCGGATGAACTGCAGCACGGTATAAACCACCGGCCGGCCGAACTGGTCGGCGTTCTCTCCCCAGCTCATCTGATAAATGTGGAAGCCGCGCACATACGCGGGATGGTTCACGCGGACGTTCGCCACGTAAGGCGGCTTGCCCGGCTCCGCGATCGTCACGCGGCTGCGGTACTCCCGCACCGGAGCGTCGCGCCCGGCGTCGCGGTCAAGCGCGTTGCGCTCATAGCGCTCAACAAAAAACTTCTCCAGCTTCACGGAAAAGGGAACGCGGCCGACGAAGTTGGTGAGATACGGCCCGTCCCACAACTTGTCCGAGGTGTCGCCGTCGACCATCACCATGGCGCCGGAAGCGGGACGGTCAAGCGTGGCGGTGCGGACCGCATGCTGTCCCGCGAGCCAGCCCGCGAGCACGCACGCGCACCCGAGGTGCAGCAGTGCGGAATCGAAGCGCCGGCGGCCGGCGGCGCGCAGGCCGTTGAACAACAGCAGGAGCGCCAGTCCGGCCGACAGGAGCTGCATGAGGGTGCACGCCATGAACGCGCCCGACCGCTCCGGCCCCGGGAACGCAAGCGCCACGGCCCCCAGCGCCAAGAGCCAGCACAGCCACGCCGCGCCGCCCAAACCGGCCACTCTGTTCAAAAAAAGGTTCAAGCCTTCGCCACCGTGTCGACCTCGATCTCCACCAGCAGGTCGTCGCGGCAAACATCCGCCTCGATGGTGATCAGCGGCATCGACTCCAACGCATGCGCCTTCAGCCACGCCTGCCACACCTCCATATAAGCCGCTTTCTTCAGGTACATCACCGCCCGCGTCGCGTCTTTCCAGCCCATGCCGCGCGACGTCAGGATCGCCTCCACCACCTCCATCGTGAGCTGGATTTGCTTCTTGACGTCGCCCACGTGCGCCGTGGCGCCGCCGGGCTCGATGCTGGCCGTGCCCGACACCATCAGGGTCCGGTATTCGGGCGTGCCGATCTCGACGGCCCGGCTAAAGGAGCTGCCATATTCCAGCGCGGCGCACTGAAGCGGCGAAGGCACCGCCTCCACCGTGACCGCGCCGCGCACCTTCGGCTTCACCGCGATCGCGCACGCCGTGATCGCCGACCCGCAGAGGTTGGCGCTGCCGATCCCGGTGCTGGCCGGCACCAGGCCGTCGTACACCTTGCGCGAGCGGAAAAACGCGTCGCGCGCGCGGTTGAAGGGCTCGTACCACTCCAAAATCTTGTCCATGTACAGCCAGGTGCGGGCCACGTTCGCGAAGGTCATGCCCGCGTCGCCCAGCGCGTCCTCGATGCCCTCGAAGACCGCCGTGGTCTGCGCCTCGCGCGACGCGCTCAAGTCGTGCGGCAGAACCCCCGTCAGCAGACAGTACTCGGCGTACTCGTCATGGTAAACGACGCCGACCGTGCAACCGTGGCGACGGATGAGCCGCGGCTCGACGCCCCCGACCACAAACCGCTGATACACCGGCGGCAACCCGCCCGTGCCGCCGCACAGCCAGAGCTGCGGGACCGACGTCCCCTTCGCCCCCACCGCCGCGCGGAACAGCTGCTCGCGGCTGCCCCAGCCCGTCTGTGAAAACGCGCGGCCGTGAACCGCCGCAGGCACCCCCTGCGCCACATCCAGCAGTCCCATTTCCTGAAGCCGCGCCACACCGCCGTGAACAACACCCTTCATTCCCATGAGCAAATTCCTCTTGTGATCACACAGGTCTTATGCGCCTTGACAACGCTTAAAGCGACAGGACATATTCCGCCAGCGCCTTGATCTCTTCGGGTTTCAACCCCTTTGTGGCGCCGTGCATGTCCTTCGGGTTACACGTCGTAAGGACCTCTTCCATCGTCGCCGCGCGCCCGTCGTACAGGTACGGCGCAGAGCGCCACGCCTCGACCAACGTGGGCGTGTCAAACTCGCGCTTCTCCTCGTTGCCGACGCCCAGCCCCAGGTCGTATTTCTTGAGGTTCGTGTAGAGCCGCTCGCCGCTCGGGCCAGCCTTGCTTGTCGGGTGGCACTCCGCGCAGCCGGCCTTTTTGAAGAGCGCGGCACCTTTTTTCGCCTCTTTGGAAAGCGGCCCCGAAAAGAGCGACGCCTTGACGAGATACGGGCTCGGCACCGGTTTCAGCGACATCGTATACGCGTCGAGGCACACGGCATCCTCCTCGGGGCGCACCACGAACTGGATATGCGTCAGCCCCTTCCGGTTGCAGGCCATCAGGTCGGGGCGGATGCCCGTCACCATCGTCGGCGGCGTCAGATGCGTGTAGATCAAGCTCTTGCTCTGCTTCGGGTTGCCGATGCCGTCGTTCACCAGGTCCCAGTTCAGGGCGTCCGTCCGTCCGTCGGGATGGCAACTCGCGCAGCTCTGCCACTGCTGGAAGCACATCGCCCCGTCGTTCCACAGCATTTCGCCGCGGCGCACGCGGTCCCGGCTCAAGTCCACCGGCGCGCCGAGCGCGATCAGGTTCGGCTTCGCCACCGCGTCAGACAGCGGGACCTCCGCCAGAGCGTCCGTAAAATACAGCGCCGCATAGACCTTGCCGCCCACGGCCGCAACGCCGCGCGGGCCGTCGCCGCCCAGCCTGATGCGGCGGCGGATGGTCACGAGAAACGAGAGGTCGTTCGGCACATCGGACGCCGACTTAGTGACTTCCGTGACCTTCTCGTTCTTGGCCGCTTTCTCCAGCCGTGCGTGGAACGCTTCGCGGTCGATCACGCTGATCTCGCGTGTGCCGGCATGCGCCACGATCAGGCTTTTGCCGTCGGCAGTGACCGCCACGCCCCACGGATTCGCCGCGCCCAGATCCACGTCGTCGAGAAGCGCCGTATTGACATACTCGCCGGTCTCGCCGTTGATGACGCTCAGGCCCGCCGTGTTCATCCAGCCGCGCTCGAGCTGGGTGGTCGGCAGCTGATACCGGCCGAACGTGTGGGTCACGTATACGGTCTTGCCGTCCGCCGACGCGCCGATGCCGCGCACCCCGGTCGAGCCGTTGGGGAGAGGAATGTTTTTGACCAGCTTGTTCGACGCGGCGTCGATCACCGAAACCGAGGCGGACACCACATCGTCCGTCGCGCGGCAGGCAGGCAGATGGTTCGCCACAAACAGCAGCTTCCCGCCGGCCCCGAGCACCGCCGCATGCGGCTCGCGCGGCACCGGCACAACCGCCTTGACCTTCATCGCGCCCGCGTCGATCACGGCCACGCCGTTGTTGAAACGGTTCAGCACATACACCGTCTTGCCGTCCGAGCCCACCACCGGCGCCATGGGCGTGTGGCCGGTCCCGAGCTTGGCCAACACGTTCCCTTTCGCGCTCAGCTTCAACAGGACGCCGTCGCCGCCGCCGCCCGTCACATAGACCGTCCCGTCCGCGGCCACGGCCACGCCGCTCGGATTGCACGGCAGGGACCACTCGCCCGCCACTTTGCCGCCGGCGGCATCGAACAGCAGCAGCTTGCCCGCCGTGGCGGCCGTCACATACATCGTCTTGCCGTCCGGCGCGACCGCCATGCATTCAGGTGACAGATAAGAGACCGCCCCCGAGCACAACGCGAACCCCGCCACGACACCCCCAAGAAAAACACGCTTCACAGCCTTCATCCCGCCATCTCCTCGCCTGCACAATGTGCAAAAGAGCCCCGTGTATTATTGACTGGATCACACCGTCCTGCCGACCGCCTCGGCGACCGCGCGCAGTTCCCTGACGACCTTGAAAAACATCTCTGGCGTCTCGCTCTGGTCCCCGTCGCAGAGCGCCTGTTCCGGATGGGCATGGACCTCCATCATGATGCCGTCCGCGCCGCACGCCACCGCCGCGCGGGCCATGGCCGGCACCAGCGACGCTTTGCCTGTCCCATGGCTCGGGTCCACGATCACCGGCAGCCACGTCCGCTCTTTCAGCAGCGGCACGGCCGAGAGATCCAGCGTGAACCGGGTCGCCGTTTCGAAGGTGCGGATCCCGCGTTCGCACAGCACGACCCGCCGCGATCCCGCGTCAAGAACGTATTCGGCCGCATACAGATACTCCTGGATGGTGGCGCTCATGCCACGCTTGAGCAGCACCGGCTTGCCGGTTGCCCCTGCGTCCCGCAGCAGGACGGAATTGTGCATGTTGCGCGAGCCGATCTGGAGCATATCCGCCACGGCCGCGACGGCGGAAAGATGCGAGGACTCCAAAACCTCCGTCACCACTGGCAAGCCCGTGCGCTCGCGCGCTTCGGCCAAGATGTCGAGCCCCTTGCCCAAAAGGCCTTGGAACGCATACGGCGAAGAACGCGGCTTGAAGGCCCCCCCGCGCAGCATGGATGCCCCGGCCTCCTTGACCGCGCACGCGATTTCAAGCATCTGCTCACGGCTCTCGACCGTACAGGGCCCGGCGATCAGGACCAGCCGCGGGGCGCCAAAGACCGCTCCGCCCACTTCGACCCGCCCGCACCCGTTCCCCTCGCTGTTTTTATCAACTATCATGGGTGTCACACAATCAACACGATGCCCGAAACGTCTGCTTCGTCAGCCCACGTCCCCTATGGGCTCTTCCGTAACAGAATCGTCCCAAAGCTTTATGGTTATGTAGTATAACGCATCCTCACAGGATCAAGCAAGCTTCGATCCCTCAAAAAACGCTTCGGGAAACGGAAT
Organism: Kiritimatiellia bacterium; assembly: GCA_035353175.1. Classification (GTDB taxonomy): domain Bacteria; phylum Verrucomicrobiota; class Kiritimatiellia; order RFP12; family UBA1067; genus DAOPZC01. The sequence goes on along the minus strand of DAOPZC010000043.1, from coordinate 9,951 downwards.
CGCTTGACTTTCCCCGGCGCCTTCCGTAAACCACTCCCTATGAACTTTAAACCCTTTTTCGCCTTTCTCTTGCTGGCCGTCGTTCCGGCATCCGCCGAAACTCCCGTCATCAGGACGCCGGCCGGCACCGTCGCCTTCAGCCCCGACACCGGGGCGATCACCGCCGTCACGCCCGCAGGCAAAAGCGCCTCGGTCTGGCGGAACGGCGAGTCCGGCCTCTGGTCCGCCCGCTTCTCCGACAACGCGGTCCTCGACGCCAGCCGTTTCCACGCCACCAACGCGCTTTTCGCCTTCGCGTGGAAGCCCGGTCCCGACAGGGGCGCCCTGACCTTTTCCTACGCCTCGGCGGCCCTCACCGTGCGCGTCATCGCCCGCCCGCGGCCCGACGGCGTCGAGCTCGCGGCCGAGGCCACGCCCGCATCCCAGCAGCTCCTGCGCCTCGACCTCCCCGGCCGTCTGCGCTTCGAACCCGCTTCGGTCGCCCGCTTCGTCTTTCCCCACAACGGCAACACCGCCCTCGGCGCGGCCTTCAACCGGCACTTCTTTGAACAGCAGCCGGAAGACCGGCCCTCCGGCTGGAACGCCCTCCCGTGCGGCCCGAAAGGCTATCAGGCCCTCTGCGGCGGATCGCTCATCCAACGCGACACCCGCGATCCCGCCATTCCGCTCACGGTCACCGACGAGGGCCGCCGCTGGCTCTCGCCCGCCGTCGCCAACCGTCTCGCCGCAGCCAAGGCCACCGTCAACCGCGCCCCGGCCCCCGGCCAGGCCGACCTCGTGATCGTTGACTCCGCCCACGGCCCCTTCCTCTCTGCCCACCGCCTCGGCGGCACCGCCGGCGGACTCTGGCGCATCGGCGCCGGCGTGAACGAAGACGACGCCGAGACCGCGCTCGCGGCGGTCAGCGCCGTCATCGAGCATCTCTCCGCCTCCCCCGCCGCGCCCCGCAAGCGGATCGCCCTCGTCTCCTTGACCAGCGGCCCCGAACGCGGCCACTGGGCCCACGCCGCCGTCGCCGACTGGCGCGGCCGGCTGGCGGCCGTCGCAGCCCGCTCGCGCGGCCGCGTGACGTTCGTCGAACTCGCCTCGCCCCAGGCCCTGCTCGAAGCCGCGCGCAGCCCCGATTGCCTCTGCATTCTCAACCCCTACGGCGAGGCTATCCCCGCCGCCAGCGACGACGGGCTGCCTGCCGTGCTCGAAACGATCCGCGGCTTCGTCAAGGCCGGCGGCCACTGGTTCGAAGTCGGCGGCTACTCGTTCTACCAGACGCTCCGCCCGCACCGCTACCTGTCCTATAGCCTCTCCTACCCGGTCGCCTTCTCCGACTTCATGCACCTGGAGTCGAGCGCCGGCAACGCCGCGCTTTACCGCGTCCAGCCCCGCACCGTCAAGCAGCCCTGGGACGCCGCGAAAGCCCCGGCCGAAATCTTCGTGCCCGGCAGCCTCGGCTGCGGCGGCGACGAACAGGGCGGTTACTGCGACCACGCCTTCAGCACCTGCGTCAAGCCCGGCGAGACCTGGCGCGCCCCGGCCGTGCGACTGACCCTCGGCACGCCCGTCTACGAAGACCTCGCCCGCTACACCGCCGCCAACGGCCTCACCCGCCCGCTGGCCCACAAGGTCAAGCCCGACACCCTCGCCCGCCTCAAGCAGTCGGTCCTGCTCTTCCTCGGCGGCCCCGCCCGCGAAAAGTGCGCGGTCCTCGACAAGCTCCCTGTCCCGACCCTCGTCCACTTCTCGGACTACCTCAAGGGCGGCTTCGACAAGGAATACCCCGACCACCTGCCGCCGAACGCGAAATTTGGCACGCCCGAGGAGCTGAAAGCCTTCTTCGACCGCGCCCACAGCCTCGGCCACCTCGTCAGCCCCTACACCAACCCGACCTGGTGGTGCGACCACCCCAAGGGGCCGACCTTCGAGCGCGACGGCGACGGGCCGCTGCTCAAAGGGCTCGACGGCAAGCCGCACTACGAGCGCTATTCCGACAACGACGGCTGGACCATCACCCTCTGGCACCCCGCCGTGCAGGCCGCCAACCGGACCACCGTCCGCCAGTTCACGAAAGACTACCCCGTGGACGTCTTGTTTCAGGACCAGTGCGGCGCCCGCGGCTGGCAATATGACAGCAACCCCGCCTCGCCCACGCCCACCGCCTACAGCGAGGGCATGATCGCCATGAACGACGAGGACAGCCGCGTCGTGCCCCTCGGCACCGAGAACGGCTGGGACCGCGTCGCCGACTACCAGGCCCTGCTCTGCGGCCTGAGCTGGGGCATCGTGCCCACCGAACACCGCCCGCAGTGGGTGCGCCTTTTCAAGACCACTGTCCCGCCGGACACCTGGGAGATCTTTCCGCTCGCCCTCGCCGTCATGCACGACAAGGCCATCTTCATGCACCACGACCTCGGCCAGTTCGTCACCAACGACCGCGTCCTCTCGTGGACCCTCGCCCTCGGCTACAGCCTCAGCTACCGCGCCACGGCCTCAGCCCTCGCCACACAGGATGCACCGCGCGAGTGGCTCGCCTGGCTCGACCGCCTCCAAAAATCGGTCTGCGCCCGCCACCTCGGCACGCCGTTGCGCGATTTCACGCACGACCGCGCCCCGCTCTTCGCGACCGCCGGGGACCCGCGCCGCGAGTCCGACGACGGCATCATCCGCGCGACCTACGGCGACGTGAATCTCGCCTGCAACCTCGGCGACATCCCCCGCACCGTCGGCGGCACCCGCCTCCCGCCCTACGGCTTCCGCGCCGAAGCCCCCGGCATGACCGCCGGACTCACCCCCGAAGGCAACGGCTACGTCACCGAAAACCGCAAGGGCAAAACCGACCTCTGGATCTACGCGCCGTCGCAGGCCAAGGTCTCCGTTCCGGTCCCGTTCTCCGGGCCCGCTCGAGTCGCCCTCGAAGATGCTCCGACTTCCGACCTCCGACTTCCGACCTCCGACCTCCGACCTCCGACCTCCGACCTCCTGACACTCACCCTTCCCCAGCGCGGCAGCATCGCGCGCATTGCGATCCCGGCCGACCGTGCCGCCGTCGCCCCGCGCGACTGGCCCGGCGACAAGCCCGCCATCGGCGTGCTCGACCTCGGCCCCGGCCTCGCACCCGCGCTGACCTCCGTCACGCCTGCCGCGTGGCGCGCCGCCTTCGAGGCTTCCGCGCTGGCGAAACAGCACGGGCTCACCGTCAAAACGGTTTCGACCTGCGAGGCGCTCGCCTCGGCCCTCGCCGCCGGCCCCTCACAGTTCTTCGCGATCATTAACCCGTACGGCGAGATCTTCCCGGCGCCCGGCCCCGGACGCTGGCGCGAAACGCTCGACGCCGTGCGTGGCTACGTCAACAACGGCGGCACGTGGTGGGAAACCGCGGCCTATTCCTTCCATCGCGCCGCGTTCCGCGAAGGTGACAAGTGGAAGACCGAGCTGGTGGCCAACGCCGGGCTCGACCACCTCCGGCTGCCCATCGGCGGCGGCGATGTCGACCTGCCCGCCGAGCCGCTGACCGTGACCGAAACCGGCAAGGCGTGGCTGGGAGAGGCGCTCGCCAGCCAGATTGCGCAGAACGCCAGCTCCGTCAACCGCGGCACGCCGTCGACCACCGCCGCGCCCGCGACCGTGCTCGTCGCCGGCATCGAAAACGGTTTTATCGGCGGCTACCGCCTCGACGGCTGGGGCACCCTCTGGCGCGTCGGCGGCTTCAACCCCAACCCCGAGGTCGCAACCTCCGTCGCCATCGCCGCCACGCTCCACCAGTACACCCACCCGCCCGAGCCGCTGCCGCCCGCCGGCACCCGCTACCTCTATCACGCCACCCTCACCCCCGCCGCCGGCTGGCGGCGCGTGTTTTCCTGGTTTTGAGTTGCGTTTCTGCGTTGCCGCCCCCCCCGTTTGCGCTCGGCCTGTCCGATGCGCATCGAGGCTCCGCCCCGAACCATTACAAGACTGTAATGTTTGTTTGATTGCCTTCCGCGCGTATGGTATTTTCAGGCGCATGCAAATCGTGAATAAGGTTCTCGGCCAATGGGCGAAGCCCGACTTCGGGCACGGGGTCTCTGACCGCCTGGCGGCACTTGCCCGGCCGCTCTGCTTCGCCAAGGAAATACGCGCCGCGGCGAGAGATTTCCTGGCCCTTTCGGCCGCCGCGCTGGTCGTGCCCGCGTTTCTCGCGCTCGATCTCCTGGTGTTCAAAAACGGCGTCTCGGAACTTTCATTGACGGAACTGAGCCAGGAGGCCCTGATTCTTGCGACAGCGGTGATTCTGGGTATCAAGGCCCGCCGCCGGCCCGCGAGCCGGGGGCTCTTGACCCTGATGAGCGGCTTTTTTGTCTGCGTCTTCATCCGTGAACTGGACTGCGCCTTCGACGCGCTGTTCTATCGGGGATTCTGGGTCTGGCTGGTCGTCGCCACGATCGTCATCGCGGTGGGTTATATGATCTCCTCCAAGTCTCCGGTCATGCAGCCCCTGTACCGTTTCCTCGGACAAAGATCACAGCTTTTCGTCACCTTCGGCTTGATCGTCGTATTGGTCCTCAGCCGGACGCTCTGCAGCGGCAATCTGATCTGGCGCCACGTTTTTGCCCACGATGTGGCGGCCCTGCTCAAGAATTCGATGCAGGAAGGGCTGGAGCTGTTCGGCTACCAGTTGACCTTCTGGGGCGCCTGCCTGTTTTCGGGCGACACGGCACGTTGAGGGCCGCCTCGGAGGCGGCGCGGATCGAGCTTCCTTCGCCGCTTCAATCTGACGGGCCCGCGCCCGATGTCTCCACGCTGAACAGCCACCAGCGCGCGGAAAGCGCGCGGCCGCGGGCGCGGCGCTCGAAATAGAGCTTCATCGTCGCACCGGCCTCGGTCTGGATCTCGAACCAGTGCTTGCTCACGTAGCGCTCGCCGCTGCCGTGGCGGCACGGCGCGGTCTCGCGCCACGCGTCGAGCACCCGGCTGATTCGCACCGGCTGCCCGCGCCAGACGAATTCGCGCGGCAGACCCGGCCCGCCCGCCGCCATCCGCCCGGTGTCGAACGTCTCGGCGACCGGTTTCAGCGCTTCTCCCACGAATCGTTTCATGCGGCAAGCCCTCTGCGGATGCAGCGTCAGAGAATCTCGAGCGCCTTTTTCCGGATCTCCGCATCCGTCGGCACGCGGCCGTGCTCTTTCTTGAAGGCCTCGACGAACCGCCCCATGTTTTCGTAATACCTCTGCAGCGTATAGTAGAACCTCTGTTTCTGATTCTTGTCGTCGATGAGCCAGAAGCCGCGGTGCTTGCCGTCCTTTTTTTCGTTGCAGTACAGCTCCCAGTACAGCGCGAACGGGCACCCCCACTCCAGAGCCGCCCGGCAGACATCCCGCGAATAAAGGTCTTGGACCTCTTGCGTTTTCGTCATTTCGAGCGGAAACCCGTACTCCCCGATGAACACGCGCTTGCCCCGGATCTCCGGCTTGGGCGGCAACTTCGATTCGATGTAGTCGAGGGCCTCCTGCAGGGCTTTCCGCGTATCGCCTTTGTGCGGATTGATCGTGTCGTAGCAGGAATAGGAGACGTAATCGACCTTTGTGAACGGCAGGACGCGGCTGACCAGGCAGGCGCCGCCCTGCAGGCCCTTCTGGACCAGGTTGGCTTCGGTGTACTGATACACGTTGACGTCCTCCGCCTGCGCCTCGCGCTTCGCGTCCTCGATCGCCGCCTGACGCACGTTCAGCCAGTCGATCATGCCCTGGATGGCTTCAGGCGCGGGGTCGCGTTTCCGGTCGTAGTCGGGATGGAGGCACCAGTCGCCCTCCCAATGGCCGAAGAAGAACGTCTTCCCCGTGCCGCGGTAAGTCCGCAGGAGATAGGCGGCCAGCGCGCGCACTTCATCGTACGTCTCCTTCCGCTCTTTTTCCGAAAGCCCGTCTTTCCACGACGAGTCGCTGTTGGCAAACGGATACACCCACATGTGGTAGAAGGCAAAAGGCATATCCAGCACCTTTTTGACCGACGGCTCTTTGCTCGCGAGCTCCGTGAGCGAGCGGATGTCCTCACGCGGGGGCAGACCGTACGTTTCCGTCATGCGCCGTCCCAAGCTGAACTTCAGAAGGGTGGAGCCCATCTCGCGGATCCGCTCGGCCGTTTCCACCAGCCCCGTCTGATCGGTAAACGTGTACTTGATGCCGATCGTCTGCGTCCCCAGCACCGTGTTGACCGTATCGACGCGCCGGGTGGCCGCGGTGGGCAGCCCGTCCTGCGCAACCGATACGCCAGCCCACAGGAGCGGGATCAAGACGGGCAGGGAGCGCGTTTGAATCTGCATGGCCTTTTTCCTTTCTCACCCTTTCAGCAGCCGGCCCTCGCGCAGGCGGACGCGCTGGACGACGATGCCCAGCTCCTCTTCGTAGCGCCGCGCCAGAGACGTCTCGGCTTCTGCGAACAGCGTGACGGCCACCCCCGACGTTCCCGCCCGGGCCGTGCGGCCCACGCGATGCAGATAGGCCTTGCTGAGCGTAGGCGCATCGAGGTTGAAGATGTGCGTGACCCCCGGAATGTCGAGCCCGCGCGCCGCGACGTCCGACGCGATCATCACCGCCGCGCGCCCGCTGCGGAAGTCCTCCATCGCCTGTTTGCGGTCGGACTTGTCGAACGCGCCGTGCAGCTGAGCGACGGCGATATGGTGATAGGCCAGTTTGGCGGCCACGATCTCCGCCGTCTCCGTGCGGTGCACAAACACGATCGCGCGTTCGGGCTGCAGCGCGTGCAGCAGGCTGCGCAACAGGTCCGGCTTGTCGCGTTCCTCGCAGACAAGACCGAGGTGCTCGATGTTCGGATTCATCGGCGTGGCCGCAGTTTGCAGCATGACCAGACCGGGCGAGAGTGCCGCCACGATGGCGGCGCTCTCCGGCTGCTGCGTGGCGGACACGAACACCAGCTGGCGGTCGCGCGGCAGAACGTGAAGCAGCTCCCGGAACGCGGGCAAACTCTCCTCCACCAGCAGGCGGTCCGCCTCATCGACCACCAGGCTCTTCACCTGGTGGGCCTTGAGCTTGCCGAGCTGGATCAACTCGCGGATGCGTCCGGGCGAACCGACCACCACGTGCGGCTTCTTCTTTAATTTTTCGATCTGCCGGTCAATCAGTGTCCCGCCGATCAGCAACAGCGTCTGGGCCGGAAAACCCGCGTTCACCGCCAGGTCGCAGCACTGCTTCTGGATCTGCAGGGCCAACTCGTGGGTGGGGGCCACGATCATGAGCTGCGTCGCCGCCAGCTTGGGATCGATGCGGCAGAAGAGCGGCAGCAGGTAAGCCAGGGTCTTGCCGGTTCCGGTTTCCGCATTCAGATAGGCGTCCTTGCCCTCCAACAGCACGGGATACGCCACGGCTTGGATCGGCGTCGGTTCGGTGATCTTCTGTTTCGCCAATGCCGCAATCAAATCGGGCCGCACGTGAATATCGGAAAATGTCATAAGAAATTCTCAAGGCTGATGGTCATCGTTTCAAGTGCCCTAGTATGCCATGTTGACGGCGCTTCTGCACGAACGGAATGCGCCGGGTGCGATTCGGTTCATTGTCTAACTCCACCTTGAATCGCATGCCCCGCTTTGCTATCGTTAGGCGTGTTTCCGATATTCTTTACTGTTCGCCGCAACGGCAACAGGATGTGGACATGAATACTATCCCGCGTAGAGTCTGGCTGGAGATCAGCCTTGACACCCTGACCCAGAATTACCGCAAGATCGCCGACGCCGTCGCGCCCGCGAATGTTCTCACCGTTCTGAAAGCCAACGCCTACGGGCTCGGAGTCCTTCCGATCGCCCGGGCGCTGGCCAAAGCCGGTGCTTCCGGCTTCGGCGTGGCCGAGCCCTATGAGGCGCTCCAACTCCTGCCCCTCGGCAAGCCGGTGCAGATCCTCAGCAGTATCCTGCCGGAAGAGATCGACCCCATGATCGCCGCAGGCGTCACCCTGCCCGTCACCGACTTGGCCACGGCCCGCCTCATCAGCGAGGCGGCGATGCGCCTCGGCAAAACCGCCACCGTCCACTTCAAGCTCGACACCGGCATGGGCCGCCTCGGCATCCTCGCCAGCGAAGCGCCCGCCGTCATCCGCGAGACGTGGAATCTGCCCGGACTGTATTGCGAAGGCATCTTCTCGCATTTCCCCTACGCCTACGAGACGGGCTCGGAGCTGACCAACCGCCAGATGGACCTCTTCTGCACGATCCTCGACGACGTCGCCCGCGACGGCATCACCTTCGCCAAACGCCACATCGCCAACAGCGACGCCATCAACAATTTTCCCCGCGCCTGCCGCGCGCCTTTCAACGTGGTCCGCACCGGCATCAACCTGCACGGCTCGTTCGACACCGCCGGCAAGCGCACCCTGCGCGTGAAGCCCGTGCTGACGCTCAAGACGCGCCTGACCGCCATCCGGACGCTTCCGGCAGGCACCGGCATCGGCTACGGCCACACCTACCGGCTCCACACCCCGACCTTGGTCGGCACCGTCTCCGCCGGCTATGCGGACGGCCTGCCGCTCGCGCTCTCGAACCGCGGCTACCTGCTGATCCATGGCATCCCCTGCCCCGTGCTCGGCCGCCTCTCGATGGACTACACCACCGTCTCACTCGAAAGCGTGCCCGGTGCCAACGTCGGCGACGAGGTGGTCTGCCTCGGCGGCGAGGGCATCCACGCCCTCACGGTCGAAGATTGGGCCGCGCTCAAGAACACACATCCCTACGAGATCATCTGCTCGTTCGGCAACCGCGTCGAGCGCCGCTACGTGTGACGTGTGAACACCGCAAAATGCAAATGCCCAACGCCCGACAGCTCCTCTAGACTTTCCGGCCCGCCGCTGGTATTCTTTTGGGCCGTTTATCCCATATAGCGTCCTCTTCAACTCCCAACTTCTCACTCCCAACTCCTCCTTCCCGAAGGGCACCCATGGCCGGCGAATACGCGTTCAATCTGATCAGTGTCACCAAACAGCACGAGAAAAAAACCATCCTCGAGGATGTGAACCTTTCCTTTTTCCACGGCGCGCACATCGGCGTGATCGGCGCCAACGGCTCCGGAAAATCCTCGCTGCTCAAGATTCTCGCCGGGCTCGACACCGAGTTCATGGGCGAATGCCAGATCGCCAAGGGCACCCGCATCGGCTACCTCTCGCAAGAGCCCGAGCTGGACAACACCAAGACCGTCATGCAGTGCGTGGAGGAGGGCGTGGCCGGCTCCAAGGCCATTCTCGCCCGCTATGACGAGATCTGCGACCTGCTCGGCGGCGACCTCAGCGACGAGGAGTCCGAGAAACTGAACGACGAGCTGGGCCGCCTCCAGGACACCATCGACAACAACGACCTCTGGAGCCTCGACCATCACATCGAAATGGCCATGGAAGCGCTGCGCCTGCCGCCGTCCGATGCGTCGGTCGCCCCGCTCTCCGGCGGCGAGCGCCGCCGCGTGGCCATGTGCCGCATCCTGATCTCCAACCCCGACGTGCTGCTGCTCGACGAGCCGACGAACCACCTCGACGCCGAGTCGGTCGCCTGGCTGGAAACCTACCTCAAGGGCTTCAAGGGCACGCTCATCGTGGTCACCCACGACCGCTACTTCCTCAGCAACGTCACCGAGTGGATTCTCGAGCTCGACAACGGCCGCACCTACCCCTACAAGGGCAACTATGAGGCCTGGCTCCAGCAGAAGAAGGACGCCATGATGCGTGAGGCCAAGCAGGCCGAATCGCGCCGCCGCCTCATCGAGAACGAACTCGCCTGGGTCCACACCAACCCCTCGGGCCGCCGCGCCAAGAACCAGGCCCGCGTGCGCCGCTACGAGGAGCTCGCCGCCCAGCAGGTCGACACGCGCGAAGACGAGTTGCGCATCCAGATTCCCGCGGGGCCGCGCCTCGGCGACCTCGTGGTCAAGGCCGAGAAGGTCGCCATGGGCTTCGGCGACAACCTGCTCTTCGAGGACATGTGCTTCGACC